>CAWFGA010000011.1:0-79002 GCA_963815225.1 uncultured Flavobacteriaceae bacterium
GTTTTTTCGGATCAAATTTTGAGTCCCAATTCCAGTCCTTGCGTGCATTGGAATCGTCGATACTGCTCGGCCAGGAATCGGCAATGGCCTGCCTAAAATCCGGGGCATAGGAAATACTAAAATCTGGTAGTACCGCCTTAATACTCGCGGCCATTTCCAGTGGGGTAAAACTCATGGCTTCCAAATTGTAGGATGAACGCTCCTTAATTTGCTCCGCAGGAGCCTCCATGATTTGCAGGGTGGCCCGTATGGCATCGTCCATAAACATCATAGGTAAACGGGTATCCTCCTTAAGAAAACAGGTATAGCTCCCCTTTGAAAGGGCCTCGTGGTATATTTCAACGGCATAGTCCGTAGTACCGCCACCGGGCATTGTTTTATAACTGATCAAACCGGGATAGCGGATACTGCGCACGTCCACATTAAATTTGTTGAAATAATATTCGCACCAACGTTCCCCAGATTGTTTACTGATGCCATAGACCGTGCTGGGTTCCATAACGGTATGTTGGGGGGTGTCGTCCTTTGGGGTCGTTGGCCCAAAAACTGCAATACTGGAGGGCCAGAATACCTTTTCTATTTTTTTCTCCTTTGCCAAATTAAGTACGTTGAATAAGGTATTCATATTCAGGTTCCACGCACGCATTGGAAATTTTTCTGCTGTAGCGCTTAACATGGCTGCCATGAGGTACACTTCATTGATATCATAATAAGCAATGACTTCCTCTAAGGCATCATAATTTGTAGCGTCTAAAATCTCAAAAGGACCGGTTTGCATCAATTCTTCATTTCCTTCCCGTATATCACTGGCGATTACATGGTCGTTTCCATAATTTTTTCGAAGTGTAAAGGTAAGTTCGGTTCCGATCTGTCCGCAGGCCCCTATAATCAATATGTATTTTGGCATTTATTTAAGCGTTAAATGAATTGGTGGATAAAGATACCTTTTCTTAAAATTTGTACATTCGCTTATGCCTAAAATAATTACTTTTCTAATCCTGTTCGGGGTATTCTTTTCTTGTAGGGATAAGGTTTCCGATACGGCGAAGGTTCAGGAACCGGGTTGGGAAATCATTACCGAAAGCCTTCCGCAAAAAGTAAGGGTCGACCCCAAAGCGCAGTCCATTTTAGATACCTGGAAAGAGTACGCCGTGTTGGAGCGTAGTTTTGATAAAATCTATACCTCAGAATTTAGGGAGGATTTTGTTTTGATCGTTGAGGAGCTTGTTGAAAATCAAAAAAAAATGGAAGAAGGGGCGTACCCGGCCACTTTTGATATTCCCCAAATAAAGGGACGCCAAAAAGTGTTCAAGACCTTTATTTTGAAAACAAAGGGAGACTTGGAGTACCGTCAAAATCCGAAAGAGTCGATATTGGAAATGATTGAGGCTTTCAATGACCTTAGAAATCAGTTTAATGTGGTGGTGAACAATACGCTGCCCGAAGAATTACGCGTCAATGAAACAAATTAGTCTTTTGCTCTTTTTTATAGGAACGCTACTCTCTGGACAGGAAACCGAGAAAAAAGGAATTGCGCAAACATTGGATGCCTGGCACACCGCTGCCGGCACGGCCAATTTTGACGCCTATTTCGATTTGATGACCAAAGATGCCGTTTTTATTGGTACTGATGCGCGTGAAAACTGGCAACGCTCAGAATTCATGCAGTATGCAAAGCCTCATTTTGATAAGGGTAAGGCCTGGAATTTTACCGCTGTGGAACGTAATATCTATAGTAACGAATCTTCCGAAATAGCTTGGTTCGATGAGCTGTTGGACACCCAAATGAAAATTTGCCGGGGCTCTGGGGTGCTCAGAAAAGAGGAAGGAACGTGGAAAATTGCACATTACGTACTTTCCATTGTAGTCCCCAATGAAAACGTTGCGGCACTCGTTCAGCTAAAAGCGGAGAAGGACAGCCTGTTTTTGAATGAATTGAAAAAAAACTAAAAGAGCCCCAACAAAAAGCGACTTTTTTCCTAATGTCCATCAAGTTACAGTTGGGTAGTTACAGCTGACCTTAAACTGGGCAAGGAAGAAAAAACACTTGTTAGTAGGGCTCCTCTACGTAAGCAGCACTTACTGTGCTTACTGTTTCTTTTCTGCAGGTGCCTCTTTTCTTGAGGTCAAGGCCTGTTTGCTTAAACTTGCCAAATTAAAATTTGGGTCTATTTGCAGAGCGGATTCTATGGTAGCAAGGGCAGCATCAATATTGTTCTTGTCCATATTATATTGAATTAGCCCTTTAATGTGCAAAAATGCCGCTTTTAGAGGAACTTCGTAGGGCTGCTGACGCTCGTAGAAAGCATATTTCATATCATCCGTGGCGTTGGCGATACCGTACTCCACATTCTTCATTGCTTCTGCATTTTCGCCCAATTGTACTTTTAAATCCGCCAATTCATAGGCTAGGTAGGGGTTAGGTTCCCTAGTATTCAATATTTCAAATTGTTCTAAGGCCCTTTTTGGTTGATTTAAGGCCTTTAGGGAAATGGCCTTCACCTGAACGGCTAAATCAGAATCGGTATCGATTTTATCGATTCCAATCGTATTCAATGCCTGTAAATGTTGATTGTCGTTCGCATAGATGTAGGCCAAGGTATCCATACGTTCTTTAGAAGGTGATAGTACGTTTAAGTGCGTAAGGGCATTGATGACACCATCTACATCCCCTTGTAACCGCATTTGGTCGTAAAATTCCTCGTAATGTTTTTGTAATTCTGATTTTGTCTGTGAAAATCCGAAACTGGCCGAAAATAAAACGGCCAGTACCAGTATACCTACTGTTTTTCTCATTGTATTGGTTCTTTTTTAAAGTGCGCTAAACTATTAAAATATTCTGTATGATCCTGTTAAGGAAAGCCTTAAATGTCCGAAAATGAAAAAGGCGCTTAAAAAGCGCCTTTCAAAATCAATTTTTTAATACTATACCAGTTCTAAGTTGGCTTTGGTTTTTCCAAACGCAGATAACAAGTGGGCGTAGAAACCAACACTTTTATGGTCCTTTTCCAAACAAGAACTTAGAAAATCACATAAATTTTTAAACAATAGATTGGTGTAAATCGTAGGGAGATAGGTATTTACCTTTTTAGGGTCGAATACGCTTTCATCCTGTATCACTTCCAATTGTATTCTATGGCGGTGATAATCTATAGATACATTGGTTGCATTATAATACTTTTTGAGTAGTGCAATATGTAACTGTTGGTACTTTTTAGAACCCGTTGGATTCTTACAACTTTGGGAAATGAGTTTCTCTAATTCCACGAAAACCCTCTCCCTTACTTTTGACTTTTCCATGACATTTACGGTTTTATATGTACTGTAAAGGTATGTATTACATCGATAAGTAGCTGAAAATCAAATATATATTTAACGATTGTTCAGGCTTTTTGTTGTGAACTACCAAATTTCTGTGGTGAACAATTAGTTTATAGGGGTCAAAAATTCGTATGAATTAATAAGAAACGGATTACATGTTGCGATTACTTTATGGTTTTTGTTATGCGTTAAGGTATACTCGGGCGGTGCTACATTTCGTTTAAGGGCTTCATTTGTATAGTAGCGCTGTTTTGTTGGATGGTTTGGATACACCCCGTTGAGTGTACTATTCCAATGGCCGTTTTCGATTATAGCCGTAATTATACCGATGCAATCGTTTTGGTGTATAAGGTTTATTGGAGCACTGCCCCCATCAAGATTTTTTCTTCCACTTAGTTGATTTATGGGGTGCCTATCCGGACCTATTAGACCACCAAAGCGAAGGATTGTAGCTTTGAGCGCAGTGTCAGTCCTGAAGAGGTTTTCACACTGTAATAATTGGGTGCCAGATGCCGTGCTAGGCTTAGGAGATGTTTCTTCGGTTACGATGCCTTCTGCATCACCATATACGGACGTGCTACTTACGAATATGATTTTTTTTAGCTTTGCCTTTTTGATTGCAGCATGTAGTAATTTGATTTTTGCAACATAACTTTCCTTCGGTCCCTTACCTCGTAGACCTGGAGGGATATTGATAATTAGGATGGAAATCGCTCTTAAAAAAGAGTCTATAGGGCCTTTAATCTCTTGTTCCGAAATACTGATGGTGTAGGGAAAAATACCTTTATTGGCCAATACGGATATTTTTTCTTTCGACGTGGTGGTGCCGCTTACGGTGTAACCTGAATCTTTTAGATGAATGGCCAGCGGTAAACCCAACCAACCACAGCCTAGCACCCCTACCTTTGTATTCAAAACTTTACTTTTTTTATGGTTAGTACGGCATCGTTTAATACGAAGGGCATTGCTATATTTTCTTCGGGTCGTTTGGGGACTGAAAATGCGGGATTCTCCAGTAAGTCGTTGGAGGCTTCGTAAATGGTCAATTCCAAAGGGGCATCCGTATCAATTTCCAAATTTAATTCTGTGTATTGGGTATCGCTTATATAATGGGTCATCAATTTGCCCGCTTTTCTGTTTTTCAAATAGTAATCCGTTAGCGGCACGGAATTAACATCGGCCTTTAGGATAGCGACCTTATTCGTAAACACTTCCAATCTATTAATTGGGCGGTTAGGCGTTATGCAAATCCGAAGCTTTCGGCTGCCTGCGGTTACCGTGTCTATTAATACTTCTACCGTTGGTGCAGGAATAGCCTTAATCGGCGCTTCTTGGGTGTAGGTAAAATTAGAACCATATTTGCTACTTATCGTGTTCTTTGCCAATGAATTTGAGGCCATTTCACTTTCTGAAATATAATTTTGGGTCCAATCCGATAGCATATGTTCATAAGTGGCCCAAAAAGCGGTATCCTCATCAGTATTTAAAACATACAGTAAACTAGTGGGCTTTGGGCTTTCTTTTGTGAACTCCGCGTTCATATGGGCAGAAACCATAAAGCCTGCGAAAAGTAATAGGCTCAGGAATGCCAAGGCTCCTTTCTGCCGGTACCTTGTAATTAAGGGAAGCAACATGAAGAAAATCAGCGTAGTTAATACCGTTGTACTCACCAACATTTTGAGGCCCAAGCCTACGGGGAACATTTTAACCAAGGGCGCAAAAATGAATAGCGCAGGAATTCCAAGGAATACCAAGAGGAATGCGTTTGGATGCTTCTGTTTTATATGAATGTACAGGGCCACCAAAACGCTGAACAAGGGAATGATAAAAAAGGATGCTCCTTTAAGGTATACTGATAACAAACCACAAATGACCAGCCAAATGAAGATGGGGGCGATCAATAGATTGGCTGTCTTTACGACCCTAAAACGATGGTAGGCATAAAAGCAGATGGCGACGGAAAATAAGTCAAGGGCAATAATGTAGGCATGGCCATTATAGGGGAACCCTTGGAGAATATCCTGGTACCCAGGGTAGATCCATTTTAAAAAGGACCAGCTGTAAAAACCAACGATGCCATTTACCAGTAAGGAGAACAATACGGGTAGAAACCCCTTTAGGATATCCTTTGCGTTCAGTACTTTTTTTCTAAATCCAACGATCAATAGAACTATAAAACAAAGTATAGCCAAGAAAAGCATGGGATAAATCCAATCGAACGGGTAGGTGACCATTCTAAAAAATGGAACATTGAAATAGACGTTATCCCTTAAGCTTTTTAATTGGCCGAGGTCCGAATTACTAAAATGGTTTAAAAGGGGCATCAGGTAACTCCCTTGATGGGCCAGCGTATTTTTATCTAAGCGCTCCCAACGGTCGTTGGCTGTATGGTAATCAAAATGGTCGTCTATAAAAGCAAAGTTAAATCCTTCAATATCGGCATTTTCCCTAAAAACGGTCAAATCCGTATCATTGGGTAGCATTTTATAAATACTATACGCCAATGAATTGGCTACTGGAAACGCGGGGTTGGCCTTTATAAATTCCTGTATCAATCGGTTATTGCCACGGTTGGTTTCCATAAGCATATAGCTGGGGCCGCCGCTTCCGCGTGCCTCAAAGTTGAGTACCAGGCCCACATCTGCAAGCCAAGGGTGTTGGTCCACAAAGAGGTCCGCACCGTTCAATCCCAACTCCTCCGCATCTGAAATTAAGATGATAATATCATTTTTGGGGCTTGGGTTATTCCGTAAAAAAGCCCGTACTCCCTCCAAAATTGTAGCCACGCCACTACCGGCATCACTTGCCCCAAAAGAGGAATGTGGACTGCTATCATAGTGGCTCATGAGTACCAATGCTTTTCCATCACCACTTCCCTTTATACGTGCCAAAATGTTTTCGGCCTTGCTCAAATTGGCCCAGTCCCCGGCCGTGTATGCTTCTTGGAACGAGGTTTCCAGGCCCAGTTCTTCCAATTCCCCAGCGATGTAAGACCGCACATCGCGATGGCCGGGGAAGCCAACGCCATGGGGTCTTTGCGCTATTTGTTTTACATGGTTTAAGGCCCTGTCCGTGGAAAATGAGGTGTCTGAAACAATTTCATTGGGGGTATAGGTAGGTAAAAGGGAATGAAAACTCCAGTAAACGGACAAAACGACCAATAGTAAGCTTAGAACGGTTGCGGTTTTTTTCATGCTTGTTTAATTCTTATATAAAATCATAAAAAAGTGATAAGTAAATGACGTACATCGACTTATGTTATGAACTATCGTAATTTTTGTTATCTTTAGTAATCAACCTCTAAATAAACTGTTATGGGAATCAAAAGCTTTCAAGGCGTTCGCAAGATATTTAAAAAAGAATTTGAGGCCCCAATTTTGGTGGCCGATTACATGACCACAAAGTTAATCACTTTTTCCCCAGATCAATCCATTTTGGATGTTATGGAAAAATTTGCCAAGCATCATATTTCTGGAGGGCCGGTTTTGGACGATAATGGTTTTTTGGTAGGTATTATTTCTGAAGCCGATTGTATGAAACAGATTTCTGAGAGCAGGTACTTCAACCAGCCTATTTTGGACAAGAGCGTGGAAAAGTTCATGACCAAAACGGTGGAAACCATTCCGCATGATATTTCAATTTTTGATGCAGCCAATATATTTGCACAGCATAACAGGCGACGGCTGCCAGTAATGAAAAATGGAATTTTAGTAGGTCAGATAAGCCGAAAGGATATCGTTATTGCCGCCTTGAAGCTAAGTGGCCATAACTGGAAATAGGAGGTCAATAGTCGCCGAAGGTGGTGTATTTATTAAGTCTCCTTTAGATTTGGAACACAGTTGCCCAGGTTAAAAAATACACTTTTTAAAAAGTCTGAAATAAGCGTCATTACGAACGAGGTGAAGTAATCTCTCGATTGATTGCCAAAAACTGCATAGTGCTTCGTGCCTCGCAAAGACTACTAAGTGTCTTTTTTTATTTTATGAATGCAAGTTCTATTTTTTCAATATGCTACTTCACATAGAAATAAATGTCCACACTGGGGAACTCGTGGGCTTTCATTCCCGTTTAACGATCATGTAATAATCGTTGTCCAAAGGCAGATACCCAAGGTCGTATAGGAAATAGTAGGTCGTACCTTTTTTTGTGGTGTACAGGTTGGTGACATAGTCAAAATCAAAACCTTTGTCGAGTAAGCGTGTTTTTGTTGTTTTGGTCTTACCGTCGGTCAGTTGATAGCTGTCCAATACCCTATAATTTTTCCGTAACCTGTTATTTATATTGCGAATAAGGTTTTTGCTATCAGGGTTTACCTTGTTGTTGTAGGCATTACGGCAATAGTCGTTACAGAATTTTTTATCGATACGGCCCAAGACCTCCTTTCCACATTCCAAACACTGTTTTTTCATCCTATTGCCTATGGTAATTGAATTTTACCTCATTGGTTGTCCCATCTTCCTCTTCAATAAGAACATACATATTGATTTCCTTGATCGGATATCCGTTCAATGGTGAATTCATCAAAGAATAGGCGATTGGCTTCTACTTTCACCAAGGGAAAATCGATGGTTTCGTCCTTTTCTTCCCATCCCTGCAAATCCGGGTCAAAATGTTTGAGTTGAAGTAATAGGGTATTGTCGATTTCTAAAATATGCCCAAATTCATAAAAGCTTACGGTACCATCTGCAACCAACCGAAATGAAAATAGCATAACACCTCCCAATGGAGGGCTCCAAATTTCTTCCGCAATACCCCCAAAGGCCTCCCCCTGCCAATGGCCTGCCAACCATTCTATATTTGTTAAGGTAGCCTTAGGGCTTTGTCCATTTTCCTCAAAGGCTAGGGTGTTCTGGGCCTGGGCCAGGAAAGTTCCAAATACCAACAGTAGAATGAGTTTCATATTTAGCTATTTACAACAAGGTACGAATTATCCAGTTATAATGTGAGCGTATTACTGTTCATAAAACTCAATGGGCAAGTTATCTGGATCGGCAATAAACGTGAAGCGTTTTTGCGTAAATTCGTCAAGGCGAATGGCTTCGGCAACGATGCCATTTTGTTGACAATGTGCTATAATGACATCCAAGTCGTCCACCTCAAATGCCAAGTGGCGCAAACCACAAGCTTCCGGCCTCGACAATCGCTTGGGCGGATTAGGGAATGAAAATAATTCAATACAGTATGCTCCGTTTAAGGCCAAGTCCAATTTAAAGGATTTTCGTTCTTCACGAAATATTTCGCGAATAACCTGCATACCTAGAACTTTTATATAGAACCATTTGGATTGTTCGTAATTGGAACAAATGATGGCAGTATGGTGAATTTCGTTCATAATGTATATAACAGTTTTGTTCATTTAGCGTGAATGCAAATAATCGAAAATACATTCTCACGCAAAGAAGTAGGAGTTCGTTGTCATGTGCTTAAAAAGCATTTTTTTCGGTTTTGTATAATTCGATGGCTTTTATATAGTTCTGGGCACCGTTCATGGTCATATCATTTACAAAACCAATAAGCTCAGGGTGGGTATTCCTTATCCATTCCACTAAGGAATCCCGTTCCTTTGCCCAAATTTTCCAATCCACATCCCTACAATCCAGTTCTTCAATTCTTGAGATTTTTCCGGCGGTGAACGAGATTTTATAGTTGCACGTCATGTTCGTATTTTTCAAAAATTCATTGCGGATGCTATTTATCCGAACGGCGGCGAATACCTGATTGTTTAACTCCCTTGATTCAACAACGGTATAGGAGGGCTTAAATACGGAATCCCATTTAAACTCCTCATAAAAACCAGTAGGGTCATAGGGCATTACAAAATCACCTGCAATAATGGTAATGCTATCATACACGACCGTTTTTAACACTTTATAATCAGCGGCATCCCTTGCGCGATAATAGTTGCTCACAATTTCTTCAGGGGTTAATTGTGGCTCACTACAACGTATAAAGAGACAAGTGAGGATAATGAAAAACAAGGTAATTTTCACTTTGGCGGTATTATAGTTTCACTTAATAGTAACGATTTAAATGTAAGGCGGCCTAACCATAAATCAACTACGATTCAATTTAAAGCAATTCCCTGTTAGATACCAGTTTTTTAATCTTCGTAGCTTTTTCAAAATGGTCCAGGCGATGCTTTAAAATCCACCATTTGGCAACTTCCATTAAAAGAGTTGGGGAGTCATTATTGTTTTTGAAGAACGCATAAAAAGAAAGCCCCACATTTTCTCCTTTAGCCGCAATTTTATCATCACAAACCTTAATGACTTTTGATTTTAGTTTTGAATTCATCTCTATTTTTTAATTATTATTTAGTTAATTTTAGCCGATGCTTTTGTAATAGCCCTTCAAGCGTATCTTTCGAAAAAATGGCTTCGGTCATTTTGTTGTCTTCAGGATCGATATCAAAATTTATAGCACTGCTGAAATTGGCTTTCCCCAAGTTTGTTTCTGAGAAAACGGCCCTTTTTAGGTCACATGAAGCAAACTGTGCCTTACTTAAATCGGCATTGGAAAAGTCTACTTCGTTAAGCTTACAATTCTTAAAAAGTTGCCCTACCAATTTTAGCGTACAAAAAATTGAAAAACTTAGATTGCAATGCCTAAAGGAAATATCCATGATTAAGGTATTGCAAGTGTTGAAGGCAATACCAACAAGTTTACAATGTGAAAAGAGAACGTCGTTGAAGGTGGTGTTACTGATATTTGTATTGCTTAGATTACAGTCCACAAATTCACATTCCAAAAACACCTGATTGTCCAAATAACCTTTTGAAAAGTCACATCCTTCAAAAATGCAATTTTCATATTCAGCCTTGGGCAACCTCGTGCTTGAAAACAGTTCTCCTTGATAGGTTTTATCGCGAACGAGTGTATGCACCTTTCTTATTCTTCGGAAACTATAATTGCTGGAATTTCCAAACGATCAAACATTGTGTTGTAGTTTTTCATTTCTGTTGTAACGATAGCGTCGTGTTCTATTTTAAAGGCGCTCCATTGGCTTAATAAATCTTGAAGCCGCGTTTTTGCCCCTTCGGTAACCTTTGGTTCGGCTACATCAATATAGCCCCTTAAATTCAGCAGCTGCGCGTTCAGCTTGTTTTCAAAATTGATGACATCTTGAAAGGTTTTCTGTTTGGGTTGAATTAAATTTTCTTCCCAAGTGCTTATGCGTTTAATCAACGAATCGCCTTGCTTTAAAAGTTCTTCCGCGGCAGGATTGGTTTTCAACAATTTCGCATAATGCTTTAATTGGGATTTAGCCGAGCGCATGGCGTTTACGGAGTTATGGATTTCGAGCACCGTCTCTTCAATGGTGTTCAGGTGCTTTTGCTGCTCTGCATAGGCCGCATCATTCCCTTCAATATTGGGCCTTGGTAGAATGCTCACTGTTGTTTCTGAACTTAAATCCCCCAGAGTAAGTTTTAAGGTATAGATTCCAGGTCCTACGGTAGAGCCCTCTAGACCACCCAACACAAAGACATTATCAATGGCGGGCAAAGGGTCTCTCCTAAAATCCCAAGTAAAACGATTGTATCCTTTTTTAGAAGGAAGAACGGCAGGTTTCGAAGGACCACCTGGCCACGATTTAAAATCCTTGTCCTTTTGGTTGGTGATGGTACGTAAGACCTCACCGTTTTTAAGTACTTCCAATTTTAGTGCTGTACTGTCTTGCGCTTGCGCCAAATAATAATCAAATGTGACCCCACTTTTAGGATTGCTTCCCAAGCCAGGTACCGGCTTTTCACTGGAACCGCCAATAAATAAATAGGTATCCTTTGGTTTAACGATATGAAGCGCCTGTTTTGGCGATTTACTATTTTGTATGGCCCCCAAGTCATCCAAAATCCAAAACGAACGACCGGCGGTGGCGGCTACCAAATCATTGTCTTGAATGATAAGGTCATTGATCGGGGTCACTGGCAGGTTCAATTGCAGAGGTTGCCAGTTTAATCCGTCATCGAGTGAGATGAAAAGTCCGGTTTCCGTACCTGCATACAGCAAGCCCCTTACTTTTTTATCTTCCCGAACAACTCTTGTAAAGGTATGCGCGCCCTTGATACCATTGGTAATTTTTGTCCATGTCTTTCCATAGTCATTTGTTTTATAGATGTAACTACTAAGGTCCATAGACTTGTAACGCATGAGTACGATATAGGCAGTTGCCGGGTCATGCGGGGAAACCTCGATACTATTGATGATACCTTCCTTGCTATCTTCCGGAGTAACATTGACCCAATTGGTTCCGCCATTCGTGGTTAAATGCACGAGCCCATCATCGCTTCCTGCCCAAAGTACACCTTGCTCATGGGGCGATTCTGTAAGGTAGGTAAGTGTGTTATAGATTTCTCCACCGGCGGCCTCATTGGTAAAAGGACCACCGCCCAAGCCGTGTTTATCGGTCTCGTTGCGGGTCAAATCCGGACTTATAACGGTCCAGCTTTGGCCTTCATCGGTAGATTTAAAAACCACATTGCCACCATGGTAAATTGTTTGTCTGTTATGTGGAGAAGTAATAATGGGTGCATTCCAATTGTACCTATACTTTGCATTTTCTGGAGAAATACTCAAGCCCAATTCGGGATACTCTTTTATGGGTTTAGACTCCTTGGTTTGGGCATCCCACTTATCGATATTTCCTTGGTAGGTTCCTCCATAGATTAATTTAGGGTCGTTGGGGTCGAAGGCTAAAAAGGCACTTTCACCACCGGCAACGGCATACCAATCTTTCCAATCGATACCATTGTCATTTGTTCTTGAGGCAATGGCCACGGTACTGTTATCCTGTTGACCTCCATATACGTTATAGGGTACAAGATTATCGGTTATTACCCTATAGAATTGAGCCGTATTCTGATTCTCCTGGGTGCTCCAACTTTTGCCGCCGTTATTGGACACATTAGACCCACCATCATTGGAGTTGATCATGCGTTGATTGTTATAGGGGTCGATCCACAGATGGTGATTATCCCCATGGGGCGTTGATAGCGGTGAAAATGTTTTGCCACCATCTATGGATTTGGTAACCGGTGCATTGAGTACATATACTACATTTTCATTTTGGGGGTCTGCAAAAATTTCCATGTAATACCAAGATCGCGTAATATTGATACGGTCTTTATTGCTTTGGGTCCATTTTTTTCCGGCATCGGTGGATTTATAAACACCACCTTTTTCTCCTTCTGCCTCGATAACGGCAAACACCAATTCTGGATTTGCCCTGGAAACGGAAACCCCAATTTTCCCCATTTCTTTAGGTAGACCCTCCGTTAATTGGGTCCACGAAGCACCACTATCGGTAGATTTGTAAATACCAGAATTCTTGCCGCCAGACTCCATGGTCCATGGATAACGACGATGCTCCCACATGGCCGCATAGAGTATGGCAGGGTTGGTCATATCCATGGAAAGTGAGGAGGCTCCCGTACGGTTATCCACGAACAACACATTCTCCCATGTCTCTCCCCCATTAGAGGACTTGTAGATACCACGTTGGGCAGATGGTCCATATTGCGCACCCTGTGCCGCTACATATACTACATTTGGATTGGATGGGTCAATGATTACATCTGAAATATGTCTGGACTCATCAAGGCCCATATGTTCCCATGTTTTCCCGGCATCCGTAGATTTATAAATACCATCTCCCATTGAAGTCATTACACCTCTCGCGGCGTGCTCCCCCATCCCTGCAAATATGATATTGGGATTGCTTTCGGAAACCGTAATGGCTCCAACGCTTGCAGTACTTAAAAAGCCATCGGAAATATTGTTCCATGTAATACCGTCGTCCGTGGTTTTCCATATACCACCGCCCACGGTGCCCATATAATAGGTCATGGGTTGGCCAATTACACCTGTAGATGCTACGCTTCTACCGCCCCTGAACGGACCAATATTTCGCCATTGTAGCCCGGTAAAAAGTGAATCTTCGATTTTAACCGTCGGTTCGGTCGATTTGTTTTTCCTTTTTTGGGAGTGTAGTCCAATCGGGGCAAGGAGTATTAAGAGCAATACTAGGCGGGTTGTTTTCATGGTCGTGGTCATTTTATGAATTAATGCCAATGAAGATACTAAAAGTAGACAGCATGGTAATTATAGTTAAAACAATAATATTATTTGGAACAATCGTTCTGTTATGTTTATTTTCGTATTGGAATGAATATTCCAAAATAATAATTAATTTTAATTTATTTATAATGAAAAGATTAGAGAATAAAGTCGCGGTCATTACCGGGGCAACAAGTGGAATGGGACTGGAGACGGCCAAACTTTTTTTGAAGGAAGGCGCCAAGGTAGTTCTTACGGGTAGAAGTCAGGAAAAATTGGATGCTTTGAAGCAGGAACTGCATGGCGATTATTTATTGGTGAAAGCAGAGGCCTCTAGCGTTCAAGATAGTCGAACCTTAATTAAAAAGACAGTAGACGCCTTTGGTAACATCGATGTACTCTTTTTGAATGCCGGTATATTTAGAATAGAAATGGTAGAGGCCTTAACTGAAGAAATTTTCGATGAAGTGTATAACATCAATGTACGTGGACCTTTGTTTACGGTTCAAGCGGCCCATGAATATTTTAATCAAGGGACAAGTATCATTTTCAATACCTCGGTTACCAATGTCAAGGGGTTTTCAGGTATGGCTGCCTATGCATCGAGTAAAGCGGCATTACGTTCTTTAACCAGAACATTGGCGGCTGAATATGGGCCAAAGGGTATACGGGTAAATAGTATTTCACCAGGGCCTATCGATACTCCCATCTATGGAAAACATAATGTTCCCCAAGAAAACATCGATCAAATGGCATCCAGTTTTCCATCATTAATTAGTTTGGGTAGGTTTGGGAATTCAGATGAAATTGCCAATACGGCATTATTCCTGGCCTCATCTGAAAGTAGTTACATTACGGGTGCGGAAATACCGGTTGATGGTGGATTTGCCCAAGTATAGTATTTTTAAATACCTTTGGTCACAGTTATCCAATTATGCCACGTACAAAACAATTCAATAAACAAGAAATATTGAAAATGGCCATGGAACTCTTTTGGGAAAAAGGGTTCCATGCCACTTCAATCAATGATCTTGTAGCGCATTTGGGAATCAATAGGGCCAGTATTTATGATACCTATGGTGGAAAACAAGAACTATTTAATAGTGCTTTTGACCAGTATCAACTAATCAGTCGTAAAACGCTTGATGATTTATTGACCGCTGAGGTCACAGTAAAACAGGGGTTTTTGAACCTTTTCCATCTTGCCATCCAACAATCCCTGACCGATGATTGCCATAAGGGATGCTTTGTCGTTAATACGATAACGGAACTTGTTCCGGGAGATGCCGTAATTGAACATAAGTTAATGGAGAATTCCGCTACTGTTGAACATGTTTTTGCCGACTACATTCAAAAAGGAATCGAAAATGGTGAATTGAACACCGCTAAAAATCCAAAGGTATTGGCTTCTACCATCTTTGCCCTCTACAGTGGGCTCATGGTTTTGGCAAAAATTGAAAAAAACGAAACCAAGCTTAAGGATATCGTAGCTACCGGACTTTCTGTGTTGGATTAATTTTTTTTTGGCTACTACTCTTGCCCTCCCTTGCGCTCCGGAGTTCTAGGAGTTGGCCATTCTGCTTTTTCCCCGGTTCTTGGGTTAATACCCAAAACCGCCTTTTCACGTGATGTCCTATTTGGGTCTTCACTGGCCATATAGGTTAAGATAGCCGTAAGAATGGCATTGTTTCGAACATCATCGAATACAATTTTGTCATAGGTGTCCAAGTTGGTATGCCAAGTATAATTCCAATAATCCCAGCTTAAGGAGCTTAAGGAAAATGCAGGGGCCCCGGCGGCTACAAATGAGGCATAATCCGATCCGCCACGCCCTGGTGAACCGGGAAAAGTGGTCTCGATTTCATTTTTATACGTTTCAGGAACCGCTTCCAACCAACGCCCTAAATAGTCATACGCATGAAGAAAGCCTTGGCCAGATAGCCGCACTACGCGGCCCGTACCATTATCTTGATTAAAAAGTGCTTGTACCCCGGCAACGATTTCTGGATGATCTTCAACAAACGAACTTGATCCGTTTAGGCCTTGTTCCTCACTACCCCAGTGTCCAATCAAAATCGTTCTTTTAGGGTTAGGATACACTTTTTTGAGAATACGTGCGGCCTCTAGCATCGTAATCGTTCCCGTGCCATTATCCGTTGCGCCGGTAGCGCCGTCCCAAGAGTCGAAATGCGCGGAAAGAATTACATACTCTTCCGGGAATTCTGTGCCCGGAATCGTTGCAATGGTGTTAAAGGTGGGTACCGTTCCCAAATCCTTGGATTCCGCCACTATTTTTATTTTGGGTTCCGCACCTTGTTCCACCATGCGGTACAGCATTCCGTAGTCTTCCAATGAGATGTCCACTGCCGGGATTTTTTCCGTACCTGCACTAAATATCTTATTTGCCCCAAACCCTTCAGACCAACGGGATTGCGCAATACCAACAGCACCCGCATTTTCGAATGCAGCGTTGATATTTCTACTCGTATAGCCCGTATTGTTAATGTTCTGCCGCCATGCTTTCTCCAAGGAATCCCGTTGACTTTTCATTTTTTGGAACGATTCTTTGGTAGCAAATTCCTCCCAATTTTCATCGGGCCTACCCGTGGGCTGTAGCATGCTTACCATTACAATTTTTCCTTTTACATTGGGCAACCATTTTACAAAGGCCAATGAATCCGCAAAATTTGGAAGTGTAATGAGTGAAGCGGTGACACCTTTGGTACTGGTGCTTGGATTCCACGCCAATTGGGTGGCATGAAGGGATGCTACTCGTGGCGCTACCATATCTACATGGGTAATACCGCGTTGCCATCCTTTCCAAGTACCCCACTGTTGGTTTTCTGCTGTAATACCCCATTTTTTATAGGTATTGACGGCCCAATCATGGGCAGATTTCATTTCCGGAGTTCCTACTAACCGGGGCCCGTTCAAATCCATCAATTCATAGGCCAATTGTTCCAATTGTGAATTTTCTGTACCCTCTTTTTCAATGGCTGCAACAATCTGTTCTTGGGTTTGAGCATTTAAAATCGGACTGAAAACAAATAGGTGTAGGATAAAAAGGGAAAGTAAATTTTTCATGAGAAGTGTGCTTTGGTTTGAAGTTATTAAATATAATATTTATGTAATGAAAGAGGATTTGAATAAAGCTTAATTTATAGTTTTTTATCCAGCGCCAAAATGGTGTTCAGCAAGACGTTGGCACCGTTGGCCATATCCGAGGCCGATGTAAATTCTTTTGGGGAGTGACTAATCCCACCCCTACTGGGAACGAAAATCATTCCGGTGGGTGCGATAATTGCCATATCCTGTGCATCATGTCCGGCACCGCTTGGCATATATTTAAAGCTAAAACCCAAGGAATTGATGCTTTGTTCAATCTCATTTTGTATAAAAGTGTTCATAATGGCCGGGTTCGCGGTGGTGTCCAATGGTGCGATGGAAATTTCTACACCTGATTCTGCACTTAAATCAGCTGCTCTTTTTTGTATGGCATTGAATACTTTTTCGATAACCTCAGACGATAAGTCACGAATTTCCAAACTTGTGGTTACTTTTCCGGGTATAACATTCGGAGCACCGGGCGTGGCAGAAATACGGCCTACGGTTGCTACTTGAGCACCTTCAAAACTAGTAGCAACCTCATTTACGGCAATAATAAATTTGGAGGCCGCTAAGAGCGCATCTTGTCTAGCATTCATTGGGGTAGTACCTGCGTGGTTGGCAAAGCCCGCGAACTCTACATTCCACCATTTTAATCCTACAATTCCTTCAACAATACCAATATCCAAACTTTCCTTTTCCAAAATACCACCTTGTTCAATATGTAGTTCCAAGAATGCGGCTACCTCCCCTTTTTTGCGTGCTACTTCGGCGATTTTAGTGGTGTCCCCACCCAATCGCATAATACCCTCCGCAACCGTATATCCGGTAGAATTTTTTATGGGAAAAGCCGTTTTATTTAATTGACCGGCCATGGCTCTGCTTCCCATAACGCTTCCTTCTTCGTTGGAGAAAATTATGACTTCCAAAGGATGTTTTGTAGCAATATCATTTTCGTTTAGGGTTTCAATAATTTCGAGGGCGGCCATGGATCCTACACAACCATCATAATTTCCACCATTGGGAACACGGTCAATATGTGATCCAAAACAAATAGGTGCGGCATTGGTATCGGTTCCAAATCGCTTGCCAATGACATTTCCGGCGTAATCTACAGAAGTAGCAAGCCCCATACCTTTTAATTGGGAAACGACCCATTGCTGTGCCGCAATATCGGCATCGCTAAAGGCGACCCTTTCGGTTTCACCATTTTCCTGAATCCCAAATTGTGCCAGTTCCATAATCCTACTTTCCAATCGGTCTTGATTCACTTTCAACTGGGCTTTTGCTAGTACTGATGAACAAATTAAAAGCAGGGTAACAATAAATGTTTTAGAAGATTTCATTTCAATTCTAGTTCTTTGTGATTAAAAATACAGTTTTTTATGGGAGGTTCATTTCTTAGGATTGCAAGTGTGTTTTCAACGGTCATGGTGCACATTTTTGTATAGGTAGTGCGGGTTAGGCTTCCCAGATGTGCGGTAATCAATACGTTCTCTAATTGTATTAAGGGATGATTATGCGCTGGGGGTTCCTCGGCCAAAACATCTGCGGCAAAGCCCGCTATTTTTGCATTTTGAAGTGCTTCAAGAAGGGCCTCCTGATCTATGATTCCCCCCCTGGCCGTGTTGATGAGTAAGGCCGTTGTTTTCATTTTTAAAAATGCGGATGTGCCAAAAAGTTTTTCGGTCTTTGGCGTCAACGGAAGGTGTAAACTTACACTATCAGAGGTACTCAATAGTGTATCAAAATCCACGAAAGGGTAGGCGACCGCTTCTTTGTTGGCGCTCCAATAAATTACGTTCATCCCTAAAGCCGTGGCAATTTTGGCAACCTTTTTTCCAATATTTCCCATTCCAACGATTCCTAAGGTTTTCCCATTACATTCATCAGCGGAATAGGAAGCCCTATCGGCCCATCGGTTTTTCTTGACCATGGTAATGGCATTGTACAGGTTACGTTGAAGCATGAGCAATAAGGCTATGGTATGCTCCGCAATGGTATCGGCGTTGGAATTTGGTGCATTCACCACCTTAATACCTTTGGCAGTGGCTTCGTTTACATCAATATTATCAAGTCCTACGCCACAACGGGAGATTACTTCCAAACCGGTAAGTTGCTCCAGAAATACCTTTCTTACCTCTCCTTTTCCACGCGTGATTATGGCATGTATGTGCGATTTAGTGTGCTCTTGCAGCGATTGGGGGTCAAGGCCCATCAGAATTTCTACATTCGGGGCATTTCTTAAAAGTGCCATGGCCTCTGGGGCAATGGTTTCCAAAAGAAGAATGTTTTTATTCATCCGAATTATGGTAAAGGGTGGCATCCTTGGATTTATAGCCTCTAAAATCATTCCGGCCCGATACATAAAGTCCTTCCTTGAACAGTTCGTCCTCAAGTATTTTTGGGTCTATGTAGGAGTTTGGGGCAGAGGAAATCTCAATCAAGTTGCCCGATGGATCCCGTACGAACATTTGAATCACCCCTTTGGTAATCTCCCGCACCTTGCCCCAGGGTCTAATATCAATGATACCCAGTTCTTTCATCCTAAAAAAAATAGTATTGATATCATCGACCTGTACGCAAATGTGTCCCCTAAAGGAATAGCTGTCTTCCCATTCCGTCAAATGGAGCTGCTGCTCTTCATTAAATTTAAAAAATGCCGTTGGATAATCGAATAGAAATGCGGGAATAGCCTCGAGGCCCAATTCCTCTTCATAAAATTTACAGGCTTCCTCCAGATTGCTTACCACGAGGGCAACATGGTTTATTTTTAGTGCCTTTGCCATAATTTATTGTTTAAAGTCTTTAACAAAATCCCAATTCGGGGTAAGTCCCAATCCTGATCCGGTAGGTGCCGAAAGTATCCCCTTTTCATTTACTTCTATTTTTTCTTCCACCAGGTCGTACATCATGGGGTTGCCTCCCAAGGAAAACTCAATCACATTGGCTGAAGGAGATGCAAAAGCCACTGATAAACCTGCCATGAAGGAGAATGCGGAACCCCAACAATGCGGTGCCAATTCTAGTTGATAGGTATGCGCCAATTGGGAAACCCGCGTGGCCTCGGTTATTCCGCCGATAATCGCACAATCGGGCTGGAGAACGTCTAATGCACGTTCCGTAATTAAATCACGAATGTCAAAAGCCGTGTATTCACTTTCTCCTACGGCGATGGGGATAAATGTATTGGCCCGCACTTCTGCCGTTCCAATTTTATTATCTGGACTAATAGGCTCTTCGAACCAATACAGGTTACAGTCTTCTACACCCTTTGTAAATTGCTTGGCCTCAGGAACGCTAAAAGTCCCATGGGCATCGGTCATCAGCTTAATATGGTCTGGTAAGGCTTCGCGGGCCGCTTTCACGCGTTTGATACTTTCGCCAACGGTCTCGTCCATAATGCCTACCCTCATTTTTACTCCGCTAAATCCTTTCGCCGTGTAACCCAATAATTGTTCCCCAATGGCGTCTGCCTTTGCCCATCCACCACTGGCATAAGCAGGCATTTCATCGCGGCAACTACCGCCCAGTAGTTCTATAACCGAGGCATTTAGGGATTTTCCCTTAATGTCCCATAAAGCCGTATCGATACCGCTCATGGCGGAGATGGTCAAGCCCCTTCTTCCAAGAATGGGAAATTTACGACCCCGGGAGAGCGCATAATGGTCTCTGGTTCCGTTATAGATATGTTCCCAAATACGTGTAATGTTTCCTGCATCCTTACCTACTAATTGCGGTTTTAGTTCATTTTCTATACAGCTAACGATTGAAGCACATGAACCAGAAGAACCTACTGCTGCCTTTGCTTCGCCAAAACCCTGCAAACCGGTATCCGTTGTAACGACCACCAAGGTCATATCAAAATTGGTCAGCAGGCCATAGTCCGAGAAATGCTGCTTCTCCTTGGGTATTGGGCAGCGCAACCAAAAGGCTTCTATATTTGCAATTTTCATTGAATCAATTCTTTTAGGGTATCCATAGACTTTTTGGTTAGCATAGTATAGAATTCATCCGTTATGGCAGAACTCCCGTGGTCTTCCAAGAATTTCTTCTGTTCCGCTGTAAGTCCCTCTGGATTGGTTTCAATGGAGTTGGGGTAGGGGTTGGCCGGTGTACGGTCTAAGGGTGCGCAAAATTCTACGGATAAGGTCTTGTTGTAGTCAACTTCTTTTAGGGTGGTGATAATTTTGGGCCAGTTGAGGTGTCCCATACCCGGAGCCATACGGTTATTGTCCGCTACATGAAAGTTGACCAGCCTTTTTCCAACCTTTTTAATGGTAGCGTACATATCCGCTTCCTCTAGGTTCATGTGAAAAGTATCTAGACAAACCCCGCAATTGGGACCTATTTCTTCGGCCAAGGCCAAGGCTTGTTCACCCCTGTTGATAAAATAAGTTTCAAAGCGATTGATCGGCTCAATGCCAATTTTTAGACCATGATCCTCGGTATAGCTGTAAATTTCCTGGATGGCCTCAACGGCCCATTCCCATTCTTCTTCCGGCCGGGCTTCGGGAACAATTTTACCTACCGTGGCAGGCACCAATGAGATGACGGAACCGCCCAATTCGTGAACCATTTTGGCGACATCCTTTACATATTGAACGGACATTTTGCGTTGCGCTGGGTCTTTAGCGAGTAAATTGCGCTGGTCCAACATTAATGTGACCGACCCCCAGCATTTAATGCCATAAATGTCTAATAGTAATTGCGCTTTTTGGCTGTCATAACTTTCTGGTGCGCCTTGAATCTCTATATGGGTGTATCCTAATTTGTTAATTCTATTAAGGGTGTGCTCCAAAGATTCTGCACGCATCCAATTGTGTATGGCTAATTCCATTTTTACTTGTAGTATTTATATTATCCAATAAATTCCGCTGTTCTATGGGTGCCGTCACAGAAGGGTTTGATTGCAGATGCACCGCAACGGCAGAAACCGGTAGTACCTTCTTTTTTGACAATTTCCCCAGAGGCAAGCTGTATCTCCAAGGTGCCCTTTACTTTTAAGGGTCCATTGGCGGCAACAATAATCTGCGTCACCCCATTTTCTTTTTCTTCTTTCATTTCGTTTTTCATGTAGTAGCTTAAAGCCCCGCTAGGGCAATTATTTATTTGTGCTTGTAGTGCTTCAATAGCGGCATTTTTGGGAGTAATCCAGGGTTTCTCGGTTGGGTGGTACACACTGGGCAAGGTTTCTACACATACTTTGGAATGGATACATTTTTTTGGTTTCCAAACTACGGTAAGATCTCCGTTGGTATATTCCTTTGTAATTTCTTTGTCCATACTTTTTTATTCAATGTTAATGCCTTTCATGATCAGTCGCTTCCATTCCGGATGTCTTTTTAAATATAAGGCCACAAACGGACAAAGCGGGATTAGCGTCAAATTCTGCCTATCGACATCTTCCAAAACCTTAGCCACCAGGCTGGAGCCAAGGCCTTTTCCTTCCAATGCTTTGGGAACCTCTGTATGGGTTAAGTAAATCTTATCCTGGGCCTTGATATATTCTATCCGGGCGACAATGCCTTCAATGGTTGCTTCGTATTGCTTTTTCGCGGTATTATCGGTTACTTGAAAATCCAGTTTCACACTTCCTAGTTTTTGGACTTTTAAGGTAGGAAAAAATAAGCAGTTATTTGGCGCCAATGCCACAAGCCTTATTGATTGTTTTTTCAAGACGAAATGCAGGGTTGTAGTGCTATTTTTCACATTTTCAAAAATTAAATATAGGATTTGAATTATTTTTTCACAGCCTTATTAATTGTAAGTAAATGACTTATAGTGTTTTAAAAGTTTTCAAACGACTGTAAACGATAACAAACGATAGTAAGCGTTTAGAAACCGAATCAGGACGCTATCCTGTTCTAGGTTTGCAGTGTCAAGTCAAGGAGGCTTGGTAGCATAAACTGTTTAACGCTAAAATTTAGAAAGATGAACGCATTAAAAAACAAAGTACAGTTAATTGGAAATTTGGGTCAGGACCCAGAAATCGTAAACTTGGAAGGTGGAACCAAATTGGCAAAATTTTCCATCGCCACGACGGATAGCTACAAAAATGCAAAAGGTGAAAAGGTTGAGGATACACAATGGCATAACATTGTGGCTTGGGGGAAGACGGCAGAAATTGTAGAGAACTATTTAACCAAAGGAAAGCAAGTGGCCGTTGAGGGAAAACTGACACACCGCTCGTATGAAACCAAGGAAGGTGAGAAAAGGTATATTACGGAAGTACGGTGTAACGAGCTTTTGATGTTGGGGAAATAATATAGAAGTCTTCGATTTGCGCTTTGGCTTATAGTAAAAATATGTCCGTCTGAGCGCAGTCGAAGACTTTTTTATGTATTCAAGTTTCAATATTTATGAAAACAATACACTGTTTGTATTTTAAAATGTAATGATATTGCTTATTACATAGGCGTCACAGGCAATTTTGAAAAGCGAATGCTTCAACATTCTCAGGGTTATTTTAAAAGTTGTACTACTTATAGAAAGAGACCTGTTTACTTACAATGTACCTCAGAATTTAATAATGTTTTACAGGCTATTCTTTTTGAAAAGAGAATAAAAGGTTGGTCTAGAGCAAAGAAACAAGCATTGATAAACAATGCTTTTGAAACTATTCAGATTCTTGCGGAGTGTAGAAATTTTAGCCATAGTGAGTATAGGCCAGATTCGTGAACCCAAGCCCTTCGACTGCGCTCAGGGTGACATACTACAAAATAATAAATTCAATTGTAAAAATATTTTTACAATTGAATTTAATTTAACTGAAAGACAGACCATAGTGGAAGCCCTTAAAAGTAGATAATCTTCCTATTTTTGTAGCACATGACAACAACGGAACAGGACCTCTTACCTTTATTAAAAAAATACTTTGGCTACGATTCCTTTAAGCCCAACCAATTAGCGGTCATCGAGGATGCCCTAGCGCAAAAGGATGTACTGACCATAATGCCTACGGGCGGTGGAAAATCACTATGTTATCAATTAACGGCATTGGCTTTGGAGGGTACGGCTATTGTGATATCCCCTTTAATTGCCTTGATGAAAGATCAAGTGGATGTCTTACAGGCCAATGGCATTGCAGCCGCGTATTACAATAGCTCCCAGACCCAAGAGACTCAGGTGGAAATTTTAAAAGAACTGGAACAGGGGGATTTAAAGCTCTTTTACGTTGCCCCGGAAAGTTTGGGTTCCTTCACCGAGCTCTTGGAGAAAATTGATATCAGTTTGTTTGCCGTAGACGAGGCCCATTGTATTTCTTCCTGGGGTCATGACTTTAGGCCGGCCTATACGCAATTGGGAAATTTAAAGAAGCGGTTTCCAAACCTACCCGTTATGGCATTAACGGCTACGGCAGATAAGACCACCCAAGATGATATTGTTTATCAATTGAATATTACTGGGGCAGAGCGGCATTTGGCCTCCTTCAATAGGCCCAATTTATTCTTGGACGTGAAACCTGCCCAGGACCGTATGAGGCATATCTTGGATTTTTTAGAGGAACATCCGTTTGAAAGTGGAATTATTTATTGCCTAAGCCGAAAGAGTACAGAATCTATTTCTGGAAAATTGCAAAAGGAAGGTTTTAAGGCCAAGGCCTATCATGCGGGGATGTCCGCAGAAGAACGCTCCAAGGTTCAGGAAGAATTCATTACGGACAAGATTCCAATAATTGTTGCGACCATTGCCTTTGGTATGGGCATAGACAAGAGTAATGTGCGCTGGGTCATGCACTACAACCTCCCCAAAAATATAGAAGGCTACTACCAGGAAATAGGTCGGGGTGGCCGGGATGGTTTGCCTGCCCATGCCTTGTTGTTCTATAGTTTTGCTGATGTGGCCCAGTTGCGCAGGTTTATAGCGCAAAGTGATAATGCCACTGTGGAATACGCCAAATTGGAACGGATGCAACAATTCGCGGAAGCCTTAAGTTGCCGCCGCATTGCGCTCCTTAATTATTTTGGAGAGCATGTGACCAAAGGATGCGGAAATTGTGATATCTGTATAAACCCACCCGCTTACTTTGATGGAACCGTACTGGCGCAAAAAGTTTGCTCGGCCGTTGCAAGACTTGGGGAAAAGGAACCTATGGGTACAGTCATCGATGTATTGCGTGGTGCGCAAAATGCCCAGGTGCTCGAAAAAGGATACCAACAGATAAAAACCTATGGGGCGGTAAGCAATGTTTCATGGTTAGACCTACAGCAGTATGTCATTCAGTTATTGAATCAAGGGGTCTTGAACATCAATTTTAGGGAAGGCGCCCGATTGGGGTTGACGCCCTTGGCCAAGGACCTTTTGTTTTCAAATAAATCCATTCAATTGGCGGTTCCACAGAAAGCAAACGAAAAGAAAACGAAGAAGAGTACCACGTTGCAAAACACGGTATTGTTCGATAAATTGCGTGCTCTGCGACATGAAATTGCCACGGAGCAGGGCGTGCCCGCCTATGTGGTCTTTGGTGATGCCAGTTTAAAGGATATGGAGGCAAAACTTCCCCAAAATAAAACGGAGTTTATGAACATATCCGGTGTAGGGCAAGCCAAGTTGGATAAGTATGCAGACCGATTTTTACAGGAAATTAAAACCCACAGCGGCTCCGCAAAACCTAAACGTAAAACACACGAACATTCGTATGAGCTATTTTTGGACGGAATGTCCATTTCAGGGATTGATGAAAGCCGCAACCTATCCGAAAATACAATCTATGGGCATCTAATGAAAAAACATGCCGAAGGTGAAGCCTTGGACCTCAATCAATTTATAAGCGGCAAGGAACTTACGAATATTGAAGAGGCAAAAACAGAACTGCCTAATTCCAAAGGGCTTAAAGATTTCTTTGACTATTTTGAAGAACGGATGCCGTACTGGAAAATTAAACTGGGGCTGTATTTGTTGGATGGTTGACCGCTATGATCAAAATAAGGCTGTTTATTAAATAAACCGATTTTCAATCATTAACCGCGGCAAAGACCATTTGTCGAAATTTCCATTGGTTGTCATTGCTTACGGGACCTTGGGTCTGCTTCAATAGAATACCAATGATGTCCTCCTTGGGATCTGCAAAATATTGCGTGTTAAAGTAGCCACCCCAATCAAAGGTGCCGGCACTTCCTTCGCCGCCTTGTATTTCTCCTTTTTCGTTGACCACCTCAAAAGCCAATCCATAACCTTTTCCGCCTTTCCAAATATCCCCAATCTGATTACTCAAAATAATATTGACGGTAGTTCTGCTCAGAAGTCGTGTACCGTTCAGCGCTCCACCATTCAAATATAGTTGGAGAAAAGTGGCATAATCCAAGGCTGTGCTTGAGAGCCCCGCACCTCCCGAAAAGAAAGCCATAGCTCCTTCCTTGGGATAATCAATGTTGAATATTGGCGTAGTGAATCGCTTCCAAAACCCATTGTCATTTACCTGAACTGCCACTAAGCGCGATTGTTTTTCGTTCGGTAGATAAAACCAGGTATCGTTCATTCCCAAGGGCTCGAAAATGCGCTGATGCAAAAACACATCGAAGGGTTGGCCGGATACTACCTCAATCAAATAACCCAAAACGTCCAATCCTTCACTGTAGGTCCAGGATGCACCCGGTTCGTGATGCAAGGGAAGGGCGGCCAATTTTTTAATGTTATCGGAGAGCAGCACTTTTTTGGTGGTGAATGCATCAATGATTCCTGCTTTGGCATAGATTTTTCTAAATCGTTCATCCCCATCAATCATTCCATAGCCAATACCGGACGTATGCGTTAATAAATGCCGTATCGTAATTTGATTTTCTGCCGCGGTAGTGGTGTAGGTGGAGTCGGCTTCGTTAAAAGAATCTAAAATTTGTGCTTCACCAAATGCTGGGATATACTTTGAAATCTTATCGTCCAATTGAAATTTACCTTCTTCCCAAAGCATCATCACCGCGGTTGCGGTGATGGCCTTCGTCTGTGAAGCAATCCTGAAAATGGCATCTTTCTCAAGCGGTCTTTGTATTTCCCCATTATCGGTTCCGTAGGCTTTATGAAGTACAATTTTACCTTTACGAGCAATAAGGGCTACCGCTCCGGGAATATTTCCACTGCTAACCTCCTCGGAAAGCATTTTATCTATTTTGGCTAATCTTTCGGCAGACATTCCTACTTCCGTAGGATTCCCCATTTCCAATGGCCCAGATTTTTGCTGCGAAGGGGTTTGGGAAAAGCACAAAACGGTAACTAGCAAAAAGGGTAGAAAGAAAGGCTTTTTCATTGGCTTGGTTTTCAGTTTCCCCTAAAGTACTGAAAGTTTGATTCCTATGCCTAATAAAAATTTAAAAAGTAACACGCTCAAAAATTGATGGTAACCCCCATTTGGCCTGGTCCAAAATTAAGGTTCCAGCTTAGTTTTTTTTGTTGGGCGTTGTATTTTTCGTCGTACTTTTTATCCAAGTATTTATCGATGGATTCTACCGTTGCAATACTGATGGCCCAAGCAAAAAGCATATCACTGAGCCAATGTTGCCCGTCCCATACCCTAGAAATTCCAGGAATGGCACCTACGGTATAAATGCCCGCTTTTAACCACGGATTTTTAAATTGCTTGGCGATGGCATAGGCATTGGTAAAGGCCAATAGGGCATGACCTGAAGGGAAGGAATGAAAATTTCTACTAGAATTGAAAGGGTCAAAGGTGTCCTTGCCCAATTCCGCCAAGGGTCGGGCCCTACCCACCACCGATTTTAATACCTGCTGCAAAAGTCCCGCCGAAGTAGCGGAAGAAATCAACAAAACCCCAGTGCGGCGTAATTTTTCATTTTTAGTGATCAAACCCGCAAGGTATACCCCAGAGGTGGCTATATAATTATTCTCAGGGCTGCCATAAAGTTCACCGTAGTCCCGTAACCATTTTGGAACACTTTCCCGGTTGTTTCGTATAAAACCAGAGGTGTTGTCATCCGTTAGGTATACCAAACCGGTACCCGCTACCACTGCACCAAATTGAGCCCATTCCTTTCCCTGCCAATGAAGTGGCCTCGTATAGGAATGACCTACGCCCTGGAACATGGTTCCAAGGTCGTACGTAAACATCTTCCAGCGGGTTTGAGTCGAATCATTGGATTTGTCCTGGGATTGCAGGTATAGGCAACTAAAAAGCGCTGCGCCAAATAGTATCTTTTTCATTCTGTAAATTTAGAATTATGCAAACTTTAAAAAGAATCGATACCAAACTTTTTTGAGTTCAAATGAAAATGGAAGGGCCATTAGAAATAAAGCTGTTGTGCCAATCTGAAGGTGTTGGAATGCGCTTCTACGATTATTTTAATATCCGGAGAGTAGCCTCCTCCCATACTGCATTGCACCGGTATTTTTAATTTTTTACAACTTTCCAATACATAGCGATCTCGCTCTTTGCATCCTTCCAAAGAGAGTCCTAATGTTCCTAATTTATCACTTTCAAGTACATCGACACCACAGAGGTAAAAAATAAAATCGGGCTGTACCGTATCCAGTAGTTTGGGCAAAGTTTCCTTTAAAATGGATAAATAAACCGTGTCCGTAGTTCTTTTTTCCAATGCAATATCCAAGTCTGATTTTTCTTTTTTGAAGGGATAGTTTGCTGCGCCATGCATGGAGAACGTAAAAACATTTGGATCCTCCTTAAAAATTTCTGCCGTGCCGTTCCCTTGGTGTACATCGAGGTCAATAATCAGGATTTTAGTGGCCAATCCTTTTTTTAGTAGGTATCTAGCGCCTATGGCTTGGTCGTTGAGCATGCAAAAAGCTTCCCCGTGATCGGTATAGGCATGGTGGGTGCCCCCGGCTATATTCATTGCAATACCGTGTTCCAAAGCAAAGTGACACCCTTTTAAAGTGCCATCCGCAATTATACGTTCCCGTTGCACCAAATCTTCCGATAAGGGAAAACCGATTTTACGAGAGGCTTTAGCGGAAATTTTCATGTTAAGGAGATCATAGAAATACTCGGCATCGTGTGCGGCCACAATATGTTTGTCGTTCGGTATTTCCGGCTCAAAAAAGTTGCTTTCGGTACAGGTCCCCTCATGAACCAGTTGCTGGGGTAAAAGTTCGTATTTCATCATCGGAAAGCGATGGCCGGCCGGCAAAGGATGTTTATAGATAGGATGGAAGGCAATTTTTAGCATAGTTCAGTTTCTCAAAGTAGCAAAAATACCGAAACCTTAATTACCTTTGGCCGCAATGGTTACTTCTATTACAACGGATATCAAGAAATGCCAACAGTTGCTGACCGATGGCAAATTGGTCGCCATACCAACGGAAACAGTTTACGGTTTGGCGGCAAATGCTTTGGATACAAATGCCGTTAAGGCCATTTTTGAAACGAAAGGCCGTCCGGCATTTAATCCGCTCATCGTCCATATACACGAAATGGAGCAATTGCCCATTTTGGCGAAGCAAATTCCGGAGAATGCCTACAAACTGGCGAATGCGTTTTGGCCCGGATCGTTGACCTTGATTTTGCTTAAACAGAATGTGGTCCCAGATATTATTACCGCCGGTAAGGCTACGGTTGGGGTGCGAATGCCGAACCACCCCATGACCTTAAAACTATTAAAAGGGCTGCCATTTCCCCTTGCGGCACCAAGTGCCAACCCCTTTACCCGGGTAAGCCCAACATCGGCAAAGCATGTAGCGGATTATTTCGGAAAACGAATTCCCGCTATCTTGGATGGTGGTCCTTGTTTGGTAGGTTTGGAATCTACCATTGTAGGCTTTGATGGGGAAACACCAATTTTGTATCGAAAAGGTGGTATTTCCGTTGAGGCAATAGAAGCTGTTGTGGGCACCCTTATCATATCCATTGAAAACGAAACGAGCCCAGAGGCCCCCGGCATGTTATTAAAGCATTATTCGCCAAGAACGCCACTCTTGGTCTGTGACGATTTGAACGAAAGTTTAAAAGCGTATGTTGGAAAAAGGGTAGGGGTGTTATCCTTTTCCTCTATCGATTTTCCCACAGCAGCAATGGTGATGCCCTTAGCCCAAAATCGATCCCTAATAGAAGCTGCTACAAAACTGTTTGAGGTATTACATAAGATGGATGCAAGTGGTCTTGACCTTATTCTTGCGGAACGTTTCCCTGAAAATGACTTGGGGAGCAGCATCAACGATCGTCTGTATCGAGCACAGAACTAAGCGTGATTAGAAGCACTACAAAAGAAAGAAAACGCTTGCTATTTATTTTATTGGGGTATTGTAAAGCACTACTTCTTATGTAGTTTTAATTGAATCCGCTTTCGTGGTACATTAACCTGTAAAACCTTTACTATTAGTTGCTGGTGCAAATGCACGTGTTCGTTGACGTCCTTTACAAAGGTATCGGCTAAATTGGAAACATGGATCAGCCCACTTTCCTTAATACCAATATCCACAAAGCAGCCAAAATTGGTGATATTGTTTACGATACCTGGTAATAACTGACCTTCGGTTAGATCGGTAATCGATTTAATATTTTGGTCAAAGGTGAAGACTTTTGCCTTTTCCCTACGATCCAAACCTGGTTTTTCAAGTTCTGAAATAATATCCTTTAAGGTGGGTAGGCCCACCGTATCGGTACAATATTTTTGAATATCCAATTGCTTAAGTAGGGTTTTATTACCAATAAGCGCAGGTACCTCTGTTTGGTTATCCTTGGCCATTTTTTCAACTAGGGCATAACGTTCTGGATGCACGGCAGAATCGTCTAACGGATTTTCAGCTTCTTTTATCCTGAGAAACGCCGCCCCCTGTTCGAAGGCCTTACCGCCCAAACGGGGCACCTCCATAATTTCATTTCTGCTTGTGAACGCTCCTTTTTCCTTGCGCAAATTCACGATATTCTCGGCTAATTTGGGTCCGATTCCGGAGACATAACTCAAGAGGGGAACACTGGCGGTATTAATGTTGACCCCAACAGAATTTACACAGCTTTCCACTACCGTATCCAAAGAGGATTTCAATTTGGTTTGGTCCACATCATGTTGGTACTGCCCCACGCCAATGGATTTAGGGTCAATTTTTACAAGTTCCGCCAAAGGGTCTGCCAAGCGCCTGCCTATGGATACTGCACCGCGAACCGTAACATCATAATTTGGGAACTCGTCCCGTGCAATTTTGGAAGCCGAGTAAATAGAGGCCCCGGCCTCGCTAACGACATATACCTCCACGGGTTTATGGAACAGTACTTTTTTTACCACCTGTTCCGTTTCCCTTGAAGCCGTGCCATTGCCTATGGCTATGGCTTCGATTTTATAGGCATTCGCCAAGGATGCCAATTTTTTTAAAGTACCGTGCACATCATTTTGGGGCGCATGGGGATATAGGGTTTCGTTATGAAGTAAATTGCCCTGTTCATCCAAGCAAACCACTTTACATCCCGTTCTAAAACCTGGGTCTATGGCAAGAATCCGTTTTTCGCCCAAGGGGGCTCCCAACAAGAGTTGCCTTAGATTTGTGGAAAATACGGCAATTGCTTCATCATCCGCTTTGTCCTTGGCCGCTTTCAGTAATTCGTTCGACAAGGAGGGAAACAGCAATCGCTTATACGCATCGCTTATGGCCAATCTTAGTTGATCTGCACAAGCGTTCCTTGTCTTAATGACCCTATTTTCAATACGCTCCAATAAACGTTCTTCATCCAATGCTATCTTGACCCGAATTACTTTTTCAGTTTCGGCCCTTAAAATAGCCAATAAACGATGTGATGGACATTTATTCAACGGTTCGCTCCAATCAAAATAATCACGATATTTTTGTGCCTTTTCTTCAGATTTCTGCTGTTGGGGAATCTTACTTTTTGTTGGAATCCGTTTCGTGGAGATAAGCAAAACGTGCCAGTTGTGTTCTTACCTGATTGCGAATGTCCGTTCGTTCATTGATCCATTCTGCAATAATATGGCGTGCCCCTTCCAGAAGCATCGTCTTCGTTCTGTACTTCATTGGATAGGTATTTGGATGCAATAAACTCAATATCCTCGGTACGTTGCGCCATAATGATTTTAGCCAAAGGTTCCAATCCTTGTTTACGCGCTACCTCCGCTTTCGTTTTTTTACTTTTTTTGAAGGGCAGGTATAGGTCTTCCAATTCGGTCAGGTCTGCGCACTTTCCAATTTCAATTTTAGCTCCGGCGATAATGCATCTTGTTCGGATACTGCTTTGATAATCGCCTTTTTTCGCTTTTCCAAAGCCTCAAACTGCTCTTTGAACTGAACGATGGACCCTATTTGAACTTCATCCAGATTTCCGGTACGTTCCTTACGATACCGGGAAATAAAAGGGATGGTGCAGTCTTCGTTAAGTAATTCAATGGTATTTTGAATACTTTTTTCAGGAAATTGGGTATTTTTAAGGACGTAGGAAATAAGATTCATAATCAAGGAGCGTCAATACTGCTGGACGGGCAAAAGCGTTTCGCTTTCGATAAAGCGGATAGTTCTAAATTGAAAATCCATAATTAATCAATTAATGGTAAGTCCATTCCCAACTCCCGCTTCATCTGGGTTTACGAATACCAATTTGCCATTGTCGTTTTCGGTCATTAAAATCATTCCTTCACTTTCCACACCACGTAAGGCCCTGCGGAGCAAGATTTACCAAGACGGTTACCTTTTTACCTATAATTTCTTCAGGGGTAAAGCTCTCTGAAATTCCGGAAACAATTGTGCGCACATCCAGTCCTGTATCCACTTTTAATACCAGAAGCTTTTTGGCTTTTGCCATCTTCTCCGCTTCGATAATGGTACCAACGCGCATATCCAATTTAGAAAAATCGTCAAATGTAATCGTGTCTTTTTGGGGCATTAGTTTTTTGTTTTCTTTTATATTTTCTTTTTTGGTTGCTTCCAGTTTATCCAACTGTGACTGGATTTCTGCATCCTCTACTTTTCTAAACAACAATTCGGCCTGGTTTATTTGATGACCTGCAGCGAGCAGTGGTTCGCTGGAGGAAACCGACTCCCACCCAAGGTTTTGGCTGAATTCGTTCTTTGAAGTGGTGTTATCAGGCATGGCTCGAAGCAAAATTCAACATGTTCCGAAGTCTGGTAGCTGTAAACGGTAAAAAGGGTTCAGACAATACGGCCAGACCGGCAGCGATTTGTAAGGCTACGTTCATGATGGTCCTTACACGGTCCCCATCAGTCTTTGATGACTTTCCACGGTTCTGCATCGGCCAAATATTTATTGCCCAAACGCGCCAGAGTTCATAAGCTCTTGCCCAGCTTCCCTAAAACGGTAGCGTTCAATGGAATTGGAGATATTTGCCGGAAAGTTGCGCAGTTGCTTCAGCGTTTCGTCATCCACATTGGTAAAGGTTGCGGTGGCAGGTACCTCTCCTTCGTAATATTTGTTGGTCAAGACAACGACCCTATTAATGAAATTACCCAAAATGGCCACCAATTCATTATTGTTGCGGGCTTGAAAATCTTTCCAGGTAAAATCGTTGTCCTTCGTTTCTGGAGCGTTTGCTGTTAGGGTGTATCGCAAAGAATCTTGCATGTCAGGGAAATCGACCAAATACTCATGCAACCAGACGGCCCAATTCTTGGAGGTAGACAGCTTGTTGCCTTCCAGATTTAGAAATTCGTTTGCAGGGACGTTCTCTGGGAGGATATAACTTCCTTCCGCTTTTAACATGGAAGGGAAGATAATACAGTGAAAAACGATATTGTCCTTTCCAATAAAGTGTACCAACTTGGTGTCCTTGTCCTTCCAATAAGGCTCCCAATCCTTTCCTTCACGAGCGGCCCATTCCTTTGTGGAGGATATGTAGCCTATGGGCGCATCGAACCATACATATAATACCTTGCCTTCTCCTCCTTCTACGGGTACAGGTATGCCCCAATCCAAATCTCGTGTTACGGCCCTTGGTTCCAGCCCCCCATCAATCCACGATTTACACTGCCCGTACACATTGGGTTTCCAGTCGTCTTTGTGTCCTTTTAAAATCCAGTTGGTGAGGAATTCTGCATAACGGTCTAGCGGTAAGAACCAGTGTTTGGTTTCCTTCGTCGTAGGGACCGACCCGGAAATGGTAGATTTTGGATTGATAAGATCAGTGGCATTTAAGCTAGAGCCGCAGTTTTCGCACTGATCTCCATAAGCCTCTTCGTTGCCGCATTTGGGACAGGTGCCAATGACAAAGCGATCGGCCAGAAATTGCTGTGCCTCTTCATCATATAACTGTGCCGTCGTTTCTTCAATAAAATCCCCTTTATCATATAGGTTGATAAAGAATTCTGAAGCCGTTTCGTGATGTACCGGTGCAGAGGTACGTGAGTAATTATCGAAGGTTATCCCAAAATCCATAAAGGACTGCTTGATGATGGCATGGTACTTGTCTATGATATCCTTTGGGGATACCCCTTCCTTTTTTGCCTTCATGGAGATGGCAACCCCGTGTTCATCGCTACCACATACGAAGGCTACCTCTTTGCCGGTAGCTCTAAGATAGCGGGCATAAATATCTGCGGGTACATAAACCCCTGCCAAATGACCAATATGAATCGGTCCGTTAGTATAGGGTAATGCGGCCGTAATGGTATATCTGGCAGGTATTTTTGTATTGGACATGACAACTAAAATTAGGCTGCAAAAATAAAGATTTTCTACCGAGGGATTTCACTGTGCGTATAAAAATCAAAAAACCTTCGGTTTGCCAATGAATTGGCACCGAAGGTTAAGTACATAGTGGGGAAACGGTTTAAGCTACCATAACCGATTTACTCATTTTCTGGTTCTGTACACTTATACGATAAATGTATTTACCGGTTGATAGATGTTTGGGCACGCGCTCTCGTATATTAATTTCAGTAGAACCTTCAAGCATCATTTCATTGAAAACAGTGCCTACATTTTGTCCTAAAATATTGTATAGTTGTATGTCTACATGTGCCGAAAAAGGCATTTCCAAATAGATATGTGGATTGCTATCGGTCGGATAAAAAGGTTTGTGTACCACAGCATTCAACAAATCTGGATTTGGAGGTGTCTCCGCTTCTTCCGTTGGAGGTACCGGCGGTGTTACGTCACCATCGCTATAAACGATATCGGGAAAGTCTACGCCACTACAATTGAAGCCAAGATTGACCGGTGCATATGGATGGTCTAAAAGGTGCTGTTCCACCAAGCGGAATATCCACGCAGAGCCATTCTGCCAATACCGTAGCGTACAGGTCCCTAAAATCCATGGTGTACTCCAAATTTCCGCGCCCATCCGGGTCATCCAATGTTGGGTGATCGCCCACGAATGCACTTCCGTTTAAACCTGATCCAAAGAAAAGGGTTGGGGATGCCTTACCATGATCTGTTCCGTTAGATCCATTTTCAAAAATTCGTCGTCCAAACTCTGAAAAGGTCATGCTCAAAACCTTATCGTCTTGCTGTGTAAAGGCTATATCTTCATAAAAATTATTGATGGCCACAGAAAGATTGGTCATTAATCTGGCGTGTGCCTGTGGTTGATTTCCATGGGTGTCAAAACCGCCCATAGAAATCATGTACACTTTTGTTCCTAAATTCCCTTTGATCAAACGGGCCAATAGCGCCAATTGTCGGGCAAATCCGTTTGTTTGGTATTCAACTTGGTTCTGGCCCCGCTCATAAGCATCGTGTATCATCCCCGAGTATTCGTAGGTGGTGTTGGCAACCCCTCTTAAAAACTTAAGTTGGTCACCGTACATACAATTGTTGAATAGGGAATCCTCTAAGCCATAAACTACCCCAGACTCCGCAATTTCCTCTAACTGGTCTATATTGGAGGTTACAAAGGCATAGTTCGTCTCTTCCCCTTGAAACACTAAGTTGCCGAATTGTCCTATTTGAATGGCTGCCGGAGCTGCCGGTGGATTGATCAGGTAATCTGGATAAATATTTTCAAAATGCCTACCCATCCAGCCGGTGTTTAAACCGCTAAAACCTGTAGTGGTCAAATCTGTATTGGCAAAAATATCCGATCCTGTAAAGTGAGATAGACTTTGTCCTTCATAGCCTACACCGTGTACAGCCTTAAACTGTCCTTCTTGCCACATGGGGGCCAAAGCATTCATATAGGAAGGTACCCCAAACTCATCGGTAAGTTTCAATACCTTACTTTCCGGGATGTAAATATTTGGCCTGGCGTTGGCGTAACTATCATATTGTTCAATTGGAATAACGGTGCTTAGACCATCATTACCGCCAGAAAGTCGGATTAAAATTAAAATATTGTCGGTTTCCGCAGCTGCAATACCTGCCGATAGTGGTGACGGGGCGGAAGCAGTAAGCATGCTAGAACCGAGCATCATAGACCCAGAGCCGGCAATGCCCATGGCCTGTAAAAAGGAGCGACGGCTCCATATTTTATGTTCGTCATCATGGCCTTTATGTTGTAGGCCTTTATGTGGGGAGTGGTGTGTTTTACACATAGCAGTAGGGATTATTTTAATTGAAACTCGGGTTGTCTGGCTAGATATTGTACCAAAAGGTATACTTGAAAAGGGGCCTGGGGCCAAGTGGCCAAGGTCCAGGATTCTTGGTTTCCGCCTTCGTAGTACACTTCCTCGATATCACTTCTGAAGATTGCGAAGGCCTTGGCGTATTCGCCTTCGTCCAGCAGTCCTTTTGGAAGTATAAAGTCTATGATCAACCGTGCAACCACATCAGGATTGGTACTCGTTAAGCCGGCGTTACCGGATATATCCAAACCTAGGGTCCTAAATTGTTCATTATCGGCCATATAAAAGTTTTCCAAAATACTTTCAATGGTCAGCCATCGGCCTATTAAAAAGTTTGTGTTGATCCAGGTTCTATCGCGTTGCCAACCGGCTACGTCTATAGGGTCAAAAAGTTCCTGGCTCAACATTCCGGCGTAATTGACCATTTCCGCTACATTGGTATCGGTATAGGTGAAACCGGTTTCCTTTAAGGTATTAAAGTAAAAATCCATCGGACTCTTGATGATAACCCCAATGGCTTCGTCATCAAAGAAATGCTGACTTCTGAATAATTGGCGTAAGACCGGCGCAATTTCAAAATTGTTCGAGATAAAGGTTGTGGACATCCCATCAATGATGGTCTGGGCGTTGTTGGCCTCGTCCCGCGAATCTGGATGTACAAAAAATTCGTAAAGTTTACGACAAATAAATTCTGCTATCTCAGCTTGTCTTTGGTCAAATAGAATGTCGATTACATCATCATAACCCCAGTTGCCACTTTGTCCTAAAATTGTTTTAGGACCAGCATCATGGCGGGTAGCGTCAAACATTACCGGGCTACAGCCTATTTCTCCGCGTTCCACATAACCACTTAATGCCTTTGCCGTTTCAACGATGTCCATTTCCGTGTATCCATTGCCCTCCCCTAAGGTAAAAAGCTCATAAAGTTCACGGGCATAATTCTCGTTCGGGTTTCTACCATTGTTGAAAACCCCATCCAAATAATAGAGCATGGCATTCGTCAATCCTATTTCGCTAACGAAGGTTTTAAAATTACCTAGCGCATTTCGTTGTAGACAATCTATATACTCGTATAAATAGGCGTTACAATTATATACATCCAATTCCGTAACGAAATGATTGCTCCAAAAGAAACTCAAGCGGTCTCTAAGGTTGTTGTTCAATAATGAATTGGCATAGGTCAACCTAAACTCCGACTGCTGTTGGTTTTGCAGTTGGCGTCTTGCATCATCATCTTCCGGATAATTTGCATTGGTCCAGTTTGCCCAGGCGGGAGGAGGTATGGGTGCCATACCAAGGGCCTGATCTACCAAATTATCGACCAAAGCTGCTGCGCTCTGCCCAGTAGCTTGGTTAATGGTAGCGACAGAGGCGCTAAATCCTAATCTTCTGTATAAGTGTGAAGCTCTTAATTGATCTAGTGGAGCTGTATACGGGGCAAGAGTAGAAGTATTACAATTAATGAAATATTCCATAGTCTTAAAATAAGCATTTGTTACGTTCGTAGAGTTGGGGCTTCTATCTTAACGTTTCGAAATTTGGTATAGTATACTAAACCAGTTATTTTCGATAAATCAAGTTTCAAATAACGAAATTAAATATCAAAAAAACGGTAAACCACGGGTATTTTCGATGAAGTGCACAGTATTACTACTATTTTATGGGAAAACACAATGAATTTGGAAAGGAAGGGGAGCAATTGGCCGTGGACCATTTGATTAAAAATGGATATCACATCAAATATAGAAACTACCGTTACTTAAAAGCAGAAATCGACATCATTGCCCAAAAAAAAGACATTTTAGCCATTGTTGAAGTTAGGTCCAGAAGTTCTAGTTTTTTGGAGAACATTGCGGACACGGTAAGCCCTAAGAAAATTAAGCTGCTGGTAATGGCGGCCGATCACTATGTAACCGACAATGCTATTGATGTTGAAGTGCGGTTCGATATCATTACCATACTAAAAAATACCAAACAGTTTCAGCTGGAACATTTAGAATCGGCTTTTTATCATTTTTAAATAGTCTACGAAGTGAGTAGATTTTAGAAAACATTTTGTTTTATTTATAACAAGTTGTTATATTCGCATAACAACCTAACAATGAAATGAAAACAATATCATCAGTCGTAGAGGAATACATTAAGAAAAAACCATTTTTACAAAGTGCTCTTGCTCAAGGAATCATCAACCTTACCTCATTGTCAAGAATCGTAAAACCGGAAATTGAACACGAATTAGGAAAGGATATTCGGAACGGGGCCATTGTGATGGCCTTAAAACGCCTATCCGACGATTTGGAATTTAGGGCAACCCACAAAATAATAAAAGTCCTAAAGAATATTGGGGAAATTACCGTGCGGTCCTCCTTGACCGATTATACGTTCTTGGCATCGGACAAAATATTGGTGTGCCAAGCTAAATTGCTGGAAGAAATTAATAAAAATCAGGATGTTTTTTATACCTCTAGCCGTGGGGTCAATGAAATTAACATTGTAATAAGCAATGTAATGGACAAGACGGTAGAGCAACTGTTCAAGGAAGAGAAATGTACCCAAAAGGCGGAGGAGCTTTCATCCATAACTGTAAAATTACCAGCGGAAAACGTGTCCGTTCCCGGCATTTATTATTTTATATTCCAGCGTTTGGCTTGGGAAGGTATCGTGCTTTATGAAGTTATTTCAACTACGAACGAGTTTACTATTCTAGTGAATGACGAACAGGTGGATATCGCCTTTAAGACCATTAAAGATCTAAAAACACTCTAGTCTTCCAAAAACTCAATTACCTCTATATCGCTTTCGGGTTTGGCAAGAAATCGTTTCTTGTTATCCAGGATAAAATACGTGGGTGTCTTTTGAATATTGAAGGTGTGTGCATAATCACTTTCCCATTTCCCCAATGCAATGGCATGATTAAAGGAAGGCAAGGTTGCTGCTACTTTTTTCCAATTAAGTTCTTCATCCTCTAAACCTACTGCAATTACTTTTAGGTTATCGTATCTCGAAAGTTCTTTGTGTAGCGCCGGTAATTCATTTAAACAGTGAGAGCAAGTACTGCTCCAAAAGATAAGTAGGTAGTTTTCTGCAGTACCGATGGTTGAAAGCGCCATCTTTTTTCCTTTGCTGTTCCATGTAATCTCAGGAGCCATGGCCCCGATTCTTAGGCGCGCCTCAGTTTCTATTGTATCGACCAGTTCTTGGTTTCCAGTTGCGATTGCGAGTTGCTTTAAATGATATTCAAAAATGTAGTCTGCTGCCGTTGCCATGGTATTCACCTCGGCTATTTTCCATAACTGATGAAATACCTTGACCTGAAAACCTTGAGGTGTACCTTTAATTATTTCGGCCACTTTTTTAACGTTCTTGTTTACCTCCCCCTCCAGTTCCTCCTCGCTTTTGATGCCTGCCGGTATGGCGGCGAATACGTACTTGGAAATCTTATCGGTAAGGAAATTGGAACCCTGAAGTATACTACTGTTAAAATCAAGATAATCAAAATGATGCTGTTTTTTATGCTTTAAAAATTCTGCTAAGGGCTCAAATGTTTTTGGAAGATAGGACCTGTTTGCGGTTATGAATTTATTGGCAATCGTTCCAACCTTGTTATTTTCATAATAATCTTGAACCTTTTTTAATTCATTGAGTAAGGTTTGATATTTTTGTCCTGCGCCACCCCCAGCTTCGTAAAACTCCATTAACTTGTCTTGCGCGGCATCAATCTTGGTAAAGTATTCATTGAACCATTTATTTTCCTCGGAATTGGTAATGTTCAATCCTTCTTCCAAATCAAAATTGAATTTTATGTTCTCCTTGGTATTGTAGATGATATCGATATAATATTCGTCTTGCGGAACGGCATATACCAATCTATACATGCCAGGTTTTGCGGTAGCCGGCATCTTAAGGGTAAAGAAGCCATCTTCTATTGCAGTATCGGCTATATACTCCTCTCCGCCCGGTGTTAGTTCATAAATAATCAGCCATTTAAAATCCTTGGGTGGCGCGAAATTACCGGATAAGGAACCTTGGGCTTGAAGTCCAAGGGTAATAATAAAAACAAAAAGAACAAGAACTGGTCGCATTGGGTAATATAATAAAGTTTTGAAGGGTATTAGTTTAGACATTGTAAAGTAATCACTTTCTTTTGGGCTGTGGAAGTCTGTAGCTGTTAACTTTAACCAAAATAAAAGGGTGCTTTTGAATAAAAACAGTTTCAGTTTATGGAGCTTTAAAAAAACAGCACTGATGGTATTTTTTTATAGCGTAAAGATGCCTGCCCAAATAAATGAATTCCCGTACGCCAGCATCCGTATTCCAAATACAATCTTGGCAGTTGGCAAACCGAACGAACAAGATAGGTATCGCAATGCTACAAAATCTGATTTATTAAAGACCTTTAGTTCTGGTTTGCAAAAGGATAAGGCCCGTAAACGGCATCCCTAAATTTTTTGTGTAAACCTATTTGATCGTAGGGAAATAGTTGAACGAACAGAACGGCGGTCAATTCATTTATGGGATCAACCCAAAATAGGGTAGAGGCCGCCCCATCCCAATAAAATTCACCTACCGTCCCATTATTTTCTTCTGGAGTTTTTGGAGGGGCTAAACAACCGCTTGCGGAACAAAAATACCGTGTCTTGTTCATTTTAAGGGGTTTTAGCACCTCTTTTCAAAGGCTAAATCCCATGACTATTATTTAGCTGCTTTAACCATAGCGCTCAACTTATAGAGCAACACCACTTCTAAAATTATTGCAGGTAGTAGCAACAAAAGACCTAAAGGGGCAAAAACGATGGTGAGCAGAAAAAACGCCGCTAAGATTTCAATACCTCCAGCCACATAGGCCAATGACCCTAATTGCTTCTGGGACTTTATGATTGCAATTCCAAAAAGCACCCCTAGTATTCCTGTAAGGATACTCTCTGCCACTAAAATAGCTTCTACGGCTATGGAAGGTTTGAAAAGGGAGATACCATCAAAAAGGTAAAAGAAAAATAGGGCAAAGAGCATCAAAATAGAGATGATTTTCATCAAATAGTTTTTCAGGAGTTTACCGGCAATCAAAAAACCGTAGAGGGTAAACGCATAAAAAATAAAGGAGCCTATTTTTAGGGCTAAATGTCCTGTTGTACCAAAAATTAATTCATTACTTGAAAATCGATACCAATCCGCAATCGCCTCGGGGACACCAAGAAGAAAATAGATAATGCCAGATATCCACGCGAAGGTCAATAATTTATAAACTGAGCCAGCTTCTTTGGAAGAATCCAAATTTAAAGCTTGGGATGCTTCCTGATCCGCATCTTTCCCGTACAATTCTTCATAGTCCTGATCTAACGCGGAAAGTATTGTTTTTACCGTGTAGCTTCGTGGACTTACTTCGCCATTCTCTATTCGTTGTAGCGTTCGTACGTTTATATTGCAAAGCTCCACCAGTTCTTCCTGAGTGAATCCTTTTTGCTTGCGTAGTTCCGTAATCTTAATTCCTAATAAAGGTTGTTTCATGATGTCGCATTTAAAATGTTTCCACAATGTTACGATCAAGATAAAACCAAACCAACGAAGTTTTTGAAATTTGACCCGACATTATCACGGCATTTCCAAGAAACAAGTGGTTATGCCCTTTCTATTGCGTTTTACAAAACAAGTTCGCTAGAAAACCCAACCTTTGTCTAGTCAGCTACGAGGACTTGTTTTGTGGCAAAAGGCTCTAAAGCTTTCAAAGCTTGGTCCACAGTAGTGATGTGGTCAAAGGTCAATAAAAGACGCAGACCGTTGCGGGTATTTTTTTCTTTCATCTTACAATGCTTCGGATGGCTTTGCACATACTGGAGTACTTTAGTGAACTTGGGACTCTGATAAAATTCTGACTGCTGGTCACTAATAAAATACCCAATCATTTTACCTTGCTTCATGACTATTTTTTCTAGACCAATACCATTCGCGATCCACTTGATTCGTACAGAGTTCAATAAATCATGTGCCTCGTCCGGTAATTCCCCAAAACGGTCCACCAACTGCGCTTCAAATTTTTGAAGTTCCTCTTCATCCTTTACTTGATTAAGATCAGTGTATAAAGTTAGGCGCTCGGTAATATTGTTAATGTAATCGTCTGGGAAGAGCAATTCAAAATCCGCATCGATCTGGGTTTCCTTAACGAATAACTTCTCATGAGGCCCTTCCACCTGATCGTACAGCTCCTTAAATTCGTTTTCCTTGAGCTCGTCAATGGCTTCGGCAAGAATTTTTTGATAGGTTTCAAATCCTATCTCATTGATAAACCCACTCTGTTCGCCCCCCAATAAATCTCCTGCCCCTCGAATTTCAAGATCTTTCATGGCAATATTGAAGCCGCTTCCCAACTCGGTAAATTGTTCAAGGGCCTCTATACGCTTTCGGGCATCGGGTGTCATTACTTCATAAGGCGGCGTAATAAAATAGCAAAAGGCTTTTTTGTTACCGCGCCCCACACGACCCCGCATTTGATGCAGGTCGCTCAAGCCAAAATTATTGGCATTATTTATAAAAATGGTATTGGCATTGGTTACGTCCAATCCACTTTCCACAATAGTCGTAGAAACCAAAACGTCAAATTCACTGTTCATGAAACCGAGCATAAGGGCCTCAAGTTTTTTGCCTTCCATCTGCCCGTGCCCAATGCCCACCTTGGCATCGGGTACCAAGCGCTGTATCATGCCGGCCACTTCCTTGATATTTTCGATGCGATTGTGGATGAAGAATATCTGTCCGCCACGTTCGATTTCGTAACTGATAGCGTCGCGTATCGTTTCTTCGGTAAAACGGATAACCGAACTTTCTATGGGATACCGGTTGGGAGGGGCCGTGGTTATTGTAGAGAGGTCCCTGGCCGCCATGAGACTGAACTGCAAGGTGCGAGGTATGGGGGTAGCCGTTAAAGTTAGCACATCTACATTTTCCTTAATGGATTTTAGTTTGTCCTTGACCGCGACCCCAAGTTTTTGTTCCTCATCTACAATCAGAAGCCCTAAATCCTTGAATTTTACATTCTTGTTCACCAATTGGTGCGTACCTATAATGATGTCGACCTTACCCGCTTCCAAATGCTCTAAAGTATCCTTTTTCTCTTTTGCGGTCCTAAAACGGTTTAGGTAATCTACAGTAACCGGCATCTCCTTTAAGCGTTCCGTAAACGTTCTGTGGTGTTGAAAGGCCAAAATGGTAGTAGGGACCAAAACGGCCACCTGTTTGCCGTTATCCACTGCCTTGAACGCCGCACGTATGGCGACTTCCGTTTTGCCAAAGCCAACATCTCCACAGATAAGGCGGTCCATAGGGCGTTCACTTTCCATATCTTTTTTTACATCTTCGGTAGCCGAGCTTTGATCGGGCGTGTCCTCATAGATAAAGGAGGCCTCCAGTTCATTTTGTAGGTAACTGTCCGGACTGTACTGAAACCCTTTTTCAAGCCTACGTTTAGCATAGACTTTTATCAAATCGAAAGCAATTTTTTTGACCCTGTTCTTGGTCTTGTCCTTGATTTTTTTCCAAGCGCCTGAACCTAACTTGTAAATTTTAGGAACGGCACCGTCCTTACCGTTGAATTTTGATATTTTGTGTAGGGAATGGATACTGACGTACAGAATATCACGCTCGCCGTACATCAATTTAATTGCCTCCTGTTTTTTGCCTTCTACATCAATTTTTTGAAGTCCGCCAAACTTGCCGATACCGTGGTCTATATGGGTGACATAATCGCCAATTTCTAACTTATTTAATTCCTTTAAAGTGATGGCCTGCTTTTTGGCATATCCATTTTTAAGGTGGAATTTGTGGTACCGTTCAAAAATTTGATGATCCGTATAACAGACCAATTTTTGCTCGTCATCTACAAAACCTTGAAATAATGGGAAAACAAGGGTTTGGTAATGTACATGTTCGTTAACCTCTTCAAAAATGGCATGAAAACGCTTGGCCTGCTGCTCACTGGCACAGAAAATATAGTTAGTGTAGCCTTTTTCACGGTACCCGTTTAAATTTTCAATCAGTAGATCAAACTTTTTATTGAAGGAGGGTTGGGGTTTGGTGTTGAACGCGATAACCTTGGATTCATCTTTCTGCGAATCCATGCTTAGAAGAATGAAGTTGGCAAGGTGCTTTTTAAATTCTGCGCCGCCCATAAACAGTTCCTCTGGTTCTGCATGTTTTATGTCTTTGGATAGTTTTGAAAAAGCCTCTTTTGCTTTCTCAAAAAAATCATCCAAACGGCCATATAATAAATCGGTATTCTTGGAGAATACCAAGGTCTTGTCTGCCACATAACTCAAAAAACTCTGCCGTTGTTCCACCAAGAACTTATTGGCCATATTGGGAACGATGGTAATTGATTTTACCTTCTCCTTAGAGAGTTGCGTCTCCACATCAAAGGTTCGCATACTGTCTATTTCATCTCCAAAAAATTCAATGCGGTAAGGCTCGTCATGCGAAAAGGAATAGACATCGACAATACCACCGCGTACAGAAAATTCTCCGGGCTCGGTAACAAAGTCCACCCGTTTAAATTGGTATTCAAAAAGCACTTCGTTCAAAAAATCCAAGGAAAGGGAATCTCCTAATTTGAGCTTTAAGGTGTTTTTGTCGAGTTCTTTACGGGTAACGACTTTTTCAAAAAGGGCATCGGGGTAGGTAACGATTATGGCCGGCTTTTTTCTGGAATTGATTCGGTTCAAGACCTCGGCGCGCAAAAGCACATTAGCATTATCGGTTTCCTCAATTTGGTAGGGCCTTCGGTAACTCCCGGGGTAAAATAGCACATCGTTTTCACCAACTAGGCGCTCCAAATCGTTCAAGTAGTAGGCAGCCTCTTCCTTGTCATTGAAAATGGCCAAAAAGGGGCGGTCCTCCTTCTCAAAAATACTGGCCAGAACAAAGGATAAAGAAGATCCCGTTAGCCCTTTAACGTGGATGGTTTTTGAATTGGAATCCTGGATTTGTGCAATAGATTGCTGTAGTTTTCCTGTTTGGGAAGACGTACTGTACTGTTGTTGGATAGAAGAATGACTCAACAATTAAAAATTTGTGCAAATATAAGGATACATGCCCAATGGATACCATCCATTTTTATTGAATATGGGTTACTAAATGCCTCAAAAAAGTTAGACCTTGATAATAATTTAAATATAGATGCTTCATGGATTTAGAATTGACGAATAAAAAGGCATTGGTAACAGGGTCAACCAAAGGAATTGGAAGGGCCATTGCAGAGATTTTATTGAAGGAAGGGGCTGAAGTGATCATCAATGGAAGAAGTGAGAAAAGCGTTTCAGATGCCCTTTGTGAAATTAATAAGGAAATCAAAGAGGCAAAGGTTTCTGGAATTCCATGTGATTTTTCAAAGACTGAAGAAATTGAAAATTTAATACGGGTCACCGGTAAAATTGATATCCTCATTAATAACGTAGGTATCTTTGAACCTAAGGAATTTATGGATATACCCGATGCCGACTGGCAGCGTTTTTTTGATTTGAATGTAATGAGCGGTGTGCGCCTTTCGCGGGCTTTTTTACCCCATATGTTGAAACAGGATTGGGGACGCATTATCTTTATTTCTAGTGAAAGCGGTATCAATATTCCAGAAGAAATGGTACATTATGGCATGACCAAAACAGCGCAATTGGCCGTCTCGAGAGGAATTGCCGAAGGAACAAAAGGGACGAGCGTAACCGTTAATGCGGTACTGCCAGGTCCTACACTATCTGAAGGGGTAAGGGAATTTGCCAACATTGGCGATGGGGAATCCAAGAAAGAAGTGGAAAAACAATTTTTCGAGACTGAAAGACCTAGCTCATTGATACAACGTTTTGCTACCGTACAGGAAGTGGCTAATATGGTGGCGTTTGTAGCAAGCCCACTGGCTTCGGCTACCAATGGAGCGGCACTGAAAGTTGATGGTGGCGTGGTTAAAACAGCATTTTAAATGGAGAAAATAAATTTTGATGTATTCGTAATTGGGAGTGGAATTGCGGGACAGACCGTGGCCAAGGCCTGCGTAAAGGAAGGCAAGACCGTTGCCATTGCCGATGACCGGGAGTTTGGGGGTACCTGTTCCAACCGGGGTTGCGACCCAAAAAAAGTCATTCTAGGCGCCACAGAGGCGGTAGAAATGACGAAAAACTTAAGTCGATTGAGCATTGTTAGGCAAACAGGGATCAATTGGAAAAAGTTGCAAAAGTTTAAACGCAAGTTTACCGATGCCGTGCCCGCCTCAACCGAAGAAAATCTGAAAAAAGTGGGTATAACCCTGTATCACCAATCTCCCAAATTCTTGGATTCAAACACTTTACAGGTGGAGGGGAAAACGATAACTGCCAATTATATAGTGATAGCTACAGGTCAAGAGCCGCGGAAATTGGATATTAAAGGGGCAAAACACTTACGGGTAAGCGATGATTTTTTAAATTTTAAAAAGCTACCCAAAAGCTTGTTGTTCATTGGTGCAGGATATATTGGAATGGAATTCGCCCACATGGCCGCCAGGGCAGGAAAAAAAGTCACGGTTATGGATACGGGGAAGCGACCCTTAAAGGCTTTTGATACGGACTTGGTAAAGGAATTGACCACCTATTCAGAAAGCCTAGGTATTAAATTCATTTGGAATGCAAGCCCAGAATCCATCCATAAAAAAAGAAAGCGGTACACACTGGTGTATACCAAAAAAGGTACCACTGAAATTGTAAAGGCACATGTCATCTTTAATACGGCAGGTCGCGTACCAGCGCTTTCAAAATTGGATTTGGAAAAAGGAAATGTGGCCTTTGATGCAGCCGGTATTACAACAAATGCATATTTACAAAGTACGACGAACCCTAGTGTTTTTGCCTGTGGTGACGCATCGGATAAAAACCTGCCGTTAACACCGTTATCCGGGAGACAGGGTTATGTGGCTTCCAAGAATATCCTTAACGGAAATACCAAAAAGTTGGAAGTACCCGTCATACCCGCGGTGGTCTTTACCTTACCCAATTTAGCTATGGTTGGGTTTAGTGAAGCTGAAGCGGAAAGTAGGTACAAGAATGTGGTGGTAAATTTTAAGGTAGCCTCTCAATGGTTCAATGCCAAACGCATCAATGCTCCGCTCTACGCTTATAAAATTATAATGAATGAACGCACAGGAGAAATTGTAGGCGCCCATCTTTTAGGTCCAAATGCTGGGGAGACCATAAATATTTTTGCGATGGCCATTAACCAAAAAATGACCGGTGATGATTTACAGCGAACCATTTTCACCTACCCGTCTTGGGTTAATGATATCAAGAGTATGGTCTAAGAATTTTCTTGAAAACGCTCCTGTAATTTTTTAAAGGGATTGGTGTGTCGGTTTTTATACCCATGGATGCAGACGGTTATAAAAAGTATCATCACACTTGCAAGGGCAGTGTAGGCTATTGCATCATAGGTGCCTTGATGACGTACGTAAATAGCGTATAGCGCCCAGATGCCCACGCCCGCAAATTCACGCATGTTCCGTTTCCAAACCATAATCAAATTCAGAATTAGGGCAATGATAATCATGATTACAGTCCAAGTAACCTCAGAAAATGGTCCGCCGTTCCATTCCATTTTACTTAAATAGGCCGAAATATTGGCGATTGTTGCCACGGCAATCCAACCACTATACAGGCAAATGGGCCACCACACAAAGGCGATGGTCGTAATTGGAGCGTCCCAACGTTCCATATTCGTATTCAGGATAATTTTTATCAGGGAAAATAAAATCCCAAGCATAATCAACACCGATAAACCCGTATAGTCATAAACAAATGCAAAGACCCAGCAGCAGTTCAATAGATTGGCAAGAGCAAACCAATAACCGGTCTGCTTTATAAATGCACTTTCTTTCTTGCTGAAAAATGCCCTACGCACTTGAAATATGCCATAGGCCAATAAGGACGAAAAAATCAACCCCCATATGGCGAAGGCATAGCTGGCGGGTGTAAAGAGGTTTACATACCGGGCACTTATTTCACCAATGGTGGTGTCATTAAAAGAAAGGGCCTGGGAAATATAATTTACGATAATGACCAGTAGTACCGAGCTGAGGTTGAGTAATGCTAAGGTTTTCTTCATAGTGGAAACAAAACTACTATTAAATAGGCATTGCCGTTGTTGCCATGGTCAAATAAAATAAACTATTTACGTCGTAAGCGCCTCTTTTTCACTTCTTTGATAGGTACCGGTAAAACGGAGTCTCCCAGTAGGGCAAAAACTTCACACCCTTCGCAAGGCTCCAAGGTATAGGTGCCCGTAAATTCCCCAAAAGCGGGAAGTATCATTTGATGGTCCGTTTTATAAAAGCAAGCTAACCTTACGGATTGTCTACCCAATCCACTCAAACGGATGGCAGGATGTATATGTCCGGATAGGTTGAAAAGACCGCTACGCTCCTCCGGCTCATGGGTTAATAAAAAGGCCCCTAGAATTCTTTCCTCAGTAACCTCAATACCCAGTCCCTCATATTTTAATGGGGAAATAATATCATGGTTTCCACTGATCAAAAGGATACGGGCTTCTTGGGAACTAACCCAGGTAGCAAATAACTCCCACTCCTGGTTTAGCGAGGAATGAAACAAATCACCCAAAAATACAATGGTCTGTGGTTTAAAATGATTGGCCACTTCATTTAGGCTATCAAAATTCTTTTGAATCGCTTGTTGTGGCACCGCAGCCCCATATTTTCTAAAATGGGAGACCTTGCCCAGATGCACATCACTGATAATCAACATGGATTGTTCTTCCCAAAACAAGACACCGGTATAGTGCATTATAAACTGTTGATCCAGAATTTGGAGGGTTTGGGGCATGATGCAAAATTACCTATTTCTTCATCAATAGGGCTGCCATTTTTTTAATGCGGTCCGCAAGCTTTTCACTGGATAGTTTTTCCCTGCTCATACGGTCCGTAATAAGGGGAAAGGAAAATGGGGTCGCTTTTTCACAGGCTTTCCAAACGATTTCCTGGGCGGCGATTCGCTCCAAGGAAAGCCGTAAACGGCCTTCTTCAAGCTGATGTTCAAAAGTTTCCGTAAATGCCTGTTGAAACAATAAATTCCCTGGTTCGTAATCGCGGAATACATCGAACAACAGTTGGGAGCTGCTTTGCAGATGTTTCATCTTAATTCCTTTCTTTGGATAACCGGTAAAGACCATGCCGCTAATGATGGCTACATCGCGAAATTTTCTCCGGGCCATCTCTGTGGAATTAAGGCTTTTCTGAAGGTCGTCCAGCATATAATCTACGGTAAATAGATTATTGTCGAGCACTTGCTGTATGTCTATAGGCTGATCGGAAAGCAGCTCAAAGCCATAATCATTAAAGGCAAGGGAGAATGTGATGGGCGAGAGTAGGCTTATTCGATACCCCAATAAACTTCCCATGGCCTCATGTACAAAACGCCCTTCAAAAGGATAAAATAGGTGGTGGTACCCATCTCGGGTCTTAAAAGTTTCGATTAAGAATTCATTGGGGTTTGGTACAATGCTTTCTCTTCGCTGCCGTTCAAAAAGATGGGAAAGCGAACGAATTTCGACCGATTGTTTTTCTAATGGGAGGCTAGAACTGTACAATTCGTTTCGCAGCAATTCTGACATTTGGGCGGACAGGGTTAAACGGCTACCCATCCAACTGGATACCTTGTTCGTTTTTTTATGTGAATTTCGTACCTGTACGGTCATATCCTTAATACGGATAAACTCCAGATTCCTACCGGCAAATGTAAAGACATCCCCTTTGTTGAGTTTGGATATAAAATACTCTTCTATGGAACCAATATAACCGCCTTTCTGGTATTTTACCGCTAAATTTACATCGCCGACTATGGTCCCTATCTGAAAACGATGGCGCATGGCCACACCACGGTTCGTTACCTCAAATTTACCGTCGGGCGCTACCTCCACTTTTTTATATTCGTCGTAGGATTGCAGGCTTTGGCTACCCATCACCAAAAAGTTTAAAAGCCATTGCCATTGGTCCTCGGTCAAGGTTTGGTAACAAAAGGTCTGTTTCAACTCTTGGTATATTTCATTGGGATAAAATCCGTCCGAGATTGCCAGGGTTGTTAAATACTGCAGCAGTACGTCATAACTATTTAGATAGGGTAAGCGGTCTTCAACGGTATTTTCCTTGACGGCCTTTTGCAAGGCCGATGCCTCAATGAGCTCAATGGCATGGGTGGGCAGAAAATGGATGACACTTTCTTTGCCCGGGCGATGGCCGCTTCGCCCTGCACGTTGTAAAAAACGTGCCACTCCTTTGGGGCCGCCAATTTGAATCACCGTTTCTACTGGCGCAAAGTCCACCCCCAAATCCAGGCTAGAGGTGCATACTACCGCTTTTAAGCTCTCATTTCGGATCGCATTTTCAACCCAAACCCGGGTTTCTTTATTGATGCTGCCGTGATGCATGGCCATTTCGCCGGCATATTCTGGGTGTTTTTCCAAAATTTTTTGGAACCAGATTTCGCATTGACTCCTTGTATTTGTAAAAAGAAGTGTCGTTTTGCTGTTGTTTATTATGGGAATAACGGCTTCCAGTAAATGTAATCCCAAATGCCCTCGCCAAGGAAAGGTTTCCATTTTTTTGGGAATGATACTTTTGACCGTAATTTTTTTACTCAGATTGGCCTTAATCAATACCGAATTTTCCAAGGCTTGAGATTCTGGACCTAACAACACATCCCGGGCCTGTTCCAGATTTCCAATGGTGGCAGATATACCCCAGATACGTAATGTTTTGGAAACGGTCTTGAGCCTGGACAATGCCAGCTCCATCTGAACGCCACGCTTGGTTCCCAATAGCTCGTGCCATTCATCGACGACTATGGCAGTACAATCCTTAAAAATTTTATCGTATCCTTTTGTGGCAAGCAGTAGCTGTAAACTTTCTGGGGTGGTAATTAGCAGATCGGGCATCTGTTTCTTTTGCTGCGCCCGCTCCTTGGTGGTGGTATCCCCAGAGCGGATGCCTACTGTCATTTGTGTTCCTAAATCTACCGTTACGCGTTCGGCGGATTGTTTTATTTCTTGGGATAGGGCACGTAAGGGGGTAATCCAAACCGCTTTGAGTCCTTTTTTATGGGAGGTTTCGTAGTTCGGATTTTGTTTGATGTACTGTAGAACAATGGGAAACCAGAGCGCATATGTTTTTCCGCTTCCGGTTGGTGCATTCAACAACCCATTTTTGCCCTGTAAAAAAGCTTTCCAAGTATCTTTTTGAAACTTGAAAGGGGTCCATTCTTGCTGTTGGAACCAATCTATCGCTATGCTGTACAGTTGATTTCTAGTGGCCATGGGAAGAATGATAAAGCGGTCTCGTTAAGTGCATCCCTAAATTTTTGGTCGATTTGGTTTTTTGTTTCAGTGCCGGATTCAATGTCGCGCTATTCTTTTACCTCGCTTACAATCTGGTCCTTTAGATCTGATAATGAGTTGGCTTCGTGTATGTTTTTATCCTGCCGCCAACGTAACATTCTGGGAAACCGGGTCGCCACCCCACTTTTATGTCTTTTGGATAGGGCGATACCTTCAAAAGCAATTTCAAAAACATGATGCGGGGTTACACTTCGCACGGGTCCGTAACGTTCTAGGGTATTTTTTTTTATCCACGCATCCAATTTTCTAAATTCGGCATCGGTCAACCCGGAATAGGCTTTTGCAAAGGTTATCAATTCTTTTTCGCCATTTTCCTTTTCATCCCAAAGCGCAAAAGTATAATCCGTAAAAAGATTACTGCGGCGGCCATGGCCACGCATGGCGTAGGTAAGTACGGCATCTATGGTTAGCGGGTCTACTTTCCACTTCCACCAATCGCCCTTTTTTCTTCCTACCAAATAAGGAGAATCCTTGCGTTTCAACATTAATCCTTCACTGCGTTTTTCTCGAGATCGTTCCCGTTCCCGGGCCACCGCTTCCCATGATGCGAAGTCCATGGTTTCGGAAATAAAAAGGGGAATAGGCGACGTTTGAGTCGTAGTTTCCTTCCCTTTTTTCTCTCTCCCCGGGTTGTTATTTTTGTAAGGAAGGTCTAAAACTACGTTTCCTTGATCCATCAATGATTGGTACAGATTTTCCAATAATTTTCTGCGCCCGGAAAAAGGCTGGTTCCGCACATCCTTTCCTTCCCATTCAAGAAGATCATAGGCCTTTAGGATGACCGGTACCTTTTTTAAAAGGGCTGCGGATACTGTTTTTCGTCCAATTCTAGTTTGTAGGTCATTGAAGGTCCCTATTTGGCCTTTAGGATATGGAAGTAGTTCACCATCGATTACCGTACCGTTGGGGATAACCCCAACAAATTTTTCCAGCTCCGGGTATTTGTCCGTTACCAGTTCCTCTCCGCGGCTCCAAACAAATAGTTCGTCATTTCTAAGAATGACCTGTGCGCGTATGCCATCCCATTTATGTTCCACAGACCAATCTGAAACAGCACCTAAATCCGCTGCTTCGCCTTCAATTGCATAGGCCAAGTAAAATGGATACGGTTTTGAAAGATAATCACTTGCATTTTCTTCCAGAATAAGCTCTTGGAACGTTATTTTGTTGGGGTTCCAATTGCCCATAAGCTTATAGGCCAGAATATCCTCATCTATCTCCGTAGCTTTTGACAGGGCCCGTGTCATTAACTTTTGACTTACCCCAATACGAAACCCACCGGTTATCAATTTTGTAAAGACAAAACGTTCGTAATAATTGAGCAGGGTCCAATTTTCGCAGAGGTAGGCTCTCTTTTCCACCTCTGGTTTTTTCTTTAGGGCAATCATCTCCTGCATAAAGAGCGACAAACTCTTTTCCGAAGAGCCTTGAGACGCGGGTATGACCAAGGCAATGGTTTCGGCCAAATCCCCCACGATGTGATAGCTTTCTTCAAAAAGCCAAAGGGGTATGTTCGCCAAAGCAGAAGCCCACTCCCGCAACAAGGTCGTATTTACGGGCCGGGGAGGTCTCCTATGCGAAAGTATGGCAATGGTCCAGACTTTATCTTCATCTGTGGCTTGGAGAAAATAGTTCGTTAGGGCCGCTACCTTCAGTGTCGTTTTGTTGGTGCTGTCAAGCTTTTTTATGAGTTGGGCGAAATTCTTCATTCAGCAGTATTTGTTTTGGAGGCCACCGCTTCCTCGTTTTCCTCTTCGCCATATTGGGTAGCCTCTGTTCGGGCATCATATCCTTGTTCGCGCAAATACCGGGAAAAAATATCACTATAGCCATGGGTGCAAATTATTTTTTCCGCGCCTGTTTCCTTAATGCTTGAAAGCAATCCCTGCCAGTCACAATGATCGCTCAAAACAAAACCCTTATCTATGGCCCTTCTTCTTCGGGCACCCCTAAAGGTCATCCATCCGCTGGCGGAGGCGGTTACATAAGGCACCATTTTGCGGATCCAAGTACTGCCATGCGCGCTTGGCGGTGCCAGCACTATATTTCCCAATAAGTGCTCCTTTTTTGTATCCTTGGTTATCAGTGTAGTTTCTGGGAAATTTACCAAGGGCCTCAGGACTTCGGTCATATTTTCAATGGCCCCATGGGTGTAAATCTTACCAATATCGGTATCCAAATATTTCAGGAGGCGTTGGGCTTTCCCCAAACTATACCCAAAAAGAATGGATGTTTTTCCTTCGGATTTATTTTCTGCCCACCATGAATTTATCGATTCCATTACCTCTTCCTGTGGCGTCCATTTAAAGGCTGGCAAGCCAAATGTACATTCTGTGATAAAAGTATCGCATTGTACAGGTTCGTATGGCGTGGAAATTCCATCGTCTTCCGTTTTATAGTCGCCGGAGAATACCCAAACCTCGTCCTTATGTTCTACCCTGATCTGCGAGGAGCCTATGATATGACCTGCCGGGTGCATGCTGAATTTTACATTATTAATAGAGAAGGTTTGGCCCCAGTCAACACCAGACACTTCTATGTCTCCCAGGCGATGGGAAATAATAGGAATGTTCCTGTGGTGTGTTATGTATTTCTTGTGGCCCCAACGGCTGTGGTCTGCATGCCCGTGGGTGATAATGGCCTTATCTACGGGTTTCCAAGGATCTAGATAGACCTTGGCCTTTTCACAATAGATACCCTTCGTGGTAAATTGTAGGAGAGGTGATTTCATAGCTTTGGAAAGTTACGAATTTTGGAAAGAAACAAAGTTGCGTGGGAACTAAACTATGACCTGTAAAAAAATTATATTTGTCCAATAATTTAAAATTGAACTATGTCCATTGCAGATTTATATACGAGCGGGGAGCACAGAAGAAATTTGGCGCATTTTGCGGCCTTGGCTACTTTGGCAGCTATTGATGGAGAATTGAGTACCGAGGAAAAAGTGATGTTGGATCGCTTTGCGACGAAATTGGATATTACTAAATCTGAGTTTGATGAGGTAATGAAAAAAGAAAATAAGTACCCCATTGATGCGCCACATGACGGTGAAAAGCGTTTGGAACGCTTGTTCGATTTCTTTAGGATTATTTATACCGATCATGCAATCGATGATGAGGAAATGATTCTGATCAAAAAATACGCTATTGGTTTAGGTTTTTCTGGAGACAAGGCAGACAAAGTCATTGAAAGATCGGTAGCGATTTTCAGTGGTAAAATTGATTTTGAGGAATACCTGTATTTGTTAAAGAACTAAGCAAGATTTTGATCCTTGGCAAAGGTTGGGCTATAAACAGTAGCACAGTTCTATTTGTAGCAACAAAAATTAACCTGCTAGTGCATGGTGAGTAAAGACCAGTTTCGTTCGCTCGCGGCATAGAGGCCCAGGGAAATTTTTCTCTAGTGGTATTTGTCAAGATATTCTTGAAGTTTTTCTACCATTTTTCTACTACCACAAAAGAAAGGTACCCTCTGGTGAAGTTCTGTCGGTACAATATCCAATATCCTTGTTTTTCCACCGATGGCGATGCCATTGGCTTGTTCGGCTATAAAGGCCATCGGGTTACATTCATACAACAACCGTAGTTTGCCTTTCGCCGTTACACTGCTCTTGGGATACATGTAGATTCCTCCCTTGATCATGTTCCTATGAAAATCTGAAACCAAAGAACCTATATACCTGGCGGTGTAGGGCCGATCACCTTCCTCCATTTGGCAGTATTTGATGTAGTCTTTCACACCTTGGTGAAAATGCACATAATTACCTTCGTTTACAGAATAGATTGTACCGGTATCGGGAAATTTCATATTGGGATGCGACAAGTAAAACGTACCCAGTGCGGGGTTAAGGGTAAAACCGTTTACCCCTGCACCCGTAGTGTAGACCAACATGGTGGAAGTGCCGTAGATGATGTAACCGGCGGCTACCTGCTTATTCCCGGGCTGTAGGAAATCTTCCATGGTAACCGGCGTGCCAACAGGCGTAATGCGTCTATAAATTGAAAAAATTGTTCCTACGGAAACATTTACATCAATGTTGGAGGATCCATCCAAGGGGTCAATCAGTACAATATACTTGTTTTGATGATTTTTGTCATTACTGTTGATGCTGATGAAGCTATCTTCCTCCTCGGATGCTATACCACAAACAATTTCCCTATTGCGTAAGGTTTGAATGAACTTTTCATTGGCAAAAACATCTAATTTTTGTTGGTCTTCGCCTTGTACATTGGTATCCCCTGCGCCCCCCAAAATATCGATGAGGCCTGCCTTGCTTACTTCATGGTTAACAACCTTTGCAGCTAAACGAATGGCATTAATAAGTTTTGATAATTCCCCTGAGGAATATTGGAACGAATCCTGGTTTTCTATAATGAATTCTCCCAGGGTCTGATTTCTTTTTGGTGCCATGTATACGGATTACAACTTAGGGTACAAATATCGGGTATTTTGTGAAACCTGTAATTTTGATTTCGTTTTGTTTTTTTAAATTTATAACTTTGTGTTTTATTTGTAACAATTATGGATTATAATATACGAACGGCCAAAAGGGAAGATATGGAGCATGTACTTCGTTTAATCCACGAGTTGGCCATTTATGAGAAGGAAACCAATGCCGTTGAGGTAAGCTTGGACGATTTGGAACAAGATGGTTTTGGCAAAAATGTATTATTCCACTGTTTTGTGGCGGAGATGAACGATAGCATCGTAGGTATGGCCTTGGTGTATCCACGCTACTCCACCTGGAAGGGTCCGGTCATCCATTTAGAGGATTTGATCGTCACGGAAAAGATGCGTGGTAGTGGGCTGGGAACCGCCTTGTTGGACGCAGTAGTAAAATATGGGGACGGATTGGGTGTGAAACGGATTAGTTGGGAGGTATTGGATTGGAATGAACCCGCCATTGGTTTTTACGAAAGTAAAGGTGCAAACGTAATGCGTGAGTGGGACGTGGTTCAATTGGATGAAATGGCAATAAAAAATTATTTAAAAGCACTGGAAGGCTAAAACCAGTGCGTTTTAAGATGAGATAAAATAGACTATGAGAGTTTTTAAATTTGGGGGCGCATCTGTTCAGGACGCGGATGCCGTAAAGAATGTGGTTAAGGTTTTGAAGGAAGTTGGTTATGAAAATACCCTGCTGGTAGTTTCTGCAATGGGAAAGACAACTAACGCTATGGAAGATATCATCAACGCCTATTTTAAGGATAAAAATGAAATGCCTTCCAAAGTGGCAGATGTGGTGGCGTATCATCACGGTATTGTATCGGAACTATTTCCAAATCCCCAACACAAAATTTACCGGGATATTAAAATCCTTGTCGATGAGATCAATGGGTTTTTGGTTTGGAACAAATCCCCAAACTATAATTTTGTGTACGATCAAGTTGTTGGTTACGGGGAGCTACTCTCCACGACCATCGTAAGTGCTTACCTAGCGGAAATAGGCATTGCCAATAATTGGTTGGACGTACGAAATTTCATTAAAACGGATAATGCCTATAGGGACACCACGGTAAATTGGGAACGAACCCAAGAGAACGTATCCAACATCAATAAAAAAGTATTGAACATCACCCAAGGATTTTTAGGGAGCGATGATAATAACTTCACGACCACCTTGGGGAGGGAAGGATCCGATTATACCGCGGCCATTTTGGCCTACTGCCTCAATGCGGATTCCGTTACCATTTGGAAGGATGTACCAGGCGTATTAAATGCAGATCCGCGCTATTTTAAAGAAACGCTGTTGTTGAACAATATTTCCTATAGGGAGGCCATTGAATTGGCTTTTTACGGTGCTTCCGTAATCCACCCAAAAACCTTGCAGCCTTTGCAGCGTAAGGAAATACCCTTACATGTAAAATCATTCCTGAACCCTAAGGATAAGGGGACGACGGTAGGCAAAGGGGTGGGCATAGAGCCCAAAGTTCCTTGTTTTATCGTGAAGAAGAACCAAGTATTGATGAAACTGTCCTCGCTGGATTTTTCTTTTATTGTAGAGGATAGCATCAGTGCGATTTTTAAGTTATTTCATGAGCATAAGATAAAAGTAGATTTGATACAGAACTCGGCAATTAGTTTTTCGGTCTGTGTGGATAATAAATTTGGAGGGCTTGTAGCACTTTTAAATCAGTTAAAGAGCAATTTCAAGGTGGTCTACCATGAAGATGTGTCCTTATACACCATTCGCCATTTTGATTCAAAAGCCTTAGAATCGTTACAAAAGGGTAAAGAACTGTTATTGGAACAACGTGGAACGGAAACGGTTCAGTTAGTGGTAAAGTAGTCCAAGATCAACAATTCGGATTCCTGAAAGGTGGAGCTCCTTCCGCTATTTTCCTATATTTACGATCTAATCGATGTTGATTTTATGGGTTTAGTTACCGCAAAAGAAGTTGCTCAAGCTATAAACTTAGCCAAGTATGGCGTATTCGGTACGTTTATAGGATGGATATTGTTGAAAGTTACACGTATCTCCAGCATCAATTCCTTTTACGATTCCATTGCACATTTAGAAGGGGAGGCCTATGCCGATGCTATCTTGGAGCACTTTGAAATAGATTATGAACTGCCTGAAGAAGACCTGAAAAGGTTGCCAAAGGAAGGACCCTACGTTACCATCAGTAATCATCCCTTGGGCGCTATAGACGGAATATTGCTCTTTAAATTGATGCTCCGGCAGCGGCCAGATTTTAAGATTATGGCCAATTTTCTGTTACAGCGTATGGTGCCTTTAAAGCCCTATATTATTCCAGTAAACCCTTTCACGGACCGTAAGGACTCTAAAAGTAGTATTGGAGGGTTCAAAAATACCTTACAGCATTTACAGAATGGTCATGTGCTTGGTGTTTTTCCGGCCGGGGAGGTTTCCACTACAAAAGAAGGGAAATTGGTGGTCGATAAGCCTTGGGAGGAGGCCGCTTTAAAACTGATCCGCAAAGCGGAAGTACCGGTAGTTCCCATTTATTTCCACGCAAAAAATAGTCCCTTGTTTTATCGCTTTGCCAAATTAGGGGATTCTATACGAACGGCATTGATACCGTCCCAAGTATTTTCCCAAAGCAACAGGCCCATCAAGGTGAGGATAGGGCAGCCTATTGCCATTAGCACCCAGAAAGAACAGGAAACCCTAGAGGAATTCACAGACCTCCTACGACGAAAGGTCTATATATTATCCAATGCCTACCAAAAAGAACGTTTGATCGATCAATTACCAACGTCCCTAAAACTTCCCAAGCAACCCAAAAAAATAGCAACTGCGGTTCGCAAGGAGGTTATGGAGGGGGAAATAGAAAAATTAAGGGAGAAGGATTGCCGCCTGTTACAGAGCAAAAATTATGAGGTTTTTTTGGCCAAGGAGAAGGATATGCCCTTTATCCTTAAGGAAATTGGACGGCAACGGGAAGTTACCTTTAGAGCTATAGGGGAGGGGACGAACAATGCGATCGACTTGGATACCTTTGATCTTTATTACCGCCATCTTTTTTTGTGGGATGATGATGCCAAATGTATCGTAGGGGCCTACCGTATGGGTATGGGCTCTGAAATTTACCCACAGTATGGTATCGATGGTTTTTACCTGCAAGACCTGTTTAGGGTAGAGCCGGAACTCTACGAGATGATGCGGAATTCCATAGAAATGGGCCGTGCCTATATTACAAAGGAATATCAGCAAAAACCGATGCCTTTATTCTTGCTCTGGAAAGGAATCGTGCATACAACCTTACGTTTTCCCGAACATAAATACCTTATTGGAGGGGTCAGTATCAGTAATCAATTTTCGAATTTTTCGAAATCACTCATGATTGAGTTTATGAAGTCCAATTATTGGGATCCCTATGTAGCACAATACATACGGCCAAAAAAGGAATTTAAGGTAAAACTAAAGGATGCCGACAAGGAATTTGTATTTGATGAGACCCAGGCCGATCTTAATAAGTTCGACCGGTTGATCGATGAGGTGGAACCCGGGAATTTACGCTTACCGGTGCTTATTAAAAAGTACATCAAACAAAATGCAAAAGTGGTTGCTTTTAATGTCGATCCATTGTTTAACAATTCCGTAGATGGCCTTATGTATATAAAAATTGCCGACTTACCTGAAAGTACCGTAAAACCCGTCATGGAAGAGTTTCAAGCGGAGCTGGAACGGAGATTGCAGGAGGCACAGGCACAGGACAAGGAATAATTAATCTATACCAACAACCAAGCTTCGTCTTTCAAAAAGGACATTATCGATCCATTGGCCGTTTAGTTTCCCTATACGTTCCCTTTTTCCAATACACCTAAATCCACAGGATTCGTGGATTTTGATACTTGCCAAATTGTTAGGGAATACGCCAGATTGCAAGGTCCATAGCCCTTCATTTTCACTTGCTAAAATTAAATGCTCCAAAAGTAATTTGCCTATTCCCCTTCCCCGGCTTTCTTCGGATAAATAGACGCTCACTTCTGCCACGCCGCCATAAACACACCTGCTGGATACTGGAGATAGGGCTACCCATCCAAGCATGATATGCTCGCTTACGGCAACAAACCTACACGATGGCATATGGGCCCTATCCCAAGCTTCATAGGTGGGTACTTTAGTTTCAAAGGTAGCAACACCGGTCGCAATGCCTTCCTTGTAAATTTTTGCTACAGCCACCCAATCTGTTTCCAGCATGGGTCTGATGATTAATTTATCCATTGGCTTTGCACCTTATTAAGGGATAGAACATAGCCTATTTGCCAGAGGTCCTATTGTAGGCTTTTGTATTTTTTGGCCGAGGTAATTAGTCGTAAATACCAATAGTAGTGAGAAAGGTCATTAAAAAAAACTGTCCAGTGGTTTAAGGCTGGACAGTAGTTTAATTTTTTAGAACCAAGGCTTTCTACCCACCTGATAGGTGTTGTAGAACTCCTCATCTGTTTTGGTCAAATAGATGACACCCTCAATAAGGCCAATAATCCAAGCTACCCAGCCAGCTAGCCCACAGGTTAAAATTCCCAAGACTAATGTTACTACCAACAAAATGATGCCCTCCTTAGTATAACCAAGTATAAATTTATGAATGCCGAAACCACCTAGGACTATCGCCAAGATACCGGCCAATATTTTTTTGTTCTCTCCGCCACTGCTTCCAAAGGTTTCCTTTGCACCGGCCGTAAATTCGTTGGCTGTTTTTTTGGCCCCTTCGCTAAATTCCTTTGCGGATTCTTTCGTTTCATTTGAAAAATCCTTAGCGGAATCCTTGGCATCGTCGAACGCTTTTTCGGTCTTTTCTTTCGCCTTTTCAAAGGTATCCTTCGTTTCCTCTTTGCCCTTATCAAAGGATTTTTCTGCTTTGTCTCCTAGATTTTCAGCCTTTTTTTTGGCATTGTCCATAGCGTCTTCCGCCTTATCTCCTAAATCTTTATTATTGTCTGACATGGTTAAATAGTTAGTTATTAATAATGTTTAAATGTAAAGAATAATTATAAATCATAAAAGACTTTCATCCAAGGGTTCCCAAAGTTCTATTTTATTGCCATCCGGGTCTAAAATCCAACCAAATTTCCCATAGTCGTAGGTTTCCATTTCCCCTACGACGGTTATCCCTTCTTGTGCAAGCACCTTTAATAGTTCTTCCAAATTCTCGACCCTAAAGTTCATCATAAAAGGGGAACTACTCGGTTTAAAATAAGTGGTGTCCGCTTTCATAGGGCTCCATTGCGTGGAGCAGTCCTTCCCCTCGTTGTCCTTCCACCAAAATGTGCAACCGTACGAATCTGTATTTAGGCCCAAATGCTTGGCATACCAGGCCTTTATTTTGTCCGGGTCCTTGGTTTTAAAGAAAAATCCGCCCAGTCCTGTTACTCTTTTTTTCATTGTAAGAATATGGTTTTAGTGCTAACACGTATTCATTTGGTATTTTGTTCGTAAAGGCTTATCCAATTTTCAACGGTCATTTTAGTACATAGTTCGCCAATCAAGGCGTAGGGTACCGTGTCCATGTTCTTGAACCGAATACAGCTCTTTCCCATATCCAATTTGCGTTTACAGTGGTTTGGATATTCGGTCACAAACCAATCCAATAATTCTTCATTCGCATAGAGGCCCATGTGGTATAGCGCAACAAAATTCTTTTGGGAGGCCATATTGATGAACGGCAGGGGCAGGGAGGGATTTGCATGATACCCAGCGGGATACCGGGAATGCGGCACTACATAGCCCAGCATGCCATAACTTATCGTTTCCTGAAATCCCGCCGGTAAATTTTTTAAGATGGTGGTTCTAAGCTTGGAGAGCACTTTGTTACGTTCTAAGGGAAGCTGGTCTAAATATTCCTCTGGAGAAGTAGCCTCGTATTTCATTTTACACGTGTTGGTCTATAAGTATGGGATTACCATCTGGATCGATGATCGTAAAGCTGGCCGGCCCAGTGGTCCCCTCCTTTACCTTTTGGACCAAATCGATTCCTTTCCCCTCCAAGTGTTTTTGAATTTCCCTGATGTCCGTAAAGGAATCCAAGGTATTGGCAAGGGCATCCCAGCCCGGATTAAAAGTGAGGATATTTTTTTCGAACATATCCTGAAACAGCCCTATGGTAGCGGTCTTGTTTTTCATGATCAACCACTTTTGGTCAATAGTACCATGAAAGACGCTGAAACCAATGTTTTCGTAAAATTCCTTTGAGACCTTAATGTCTTTGACGCTTAAGCTTACCGAAAAGTTTCCTAAATCCATAAGGTGCTGGTTATTGGTTGATTAGAGACCTTAAACTACGAATTTATTTTTGATTTTATCGACTACCGTCTGTGCTAATTTTATTTTACTCTCAACGGTCCAACCCGCAACATGGGGAGACAGGATAACATTGTTTGCATGTATTAGGTATTCAAATGCCTCCGGTAATTTATGATCAGTGAACATATTTTCGAACGAAGTTTTTTCATACTCCAATACATCCAAGCCTGCGCCCAAGACCTTTCCAGATTTTAACGCACCTACCAAATCATCGGTTTTTATGCATTTGCCCCTTGCCGTATTCAAGATCCACAGCGGATTGTGAAATTTCTCCAAAAATGCAGTATCAACCATACCAATGGTTTGTTCCGTTTGGGGTACATGTAGGCTAATGACATCTGCCCGTTGCTGCAATTCCATAATACCTACCTGTCGCGCATTTTCGTCCTCCACACCGCCTTGGATATCATAGCAAATGGTTTCTTCCACATCAAATCCTTTTAGCTTTTTTGCAAAAGCCTTGCCCATGTTGCCATATCCTATAATACCTACCACCTTGCCTTCCAACTCTACACCGCGGTTACCTTCGCGGTCCCATTTGCCGGCCCGTACTTCACGATCTGCCGCATTCAATTTGTTAAATAGGGAGAGTAACATCCCCAAGGTATGCTCCCCAACGGCATTACGGTTCCCTTCTGGTGCAGCTGCCAAAAAAATACCCAAGGATTTGGCATAGCGGGTGTCTATATTTTCCAAACCCGCTCCTAGGCGCCCTATGAACTTTAGGTTTTTGGCCCTATCCAAAAACTGTGCGTCTATGGTAAAGCGGCTTCGTATAATGAGACCGTCGTATTCTGCTATCCGCTCTTCTATTTCCGCTTTGCTTGCGGTATAGTCCTCTACATTTTCAAAACCAAGCGCCGTAAATTGCTCTATGATCAATGGGTGATTTATGTCTACGTGTAATACTTTCATTCTTAGGGTATTTATATAATTGGATAGTGCTTTTGGGTTCTTTCATCTTCTACGAATCCAGTATGTGAAGTGCTCAATTTTTCAAAAAGTAGCACGTGTACTTCTTCGTCATTTTCAGTTTTGGGGCAATGTTCCACTCCTTTGGGAACAATGATGAGTTCTCCTTCCCTAACGATTTCAGTACGGTCCCTAAACTGCATGTGCAAGGTTCCTTTGATTACTTGAAAAAGCTCATCTTCGGCTGCATGCGCGTGCCAAACAAATTCTCCTTTTAGTTTGGCCAATAACACCTGCATTTCGTTAACGGTCCCGATCTTATGGGGATGCCATTGCGCATTGAAAAGGGAATACTTTTGTTTGATATTGATGGTCTTCATAAATTTTTCTTATTTCAATAGGACAGTTTTATATTTGACTGAACTTGAGGTTAAGGTTGCTCTTCCCGGCTATTGCAGAACGGAGGAATACGGCTACTAAAATACTTATATTGTACCGTTTTCTGATTTCGTGACCCAATAACACTTTTTTCTGCATTAGGGATTGTAGCAAGCTACCGTGTAGCGCGTAAAGCCCGGCACCCATATTTCATGGGTGAAATGCCCTAAATACCCAAGATTAATTTCGCAATTGAAAAGTAGATCAAAATACCGAAAATATCGTTGCCCGTAGTTATAAATGGGCCGGTCGCTACCGCCGGATCTACCCCACGTTTATCCAAAAAAACGGGGATGAACGTTCCTATCAGCGCAGCGATGATGATAACCGAAATAAGTGCTATACATAGCGTTAAGGATATGAGGTAACTGGTCTGGAAGAAAAAATGACTGATCACCAAAACAATGGCTGCAATAGCGGCCCCGTTGATAAGACCCAAGGTAAATTCCTTTAACAGCCTATTTAAAATTTCACCTTTCACCGTATTGTTCGCCAGACCCTGCACCATGATCGCAGAGGATTGTACGCCCACGTTCCCGGCGGTGGCCTGTATCAAGGGGACGAATATGAGCAAAATGGGAAAATTGGTCATCACTGCTTGAAAACTACTGATAATACTTGCAGCACCAATACCCCCGAACATACCAATGATCAACCAGGGCAAACGGGCCTTGGTAAGTTCCCAAATACTATCATCCGCTTCTACACCCCTGGAAATACCGGCGGCCATTTGATAGTCCCGTTCCGCCTCTTCCTTGATAACGTCCACAATATCGTCTATCGTAATACGGCCTACAAGGCGGCCTATCTCATCTACAACAGGGATGGCCTCCAAGTCATACTTACTCATGATCCGGGCAACTTCCTCTGGATCTTCATTGACATTGACATAATCTACCTTGGAGATAAAAACATCCTTGATATGTGTTTTTGTAGAGGTGGTCAAAAGATCTTTCAAGGACAGGCGCCCCTTTAATTTGTCCTCGTCATCCACTACATAGATGGAGTGGACCCGGGTAACGTTTTCGGCTTGTGCCCGCATTTCCTTAACACAGGTTAACACGGTCCAGTTTTCATTGACCTTTACGAGCTCCTTGGCCATAAGCCCCCCTGCAGAATTTTCTGCGTACCGCAATAGGTCGACGATATCCTTGGCATGTTCGCGGTCCTCTATTTCTGAAATTACCTTTTGTACCTGTTCTTTGGGCAGTTCCCCAATAATATCCGCTGCATCATCCGTATCCAATTCCTCCAGCTCGCTGGCGATTTCCTTAGCAGATAGATTGCTTAGAATCGCCTCCCGTATGTCCTCGTTGAGCTCCGTAAGAATATCTGAGGTCTTGTCGCTGTCTAACAGTTTAATGAGATAGGTGGCCTCATCATCATTCAACTCGTTGATGATTTCCGCAATATCCGCATAGTGCACTTCCGCGAACAAGGCATTAAGTTCAGCATTATTCTGGTCTTCAATGAGCTGTTCTATCTCGGCTACAAGTTCTTCTGTAAGTTTAAACGGTATCATCTGCTATCTTCTTCGTCAATGCTATAAAATCTGCTACGGCCAATTGTTCCGGTCGTTGGTCAAATATAGTATCTTCTTTGAGATTATCTGATAGGGCGAATGTTTTTAAGCTATTGCGCAAGGTCTTTCTTCGCTGGTTAAAAGCGGTCTTTACCACCCGGTACAACAATTGCTCACTGCACGGTAATGAAAAGTCGTCTTTACGGGTAAGTCTTAAAACGCCAGACTGTACCTTTGGCGGTGGGTCGAAAACTTGGGGGTGCACGGTAAACAAGTATTCCGCATCGTAAAATGCCTGGGTGAGAACGGAAAGAATACCGTAGGTTTTGCTGCCCTCTTGGGCACAGATACGTTGTGCAACCTCTTTTTGGAACATCCCGGAAAACTCAGGTACCTGATTTCTAAGCTCCAGCATTTTAAAGACAATCTGTGTAGAAATGTTATAGGGGAAATTGCCCGTAATACCAAACTGCTCCTCGCCAAAGAGTTTGGATAAATCGTAGTTTAAAAAATCGGCCTCTATTACGCTAAATGAACCCGCTCCCTGTAGCACTTTAGGGTGCTCTAATGGAAAACTGTGGTTAAGGTAAATGATAGAATCCGCATCAAGGTCCATGGCGACCAAATTAATGTCCCGTAGTAACAGATACTTCGTAAGCACACCGGTTCCCGGCCCGATCTCTATGACATTCCTATAATTGGTTTGCCGTAAGGTATCCGCAATCTGCTTGGCTATGCCCTCATCCTTCAAAAAATGTTGACCCAAGTATTTTTTAGCCTTTACGGGGCTTTTATTTCCCTTTTTATCAGCGTTTTGGTAATCTCCTTTTTTCTTTTTCCTTTTCGTTCCCATCTAAAGTTTTGTCCCTATTTATTTTGCGATGTAGACCCAGGCTTTTTTACCAGAGGCCAAAATAATCTCTTTGCGTTTATAGGCCTCGCCCTCATAGGCATCCGCTTTTATCAATTCTTCCGGAGTAAGGGTGTAGACCTTACCTGTAATTTTATCGGTAGCACTACCGGTATGCTCAAGGGTAGGGTACCTGTTGGCTACTTTTAAATCGGATAACCTGTAGTGCTGTAATTCATCTTGAAACCCCACCAAAGGTCTTGAGAAAACTCCCAATTGTACCTCGTTCTCCTGTAGGGTGCCGTAGGTGAAAATATAGTGTGTGGCCGCTGTTCGTTGCACAAAGTACTCATCTACCACCTCTAATTCTGTAGTAAACGAGACCAGCTGACCTGCAAAATTTTCTTGGACCTCCTTGGTCAAGCCGGAGGCATCCTCTTCAAAATATTTGGTCAGTAGGGCCTTGTCCGCAAGCGTGTATTGGACAGCATAGGTAACTCCTCCCATGTCCTCCTCTACCATGACCTTGGTGAATTTTGCGCTCAAAAATTTACCTGTAGACAATACGGCGGGTATATGATGTTGCTTCATCCATTGCAGCCATTTCATATGCGCCGCTTCTTCAATATTGGTGGTAACGTTGTAAATGTACATGCGATAATGTTCAATACGGCCGATTAAGTTGCAGCCGTTATTTTATGTTTTTATGATTAAGAAAAATTACTAATTGATGGCATCTCCCCGTAAAATCCTAAACGTTTTTCTCGCTTGCGGAAAATAATAGCTATCCTGGTAACTGTAGATTATTTTTTCATAGTACCCCTTTGCCTTTTCTGGTTCATTGAATACCTTTCTATAAAGTTCCGCCAATGCAAAATAAGCGTCATCTGCCAAAATGCCATTTGGATAGAAGGTGATGATTTTTTGGTAATTGAACTGGGCCTCTTCGTATTTTTTTTGTGATTCTAACAGCTGTGCCTGTCGTAACAAGGCTTCATCCTCAATTTTTTCACCTTTGTGATTTTCAAGAATATCTGCCAGTTCAGCAATGGCATCACCGGTTTTGTTCTGGTAGGCCAAGAAATCTGCCCTTGCATATTTTTTTAAGGCGGTTTGGGTAGAATCCTCCAAAGAATTGTCTGATATCAATAAACTTAATTGCATGGCATCATTTGCAATGAGTTGTGAGGTAGAACTTCTTAAAACCTTTAATTGGGTAAGGGCCCAATCAAAATCCCCCTTGTAGAAGCTGGTTTGTGCTACCTTAAAACGTGCATCCTGGCCCAGTACATCATTTTTAAGTTTTTGTTGGACCTGTGAAAAGTAAATCAGTGCCTCGTTGAACTTTTTATCGTACACCAGAATATCACCCAAGGCCAGTTTTAGATATGCGGTACCGCGTTCGTTCAAGGGGAGCTCAAGGCTATTTTTTAGTAGCGTTTCCGCCGGTTGGGGCTCGTTCTTTTTAAAGGTCAGGAAATTGGCATAGGCTACCTGTAATTGTAGGGTCTGTGTCTGGTAACCATGTTTTTCTATAAGGCTCTCGTACTTTTTTTGGATGGCATCCAGTGCATTGCCGCTCGCTGTTAAAAGGTCTATATCGATAAGACTGAGTTCCGCATCCAGTTTGGTAATTTCATTGGACGTATTGTTGATAATATAATCGAATACCTCCCTTGCCACTTCGGTTTCACCATCTTCGAGTGATAGGTTTCCCAAATTTTCCAATCGCCCTGTAGAATTTCCTTCCATCCGTTTAAAAATGGCTTTCTCCTGCCTAAACGCACTTCCGTATTGCTTTTGTTGTACAAATAACCAGCTTAGCATTTCATTCCAAACAATATCCGGATTCTTTTGTGCCCGCTCTAACAGCAGTTTTTTAAGGACGATGTTATTGGCATCCTCCGGGTCTTCGCTAATGAAGTCATCGATACTTCTTAAAATGTTCGATTTTGATGTTTTGCCGTCGCTCACCAAATTAAGGTATGCGCTATACATTGCTTCAATATTACCCTCTTCCCCGTAAATACGGGCCAGTTGGTAGTTAAAATCCAACGCCGGATTTAAATACATCGATTTTTCAAATGCTTTTATGGCCCAATCCAGCAAACTATATTTTTGGAATTGCAGGCCAAGGGCATATCCATAGTTGGGGTTTTGGTCTATGACATCCAAAGCCTTTACGTATTGACTCGCTGCAGTTTCCTCTTCATCCTGAAGCGCATAATTATACCCTAGATCTATCAATAGGGTAGGATAGGGGCTGCGGTCCTGTAAGCGTTCCTTTAGAAAGCCTTCGGCATCGTCGTAGCGTTCCAACTGTTGGTAACACGCTACCAAATCCTGAAGGTATTCCGTTCTTCTTGGATGTTTCTCCACGAGCTTTTCATAGAATACAACTGCTTTTTCAAAGTCCCCATCGGCAAAATATTGCTTTGCCAAAAAGTCGTCCTGGGCCCAGGAAACCGTTGTAAGGACCGTAAAAAAAATAAAAAGTAGTCGGAACCGCATATTCAAAGATACGTAGAATGCTATAAGTTGATGTTAAGGAAATGGGAAGAAGGCACTAGGTGTATTCCTTCGGATAAACGGAAAACAACTATCTGCAGGGTTTCTGCTTTCTATAAGCCTTTCTAACGATGGCCTTTGTAAGTTTTCGCCGCAGGACTCGGATTTATAATAGGCTTTGAAATAATTATTGGTTTGCTGGCTATTTCATTTTTAGAAATACCTCTTTTTCCCTTTTGATAAATGTGTTCAAGGTCGTGGGCTCATTTCCCGTTAGCTGACTGTAATCATTGGAGATTTTGGGTGCTTTTTCAAATCTGGGCAGAAAATGCAACAGGGTCGTCACCAAAGCATAACCCTGTTTAAATCCTTCCCGTTTCTTTTTATGGTAATAAGCAATAGGATTGATGGAACGGTACCGTATGTGGACCCCCAGTAGAGTAGTCATTAAATGGGCGACCTCCTTGAAATTCATGTTTTCCGATCCCGTAATCTCAAAAATTCTATTTTCATACTGCTCAAATTCGAGTAATAGCTGCGCCGTAACCTCTCCTATGTTCTTTGTATCCACCCAATTAAAGGTAGCTTTGCCCGATGGAAGGGTAATGGCCCTATCTTCCAATAGCTCTGGAAGTAATGCCGTAGTCAAGTTTTGCATAAAATAACTAGGCCGGACAAAAATGTATTTGAAGTTGTAGGATTTAATGAAGTGCTCAATTTTATAATGCGGAATGATGTTGCTTTTTTCCGCTCCCTGGACAGAGAGGAACACAATTCTTTTTATACCGGATTCACGTGCCGCTTTTAAAAGCGGTGGAATATACTTCTTAACATCCGATAGGTGCGGAGGTCGCAGTAGAAACAGGGTATCTACATCTGTGAATGCTTGTTTAAAGGTTTTTTTATTCTCAAAATCGAAGGCGCGTAGCTCCAACGCGTTATATCCTGAAAATATCCCTGGGGTCTTGCCTATTTCTCTAACCGCCGCACTAATTTGATGGGTTGTCTTAATGTCAAACAAGTACTTTATGACTTCCTTTCCTATATTTCCCGTAGCTCCGGTAACAAGAATTCTTTTCATTTTCTCTGTGCTGCCTGTATTTTGTCTACTAAAGCTACAATTATTGGGGCAAAAAAACCTCGATCTTTTGGGCTGCGTTCAACCTTTTAAATCGAAGAAATAAAAAACAGGGATTCGATTTTTTAGTACGATAAACCCGTAGCCAATTTTTATTCCTTTACCTCAGGCAGTGGGGTAAAAGGTTTAATGCCAAAAGCAGGATATACCTCACTTGGGTAATAGAACGTTCCTCCCCTAGATACCATGGATATGGTTTTTATGGCTTTAATGTCTTCAATCGGATTCCCGGGAACTAGGAAAAAATCCGCCAATTTGCCGGGTGCAATACTGCCCAATTCCATATCGCCCAAATAATTGGCCATATCATAGGTGGCCAGTTTTATCAGCTCTGCAGGGGTATAACCTAGTTGCTGATACAGTTCAAGTTCACGGTGAAAAAGGAAAGCACCTCCCAAATCGGTACCGGGAACGATAAAAATCCCCTTCTCCTTCATCATTTTCAGGGTTTCCACAATTTTGTCGTAACCCGCTCGGTAGGCCTTATCATCTTCGGGCGAAGCCACATCTGCCAAAGCCACCTTAAAACCCCGTTGCGAGTTGGGCGGCATATGGTCGATAAAGTCTGCCGTACCTTCCCATACTTCTCCATTTCTGGCCTTCATCAATACCTCATGTATGGTTAACGTGGGGTCGATGGCGGTTTTGTTGGCGACGAATAAATCTAAGGTCTCCTGTACTTTAGGACTGTTTAAATCCAATTCTGGAAATCTCTTTAAGGCAGTTAAGCGTAGCAGTGTGCGCGTATCCTCTTCCGGTTCCAATACCCAACCGAGCATGGTTTGGTTTATATGGGTCATTTCATCAAAACCTGCCCGCAGCATGGCATTGGCATTGGAGAATGCCGGTACGTGCCCACAAACGAACATACCGTATTCATGGGCTTTTTTTACAATGGCCGGAGCCCAATCCCCATTCATGGAATTATATAACTTTACACCGTAGAAGCCCATCTCATGATAGCGGTCAACGGCGGCCAAGGCTTCTTCTTCCGTGGAAACCAGTATTCCGTTATTTGCACTGTACTTACTCTGCCCTTCAATAAAACCTAATCTATGGACCCTTGGCCCAGCCAATACCCCTGAGTTTATTTTTTTTATCAAATCGTCCAATACTTCATTGTCATTCCCCATGTCCCTAAAACTCGTAATACCGGCCAATACATTCAATAAGGCGCCTTCATCCCCGGTATGTGCGTGCATTTCATACATGCCGGCCACTAAGGTGCCATTGGCCCCATCGATAATTACTTCATCTTCGTTCCTAACGTCTGGTGCATCGATACTTACAATGCGTTCCCCATCCACTAAAACTGATGAAAGCGGGGTAAGTGCCAAGGTGTGGGGATCAAAAATTTTAACCTTGGTTATCCGAACCTTTCTCCCATAATTATGGGCATATTCCTCCTGCAAGGACTCAAACCGTTCCGTAGAATATTTTTCGGCATAGGCCCTCAGTTCTTTTTCCTGGCTTTCAAACCCTTCTCGAACGATGACAAACGACGGAGAAATGATGGCAAACAAACGTTTTTCATTATCTGCAATAAAGTAGGAGGGGTTTATATCGGCACCGGAAAGGGCGTAGGTTGTAACATCCACCGTTATGGAATCGACCGTTATCGCCGTTTTCTCCATTTCTTTGAGTTTAAGTGTTCCTGCTGGTAGTACATCCGCAGAAAAATTGGCCGTATTCAATAGGCTACGCGCCGTAAGAATCCCCGAATACGGACTTCCGGATTGATTTACGTACCACAAGGACTTGTCTACTAGTGTACTATCACTGCCGGTGGCATCCGTCCATGAGGCTGCAGTGCCGTTAAAGGCATAGCGTTCATCTACGCTGTTCCCAAAAGTGGTATTCCCGGTTATTTTCCATTCAATGGGAAAACCCTCGGCGTTTAAAACAATGGTTTCCTTCATGGTAGGCCCACGGCCATTATTTTTATAATCGTAATCTACTTGTATGGTATCACCTACCGTTTGTGTCTTAAGGTGACCAACGGTGGTACCCCCAAAAATTACGGAATAGGTTTCATCACCTTGATAATTTGCCAAAGAGGACACTGTAGTGCCTTCTTGATTGCAAGAAATGAACAGCGCTAAAAAAAGGGAGGCAAAAAGGAATTGAATTTTCATTTTTGGTTGGTTTTAATTAGCCGTTAAGATAGTGATTAATACAATTGTTTGACGTTCTTAGTTTAGGGGTAAATGATAACTAATGGAACTGTGTTGAATCAAAAATTATTTGTAGATACGGTTGTTTAAGGATGTTTTATAGCACCGTGGCTTATACGATTATCCTGGCCGCCGAGATTACCGTGAAGTTGATGACATTGGCCCAATTGTACAACTTGGTCATGGAATCCCCCACAATTATTGAGATAGGTGTAAAGGCAAAGGCGTGTCTCAACGGCAATAGGCGAAGTAATGAATCTCCAGCTATATACCGCAAGGAGATTGCCTATCAATACCCCTATGATAATATCCATTGTTTTGGAGCCAAGCGCGACCAAGGTTACTCCTATTTTGCGGGAGTGCCATTCCTATTATTAAAATCGGCACATAATTGGTATCGGTGCTCTTGTTGGGTGCTGCCTATGGGCAACCCTTTCTTATTCAGCTATTTTTTTTATTTCTCCATAAACGCTACAGGAAGTCTTGACCGTATTGAATATTGTTCCAAATTTCTCGATGTTCTTTTTAAGTAAATCGATATTTAAATTATCGTCTTGACTGTAAACTATCAATTCATAAATTATGTCGTCCATTCTAGGCGGTTTCTCGAAACGGGTGGCAGTCACTTTTATTTCAGCATTTGAATATTCAAAACCCATCATTACAGAAAAACGCTCAATATTTTTAAGAATACATGCTGAGAATGCGCCTAAAAACAATTCGGCCGGGTTTGGTAGTGTATCGGCAGATTCTGGCGTAATCCCAAAATCAACGGTAGATTGTTTAATGTGCAATGAAGCATTTTCTTTTGAAGTGGAACGCGCTTTTATACTATATTTCATTTGGTTTTATTTCTCCCTTTAGGTTGCGGTTGGTATATGACTCGCTTGCAGTTTTGGGGCATTTTACTGTTCATCCAAGTTGATTAGGGCCCTATAAATTTACAGGCAGCGGCTTCGGCGGCTGTAAGCTATTCTCTATCGTTGACCTTAATTCTACTGATTTTTTGTACGTAATTTGCTGTGAAAAGCCGAGTATTCTATTTCATAATAATTCGTTCGTGCTTAATTCTGTGTAAAAAGCAACGTGGCGAAAGTTCAAATTAATCTATTACTTCAATTGGCGTTCTCTTAAAACTTCTTCCAAATCTTTGTTCTTGTTTTTACTTTTCATCATTCTATAAATAAATAGAACGGGAATTAACATGGGAATAATAAAACCTATACGTTTTTCTGAAGAAAGGCCCCAAGAAACAAAACCGAAGATGAGGATTCCAATAAGAAAACCAATAATTGTTGCATGAAAAATTTTAGAATTATTTAGTTTCTTTTTTTTCACTAAAAGCTCTTCATTAGTCAACTTGTAAAGTTCATTTTTATCCATAGGATTCTATGCTATTGATTGCTTTCGTAAGGAAGGCAAGGGTCTCAGCAAGTCAAACATAGTAAAAATGCTTGAATTTTATGAGCAGATCGTCCTAGGCTTTGAGATTTAGGTGTCGTGAGTGCTTCGTTTTTTTTGTTTTAAATGCGGTTTGCAGAGACTGCAATGAAACTCGGTTAACGTTTTATCTTAGAAACACTGGACATCCAATTGATTTCGTGCAAGTGAGTTCTTTTCGTGAACTTACTTTTAAGCCCTGCGGATTAAATTTCCTTTAGGACTATTTTACTTAGTAGAGATTTTGGTTCGATTCCTTGTGCTCCTTACTAAACTGTTCTTCAATTTTTTTCAGCTCAGTCTGTTTTTTATTTTCATTCATCTTGATATTTCGTTTTAAAGCATTTTTAAGTTTAGTAAACCGCTCCTTTATAGCTATTAAATGGTCTTCGTGCCCCTGAGAATGTATTTGTAATTCTTTCATTATTTTTTGTTTAGCTTTTGATTATAACGTCTCGGTAATGCACAGTGTAGGGCAGGTACGCAATTATATTTCCACCAAGCAGTTAGCCAAATCTAAAGGATTTGGCGGTGTTCAAAAACACGCTAAGGCCCTTTGTATAGGCGCCTAAGCTCGCATTGTGCAAGTCATTGTACTATGCGCTTTTCTCCTCAGGTTAATTGATAGAATATGCAATAATTCATTCCCAAATTGAAAGCTGAATGACATATTATTGCTCCTAGAATCGAACCTGAACGTTTTCTGCATACGTAAAATAAAATCCCTACAATAAACATACTCAATACCCAAATAAGAGTTGGTAAAACCAAGAATTTCCATTGTTGATTGTGGAAAACCAATCCAAAATGTGAAATGTGGACAAGCGCAAAAGCCGCACTATCAATTAAAGAGGCTTTGGTGTTACCAAACGAATTTGCAAAACTTGAATGGACTATTCCTCGAAAAAAAAGTTCTTCTCCAATAGGACTGAATGTCATTGCAATCAAAGTGATACTACCGAACAAAACAAGTTTATTTTGCTGGTCTATTTCTTGCGGAATGTTATAGGATTTACCAATATAATTGTACCAATTTTCATAAGAATTACCATAAAAGGCATCTCCTAGGAAGTTAAGAAGGATGCTAAATACGACACCAAAAATCAAAGCGATTATCAGCCAACGATAATGTATAGGTTTTTTAATCCCGATTTTTTTCCTGCCGTACTTACTTAAAAATAGGAATGGTGCAATAGCCATTACTACCATAATTATTCCCACGAATTGCATATTGGCTATTTCGTTGCCGTGCAACACCAATAGGAAACGAGGAATACAAATCGCGAGAATTAAAAAAAGCCCAAACCTCCAATTAAAGTTGAATAACTTATTCCATATTGGTTTTAATTCGTTTTCCATTAAAATTAACTAAGATGGGCGGTTCTTTTAATTTGCGTAGAACGTCTAGGCTGTGATTAGTACGGGAATAAAATAGCACTTTTGTTATCGTTTGAGCGATTAGCCGAATCTTTTTGTTACTTTTTATCTTTTCATTTTAAAAGCCAAATCCAAAAGATTTGGCAGCCATTCTAAATAGACACAGACCCAAGCTTAAAAGGCTAGAACCCTTATTAACTATAGCCATTCTTGTACGTTGGCATTTTCATTTGATTTTCTTAAATATGATTGACATGGTTTGTGCGTCAATTGCATCCATATCTACTAATTTTAATGATTTTACCATTTGTAAAGTATTCGTTTTGTAATACTTAAAATGAGGTGTTTCTAAATGTTCTTGGTATGCTTTTTTGTCCGCATAAATTTCCAATATTCTAATTTCGTTTGGATTTTCTTTTTGGTACATTGGATAAATTGAAATTACCCCAGGCTCCAATTCCACCGAAGCTTTGGATTCCTCCTTTAGGATTGATAGATAAACTTCCAAGAATTCGGGTTCTATTTCTATTTCAGATAATCTAATCATCATTTTGCCCGAATTGATTGTTTCGTTAGATTTTTCTTGATGGTCACAAGAAATAAAAGCAACCATAAAAATAAAAACCCAAAATAGTCTTTGTAGCACCAAATTTATTTGGAATACTTGATTCATATGCTATGAGATTAACCATTACTTTTTAGCTTTTCCGCTACCTCGTCATAATATTCCTGTGTTACTACTTCTGTCCAAGTAGTTGGTTGCCCTCCACCATATAAAGCCAAATAGGTTACATCCTTTTTCTTGGTCGATGAATGCCAATGTTCGATATTTTTCTCACATTTTATTATAGCTCCTTCTTTCAGAATTACAGGCTCGTTTCCTCTCTCCTGGTAATAGGCTTCTCCCGCTACAACTATTAAAACCTGTGCCGAACCGTGCTTATGCCAGTCTAAGGTTGAGTTGGCTTTAAAGGTTGCTTTTGTAATATTATAACCCAATTCTTGGTCATCGTGAATAATGGCATTCAACCAAGCTTCTCCAATATAATGGGTATTTGGTGCTTTTGTACCCTCTGTTAGATAAGAGGAAACAGTATATTCAGAATCTTGGGAATAAACAGATACAGAGGATAAAATTAAAAGTAGTAAGATTGAAATTTTCATTTTAAATTTTTTGTTTGTTCGTTAGTCATTGTAACGGGTTTGTGTATGAAAAGTAGCGGATTTTAAGCACGAACTTTTTGGTTTATAACTGACTTAATTTTATTATTTATTTTTCGTTTAAGCACTAAAACCGCTATTTTTTAAATACGTTGTTAGCTGGCGTTTTTTATTGATCTACCACATTTCCATTTATCAAAATCTTATCAATTTTCTCTACATTCCGGATGTTAATCAGTGGACTTTCGTTAAGCAGTAATAAATTAGCTACTTTTCCATTTTCGATAGTCCCATGAGTTTTTTCTATTCCAATAGCTTCGGCACCATTTTTTGATGAACTCATTAAAGCTTCTTTTGGCGATAGTCCAATAACATCCACCAATAAATACAATTCTTCAATGGTTGGAAATCCCTGAATATCTGTACCTGTTGTTAGTTTTACGCCAAGTTCATGGGCTCTTTTGATTATTTTGGTTGATAATTCAAAAGCTTCGTCTGAATATTTCCAAGCCACTAAAGTAGCATCAAGAATTGTATTATGCTCTAGCATTGCTTTTAAAATAGAATCTATATCAAGTATCTTTGGGAATACTTTATAATGCTCATCCTTATAAAGGTTTTCAAACCATTTATGATATTCTGAAGGTACATTTTCGTTTGTATACGCTAACAAGCCTACATGGCAATAAACATCAATATCTATTTCCAAAATGTCCTGAACGGTTAAAGGAAATTGTGCAGGATGACACCAAACCTTTAAATCCATTTCATGTGCTTCTCTAGTTAGATTTCTAATAATGTTTTCAGAAAGTCCTGCATATAATTTAATAGCAGTCGCTCCAGTCCCATGAGCTCTAGCTATTGCCTGTTTAAAATCGGTATTTTCATCTACTGCTTGTAAAAAAGGTAATTCACCATTCTGACCATTAGGAAACATACTCATTCTAAAATCCTTTTTCATGAAGTCAGTCGTAGTAAACATAGCCGTATAATAGATTTCAGGGGCTTTAATTATTCCTCTTTTTTGCTGTCTTGAATAGAATGCCAAATCTCTTGCATCACCTACTAAATCTTGAATAGTTGTAACACCAGTCTTCAACATTTTTAAGAGTAATTCTTTCTGTCCATTTTCATCACCTCCCATCATTAAATGAGTATGACTATCTATTAGACCTGGAATTAAATACTTGCCTGTACCATCTATGATAATAGTATTTTCAGCTGCTGGCAGTTCTTCAAATTTTCCGATTTGAGCAATAATTCCGTTTACTATCTTAATGGACTTCAATTCAGGTTCATTTCCATTTCCATCTATTAAATAGGTGTTCTTTATAATGGTTTACTTAATTCCTTCCTGACTATATATGCTAGATTCGCTGACAAAAAATAAAATTGAAAGTATTATATATTTTTTCATAATGTTGGTTTTTAAATGACAGCTGACCATTTGGGTATGGCTCGTAACAAAGCGCCACGAGCCTTTTAATATATTTTCAAGTTAGCAAAAAGCGACCAAGCGACCAAGCGATAAACCATGAGCTATACCCGGTGTAAGCAACATTCTTCACTTTACTTGTACGTGTTTTAGCGGTTTCATTTTATTCTTAAAAGGTATCGTATGTAGGATTAATCGGGGTCATTTAATGTTATATTCTGCTAACATGACAGACAGAAACTGGTTTAGCTTACATTTGTTGTTGAATAAATTCGACAATCATCTGCTCTGCTTTCTCCTATAAAATATTCACTTCTTTTCAAACAATAATGGTAAAACGCTATTTTAGCGCTCACAACTTTCTACGAATATGGCGCTTAATAGTGCTATCAACTTGGATTAACTCTAATCAAATGAGAATAATATCACTTTTATTGATTCTGGCATTTTTTTCCTTTCATCCTCCTGCAATCAGTCAAACATTAATTGATAATTACGACCCTCCTAATAAACTCGGAGTGTTCATCGATGGCTGTGATTGGAGAGATGGAGGCTGTGATTTAGATTATATAAGAACAGAAATTACGGCCGTAGACTTCTACAGGGATAATCAAAAGGCCGATGTCTTTCTGTTGATTAACAGAAACAGATCCGGTGGAGGGGGAAGACAATATCAACTGATTTTTATTGGTCAACAAACTATTCATGCGGGAAGAACAGACACCCTCTATGTAAATAATAGACAGCTTGACACCGACTTTGAAGTGCGGGATAAAATAACCCGGTATATCAAATTAGGTTTAGCTCCGTATGTTGCGAAAACCAAAGCTGGAGAGCAGATCGAAATCAACATGAAGACCGACTCTGCCATTCTGGAAGATTCAATTCAGGAAACTATAGATCCCTATAATTACTGGGTTTTTAATGTGGGGGGTGATGCTAACATTGAATTAGAGGAATTAAGCAGTGACATCAATATTGGTGGAAACATCAATATTAATCGAATAACAGATGAATGGAAAATATCCCTATCCGGGAGAATAGATGAAAGGCTTAGAAGAACGATTCAAAAAGTGCCAAGAGTAGATGACAATGGCAATCCGGTTCTTGATGGAGATGGTATCCAGATTGTCGATGAAGTTGCGAATAATTTTGATGTATCAGAATTTGGATTTAATCATCAGCTTGTGAAGTCTATTTCACCCCAATGGTCTTATGGTTATGATATTGCAGGGCGTCAGAATACCCGACTTAATTATCAGTTACAGACCAGCTTCAGACCTGCGGTAGAATACAATTTTTTTTCGGAAGCTGTGCAGAATACCAGATTTCTAAGAATGAACTATGGGATTGAACTCAGGAATAATCGATATGTCGAAGAAACGATTAGCGGTGTCCTTAAAGAAACCAGGGTCCTCCATAGTTTGAGAACTAGCCTGGGACTTAATAAACGTTGGGGAAACCTAGAGGTGGGATATCGTCTGAGAAATTATCTGGATGATTTTAGTTCTTGGTCTACAGGTTTGAATATCAGAGCAGATGTCCGTGTCACTGGGAATTTATCTTTTTATGTTAGGGCAGAAGGCAACTATGTAAAGGACCAAATTTACCTGGCCTCCGGAGACTTCACCGAACAGGATATTTTGAGCGGGAGGGTAACCCTGCCCTCAGCTTATATCATCGATACCAGATTTGGATTTAATTATCGGTTTGGTTCTAATCTCAATAACTTCATAAACCGAAGATTTTTTGGAAGGGCCAATTTTGTAGGGACTGATTAATATATCATCCTTTATAATACAGGATTAAAAAACTGAAACCCTACACGATTATGATTTGAAAATATTCATTTCTAATTTGGGATCAGTTTGCCAAGCAGTGCTTCTATCAGTTTAATGTTCCCTTCAAAGAAAAGAATAAAGGAGTCACTACTAATCTTGTCTGGAGAATTCATCTTTTTTAATTTT
>CAWFGA010000012.1:0-372070 GCA_963815225.1 uncultured Flavobacteriaceae bacterium
TAAAGGTTCAAATAAAAGGAACCAAAACCAAGCATTTTTTATTAAATGCTTGGTTTTTAAGTTTTTAGGGTTTCATTTAATTTGAGATGATTTGCTCTTAAATGGTAGCTATCTGGTAGCTCAAAACATAAATGGTAGCTAGAGCTACCATTTAAAAAAAATGGGCCTCCGCTATTTTGATAAAATTGGATTTGACTTTCGTGAAAATCAAGTTTAATTTAAATCAAAGGTTATGCGAACAGCAAAAACATTTTCTATTCAATTCTGGGCCGATACAGCAAAGGTCAAAAACGGTGAGGTGCTTATCTATGCACGCATCACCATGGACCAAAAAAGACTTAGTGTCAGTCTAAAGCGGAAAGTGCCATTGGGGCTATGGAATAACAAGCACAAAAGAGTGCTCGGAAACTCCACCTTGGCAAAGCAAATGAATCAATATTTGGAATTGGCAAAATCCCAATTGTACCAGAGCTATCAAGAGCTAAAAGGGGGCGGAAAGCTGCTAACGACCCAAATGGTCAAGGATTATTTCATGGGGGATGATAAGAGCACTAAAACCCTTATGGAACTCATTGAGTACCATAGTAAGAAAATCGAGGGGAACCTAGCATTAGGAACCATCCGGAATTTCGGAATTACCGAAGGCTATATTAGGAGATTTCTCAAATCGCTTCACCTTAAAGATATCCATCTTGGCAGATTGAACTATAAATTCATCTGTGACTTTGAAAGTTTTCTGCACCAATCCTATCCAAAAGGACATCCACGTTCGATGGGCCATAATACGGTAATGAAACATATTCAACGGCTTCGAAAAATGATACGCTTGGCCTATCATTTGGAATGGCTCGATAAGGATCCGTTCAGACGTTGGAAAACGACCTTTGAAAAGACGGACAGGGAATTTCTTTCGGAAAATGAACTATCCAATTTGGCAAATTATGAGTTTCCTATTGAGCGCTTGGAACGTATTCGGGATCTTTTTCTGTTCAGTTGCTATACAGGGATAAGCTATGCGGACTTAAGAAATTTGACACCTAGGAATATCTGGATTGGCGATGACTATAAGAAATGGATCGTGACTCAAAGACAGAAAACCAACACACGGGTCAAAGTACCTTTAATGCCCACGGCCCTTTCCCTTGTCGAAAAGTATAGTGAACATCCAATGGTGCAGGTTTCCGGAACTTTATTTCCGCCCGTAACTAACGAGAAGGCAAATCTATATTTAAAGGAAATAGCGGATGCCTGCGGAATTAGAAAGAACCTGACCTTTCATATGGCTAGGCATACCTTTGCCACTACGGTTACACTGAGCAACGGAATGCCTATTGAAACCGTTTCAAAACTTTTAGGACATACCAAGATTGCGACCACCCAGATATATGCTCGTGTTCTGGATAAAAAGGTTGTGGAAGATATGGATAGGTTACAAGTAATACTTGAAACTAAAGAGGATATTTACAAAAACAGCAAAAGATCCTGGAAGATAATCAGGTAGCTTAGGGTTTTTATTGTTATAAAAAGAAGAGTGGAGTGCTCTTGGATTACGATCGCTGTTCATTTAGGAATCTTTTCTGATGTAATAATTAGTTGGGCTTAAACGCTGTTTTATGGGACTATTTCATTCTGAAATGGATATCATATCTTTGACGAGTACACTGTAAATAAAGGGTTGATTTTTATGTTTCGCAACACAAATTTCCGCAACCCTTTTATTCAATTCAAAAAAAATTTAAATCAGTTCAATTTTGAGATTTGATTTCAACTTAATTAGTTTAAAAATTAAAAAAAATTCTGAAATGAAAAATTCTAAATTATACTTAGCGATTCTAACTTTTTTTCTTTTAATAGTAGAGGTAGGTGCTCAACACTTTAATATCCATAATCCTATTACTTTACCGGATAAAAGTCAGCAGTCAACTATTACGCAGCGTATTGGATTTACAGACATCACGGTTAACTATCATAGTCCAGGGACAAGAGGTAGAGAGATCTGGGGAGAGATGATTCCATATGGAAAAGTGTGGCGAGCAGGAGCTAATGCAAATACGATATTTACGATTACCGATGATGTAGAAGTTGAAGGAGAAAAATTGGTGGCAGGCACCTATGGGATTCATTTGCTGCCAGAAGAGAATCAATGGACATTTATTTTCTCAAAGAATCATACTTCTTGGGGAAGTTATTTTTATAACGAGGATGAAGACGCATTACGCGTAACTGTATCTGTAAAAAATACGATGGATATTAGAGAATGGTTGAGTTTTGATTTTAATAAGCGTGATCGAGATACTGTTTCCATTGTATTAGAATGGGCTGACAAAAGTGCAGAAATAAATTTGACACTAAATATTGACGAACTTGCTTTAGATAATATTAGAAAACAATTGCGTTCAGATGCGTATTGGGAATGGTTTAGTTGGTGCCAGGCGGCGGATTACTGTGCAGAATATAAAATCAATACAAGAGAAGCACTTGAATGGGTGGACAAGTCTATTCAGCTTGAAGAAAATTTTTCTAATTGGGATGTTAAAGCTAAACTGTTGAAACAACTGTCAGAAGACGCTGCCGCTGAAAAAGCGATGGAAAGAGCAATAATGGTTGGAAGTGATGTTTATCTGGAACGGTATGGACGTAGGCTCTTAGATGAAAAGAATTACACTAAGGCAGAGTATGTGTTTGGACAGTCCATAAAGAAAAATGCAACGTATTGGCAAGCACATTTTAATAGAGGAAAAGCATTAAAAGCACTTGAAAGAAAAAAAGAAGCTCGAAATGCTTTCAAACTTGCTCTTAAATATAGTCCAGAAGACAAAAAAGATCAAATACAAAGTAGTTTAGAATCAGTTCTATAGTTTATGATCTAAACTTAAATTCCGTTCTAAAATTATAAGAATTTTTACGGATGAATTTTTGACAACACTTGCACATTCCAGTAAATTAATTTAATCGCTATTCAAAATACCATAACAACCAGCACAATTTTACCATCTGCGTACTTTTCTAAAGAATTTTATCATTTAAAGTATTGGTTGGCGTTTACGTTAAAAAGGTAATGAATTATTAAATAGGCAGTTAAGTAGGTCGGAAACTGTTTTTTCAGATACTCTCAGATTCTATTATAAACCGGATACAGCAGGAGTTGCATCTTAGCTTGTTTAAGATACTATATAATTACAGAGACAATCAATTAAAGGGCAATTATGTTTTAGGAGACACCCACATTAGAGAGTAGCAGAAATTTTGAAACATAGAAGCTTTGGGAACTTTTTAGTGAACATTATCTAAAGGCTTATAGCCTATAGCTTCTAGCTAAAAAAACCAAGTATTAAATCTCACATGGTAAAAAAATATCAACTTGTACTTTTTTAATCGAACTCAGGATATAAATAAACTTAAGATTTTAATAACATTTAATTTTTTTTTATAACTTTAAAAATCTTTTTGTCGATTTTTTGTTTTGAAGTCTGTGATTAACCTATTCAGCAATTTTTCTTAATCGTTAATTACTTGTACTGTTTAATTCATTTACAACTATGGTTGTATTTCTAGTCTAAAGACATGGAATTTGATTTTAGTTCTATCTAACGAAAAGTTAGAGCCTATCATAGATTTTTAATTGTAATAGTTTGAGCCTCCTAGCAAAGCGAGAGAGGGTTTAAAAAGATTACCAAAATGGGCTACAAAAATTACAATGATGAAAATGTTCTCATAAGGGACTTGATAAAAGGTTCTGAAGGTGCCTATGGGTATTTATTCAAACGCTACCATAAAGAACTTTGTAATTATCTATTGGCTATTTCTGGGGATTCTGGATTAGCCCAGGAAATTGCGCAGCAAACCTTTGTAAAAATTTGGGAGAAAAGAAAGAAACTGAATGTCCAAAAAAATGGACTTAAAAATTATTTTTTCAAAATAGCATACAACCTTTTCGTAGATGCAAAGCGTCAAGAGAGTAAGAAATTCAAACTTTTAGAAAATCTAATAGGAGATTCGTACCTTGAAGTCTCAAAGGTTGATTACCATGAATTTGAAGATCGACTCAAAATCCTTGAGGCTGAAATTGAAAATTTACCCGATCAATGCAAGAGGGTCTTTTTAATGGGAAAAAAGGAAGGCCTTAGATATAAAGAAATTTCGGAAATACTTCATATATCAATTAGGACAGTTGAAGTACATATGTCCAAAGCATTAAGAAGACTGAGAACTCAGCTATCAAGCTTCTTCTAAATCATTAATTATATATTATTTACTTAAAATTCCAGATATCCATTCTATCTGGAATTTTTTTGTTAAAAAAACAAGTTATGAGTAAGGGTTTTTTAGAAATTCCACGTCTTTAAACTAAAAGGCCTTAATTTTTTAAAATGACCAAGATTGATATTAGAGATATAATTTCGAAATACCTTCAACAAAAGGCTACTAAGGAAGAAATTTCAATTCTTTACGAATGGGTGAATAAAAAAAGTAATCAACGAGTGTTTAAAAAATTGGTTGAGGCTGAATTTTTTATCAGTTACCGTAATCAATCCTGGGATTCTCAGAAGGCTTTTGAAATGTTTTTGAAAAACATTAAAGATAAAGAAAGAATAAAGCACATTCCTTTTTACGCAAGTGGTCGGGTATGGAAATATGCGGCTTCACTTCTAGTTTTAGTTGCCTCTACTACATATTTCATTTTAAATAGAAACATTAATCAAACTAGTTTTCAGAAAATTAATCCAGAGGAAATTACCCTAGAGCTAGGTAATGGTGAGATTATTAATATTAATGAATACAACGATACCATAATAAATTCAAAAAAGGGGATTGCAAATATTCGTCTTAATAAAGGAGTTTTGCATCATGACATTGAAGCAAATTCAAAGTTTAAATCAGAGTATAATACTTTAAGAATTCCTAAAGGTAAAATTTTGTCCATAACGCTTCAGGATGGCTCAGTTGTCAAGTTGAACTCTGCATCTGAATTAAGATATCCTTCAAGTTTTGCAGGAATGGATTACAGGCAAGTTTATCTAAAAGGCGAAGCATTTTTTGATATTACTAAAAATCAACAAAAGCCTTTTGTAGTGAAAACCGAGGAGATGTTCACTCAAGTATATGGTACAGTTTTCAATATATCTGCCTATGAAAATGATGATAAAATTGAAGTTGTATTAGTTGAAGGATCTGTAGGAGTAGGTGTGGAAAATGATTTTAGTGCGGAAACTTTAAAAATGATCAAGCCATTCCAAAAAATAACGAATTCTAAGGCAATGGAAAATGTATATTTTATTGAAGACGTTGATGTTAATCCATATATAGCTTGGACAAAAGGCGTAGTGGCCTTTCAAAATGAACAAATGTCAGACATAATTAAAAAACTAGAGCGCCAATTTAATGTCAAAATTGTCAATAAGAATGAAAGACTCGGCGAACTCAGGTTTACAGGTATGTTTGATAAAGAGGGAATTGATCAAATATTGGAAACGATACAGACGCATACACATTTCACATATACTAAAGAAGGAAAAACAATAACAATTAAAAAACAATGAGGCTTATGACTTGAAACGAATTTCAACAAAAAAGATACCAATTACTAACTAGACTAAACTAATTATGAAAAAACAGAAAATCAAAAGTAAAGTAGCGTATATGCTCCAAAATGGACTATTCTGCTGCCTATTTTTATCGGTATGTTTTAGCTATGCTAAAACAAGCGCATGTGCCCAAGGAGATCTGGTTACAGCAAACTTTAAAAATAAAAATCTTGGTTTCGTATTTGAAACTATAACTAACTCAACAGGTCATAAGTTTTTTTACGAGGCTTCTGAAGTTGATTTAACCAGTAAGATAAATATCTCTAAGAATAATCTATGTATCGAGGATTTACTTAAAGAAGCTTTTAAAGATACTAATTTGGATTATGAAATACTTTCTAGCCAAATTGTAATCAGGACAAAGAAACCTATAGATTCTATTAATAAGGTTCCTAAAAAGAATTTGGAAACACCTACTATTCAAACTAGTCTGAATGGAAGTATTCTTGATTCTAATGGAATACCCCTTCCTGGAGCAACCGTTATCGCCAAAGGAACAACTATAGGTACAACTTCTGACTTTGACGGTAATTTCGAAATATTAATGCCAACAGGGGTTTCAACGATTCGGGTTTCCTATTTGGGATATAAATCCAAAGAAGTTGATGTTTCGGGTCAAACCTCTATTACAGTTACTCTTGAGGAAGATGCAGCAGCTTTGGAAGAAGTGGTAGTTGTTGGGTACGGAAGCTTGGCAAAAAAGAGAGTGACAGGTTCTGTAATTTCCGTTACCCCGGAAACTATTGTTGAAGTACCGTCTTTAAGTCCAGAGAGTGCTATTATTGGTAGAGTAGCAGGGGTTCAGGTTCAAGAAACTTCTGGCGAGCCAGGTGCCACTCCAAATATTCGAATCAGGGGTTCAGGTTCTATTTCTGCGGGTAACGATCCATTATTTGTAATAGATGGAATTCCAATATCTCGTAATCTAACCTCGGTTGGTGTTAATGGCGGCATACCTGGGAGGTCTGCAGCTTTTCAACCACCGCCAGTGAATCCACTTGCAACCTTAAATCCTAATGACATTGAGTCCATACAAGTATTGAAGGATGCATCCGCTGCTGCAATATATGGTTCTAGAGGAGGAAATGGAGTTTTATTAATTACTACAAAAAAGGCATCAGCTACAGAAAAAGGTAAATTTTCATTTGACTCATTTATAAGCATGCAGGATGTTGCTAACAGACTTGACTTAATGAATGCTCCGGAATTAATTGAATTTACTAGAGACGCCAGAAATAATAATTATTTATCCTCGGTACCAGGAGCTTCAATTACTGACCCTATTGGCCCTGGTGATAGGGGAAATGCAAATTATGAAATGCCAGAATCATTCATTAATTGGGACGGTACTGATACCGATTGGCAAGATGCCATGTTCAGGACAGGTATAGTTAATAACTATAATTTTTCATATGCCTCACCAATCAGAAATAATACAAGTTTTTTTACCTCAGTAGGATATTATAAACAAACTGGTGTACTTGATAAAGCAGAGTTTGAACGGTATAACATGATGCTGAATTTAAATTCCCAGCTAACAGATAAATTAAACTTGGATCTTAGAATAGCTCCAACAATAACTGAAAACCAAAGAGTGCCGGCATCTGCACCATATTTTGCAAGGCCACCAGGTATCATTTATTCGGGAATTGTCCATTCCCCTACAGTTGCGCCTTTCAATCCAGATGGTACAATCAATCAATTAAATAATCAATCTTTTCTAGGCGGTGCAACAACCACAGCAAGTAACCCTCTCGCGATTATTGAAGGTGTAGATGACCAAATCTTTCAGTTTCAGACTCGAGCATCCTTAGGTTTATCCTATGAGATTTTACCAGGGCTAAATTTTAAAACTTTTGGGGGTACTTATATTAATTTATATAACCAAGATTTTTATAGAGGGAATTCATTGCTATTCAGAAATGCAACCGAAGGAGAATCTTATGCTCAGGCAACTTCTTCTACTGAAGTTAACTGGTTGTGGGAAAATACTTTGAACTGGGATAAGGAAATTGGTGATCATTTCATTAATGCACTAATCGGTTATACCGCCCAAAAAGATAACATAGCTATTAAACAAGTAAATGCTGATAACTTTCCAGATGATTTGGTAACTACTATTAGTGGTGGTCAAGTGTTTGCTGGAAATTCAGTTCAGGAGCAATGGACATTGGCTTCGTCTTTATTCAGATTGAATTACGCATTTAAGGATAAATATTTATTTACAGGAACAATTCGTTCAGATCGTTCCTCTAGATTTGGCGCGGATAATCAAACTGGATACTTTCCATCATTTTCTGCAGGATGGCGCGTCAACGAAGAAAGTTTCCTACAATCTGTCGAGGCTATTTCAGAATTAAAACTTCGATTTAGCTGGGGTGAAACTGGAAACTTTGAAATTCCTAATTATGGTGCTATTGGGCTTCTTTCTCCTGACAATTATAATCTTTCAGGAAACGAGGTAAATGGGTTGATTCAAAGTACAATTCCTAATCCTGAATTAACTTGGGAAAAATCCCAACAAACCAACTTTGGATTGGAATTGGGATTGTTTAAGAACAGGATTTTTCTATTGGCCGATTATTACACTACTAAAACTTCTGACTTATTATTAAATGTTAGCATTTCTTCGGTTTCAGGTTTTCAGACAACTTTACAGAATTTGGGTGAAGTAGAGAATAGTGGATTCGAATTAGCATTGAGTACTAAGAATTTTACGGGTGAGTTCTCCTGGGATACAGATTTCAATTTTTCTACAAATAAGAACGAAGTTTTATCACTAAACGAGAGTAACGAGCCCATATTTTCAGCAGGAAGTGCAGGGATTAGGCATGTTACAAGGGTTGGTGACCCCATAGGTAGTTATTATGGATTTGTGGTAGATGGAATTTATCAAAATCAAGCTGATATTGATAACGCTCCTTTGGATACCCAAGCTCCAAACCCTGCCCCAGGCGACTTCAGATTTAAGGATATTGATGGAGATGGGGAAATAACTCCCGACGATAGAACGGTTACGGGTAATTATTTTCCCGATTTTACATGGGGCATAAATAATAGATTTAGTTACAAAAACATTGATTTTAGCTTTTTGATTCAGGGAGTTGAAGGAAATGAAATTTTAAATCTTACCTCTAGGCATATGAAAAATGGAGAAGGAAACTTCAATGCCTATGCGTTGCTAAACGATAGATGGCGCTCACCCTCTGAACCTGGAAATGGAATAGTACCAAGAGCCGATAGAGAGTCTGGAAATCACGGCAACAATAACCGGCCCTCCTCTTATCAAGTAGAGGACGGATCATTCATTCGTTTGCGAAATATTACCCTCGGATACTCTGTGCCAACTGAAAAGTTATTTGGTGATAATGGTATTGACAGACTAAGATTTTATATTACAGGAACTAACCTTTTTACGATAACGGATTATTTGGGATACAACCCTGAGGTGAGTAATATTTCTACCAATGCTTTAACCCCAGGAGAAGATTATGGGGCATATCCATTAACAAGATCTTTAACCATGGGTATAAACCTAACTTTTTAATTTAAAACTGTATAAGATGAAGAAATTAATCATAATACTAATAACGATATGTTTTACATCAGCTTGCAGTGAAGATTTTACAGATCTTGCACCCATTTCCAATAGGAACGAGGCTGATTTTTATAACACGGCAGATGACTTTGAAGCTAGCATTAATGCTAGTTATGCAGGATTACAAGACCCTGGTGTGTATAACAGAGCCTATTGGACCTTATTTGAAATGCGTTCCGATAATACGGACCAAGGTCCTGACGCAACAGGTTTGGCTAGGCAGTATACCGAAATTAATCAATTTACGGAGAACACTTTAAACGAGCAAGTAGATGCTGCTTGGAGTGCATCCTATAGGGTAATCGCAAACTGCAATGTTATTCTTGATAGAATAGATAACGTTAGTGATATTGATGAAAGCCTTAAAAATAGAATTACTGGTGAAGCGATTTTCCTAAGATCATTAATGTATTATCATTTAGCTATTGCTTTTGGAAATATTCCTTTACAGTTAACCCCTTTTGTACCTGGTGATGGACTCACTCAAGTGGATGCTTCTACCGTTTACAATCAATTGGCTTCTGACTTACCTATCGCTGAGAATAATTTACCAATTTCCTATTCTGTGGGTGATGTAGGGAGGGCCACCAAAGGGGCCGCCGCTACTTTATTGGCGAAAATTCAGTTGACACTAGGGAATAATTCTGACGCAGAAGCTACTTTAAGGCGAATTATCAATAACTATAATTATGAACTGGAACCTAGTTATGCCGATTTATGGGGAGCATCCAATGAGAACAATCAAGAGTCTATATTTGAGGTTCAATTTATTAGTGGAGGTATTGGTCAAGGAACTTTTTTAACTAATGAGTTTTCCCCAAGTGGTGATTTGCAGACTGGTCAGGGATTTGGAAGGAATAGGCCAACTGAGGACTTGGTAAGTGCTTTTGAGGAAGGAGATTTACGATTTGAACCTTCATTAGGTACCACATATTTAAATAATGCTGGAGAAGTAGTGGAGCAGAATCATGTGAGGAAATATCAAAGTAATCCCCCGACTGAGAATGATTCCGATAATAATTTTGTGGTATTTAGATATGCAGACGTTCTTCTAATGCTTGCCGAAGCTTTAGGAGAATCAACTGAGAGTTATGATTTGATAAACGAAGTCAGGACAAGAGCTGGATTAGAAAATATAAATGCCTCAACACCTGGTTCTTTCGCAGAAAAATTACTGAATGAAAGAAGGTTGGAGCTTGCGTTTGAAAATCATCGTTGGGCAGATCTTAAAAGGTTTGGAGTTGTCAACGACAGATTAATTGAAGCAGAATCTCAAGTTATTGATGCAAGTAACATTAGAGATTTATTTTTTATTCCTCAACGAGAAATGGATATAAACACCAATTTTGTTCAAAATTGATTAAAAAAATAAACTTAAGAAATTTGAATGTTGAGTTAGTTTGATTGACCCCATACTATGAATTACCTACTTATGGATCTATGGGGATATCCTCAGCAACATATTTTAATTTATTGTTCTTTTTAGTTTTTTTAAAAAGTCCCTGTTCTAATATTGTTAGTAATTAACTGATTTAAATAGATAAAGAAATGAAAAAATTAACGTTCCTATTATGCCTTTGCTTTGCTATGACCATGGGTCAGGCACAAGAAAAAAAAGTTTTAAACATACTTGCGATTGGTGCTCATCCAGATGATTGTGATTCAAAATTTGGAGGAACAGCTGCACTATTTGCTAGGATGGGGCACAATGTAAAATTCTTGGCTCTTACTAACGGTGATGCTGGTCACCAGAGTTTGGGAGGTGGTCCATTGGCTAAAATGCGCAGACAAGAGGCTAAAGACGCAGCAGTAGCTTTGGGGATTGCAGAATATGAAGTATTGGATAATCACGATGGTGAATTGTTTCCAACTTTGAATGTTAGATTGGATGTTATTCGAAGGATTCGTGATTGGGACGCGGACATTGTTTTGGGCCTTAGACCCAACGATTACCACCCAGATCATAGAAATGCAGGTTCTGTAGTTCAGGATGCAGCTTACATGAATATCGTACCCAATGTTGCACCAGATACGCCCCCACTTAAAAAGAATCCAGTTTTTCTTTATATGAGTGATAATTTCAAAAAGCCTTACCCTTTCCAAAAGGATATTGCAGTAGTTGTCGATGATGTTATAGATACTAAAGTTGAGGGATTGGCTGCTCACAAATCTCAAATGTTTGAATGGTTGCCATGGACCAATGGAACTGATTTATCGACAATTCCTACTGGGGAAAAAGAGCGATTAGCCTGGTTAAAAGAGAAATGGATGAATAGAAAGCCAGATGCTAGTACCATGGAAGCTGTTAAAAAATGGTATCCAAATCTTGATGTTTCTAATGTAAATCATGTCGAGTTTTTTGAAATCTGCGAGTATGGCAAACAACCTACCGAGCAAGAAATTAAGGAGATGTTTCCCATGCTCGGAAGCAAATAATGTCTCGGTAACACATTCGTGCACCTTTCTTTATTACATTAATCAACCCTATTTAAATGGATACTAGTACCTCTATTACCAAAAGGTATTACAGCATCATAGTGCTTGTAATGCTGGTATTTTTCGTCATCTCCTTTATTACCAATATCCTGAATTCCATCATCGTTGATGTTAAGGATAGTTTCGAACTAAGCTTGACGTTGACGGGTTTCTTGCCATTTACATTTTTTATTGCGTATGGCATCATGTCCATCCCCGCTGGTTTTCTATGTGAAAAATATAGCGAAAGAACCTTGCTTTCGATTTCGTTCTTGGTCATGGCGATAGCGGCATTGGGGTTTGCGATCTTTCCGGGGTACCTGGTATTCAGTATCACACTTTTCACATTGGGTTGTTGTATGGCCGTTTTGCAGGTAATCATCAATCCGATGCTACGTGTTGCGGGCGGAGAGGAGCACTTTGCTTTTAATTCGGTATTGGCGCAATTGGTCTTTGGGGGTGCGTCTTTTCTGAGTCCGTATTTGTACAAATATTTGGTAAACAAAGAGAATACAACGGAAGGGTCTTTAGCGGAAACATTACGAGGCTGGGTGCCGGAAAATTTACCTTGGGTATCTTTATATATCGTATTCGCCGCAATTGCGCTTATCCTATTTTTCTATGTCTTTTTCAAGAAATATCCTAAATTCGAAAAGAAGGCAGATGAAAAGGCTGGGGACGGCAATTCGTATTGGGACCTTCTTAAAAACAAATGGACAATCCTATATTTCTTAGGGATTTTTTGTTATGTAGGCACGGAGCAAGGCGTCGGTAATTGGATTTCACAATTCCTCTCCCAATACCATGGGCTGGATCCCCAAACGGTCGGGGCCAATACGGTATCTTATTTCTGGGCAATGTTAACGATTGGCTGTCTTCTAGGACTACTGCTATTGAAATTTATGGACAGCCGTAAATTACTGATTTGGGCAACGGCCATCACTATTGCATGTCTAATCTTAGCTTTAACGGGCTCTTCCGAAACTGCATTAATAGGCTTTCCGTTAGTTGGTTTTTTCATCTCCGTCATGTATTCCGTAATATTCTCGCTGGCGTTGAACTCCGTTAAGGAACATCATGGTTCATTATCAGGTATTCTTTGTACGGGCATTGCTGGGGGTGCGGTCATTCCTTTTATTGTCGGGGGTCTGGGAGAGTTAATGACTTTGAGGTCTGGAATGTTCTTTCTCATTATTCCATTGGTCTTTATCCTCACTATTGGTTTTTGGGCAAAACCTTTGGTGAATAACAAAATCATCAGTTTAAGCAAGGATTGATGGGGAATATTCGAAACAAATTGATTGGGGTGGATATAGGTGGTACCAACATGAAAGCGGGCCTTGTCGAAAATGGAACGGTTTTAAAGACAGCTTCGGTTCCCGTACTTCGCGCTGATTCTAGTGATAAGGTAGTGAACGAGTTGTTTCATTTGATAGATGCCCTTTTCACGAATTCCGTTGAGGCCATTGGCATTGGTGTACCGGCAGTGGTCGATGTTGAAACCGGTGTAGTCTATGATGTTCAGAACATTCCGGCTTGGAAAGAAATCGCTTTAAAGAGCCGTTTGGAAAACCGGTACAGCGTGCCCGTGTTTATAAACAATGACGCCAACTGTTTTGCAATCGGCGAAAGACATTTCGGTAAAGCGGTAAACTATGCGAACTATGTGGCCTTATCATTGGGGACGGGTCTAGGGATGGGCATCGTTATTGATAGAAAACTGTATTGCGGTGTTCTGTGCGGCGCAGGAGAAATAGGAATGCTTGGTTACAGAGACGGAATTATGGAAGATTACACCGGTAGTTTCTTTTTCGAGAACAACTACGGAAATTCCGCAAAATTACTTTTTGAGCATGCGTTGGAAAATGATTCCATAGCAATAAGGGCTTTCGAAGAGTACGGTTCGCATTTGTCGGAAGCGATCAAAGCTATTTTATATCTATTTTCTCCAGAAGCTATAATTCTTGGGGGCTCAATTAGTAATTCCATCCCTTTTTTTGAAAAAACGATGTGGCGCGGGCTCGATTCGTTCGCTTATCAAAAACAAATAGAACATTTAAAAATAGAGAAATCAGACGTGGTCGATTCCCCCATTTTGGGAGCAGCGGCACTATGTCTTTAACTTGAATAACAGATAACGAATGAGACTAACGTTAATATTTTTTATTGCATGCCTGGCACTCCAATCATGCGAAACCAAAAAACTAGGAAAACAGGTATCCCTCACCATAGAAAATAACAAACCGGGAGCGCCCATTACCTTGGGTATACCTTTTCCGAAGGGCGAACTAAATTCCGTCGACCACCTGAGATTACGAACCGCTGATGGGAAGGAGATTCCTTGTCAGACCACCGAGGTTGCAAATTGGGGTCCTTTAGACGATAGCGTGAAATGGATGTGGGTGTTCTTCTTTTCGGAGGAGGGTTCGGAATATGTGCTGGAATATGGTGATTCAATTGTGCCAATTCGACCAGATGAAAAAATAGTGTCTTCAAATAATATGAGACCACAAGGAGGCATCGATGTAAATACCGGGCCACTTTCATTTTCAATACATAAAGAAGGAAATGGATTTTTGGACGAAGTTTATTTAGATTCTAACAACGATGGTACATTCGATGATGCAGAGCTTATTGGCTCCTCACCAAAGGACAATAGAGGTTCTTATTTAGATCTTTTGGACGATGCAGGAATTGATGCGTCAAAAGCGGTTATCAATACTATTTTCAGGGAGAAAGGGTCCGGACCTATGCATACTATTTTTAGAGTGGAAGGAACTTATATGTATAATAGACCTGATAATAATATTTCGCCATTTACGATATGGCTACATGCATACGCAGGTAAAAGCTACATAAAAGTATTACACACATTGACCTATACAGGGGTTACCGATAAACATAAAGTGCAAAATGGCGAGCATTATTCGATAGCAACGCAGAATGAAAATATCATTGATGAAGATGTTGCCGAGGACATTGGCTGGACACAACCAAATGATCAAATTGCCGCGAGTGGAATTCAACTCAAATATCATCTTGATGACGATGTGAACGTTTCTATTCCATTGACGGAAGGAGAATGGAGCAACGAAAAAGCTAAAACGATTTCTCAAGATATTTCTTTAAATGAGGAACAAGTGGTTCAATTGCTTCAAAAAGGGCCTGAAAGGAGAAAAAGTACCAGTTTAAGAAGTTTGTACATGAACGGCTTTAAAAAAGATGGCAAGGATGAATCTAACAAGGATTTAATTTTTGAAGCTACGGTTTCTAAGGGTAAAAAAAATCTGGCAAAATCAGAAAGGGCCAAAGGATGGATGGATATTACAGACGGTAAAAGAGGTGTAGGAATCGGAATTAAGAATTTCCTAAAAGAATATCCTAAAGGTATTGAAATTGATCCGTTAACTGGAATACTGACGGGCAGTATATGGCCGTTAGAAAATGGACCTATGAGCTTTGAAAGGCATAATACTGAATCAGACGGAGGTATGCTTGGGAATTTTGCCCAGGGAATCACCAAGACAACGGAATTCATATACTATTTTCATGATAAGGTCGATCAAGAGGAAGTCGGTGAAAAAATGGACTATGTTCTTGATAGCCCGGTCGCTCATGCAGCTCCAGAATGGTATACAGGTTCTAAAGTTTATGGAAATATGGCACCAATGTCTACCAATCACCCAGAATTTGAAAATGCTTTACAGTATAGATATCAATGGTTCGACTATAATCAAAAACATGAACCTTGGTATGGTATGTTTAATTATGGAGATGGGAAAAGCTACTATTTCGATGGGCGTTGGATACAATGGACCAATAATGAGCCCACCGTTGATTTTATGCTTTGGACGAACTTCATGCGTACTGGGAATCCAAAATATTTTAACATGGCGCAGGCAATGAGCAGGCATACTATGGATGTTGATAATATTCACTGGCCGAAAAAGAGAATATTTTATGGGGATAATAACGATGCCATTGATTTCTGGGATTTTGAGGATGAACCTGAATCAACTCCTTATCTAGGGATTGGTAGAAGGCATGCTAACGAGCATTGGTATGCTCTGCTTAGTGCTCATGTATGGATTCAGGGATGGATTACATCTTATTATATCTCGGGAGACCATAGGGCCCTGGAAGTGGCGAAAATGACAGGAGATACTTATTTGAAAAGAATTTGGGGAGATCATGATTTAAGAGGAAGAAGACTATACTTATCTGTTCTCAACCTTGTAGAACTTTATGATGCCACTAAATTGAAAAAGTATAAGGATGAATTAGATGAAAGAGTGAATTTAATGCTAGAGTTTCAGGAAAGACAAGGAGGAAATCTTATTTTAGATAGATATGGATATAGTCAACCCTATGTAGCTCAAGGCCTTTATAAATATCAACAAATATTCGATGATGAAAATGTAAGGTCAGCGTTAGTGAATCATGCAAGATGGGTTAGGGACGTACCGCCATTAAATCATGAAATGGAGTCTTATTTGGCTACAATATATCCGTTATTATTAGGTTACGAATTTAGTGGTGAAAAAGTATTTTTTGATGAAGCGATGGCTAGGGCTGAGCTTTTAAAGGTTGGAAAGTTGCCAAAATCTTCAGAGGAATATACTAGTTCTAAAATATACAGTGAAGATCTTTTGAGTATTTCAAACCTTCCGGAAAGTAATGGACGTTTCACGAACTGGCAAACTAATCAAGGGTTACGTGTGTTTGGATGGACACATGCTTACAACATTCCTTATTTATTGTACTGGATGGATCAAGAAAATATTGATTAGAAAATATAGGGTTTAAAGGGGCGGAATTTTTAAGTTTTCGCTCCTTTTTTGTGCCATAAATATCTATACAATAGATGAGTTTATACAAAAGAATAGGCTTACTACTAGGGCCTTTATTGTTCACAGTTATACATTTCTTCTTTGAAGATGTTGCACTTTCAAATGAAGGTAGAGATATTCTTGCTTGTACGGTATGGATTGGAGTTTGGTGGGTGTTGGAAGTTATCCCTATTTCTGTAACAGCTTTATTACCAATAATCCTGTTTCCACTAATGGGAGCGATAGGGTTGAGTGAAACTACGGCAAGTTATGGTCATAAATACGTTTTTTTATATATGGGAGGCTTTATGTTGGCCATGGCAATTGAAAAATGGAGTCTTCATAAAAGAATTGCCCTATTTATAATAAAAACAATTGGGACCAATATGTATACTATTGTTCTCGGATTCATGGTAGCTACCGCTTTTCTTTCCATGTGGATTTCAAATACAGCTACAACAGTCATGGTACTGCCAATGGCTATCTCAATAATAAAACAATTGAAGGAGAATCCTGGTAAAAGAGAATATGAAGGTGAAAAGTTCAGTAAATTGTTAATGCTCTCCATTGCATATTCAGCCTCAATCGGAGGAATAGCGACACTTATCGGAACACCACCTAATCTTGTCTTTGCAGGTTTTGTGCAAAAAACTTATAGTATTGACATCAGTTTTTGGCAATGGATGAAGTTTGGGCTACCGGTTGCCACGATATTGTTGTTTTTAGCATGGTTTTACCTTACTCGTTTTGCTTACCCACTACAAGAAAAAAGTTTTCCGGGGGGTAGGGATGAAATCAACAGGCTCATAAATGAGCTGGGTCCTATGAAAATTGAAGAAAAAAGGGTGTTAGCGGTTTTTATATTAACCGCTTTTTGCTGGATTACACGTTCATTTTTACTACAAAAGTTTATTCCCAATATTGAAGATACCATAATTGCGATGGGCGCGGCAATTCTTTTATTTCTTATTCCTGTAGGAAGTAAAAAAAGATCTTTATTAATATGGAACGAGGCTGTACGTATTCCATGGGGTATAATACTACTATTTGGAGGAGGTATGGCAATAGCTAAAGGTTTTGACGCGACTGGTTTGGCAAGTTATTTGGGTTCTCAAATGATTTTTTTTCAAGGCCTGCCTTTATTTCTATTATTACTTTTGATAATTACCTGTGTCAATTTCCTTACGGAAGTAACCTCAAATTTGGCTACCACAGCCATGATGTTACCGGTAATGGCGCCACTTGCCCTATCATTGGATGTCGAACCTTTCGTACTTTTAGTGGCATGCACGGCAGCAGCCTCTTGTGCTTTTATGCTACCGGTAGCAACCCCACCAAATGCGGTAGTATTTGGCTCAGGATATTTACGTATTCCTGATATGCTAAAAGCAGGTTTTTTAATGAACTTAATTTCTATCATTGTTATGACTTTGGTTATACGATTCTTACTTCCATATTTATGGAATTTAGATGGAATTCTTATGGTTAATTAATATCCTATTGCATCTTTTAATCCATACTTTTACCAGTACGGTAGTAATAGGTAATCGTAACTCTTACTGAGATGGTATCTAGGCCTTAACAACTATTAAGATTTCCCGCCCTAACTTTTGGAATAAGGATTCTCTTAAAAGTTTGGCATTACTTTAGCAATATTAAAACATAAGGGGCAATTGTTTTAAAAGGATGGCATTACGATGTTTGTCATCTAGTATTAGCGATATTTCACGATAAGTAAGTAAACTAATGAAGATATTTTAAACGTGAATTAGTGCTTATTCCATAAAAGTATTATAAACTTTTTAAACTGTAATTAGCTCAATTAACACTCAACACCTTCCGCAAAGAACTCCATTCCTAAAAAAGCGGTCTGCTTAAGGGTCTTGGATACTATCCGGAAAAAGAGGATCAAGGCCGCTGCCCATGTCGGGCCGAATCATAGGTCACCGGTCCACCAATAGATAAAAACGGGCAAGATCTTATAGTTCACTTACCGAAGGACCGTATCCCTTTGCCCAAAGGAACAAGATCCATCCCGGGACGCTTTGCATAACCAGGCTCGCATACTCGCTCTTTTTATAAAAGCTTTGCTCGTAACGGATCTTGGTAGGGGTGGGACCAAAGGGAACGCATACGGCACTATGGGAAGTAAAGGGAACAAAAAATGGCCAGCCGATCGTTTTCCGTTTACTTCAATAAAGCGTAGAACCAAAGAAACCTATTTCCTGTCATGAAGATCTAAAAGGGGAAAGCGCACCGGATATAATAAATAATGGGTGTTTTTGCACCTGTTTATTTGTGACCTTGTTTGCCACCAAATAAGATGGTGGGAATTTCGATTCGATCGGAAACCAAAGGGCTACCCTTTTGGTAGCGTAGCGGATAAAAAGGAGTAGCAAGAGGATAACACGCTATGCGATGTTAAGTGCTCCTTTTTATTTGTAATATTCTGTATTTCAGTAGCTTGTAAATATCTGAAATTTCAAGCTTTCCGAGATTTGCGACAAATGCGCCGTAAGCCTCCATTTTTAGGGAAGGATTTGCGACAATTGTATGAACCAAAGGATTTTCAGTTATGGCAACGATAGGAACTAACTGAAAATAAAAATATCCAAAAAGTGTAATTGTCTTTTTTCTTTTTCACCGGCCTTATTTAATTGTTCGGTCGGTTCCTATAGTAAAAAAGGTAAATTACTTTTTAAGCTGGAGCTTTAGGAAATGGCATATAATGTTCCATAAGTTGTGCAATTTATAATCTTTAATAAATATTTTTACCGGTCTATTTGTTTCATAATTGAAATGGTTTATTTTATGCAACTATAAATATTCAAAAACGGTAAATCGTTCAAATATTAGCATCCCGATGGTAGTAAACTAAAAATCCTTAAATTTATAATGATGTATGAATTGACCAATAGCGGAAAGAAAATTTAAGATATTTTGTGTGGTACATACTGCAATTGAAATATTAAAAGCTTGCGCATATTTTTCCAAATTGGCAGGACAAATGAACCATAGTTCCACATATAAAAAAGTTGCCAATCATTTGAATTAAAATAGCCCGGATTCTCCATTTATGACCAGTACTTAAATTAGGAAGGAGGTCACTTTAATGAAGTTTTAAAAAACTAAGAAGTCCTAATCATGGGGAGTTTACACGGAAGACTACCACCTAAGAATCAGTTAGATGGTAAGAGTGAACCTCCCTTTTACTATCGGACAGAAAACATTATAAACGTGCATCAAACAATCCAATATTTTTCCAATTATGAACGTATCAGTAGCGCAATTTCAACCGAGGAACGGAGATAAAAAATATAACTTGTCGATAATCCGACAGCTTGCAGAAAAAGCAAAGTTTAAAGGAGCGGATTTAATCAGTTTTCACGAAATGTCGATTACTTCCTATACCTTCACAAAGAATTTAAGCTTAGAACAGATAACGGAATTAGCAGAGGAAGTGCCAAACGGAAAAAGTGTTCAAGAATTAATCGGAATTTCTAAAGAATTGAATATTCCTATTTTGGCAGGTCTAGTGGAAAAATCGGATGGAAAAATATATAATACCTATATCTGCGTTACTGGAGAAGGATTAAAGGCAAAATTTCGAAAATTACATCCGTTTATAAACCAATTTATGTCTGCAGGCGACGAGTATTGCGTATTCGACCTACTCGATTGGAAGTGTGGAATTTTAATTTGTTACGATAATAACGTAATCGAAAACGTTCGGGCGACAAGCCTTATGGGAGCTGAATTGATTTTCGCCCCCCACGTTACAGGCTGCACACCATCTGCGATGCCACATCGAGATTATGTAGCGGACAGATATTGGCAGAATCGTGAAAATGACCCTGTTTCATTGCGAATGGAATTTGATGGACCAAAAGGTAGGCGTTGGTTAATGCGTTGGCTACCTGCAAGGGCATACGACAATGGAGTTTATTATGCTTTTACGAACCCAATTGGCTATGATGGCGAACATCTAAAAAATGGGAATTCAATGATAATCGACCCCTACGGAGAAATTTTATCTGAAATAAAATCCTTTAATAACGAAATTACAATTTCAAAAATCACAAAAGAAAAAATTCAGCTCTCCGGAGGTTGGAGATACAAAAATGCTAGAAGGCCTGAACTTTACAAGGACATTATTGGCGGAAATCATAAATCCGACACAAGTCCAGCTTGGATGAAATAGATAAGGTCCAAATATTGAGAAAATGCTGGTGTGCATAAAAAACTGTTGCGAAAAGCTTTAGTCCAGTTCCTTAAGCATAATTAATATTTCTTTTTTAGCTTAAAACATTTTTTTCTTTCAATTTAATGAATTCAGCATTCTATGTTTAACCTTGTTTGATTGAAAAGATTCGACATTAATTTTTTTATTAAGTAATTATTGTGCTGGAAATTGCTCTATTTATTAGGGAATCTGTCTGGGTTGTAGCCTTCCCTAATAAAACAGAAAGGCAGATTTTAGAAATCATCTTTTCGGGTATCAAACTTCATTTTTTTTGGTAATTATTTCATTTTTAAATAAGTGGTGGGTAAATGTTGTGCCTGCCACCCAAGTAAACTTTCATTTGTTTAGTTGGTAAGCGGCTAATTTCATATTATTTTCAAAATAATCTGTTTTATAACTTGCAAATAGATGTATTTGAATACAAAACTTTAAGTATAATTTTTTATTTTTGAATCGAAAGTTGATTAAATGAAATTAAAATACATGGTAGCTATTTGACAAGCCTAAAAAATGAAATATGCTTAAGTACTAAATTCAGTAAGTGTATACCATAAAATGCTGAATCCCTCCGGGGTCACTAAAAAAAAAGGTTCTGTATTTACAGGACCTTTTTTCGTTTAATATCTACTAATCTTTCTTTTCGAAAATAATAGAAACTCTTCAAATTTAGTAACTACCAAGTTCTCGTCACTTTAAATGTAGTGGTTAGAATATTTAAAGCGGTTTAGAAGCAGTTTTGACAGTGAATTCAATTTTACTTTAGTTTGTAAGTAGCGTTCAATAATTCCTTAGGGAAGAGCACTTAAATTTCATTAGTTACCGATAAGACATCTCATATACTTGATTATAGTAGCATCCACTAGACAAATGAGCTATTTTCTTTAATTAGATTTGGATGGGTATTTTGCAAAAATGCAAAATAAGTTATTCATTTTTAAGGATATCACATTGTGTCGTGTATAATTATTAGTTAACTTACAAGGTATAACCATCCTTATTACATGACCAATTCTAGCCAAAGTAATTTCTTATACCCCCAGGCTATCTTACTAAAAACCCTTTCAAGGAATTATAATTATTTGGGGAAGAGACTTCTATTTTGTTTTAGCCTACTTTCATTTTTTCATGGCTATGCACAAGAAACATTGAATTTATCCGGCAGTTTTTCGAATGCCCCGTTAAAAGAGGTCATCTTGGACATTGAATCAAAAATCGATTATCGCTTTTTCTTTATAGAGGGTTGGGTCGCCAATGACTCTATTACCATAAATTATCAAAATGAGGAATTATGCCGTGTCCTTGATAGGGTCTTTGCCGGGACTTCCTTGAACTATTATATTATGGCAAATGAGAAGCGTGTCATACTATTGGAAAATACCATAATATATAATGAATTACCCACTGGCTTTTTCGGTAGGGTGGAAACGGCGGCGCAGGATAGTGCCATGGTACAGAAGGCCAACGTACCACCACCTACGTTCCTTACCAATGATATTCGGCAGACCCAGAGAAAGTATGCGGTTGTGCGGGTCGGCAAGAATGACCCTGACAAACTCAAGGAAACCTACCTCTTAACCGGCAAAGCGATAAACGCCGTTACCGGAGAGCCCATCGAGGATCTTGCGATCCGTGTAGAGGGAACTAATAGGATAACGGTTACCGACGCTGCCGGAAACTATGCAATTGAACTCCCATCGGGCTACAGCGTTCTTTCGGTAAGGGCAATGGGTATTGCTTCCACAGAGCGGGAAATCATCATGTATAATGATGGCAACTTGGACCTTATATTGGAGGAGGGACTGCAACAGCTTGATGAAGTCGTGGTACAGGCCGATGCCGCCAGCAACGTTGAGGATGCCGTTACAGGCAGCGAACAGATTGATTCGGAAGCTTCAAAAAATATTCCCCTGGTCTTGGGGGAACGCGATATTCTACAAGTTGCAAAGGCCCTGCCAGGTATTTCTTCCGCAGGTGAGGGTGCAACGGGACTTAATGTACGTGGTGGGAAACCAGATCAAAACCTGGTACTCTTAGATGATGGTGTAATTTACAATCCACAGCATTTTTTCGGTATTTTCCAGGCTTTGAACCCCTTTACCACAAAAGGTGTTGAGATTTACAAGGGTGCAATGCCCGTGGAATATGGTGGCCGGCTCTCCTCGGTATTTGATATACGGACCAAGAATGGAAATGTCGATAAGTTTTCGGGTGAAGGTTCCATAGGTCCTGTAACAGGCAATCTGGCACTTGAAATTCCAATCAAGAAAGAACAATCCTCCCTGGTCGTTGGTGCCAGAGGGGCCTATGCTGATTGGATCTTGCGCTCCTTGGACGACAAGTCATTGAATAACAGCAATGCCTCTTTTTTTGATGGTATCCTTAAATACCACCATAAAATCGATGATGAAAACGAGGTCAAGGCCACGGCTTACTATAGTAGGGATGCCTTTAGTATTACCTCAGATTCCTTGTACAACTATGACAACCGCCTTTTTTCATTGCGATGGGACCGTAGGGTCAGTGAAAAGACCACGACGGCTATGATACTCGGCAATAGCAATTACGGATTCGGAATCGATTTTGAAGGCCAAGCCAATACCAATTTCAACCTGGATTATGCCATCAACGAAACCGAATTTAAATACAAATTACGAACGGTGGCCAACGATAGGCACAAACTCGATTATGGCATTTCGGCCAAATACTATTCCGTCAACCCTGGAAGTATAGATCCTAAGGGGGACAGCTCCAATGTAAGTCCCGTAGCGATTGACAACGAACAGGCGGTAGAAGGTGCATTATTTGTGGGCGATGAATTTAAGATCAGCAATAAATTGTTATTGAATCTAGGTGTCAGGTATGCCTTTTTTGCCGCCTTGGGGCGCGCTACCCAACGCACCTATCAAGAAGGCTTTCCTAAAAACGAATCCACCGTACAAGATTCCCTTTCCTATAACGGGGCGGAGGTCATAGAAACCTATGGCGGACCGGAGGCCCGCATATCGGCCAGGTACTTGTTTACGCCGAGCTTTTCCATCAAGGCCAGTTTCAACAATTCCTACCAATTTCTGCATACCTTGTCCAACAATACCACGGTCTCGCCCATTGATACCTGGAAGCTATCCGACCTTAACATTGAACCGCAAACGGGATATCAAGCTTCCTTAGGAATTTATAAGAACTTTAAGGATAATGTATATGAAGTAAGCCTGGAGGGCTACTATAAGGGGATGGACAATGTGCTGGATTTTAAAACGGGTGCGAACCTGTTCCTAAACGAGAATGTGGAGACCGAAGTGCTTCAAGGGGATGGCAAAGCCTATGGGGTAGAATTTATGCTAAAGAAAAACCGTGGGAATCTAAATGGGTGGTTGAGTTATACCTATTCCAGGTCGTTGTATCGTTTTGACAGCGAGTTCAGTGAGGAGCGCATCAACAACGGGGACTATTTTCCTTCAAATTTTGATAAACCCCACGATGTGAGCGTTATTACTAATTATAGGTTTACCAGAAGGTACAGCATGTCTGCGAACTTTGTTTACCAAACGGGTAGGCCCGTCACTTATCCCATAGGTACATTTCGCTTTAATAATGCAGATTTTGTGGCTTTCAGTGATCGGAACGCGTTTCGGATACCGGATTTTTATCGGCTGGACCTTGGCCTCAATATTGAGGGAAATCATAAAAAGAACAAGTTAGCACACAGTTTTGTTACCATTTCGGTGTACAATGTCTTAGGGCGAAACAACCCGTACTCGGTATTTTTCGTGACCGAGAATGGTGAGGTAAAGGCATTGCAAAGTTCCATATTTGCGATACCCATTCCATCTATAACCTATAATTTTAAATTTTAGAACGTGTATTTAAGAGCTATAGCTAGCATTCGGATTTGGGTTTTTGCCTTTAGTATTTGCTTTGCATTAATGGGCTGCATAGAGGAATTCGAGGCAAAAAATATTTCTGATGTCTTGGAAGGGGCACTTGTCGTTGATGCGAGAATTTCAGATGGTAACATTCAGCATTCTATCTTTCTATCGCGGACCTTTTCATTAGGGGATTCGGCACCACTTTTAGAGGAAGGGGCAGCGGTCAGTATTTCGGATGACTTAGGAAACCGCTTTTATTTTTTGGAAACTGCTCCTGGTATATATACTACAATAGATTCCATAGCTTTATCGAAGGGAGCCATGTATACCTTGGAGATTACCACCGTAGATGGGGTTAGATATAGTTCTGAAAAGGTTACGTTGCCAAAAAAAGTCGAAATCACCGGGCTTCGTGCAGAAAAGAGAACCAATGGTTTTGAATCTGAGGGAATCGCAATTTTAGTGGACAATACGGATACGTCGGGCAGCCCAAATTACTACCGCTACGAATATGAGGAGACCTACAAAATTGTGGCCCCTTATCGTAATCCTTTTGATTGGGATGAAATTGATTATGATATCAACGATGGTGATGGTTGGGAAGTTACGATTGCCGCCCGCGATGAACAAGTGGATATTTGCTATGGAACAAACGAGTCAAACAATATCATTCTTGCGTCAACGGCAGGTCTCCAAGCTAATACTTTGGATGATTTTGAAGTTCGCTTTATAGGTCAAGATAATTCTGCCATTTCCCATCGATACAGCATTCTGGTAAAGCAATATCATCACGATATCAATGCTAACTCATTTTTCAGATTACTTGAAGATTTCTCTGGTAGGGAGAGTATTTTCAGTAACGTGCAGACAGGAAGCCTTGAAGGTAATATAACCGTACAAAACTCTGATGTTGCATTAGTTTTAGGATATTTTGAATTGAGTTCCTATAGCGAAAAAAGACTATTTTTAAATTACCGGGATTTTTTCCCGGATGAAGATCTACCTCCTTATTTTATAAATTGTGCTACTGGGGCACCCGCCCTTTATCCAAGGGGTTTTCATAGTACCCCAGGGGAGGGAGGTGAATTAATAATTGATGGTACTAATAGTTCACCCTTGATAGAAGGCATTTTGGCAGGTCTCTATGCCTACCATGCTGATAATAAGGAATACGAAAATCTTATTAATAATGGAAATTTGGCCGGTGCGGCGCCATTTTTAATAAAACCTTTGGGATGTGTAGATTGTAGAACCTTTGGTGGGAACGAAGAACCAGATTTTTGGATAGAGTAATGAAAGGATTAATGTATTGTTTGTTTGGTATACTAATTTTAAATGCGTGTGTTGAGCCGGTGGACCTTGCTATTGAACCTAACGGGGCACCCTTGGATATTTTAGTAGTCGAAGCAACGATTACGGATGAATTGAAACATCAACGCGTAAGCCTCAGTAAACTGGACACCATCTTGGACACCCAGATAGATTCCATATTCAACCCGTTCATCCCTAAAAGAGATATAGATCGAGACCTAGTGCGTTATGTAGAAAATGCAAGGGTCTCCATTGTCGCATCCTCAGGGCTGCAATATTCATTTGAGGAGGTAAGCCCAGGTATTTATGAATCGTTCGATGCATTTGCGGCAACAGTGGGTGATGGCTATACACTTAGGATAACAACGGCCAATGGCATCCAATATAATTCTGTACCTATGGCGATTGAAGGTTCTGCGAATATTCGGCAGCTTTATGCAGAACGAATTACTAATACTGCTGGGGTTGAGGGCATGGGTATATTTATCGACAGTGAAAGAATAGAGGGCAATGCAGGCAATCTTAGATTTACATATGACGAAACCTATAAAATCATTGCGCCATTTTGGGATGAATCCAGTTTCAAGCTAAGCAACTATGACCCTTGTGCCCTTCCCGAACCTACTTATGATTTAGAGATAGTGCCTCGGGAATCTGAGCAAAGGGTTTGTTATGGTAATAGGATTTCAAATACCATAATTCAGGCAGAAAATACGGGCGGTAATGACAATGGCTTAAAAAACTTTATGGTGCGGTTCATTGCAAAAGACAATTATATCCTGTCGCACAGGTATAGCATCGAGGTGGCGCAACTGGTTTCGAGCGCGGAATCCTATGGTTTCTATGAGCAACTGAGCAATTTTAGCCAGACAGGGAGTGTCTTCTCTCAGGTGCAACCAGGTTTTTTGGAAGGAAATATATCGGCTGAAGATGGGAGCACTAGTTCTGTCATTGGTTTCTTTGATGTAGTTTCTGTGAGTAAAAAACGTTTGTTTTTCAACTATACCGATTTTTTTCCGGGGGAAGCCTTACCAGAGTATCCCATTCCGTGTATTGAGCAATCCTCACCTGAATCTCATGTATCATACTGTTTTACGGGAATGAGTGGTGGCGGTTGCCCGCAGTCTATTATTGAGCAGGTAAATCTCGATTTAATTAGCTATGTTGGTACAAATGATGAATTTGCAGTTGGCGTATGTCCCGGGCCTTTTATATACGTAGTAAAACCCTGTGGGGATTGTACTGCTTTAGGAAGCAATTTGGTCCCAGAATTTTGGGTAGAATAAAAAAATAGATATGAAAACAAGGTTTATTTTTTCCATAGTGCTGGCTTGTATCATTTTTCAAACGCAAGGACAATATATAATAAATGATGCCAACGAACTCTCTGACCTGAAAAGGCTACCGCAGGAAAAGGCATATATTGACCATACCGGACCTTTGCTGTTTTCCGGGGAATACCTGTATTATAATTTTTATGGGTTCAATGCACAGAACTATAGGTTGACCGACATCAGCAAAATAGGTTACGTTGCGTTAGTGGATGCCTCAAAGAACTATATTTTTGAACAAAAGCTCAGGCTTACCAAAGGACAGGGCCATGGGGATTTTTTTATAACTACTGACATTCCTTCGGGGATTTATAAACTTTTGGGATACACTCAATGGATGAAGAATTCCGGGCTTTCGCAAGTTTTTAAGGATGATATTGTAATCGTTAATCCCTACAAGTCAGACCAGTCTGAATTGCTCGGCGGGACGGAACACACAACAAATCCCATTGCTTCTTCGATACAGACTGTTTCCGATACCGCCACCATTTCCATGACCACTGATAAAAGGCGCTACGGTACCCGAGAAAAAGTGAATCTGTCGATTAGAAATTTCAAGGGTCCCCTGGGGCACGGCACCTATACGATAAAGGTCAAAAGAAAGGAGAACATCCCGGTATGGGATGCCATGGACGCGGTGTCCTACGCTACCTCCTATTTCAACGTCGACAAACAGATCAAGCAGCGAATAGGGGACAGCATCTTTCTGCCCGAACAACGCGGGGAATTGTTTTTTGGTACTGTAACCGATAGCCTTACAGGTGCATCTGCCATGGATTTACCTATCGTAATTTCAATACCCGGAAAGGAATTTTTATTGAAGTACGCCAAAACCAATAAAAATGGTACTTTTTATACTTACCTAAGGAAGGATTATAAGAGTCCGGTTGCCTTTGTCCAGGTACAAGGGCAAGGTAATTCTTATAACATAGCGCAGGGGGTTGTACCTAAGTTGGATTTGAGGGATTTGGAATTCACGGATTTTCGGCTTCGGGAAGGCTATGGGGAATACATCAAAAAGAGGAGTGTCCTTAATCAGATAGAGAATCAATTTTTTACGCTTAAACCAGATTCCATACTGGATGGAACCCCGATCGACCCCTTTGATGGAGGAGTGCCTGAACTAGTTGTTCTTGATGATTATACCCGTTTCTCAACCTTGGAAGAGACACTCGTGGAAGTAGTCAAGTTCGCAGGTTATCGTAGGGGAGCGAATGGAAAGGGCTATATACGAGTAGCCCAGGATTTTGAAACTTACAATGAGCAGTTCAATGACTTTCCCGCAATTATTTTGATGGACGGGACCTATATTCATAATCATGATGAAATACGAAAATTTGATGCCCGTAGCATAGAAAAAATAAGGCTGACCAGAGATCAATTTCAATTAGGGGACAAGAATTACCAAGGTATTGTCTCTGTGGAAACTTTTGACGGTAATTTTTTGGAAGGGTACTCGGGAAAAAATAGTCTATTGACTTCCTTAAATCGACCTATATCAGAAAAGAACTATTTTGTCCAGACCTACCACCGTAACGATTCAAGATTTTCCCGTATACCGGATTATAGAAGTCTGCTACTTTGGGAGCCGTTAGTTAGTATTCAGGGAAGCGGTTACAATTTCGAATTTTTCACCTCTGACTTGGAAGGGGATTTTGAAATCATCTTGAACGGTTTTACTTTCAATGGAAAACCTATTACGCTTACTGAAAAAATAAGCGTTATGGAATCAAAACAAGAATAAATTGTTACATAGCCTAAAATTCATTGGTTTATCCAGCATATTTCTCCTACGAATCATTAAAAAACCACATCGAAACGATGTGGTTTTTTATTCTAATTAATACCCTTCCAGATTAATCAGTCGCGATTAATTTTAAGGATAATTTCTTCCGCTTGCATAAGGGTTATTTCTACTTTGGAATAGCCATAGGTCGTTTCGGGATAATTTTCCTCTTTGTCAATTTTGTAAAGTCTTGAGCACTTATCAATTTCATAATCGTTACAGCTAAGATGCAAGCTATCATTTAGATTTGGACTATAGTCCTTTTCAAATTATTTTGCTACAACTGCCCTAATATGATTTTTTTTAAGCCAGTACCCTTCGGGCTTAGGTCTGATGATAGGTTCGATATTTTATAATTTTTTTCCATGTTTCCTTTTTAGGGATACAGGATAGAATACACCCTTTCATTAGAAGTATTGCCCAGTAATTTTTCATTTTGATTGCGTTTTTAATATAGTTCAAATATCTTGATTACCTTATTGCCAAGTTTCCCCGGTTTAGGTGAAAAGGTATCCCTGTATTCAGGGTTCATTTTTCTAGAAAAAGTTGCCATGTTTCATGGGTACTACCCAAAATATTATGGACGCAAAAGATGCTTATTGTAGTCGATATGGATAATTATGCTATTTAAAGAATCAAAAACCTTAGTTTTGTGGAAACATAAATTAAAAAAGTAAAACAAAAATGTTTACTAGTATCGCCAAACGGCCGAGGCAATTTTTAGAACGACTTGTTTCTTCCGGATCTTCATTGGGCATTATCCTTTTGTTGATGGTCGTGATTGCCATGGCCTGGGCGAATTCTCCATGGGCGCATTACTATCATGAACTGTGGCAGATAAAACTTACCATTGGTTTTGAGGGTGCGGAGTTAAGCAAATCGCTGCATCATTGGGTAAACGACTTTTTAATGGCCTATTTCTTTTTTATGGTTGGGCTAGAAGTGAAAAGGGAGTTCATGGTAGGAGAACTTTCTACTGCAAGAAAAGCAGTGCTTCCTTTGGTTAGTGCTATAGGCGGTATGGCGATTCCAGCACTAATTTATTTAGCGATAAATACGAATGGTGTGGGGGCCAATGGTTGGGGAATTCCAATGGCAACGGATATCGCCTTCGCCATTGGCCTGTTGGCCTTGGCAGGAAATGCCATTGGCAATAGTTCCAAAACTTTTTTGACCGCTTTGGCAACGGCAGACGATATTGGAGCTATTTTGATTATAGCCTTTTTCTTAAGTAATGATTTGGACATTACCAATCTCATTGCGGCAGGGGTCTATTTTTTAATAATGTTGGTCGGCAATATTACGGGTGTTAGAAATGTCTGGTTTTATTTCATAGTAGGGGTTTTTGGGCTGTGGGTGGCCCTTTTTCTTTCTGGGGTACATGCTACGCTGGCCGGTGTATTGGCCGCCTTTTGTATACCTGCGCGTTCCAAAATAAGTGAAGCAACCTATATCGAAAAAATTAAGCAAAGGGCTTCCACACTGTCCGATACCAGCTTTACCGATAATCCTCTATTGAGGGAAAATCAAGTAGAAATTATCCTGAATTTGATTGAGGATAGCCGAAAGGCACTTTCACCATTACAGCGACTGGAACAAAAGGTTAGGCCAATGGTCAACTTTTTTGTCCTGCCCATTTTTGCACTCGCCAATGCAGGAGTAACCATAAAGGGAGATTTCTTGGAAATGTTGCTCCACCCGATCAGTCTGGGAATTATCGCGGGCTTATGCTTGGGAAAACTGATTGGTATCATGGGAGCATCCCTTTTCATTGTTAAATCTAAAATAGGAAAATTACCGACCGGTTCAGATTGGGGTGCTATTGGTGCCTTATCCATGATGGCGGGTATAGGCTTTACAATGTCCATTTTTATTGCAGAGCTTTCCCTTACGGATGAGCGTTTGTTGCAAATTGCAAAAGTAGGAATCATAACTGCTTCGGTCATTTCTGGAATAGTGGGAATAGCATGGTTGAAGTTGAAAAGTAATAATAGGTCATTAAATAAACCAGAATATGGAGAAGCACAAGGTTGATGAAATTGTAGAGGCCAAGTTGGAAAAGGAAGAAATCGAGGATCAAGACGATATTTTGGTAAAGCAGCTATGCGAGGGCATGGATACCTATAAAAAAAATAGATTTTCCACCTTCTTAAGTAGTTTAATGGCCGGTTTGGAAATTGGCTTTAGCTTTATGTTAGTGGCTATCGTATATTCCCTTTTTACGGGACAAATTGATGATAAGTATATTCCTTACTTGGCCGCATTCGTATATCCCTTGGGTTTTATATTAGTGGTAATTGGAAAATCGGTCCTGTTTACGGAACAGACTTCCCTACTATCATTGCCGGTAATCAGCGGTCGTAAAACGATTGCTGATTTGTCGTCGCTTTGGGGAATTGTAATCTTGGGCAATTTGATAGGAGGGTATATAATTGGCGCTTTTATTGTTTGGATGGGGCCTGAGTTGGGCGTAATCTCAAAAGAGGGAATAGAAGAACTTGCCAATCATGTAAATCATTATTCTAGGGGAATTATTCTAGGTAGTTCTGTCTTGGCAGGTTGGTTAATGGCCTTATTATCTTGGACCATCACCTCTATAGAATCGGCATCCGGAAAAATCACCATTATCTATATGATTACGTTTATTATTGGTTTGGCAGGGTTACACCATAGTATCGTAGGAAGTATCGAGGTATTTGCAGGGCTATTGGTATCGGATAAAATAACTTTTTTGGATTACCTCTCGTTTCAATCGGTGTCACTGGTTGGTAACGCTATTGGAGGTGTAGTGTTCGTAGCAATTTTGAAGTACGGTGCCTTTTTGGCCAATAATGGGGAAGAGGAGTAAGGGGAATGTTGGATTCTATTTAGGAAGTAATCATTTAACACAAGATTAATAGGATTGGTTCGTAACAAAGCGAACTAGTTTCTAATTTTGTTTTTTAAGATTGTTTTGATGGAAATTTGTTCAGCGGAGAAAAATAAATTGATTGAGGAGTTAGGGCTTTTTTTTGAACGAAGGCATCAATTGCCGCCCTTAGCGTCGCGAATGTACGCTACTGTAGTCCTGTCCTCGGATGATGGATTTTCTTTTGACGAAATGGTAAATATGACCAGGGCCAGCAAGAGTTCGGTGTCTACCAACTTGAATTTGCTGATACAATTGAAATTCATCGATTTTTATACGAAACCTGGAGACCGAAAGCGATATTTCAGAAGTCCGGGTAATTTTATCAAAAATATGCTAAATGAGCACTATGATGAGATTAGTCTAGAGCTTGCACTTTTGGAAAAGGTGAATCGTTTTAACCGGGATCACAATCCAATGCAGTTTAAGGAAAAGAATGTAATTCGGCTCATTTTCCAGCATTATTTGGAAGTGCAGAAGGCCAACATAGAAGACACGCTCAAAAAATTTAATGAATCCCAAGAAAATTAATACTAACAATCCGTTGATTATGAAAAGATTTTACCCAATAGTATATATGTTATCCATGCTTACCCTATCTTCTTGTGGGGAAGGAGACGGGGGGTCGAGCCAAGGAGAAAATCAACCCAAACCGTTTCAAGTTACTGAAATACCGACCCAAAACGTCACCTCCTTTAAAACGTACCCCGCCAGTATCGAAGGTATTGTAAATAGTGAGGTTAGGGCCAAGATAACTGGTTATATAACGGATGTTCTGGTAGACGAGGGACAAGAAGTGAGAAAAGGCGAAGTCTTGTTCAAGTTGGAGACCCAATCGCTTTCCCAAGACGCGGAGGCGGCAAAGGCAAACGTTAATGCAGCGCAGGTAGAGGTTGATAAATTAAAACCACTCGTGGATAAGGGGATCATTAGTAACGTTCAATTAGAAACGGCTAAAGCGCAATTACAGCAGGCTCAAAGTAGCTATAATAGTGTTGTTGCGAATATTAATTATGCCAATATTAAAAGTCCGGTAAATGGGTATGTGGGCTCCATTCGTTTTAGAAAGGGAGCTTTGGTAAGCCCCACCAATGCTTTGCCACTTACGACGGTAGCGGATGTTAGTAAGGTATACGCCTATTTTGCGATGAACGAAAAGGATTATATCGATTTCATTTTAGACACTAAAGGGGAAACCATATCAGATAAAATCAAGAATTTGCCTAAAGTGGCCCTAATTCTTGCGAATGGAAGAACCTATGATTTGGAGGGCACCATTGAAACCATTAATTCCCAAGTAGATGAAGACACGGGGGCAATCACTTTTAGGGCGATTTTTGAAAATCAGTCCCGTTTATTGACAAACGGCAATAGTGGTAAAATAGAGATACCAAAAGAGTATACGAATGTACTTGTTGTACCCAAGGAAAGCACCTTTGACCGGCAGGGGAGCAAATATGTTTACAAGGTAGGTAGTGATAGCGTTGCTAAGGCAACCGCTTTGCGGGTCATCGATGAAATAGGAAACTTATATGTGGTAAACGAAGGTGTTTCTGAGGGCGATAAGATTGTTGCCATAGGAATTGATAAGATAAAAGGCGAAACGAAAATTATTCCGAAACCTGTGCCGTTCGATAGTATTGCAAAGCCAATAGAGAAAGTATTTAGATAGGAAATTAAAAAGAAAAAGATGCTCAAAACATTCATAGACCGTCCGGTACTCTCCACCGTAATTTCCATCATCATTGTAATTTTGGGGGTATTGGGACTTTCAATATTGCCCATTACACAGTATCCGGATATAGCGCCGCCAACAATTAGTGTAAGTGCTACCTACCCAGGTGCCAATGCGGAGACTATTCTGGAAAGCGTTATCATCCCCTTGGAGGAACAAATAAATGGGGTTGAGGGTATGACCTATATTACCTCAACGGCATCCAATACGGGTGCCGCCACTATCAATGTATTTTTTGAGCAGAACGTAGATCCAGATATAGCAGCTGTAAATGTCCAGAATAGGGTGGCCAGGGCAAACTCGCTATTACCACAAGCGGTATTGCAGACCGGGGTTACCACTCAAAAACAACAGACCAGTGCCTTAATGTACATGTCGTTTTACAGTACCAATGAGGATTATGACGATACGTTCATACAGAATTACTTAAAGATCAATGTTATCCCAGAATTGCAGCGTGTAAATGGTGTAGGTAACGTAAACGTATTTGGGTCAAAGGATTATGCCATGCGCATCTGGTTACAGCCCGAAAAATTGGCTGCCTATAACCTTATTCCGTCAGATGTTGTAGCAGCCTTGAACGAACAGAGTTTGGAGGCAGCGGCAGGATCCTTGGGTGAAAATGACGGCGAAGCGTTTAGCTACGTAATCAAATATGGAGGAAGGTTCAAAACAGAGGAGCAGTACAGTGATATTGTAATCAAGGCCTTGGGTAGTGGAAGGTTTTTACTGCTAAACGATATCGCGGAAATTGAATTGGGCGCACAATCCTATACGGGCAGTTCAATGACCGCTGGTTACCCTGCCGTTAATTTGGGAATTTTCCAGACCAAGGGATCCAATGCCAGGGATATCATTGTGGAAATCGAAAAACGTTTAGATGAAGTGAGGGAGACCATCCCTGCCGGTATTAAAATCTTCATTCCCTACAACACCAATAACTTTTTAAACGCATCGATAGGAAAAGTGGTCAGTACACTAATAGAAGCCTTTTTATTGGTGTTTCTGGTTGTTTTTATCTTTTTACAGGATTTTCGATCTACTTTAATTCCTGCTATTGCCGTACCGGTTTCTATCATTGGTACATTTTTCTTTCTCAACCTTTTTGGATATTCCATTAATTTATTGACCCTTTTCGCATTGGTCTTGGCCATTGGTATTGTGGTCGATGATGCCATTGTTGTCGTCGAGGCCGTACACGCTAAACTGGATGATGGCGCAAAAGATGTAAAAAAGGCTACGGTTACGGCGATGCACGAGATATCTGGTGCAATTATCTCTATCACATTGGTAATGGCGGCCGTGTTCATCCCGGTTACGTTTATTCAAGGACCAACAGGGGTATTTTACAAACAATTTGGAATCACCCTAATCGTGGCCATTACAATTTCTGCAATTAATGCGTTGACCTTGAGTCCTGCACTGTGTGCGCTCTTCTTAAAGCCACATGAAGAAAAGGACAAGGACAAGAACTTTCTACAACGTTTCTTTGCCGCTTTCAATCGTGGATTTAAGGCTACGACCAAGAAATATGGTGAATCCGTTCACTTTCTTTACCGTAATAAATGGACAACGGCAGTTATTCTACTTCTTGCGGGAGTTGGCATTTGGTGGTCCGCAGGAAGTGTAAAAACAGGATTTGTCCCAGATGAAGATCGTGGGATTATCTTCTTGAACGTAGAGCTTCCCCCGGGGTCGTCAATTGACAGAACCCATGCCGTGAATTCGCAACTGTATGATAAATTGATGCAGATTCCAGGAGTAATGGAAGGTTCTGTTGTAGAAGGTAGAAGTTTCCTGGGGGGCGCAGGGAGCAATAATGGATTAGGTTTTATAAGACTGGAAGATTGGGGCAATCGTGAAGCTGATTCACTTTCCGTACAAAGTATTACCCAAAAAATGTTCGGGGTGGCGGCAACTATTCCAGAAGCCAACATTATTTTCTTTGCTCCTCCAAGTATACCTGGTTTTAGTAGTTCTGCAGGGGTAGAGGTCAATTTGTTGGACCGGTCTGGCGGCAGTTTTGAGGATTTGGATAAAACCAACCAAGAATTTATTGGGAAGCTTACCCAACGACCCGAAATACAATATGCGCAATCATCGTTCAACACACGGTATCCGCAGTATGAGTTGGAAATAAATGTACCTAGGGCGAAAGAACTTGGGGTTTCCGTAAGTAGTATTTTTGCAACTTTGCAAGGCTATGTAGGAAGTATATTTGCCGCGGATTTCTCACGCTTTGGTAAGCAATATAGGGTATATGTGCAGGCATTACCCGAAGATAGGGCGGACACGGATAATTTGGACCAAATATTTGTACGTACCGATACGGGAGAGATGACCCCAATTACGGAGTTTATTACCTTGTCACGGGTCTACGGACCACAATCAGTAACCCGTTTTAACCTATTTAATTCCACGACCATAACGGCAGCGACCAACCCGGGATTCAGTTCTGGTGACGCTATTGCCGCCGTAGAGGAAGTAGCCGAAACATTACCGACCAATTTTACCACAGCATATTCCGGTCTAACCCGTGAGGAGGTCGATGCAGGAGGACAAACGGTTACCATATTTTTACTGTCCCTATTGTTCGTATACTTTTTGCTTTCTGCGCAGTATGAAAGTTATCTCATCCCGTTTTCAGTATTGTTATCCTTGCCTTTGGGTGTATTTGGAGCTTATATAACCACGCAATTGGCAGGTTTGCAGAATAACATTTATTTTCAGATTGCTTTAATCATGTTGGTGGGATTATTGGCAAAAAATGCGATTCTGATTGTGGAGTTTGCTTTGCAACGTAGAAAGGAAGGGGAATCGATAATAGATGCAGCTATACAGGGTGCAGAGGCACGTCTACGCCCCATATTAATGACATCGTTTGCCTTTATTCTAGGGTTGATGCCCTTGGTTTTGGCGAGTGGTGTAGGTGCACAGGGAAACCGATCTATTGGTACAGGGGCGGTTGGTGGTTTGTTCATCGGTACGGTATTGGGTGTTTTCGTCATTCCGGTGCTGTTCGTTTTCTTTCAATGGTTACAGGAAAAGATTAGTGGAGCCCCAGAAACAGAGAAATTAAAAACTGCCCAAGAATCATAAGTTTATGCGAGTTATAAAAATTATAAGATTAATAGGGATGCTAACCTTACCGGTGCTGATGGTATCGTGCTTTTCTGCGAAAGTATACGAACGCCCAGGGGACGAGGTGTTGAATGACAAGTATTTTAGGACGGATTCACTTCAGAAGGACAGTGTTTCCATGGCCTCGGTATCATGGAAGGAGCTTTTTACAGATACTGTATTGCAAGGCTATATCGAGGAAGGACTTCGGAACAATATTGACATCCGTCAGGCAATCCAACAAATATTGATAGCAGAAGCCTATTTAAAACAGGGCAAAGCGGGATATTTGCCCACCTTGAACGGTCTTGCGCAATATACCCACAACGAACTTTCTTCCAATAGCCAATTTGGCGGACAGTTTGATCGCCTTGATGTGTACCAATTAAGTGGCGGGCTTTCGTGGGAAGCTGATATATGGGGCAAGATCAGAAGTGACAAACGTGCCTTTGAGGCTACCTATTTGCAATCCATTGCAGCGCATAAAGCTGTCAAAAGCACCTTAGTGGCCAATATTGCATCTACCTACTACCAACTGTTGAGTTTGGACGAACAAATCGAGATAACGGAAATGACCATTTCAACTAGGGCGAGTGGTTTGGAAACGACTCAAGCCTTAAAGGAAGCCGGCAATGTAACGGAGGTAGGTGTAAAGCAAACAGAAGCACAGTTATATACGGCACAGGCAATTCTTATCGATTTGAAGAATAATGTTCGTCTCCTTGAAAATTCGCTTTCCATTCTTTTGGGGGATGAGCCAAAAGCAATTGAGCGGACCAGCCTTAACCAACAAAGGATAACGACACCATTAAAAACAGGGGTGCCGTATGAATTGCTGGCCAATAGGCCCGATGTTATTTCGGCAGAATATGCCTTGGTCAATTCCTTTGAACTTACGAATGTGGCGCGTAGTAATTTTTATCCTTCCTTAACCCTTTCGGCAAACGGCGGGTTGCAAAGTTTGGATTTCAGTAAATTGTTTGATTCCAGTTCCCTATTTGCAACAGTGGTTGCCGGCTTAACCCAACCCATATTCAACGGTAGGCAAGTACGTACCCAATATGAAGTAAGGAAGGCCCAGCAGGAGCAGGCAAAGTTGGAATTTAGACGGGCACTCTTAACGGCCTCAAAAGAAGTATCCGATGCACTCTATTCCTTTGACGCGGCTACAGAAAAAATGCAGGTGAAAAAAAAGGAATTCGAATCCTATAACTTGGCACTGGACTATTCCCAGGAATTATTGGATAATGGCCTAGCGAATTATATCGAAGTTTTAAACGCACGGGAGAATACCTTAAATACCAATTTGGATTTAACCGAAACAAAAAACGCTAAATTACAGGCTATCGTGGATTTGTATCAAGCATTGGGTGGCGGTTGGCAGTAAGGATAGGATTTTCTTTTTACAAAAGAGTTTTTGAACATTGAAGTTCGCTCATTCAAAATGAAGGCGAGTGATGTTAATATTCAGCCCTTTGCAATCTCTATTTTTTAAACATTAATTCTTCCAATACGTAGAAAGATGAAATGATTTTTAAGGATGTATATCTGATAAACTCAAAATCAGGCTTCAATGTCTACTTTGGTAAGAATATCCCGTACGATTATTTTCGCATGAATCCGGGAATTTTCGATGAACCATTTGTGTGTCTCCATACCACCGCAAATAACACCCGCAAGATACAGGCCATCAACATTACTTTCCATGGTTTCATCATTGTATTCTGGAAGCTTCTTTTCATCATGCGAGAGATTCACGCCCAATTTTAGCAAAAATTCAAAATTTGGTTTGTATCCCGTTAACGCAAGTACAAAGTCATTTGCTATCCGCTGCGTTTCTCCATTCGCATTCAATTCTAATGCATTTTCATGAATGGCGGTTACAACAGTGTTATAATATGCTTTTATACTTCCTTCCTCAATCCTATTTATAATATCTGGGCGTACCCAGTATTTGACCCGTTGGCCAACCTCGGGCCCACGAATGATAAGGGATACTTCCGCTCCTTTGCGCCAGCATTCCAATGCTGCATCTATAGCAGAATTACTGGCACCCACAACGGCAACTTTTTGGCCGGCGTAGAAATGGGGATTATCATAATAATGGGAAACCTTATCCAACTTTTCACCCGGAACGTTCAGTAAATTTGGAAGATCATAAAAACCTGTGGCCACAACAACTTTATGGCTGCGGTAGGTGTTCTTGTTAGAAATTACTATAAAGGAATCATTTTCCTTTTCTACGTTCTTTACTTTTTCAAATAAGTTGATGTTCAACTTGTTCGAGGTAACGATACGGCGGTAATATTCCAAGGCCTCGTCCCTTTTTGGTTTCGCTTCCTTGCTTATGAACGGGATGCTATCTATTTCCAATTTTTCGGAAGAGGAAAAGAATTGCATGTTTACGGGATAATGGAAAAGCGAATTAACAATGGGTCCTTTTTCCAATATTAAATAGGAAAGACCGTTTTTATGTGCTTCCAAACCGCAAGCAATACCAATAGGTCCCCCTCCAATAATGATGATATCTAATTTTTCCATGCTCCTTTTAGTTCTTTTATGGTCTGGGAAGGATTATCGCTCTTAAATACAAAGCTTCCCGCAACGAGTACGTCGGCTCCAGCCTTTATAAGCGCTTTAGCATTTTCTGAAGTGACTCCGCCGTCTATTTCAATAAGCGTATTGGCACCCTTTTTCGTGATTAATTCCTTTAGGGCCTTAATCTTTGAATATGTATTTTCTATAAAGGATTGCCCGCCAAAACCTGGGTTTACGCTCATGATAAGCACCAAATCAATATCCTGAATCGTATCTTCCAGAAGCAGCACGTTGGTATGTGGATTAAGAGCTACCCCTGCTTTCATACCCTTTGCTTTTATGGCCTGGAGGGTTCTGTGTAAGTGGGTGCAAGCTTCGTAATGTACCGTTAAATAGGTGGCTCCAAGTTTTGCAAACTCCTCAATGTAACGGTCAGGGTCTACAATCATCAAATGTACATCCAAGGGTTTGGTAGCATGGCTTTGAATCGCTTTCACCACAGGCATGCCATAGGATATATTGGGTACGAATACCCCATCCATAACATCGATATGATGCCAATCCGCAACGCTGTTATTTACCATTTCTACATCCCGTTGCAAGTTTCCGAAATCAGCTGCGAGTAGGGAAGGGGCTATTTTTGTTTTCTGCATCTTTTATCAACTAAAAAGTATGTGTACAAAAGTAGTGATTTGAGTTTTTCTAGGTGTTCTTTTCTGGCTACTTACCGGTTGCCTTTTCCAAAATACTCTATAAGGTCGCTTTCGGCCGCTATATAACCAAAGGAACTCCATGAAGGACTTTCCACTAAATCCTTCATAATTTTTTCGGCTTTTTCCTTTTCGCCATTATAGAAATGCCAATTGGCAAGCCCGTACGCTACTGCATCGTTCGAAGGACTTCCCGTCTCAGTTTGTAAAAGGGAATCTATGGGGATGAATCCCTTATACAATTTGCAAAGCTCATAATAACTCTGATTTTCGATGACATCCATTTCCGCTTCTATCGGCGTCAACATATCATTGGCCGATGCTTCATTTCCAAGACGGCGTTGGATCATATAGAGCCAGTGCGTGCTTGAAACGATATTGTCCGGTAAACTCCCTGATTTCCGACACTTTACATAAGCATAGAATGCTTTTTCATAGTCGTGTTCAAGGTAATATGCCAAGCCCAAGTGATACCAAATATTACCGTGTAATGTGCTTACTGGAATGTTTTGGACATTGGGCATGCCATCTTGTTCAATTTCGTTTTCGGTACCTTGGATTAATTGCCCGGCTTTTTCCAAATCGGAAATAGCTTTGTCAAATTTGCGTAATGAGATATACCGATGACCACGATGTCTATACAAACGAGGTTCTTCTGGATTTTTTTTGATTCCTTCACTGTAAATGGCAATAGCATCATCATATCGTCCTAGATAAGCTGTTCTTCTACCGTACCAAATTATGGCCTCTACATTATCGGGATTAGCATTGTACGTTTCCTTTGCTTCTTCATATTGTGTCAATAGTTTTTCAGAAGGTTCCGCAATCGCTACTTCTCTCCCTAAAGGTGTTGTAAAAGTTTCCGGTCTTTCATTGAACGCTTCTTTGTCTGAGGACGCATCTTTTTTTTTGTCCTTACAAGCCGTGAATGCTAACATAGACAAAAGAACCGTTGCAAAAAGATTACGTAAACTTCTTTGGATAATCACCATAAATCTAAATTATTCGGATGCTTCAATTCCTTCAATTCCCGCATTCTTTAAAATAGAATTCACCTTTGGCAAATTCTCTGTCATAACGGTTTTTAGTTTGCTTAAGTGTTGATCAAGTTCTTCGGAAAGTTCTTCAAAAACCTTATAAGCTCCATCCGTTGGTTTCGCATCTCCATTTTCAACACTTCGTCGTAATGACGCCAATCTATTATTTAGTTTGATCGGAAAATTTAATGGATCTTGACCGGACTGATTTTTTACTTGATATAGCTCCTCCTCAATGCTTGAAAGATCGTTCATGAAAGGCACCATCGTTTTGGTATAAATTGTTTCATCAACTTTGCCTTTCAGCGATTGTATTCTAGACTTAATGTCCCGAATTTGGATAACGGCTTCATTTGCGGCGCTGGTTTTTGCCATTATTTTATTGGCCAATTCAAACTGTTCATCCAAATCCTCTTTTTTAATCCCTTTTAAGTTTGGATCCATTTCAATGGCGAAGGAATAGGTCTGTTCATAGTCACCTGCCTTCATTTTAACCTTATAGGTTCCCAATGGCGCTTTTGGACCTCTGGCGGGCCTGGCGCTCCAAATAATCATTCCGTCGAATGTAGTAGCACCAGGATATCGTAAGTCCCATGTAAAGGTATTGATTCCTTTTGCTGTAGTGGGTTTAGAGGAACCACCACGCTGCCACCAAGGTATATTAGGGTCCACTTTATATTCGGGTTTACTACCTGTATAGGTGTTGATCAATTTATTGTTCGCGTCATAAATTTCGAAGGTAATCGTGTCCTTTTGGTCTTTTAGATAGTATTGGATCGTGGCGTCGTTTATTCCTCTTATGGCATTTGTAGGTTGAAACAATACAGCTTGTTGATTGGCCATTTCGTTCGTATACTGGCGTAGGGGTTGTATATCGTCCAATATCCAAAACCCTCTTCCATGGCTTCCCAAAACCACATCGTTATCCTTTATCACCAAGTCCCTGATAGGGGTGTCTGGGAGTTTTAACTGTAGGCTTTGCCATAATGCTCCGTCATTCATGGAAAAATATACGCCATGTTCTGTAGCCAAAAATAAGAGTCCTTCCCGCACTGGATCTTCCCGCACTGCCCTCGCAAAATGGCCATCTTCAATTCCATTGATTATTTTGGTCCAGGTTTTACCATAATCGTGGGTCTTGAATACATAGGGCTGTCTATCATCTACCTGATATCTATTCGCTGCAACATAGAGGGTGCCGGGATTGTGAAGTGATTCGTCTATAATGCTCACCCTTGAAAACTTGGGTAGTTCTTTTGGCGTTATGTCCGTCCAGTTCGAGCCGCCATCCCTGGTAATATGTATTTTTCCATCATCTGATCCGGCCCAGATGGTATTGATGTCATGGTTGGATGGTGCCAAAGCGAAAACCGTGGCATAAATTTCAGGGCCGTTCATGTCCATGGTAATAACTCCTCCCGTTTTCCCTAAAGTAGATGGGTCGGCATAGGTGAGATCTGGACTTATTTTTTCCCAAGACTGTCCGTCATCCGTAGTTTTCCATACGTGTTGGGAACAGGTATACATAACGTTTGAGTCCTGAGGGGCGAACATGATGGGAAAGGTCCACTGCCATCTTTCCGGCAGTGCGCTTGCAGGTTCCCCTGAAAAAAATCGTGGATATACCTGTATGTCCCTAGATTGACCGTTGCTACGGTCATAGCGGGTAAAAAGGGCCCCTTGACTCCCGGCATAAAAAATATCATTGTTTTCAGGGTGTTGGGTTATCCAACCGCTTTCACCCCCACCCACGGCATACGCCCAGCCATCGCCTTGACCACGCGCCTGCATATGTTCCCAGCCATCACTTGGTATGGCTATGGTACTGTTGTCCTGTTGCGCACCGGCAACATGATAGGGCACATCGCTGGTTGCCATAACGTGGTACAGTTGGGTGGTAATATAATCCTCCTCTGTCCATGTTTCGCCACCGTTCACACTTACGACCCCGCCGCCATCATTGGAAGAAATCATCCGTTTCGGATTGTTGGGATCGATCCACAAATCATGATTGTCCCCATGCGGGACTTTTATTTCTTTGTCAAAGGTTTTACCACCGTCCGTTGATTTCCAGAAATCGACATTTAGTCCGTAGACAACATCTTTATCCCATGGGTCTGCATAAATGCGGGAATAGTAAAAGGCCCTTTGCCTAAGTTTACGTTCGTCATTGGTCCGCTCCCAAGTTTTACCGGCATCATCTGACCGGAATACACCTCCTTCATTGGCTTCCACGATGGCCCAGACACGATTGGAATCCGCAGGTGAAACAGTCACTCCAATCTTACCAATAGGACCTTCTGGCATGCCAGGGTTTTCAGTAAGATCTGTCCAGGTTTCACCGCCATCCGTAGATTTCCATAATTTACAATCAGGTCCGCCACCCCACATTTTCCAGGCTTTTCGATGTACCTGCCAGGTACTGGCATATAAAACTTTTGGATTGTTCCTATCGATAATCAAATCAACGGCGCCCGCCTTATCACTGACATACAACGTTTTTTTCCAAGTCGTTCCACCATCGGTACTTTTAAATACACCACGTTGTTCGTTATCCCCGTAAGGATGGCCAAGTGCGGCTACGTACACGATGTTAGGGTCCGTTGGATGTATTCGAATGCGCGAAACGGCTTGGGTTTCCGCTAAGCCCAAGTGCCTCCAAGTCTTTCCTCCATCTGTAGTTTTATAAACGCCATCACCTTGTGTAATACTGCCCCTTAGCTGCACTTCACCCATGCCAATGTAAACGATATCGGGATTTGTTTCGGCAATTGCCACTGCGCCTACAGAGGAGCTCGTAATTTGACCGTCGGTTACTGGTTTCCATTCATTGCCACCATCTGTCGTTTTCCAAAGCCCACCGCCTGTAGCTCCAAAATAATATTCGTACGGTCTACCAGGGCTACCTGCCGAGCCCAAGGAGCGGCCCCCGCGAACGGGACCTATATTTCGCCATTCTAGATTTTCATAGAACGATTTATCAATTGGGGTTGGGACCGTGTTGTTTTTGGCCGATTTCTTTTGGGCGAAACCAGCACATATCGTAAAAAATGCAAGAATAAGAGAATAGTGGAGAAACTTGGTTTTCATAAATTAATGGATTGGTTGGTAAAACGATTTTGAAAAATTATAGTTGAAAATACTGATTTATTCCGCCAGATCTAAAAGTTTTGTCAAATTTAACGGTCTGGTATACATTTCTAAATGGCCACCCTCGTTATGGGGCCATTCGGCTTTTGGACGATCCCAGTATAGTTCAACGCCATTACCATCTGGATCATCCAGATAGAGCGCTTCAGATACGCCATGGTCTGCCGCTCCGGTCAAAGGATATTCAAATTCCTGAAGCCTTATAAGGATTTGCGCCAAGTCTTTTCGCGTTGGATATACGATAGCGGTATGAAAAAGACCCACTGATTCTTTGGGTGCTGGTCCTTTGCCTTTGCTGTGCCACGTATTAAGGCCTATATGATGATGGTATCCACCTGCAGAAATAAAGGCTGCTTGTTCGCCGTAGCGCAACGTAATTTCGAACCCTAAAATTTCACAATAGAAATAAAGGGAGCGCTTTAGGTCCGCTACTTTCAAATGCACATGGCCAATTCTTGTTTGGGCGGGCAGTTGGTAATCCATAGTATTGTTAATTAGTCTTTCCCGCTGTACATTTCATGGTTCTTATCACCACCCGCGTTTAAATAGGCAAATAGGTCAATGATTTCTTCCTTGTTTAAGCGGTTCAATAATCCTGCTGGCATCGGTGAAATTGGAGAAGCCTCCCGTTTAAGAACCTCATCTTTTCTAATGTTGGTGGTGTAGGTTTCGTTAAAAGGGTTCGGCATCAAGACAAGCTCGGTATCCGTTTCAGATTTAATTCTGCCAGCCACCTTGTTTCCGTTCTTTAAGTGGAAAAGAGTATTTGCATATTGATCTGATATTTCGTCATTGGGACTATAAATGGCAAACATAAGGTCGTAGGTGCTGAATTTACCATGGGCTTGGGTGAGGTCTGGTCCGGCAGCACCACCTTCCCCGCCCATCCTATGGCAAAGAATGCAGGTTGCAGCGGCAAATGCCCTTTTGCCGTCCTCATAAGTACCTGTGTAATCATCCAGACCCCCCCAAACAATGTCGCCCATATCATCACCAGAGTAATTACCGCCAGGACCAATGGGTTCTGGCAAGTCGGCAACGGCGCCGGAAGGGGAATAGGAACCCGAGATTTCGGAATAAAAATCACGCTCGCTTTCAGGTATATTGGCCAGGGCCTGCTGGCGAACATTTTCCATGTAGGCTTTAAAACTCATTCCACCATTGGCGCCTAGAACATCAAAAAACCATAGAAAATAACGTTTGCGCTGCTCTTTGGTCCAATCCTCTTTGGCGTTACTCAACAACATGCCATAATAAATGGCCTCGCTGGGAGGCATTTTTTCAATGACATCCCTAATGAGGGGGCCATATTGTTCACTGCGTAACGAAGCTTCTTCCGAAAGCATTTCAACACCGGCGGTAACGGTTTGTTCTTTTGTGTGATATTCTAATTGTTGGAGTAATTTTTCAACGATACCCTCTGCATTGAGGTAGAGTAAAATTTGTGCCAATTCCTTTGAAACCGAATTATTATCGTTTGGAAAGAAGGGATTTAATTTTTTTAGGATTGCAGTTCGTTCCTCCAAATTAGGTTGTCCCATCCTTATAAAATTTAAGGTGTATGCCCGTAATAAGTCTATCTGTAACGCTGTTGTTAAATCACCAATGCTTATTTCCTGGAGTTTTTTTAGGATGGTGTTTTGAAATTCAGACCCTCCTTGATGGTTCATTGCAATGCTGGCCTCAATTATTTTACGGGCATTTTTTTCCTTGGTATAATTGGAATGCCAGCTTTTTAGCGGTTGATGTTCCAATGCCAAGCGGGCCGCATAGCGTATAAAACGATCTTCAGAATCTAAATGCTTCCAAGCCAAGGGTATAGCCTCTGATGAAACTTGCTTATGAAATTGCTCTAGTTGTTTCCGCATCTCCCGGGCATCATTCTCGGTTGTTTTAGCAGCCATTAATTCGGTATTTTCCTTGCCCGTATAGCGTAAACGGTACAATCGGGAATCCAAGCGCCGGCCTCCAGTGGCGAAATACAGTTTGCCATCGTTACCAGCGATCATATCTGTTAGCGGTAAGGGCGCGCCCGATAAGAACTCCTCTCTCTTGGCCGTGTAAGAGCTACCCTCTGGCCGTAGGTCGATAAAGTATACCGTACCAAAACTCCAATCCATAATAAATAGCCCATTCCCATAACGTGATGGAAATTTTAGCTCGGATCCAGAAAGTACGGCTGTAGGCGAACCTTGTTCCAGATTGTGAACGGCCGGTAAGTTGTCTGGATAATAGCTGGGCCACTTTCCAGAACCGGTACGCCACCCATATTCACTACCGCTGGTTACGTGGCAAATACGTGTGGGTCGGTACCAAGGCATACCAATATCCCACTCCATATCAGCATCATAGGTGAACAGTTCTCCGTCTGTATTAAAGGCCATGTCAAACGGATTTCGATATCCTGCCGAAATTAATTGCCAAGAAGTGCCATCTTCATTAAATTTGGTAATCCAACCTCCGGGCGCTTTTATATCCGTTGCGTGTCCACGGGCATCCAAATAGGGAGTGAATAGGTTGTCTTCCTGCCAATTGGTGGGAAGTAGGCTATTTTGTTGTACAGTTTCCGGTACCAAGGTGTGGTTCCCTGCAATAAAGTAAATGTGGGAACCATCTGGGGATAAAACAAAGCTATGCGGTCCATGTTCTCCTGAACCTTCCAGTTTCAGTAATAAGGAAACCGTATCCAGTTTGCCATCGCCATTGCCATCGGTTATCCTATAAATTCCACTTCCTTTTTCCTCCTCATCTGGAATTTCATCGTCCCAACTTTTATTCACGGCCACATAAAGGCTATTAAAGGCCCATAAAAGTCCGTGTGCCTCCCCAATTTCCAAAGCCAAGGGTTTTACATCGTTGGAATTTAGGGTTTCGCCATTTTCTGGGATTAGAAATTGATAGATCGTTCCATATTGGTCACAGGCGAACATTATATTCCCATCTCCTTGTGCCAAGGCTACCCAAGAGCCCTGTTCATTTGCACTCGGATGGTATATTTCTTCAAGGGAAAAATCATCTGGAAGGTTGAAGGCTATCTCTTGTGATACTTCTTTGTTGGAATCTTTTTCACTCTTTTTACAGGAAGCAAAACAAAGAACGGAGAGGAAGGTAAAAACGAGTTGGATGGTGGTCAGTTTCATTGGTTCGATTAATTAGACACTTAAAGATACAAACTTGCCCACATTGTTTTTATCCTAATTGGCGTAAGCCTTCGTAGAGAACTACACTTACTGCATTCGCTATATTTAAACTGCGTATGTGGCTACTGTACAACGGAATTTTAGCGGTCCTACCTTCATTTTCTTTTAAAAGTGATGTTGATAGCCCCACAGATTCCTTTCCAAAAACGAGAAACATACCTTCCTTATAATCAATCTGCAAGTACGACTGTTCTGCTTTTGCCGAAAAAAAAACGAGTTCCTTTTTCCCATGCTCTCGGAAAAATTGCGCTTCGTTTTCGTATTCAATAACGAAAAGATGCTGCCAATAATCCAGACCAGCTCTTTTTAAGCGCTTATCCGATAGGTCAAAACCATACGGTTTTACAAGATGTAGTGTAGAACCTGTTCCTAAGGCAAGCCTACCAATGTTTCCGGTGTTGTTGGGTATTTCAGGTTCTATGAGGACGATATTGAAACCCATTAGTTATCGATGGATTTTAAGTAGAGCTGTTCTACCTTTTCGCGGGCCCAGGGGGTTCTCCGTAAAAATTTTAAACTTGATTTTATTGATGGGTTGCTTTTGAAACAATTTATATTGATGCGCTGTGCCAGCTCGTCCCAAGTGTATTTTTGGGTGAGGTGCTCTAGCATATCCAAAAGTTTTACCCCGTGCAAGGGATTGTTAGCTTGTTCTTCCATTTTCGTTGTTCGTACGGTTTTTTAGATACTTACCTATTCTTGGTAGGCAATGTACATAGAAATTGGTGGGACATTAATTGTTCCGATTATATCTTTTCCAATAGGCAAACTAAAGGTATCCCCATTTACCGCTTCCCTCCAACCTCCAGCCAGTTTATAAGCATAAGCTTTTTTTGAAGCATTATAAATGACAAGAATGTTTTTCCAGTTGTCACCATTGGCATTGTTCTCAATCGTATAAGAAATGAGACTATCGGTGGTTTTTTTAAAATGTAGATTTTTTACGACATCGGCAGCAGTTTTCATCCGGAATGCAGGATGTGCCTTTCTCAGGGCGATTAAATTTTTATAATATTCAAAAACAGGTTTGTTTTTGGACTTCCAGTTCCAATCTATTTGGTTGATGCTATCTGGTAAGTTATACGAATTATGCTCCCCATTCTTGGTCCTGAGCATCTCTGAACCTGCATGTAGGAAAGGAGTACCCTGAGCTGTTAATACTATGGCATTCGCCAATTTATCCATAGCAATACGTTCGGCATCACTGACTTTTGGTACAGAGACTTTAAGTTTGTCCAATAAGGTATGGTTGTCATGGCAAGAAACGTAATTAATGGCCTGCCAAGGTTCTAGGGTCCAAGGTGCCTTGGAGTAATTCACTTCTTCATATAAAATCTCCGGGTGTTGAATAGAACCTACAACACCGAATTTTATGGATTCCTGCATTCCCTTTGCGCCGCTAACGAAACCCTTACCGCTGTCTTCAAAGACAGAGCCCTTGAGTCCGTCACGGAGGTCATCGCTAAATGCCGCAATTTTTGGCAATTGCTGCATATGCTTTTTTAATGCCCGCTCTTCTTCGGGTAGGGGAGAATCCTTAGCAGTCCACCCTTCACCATAGACCAGTGCATTCTTGTTTATTTTTTTTATCGCATCGGCTAGAAGGTTCATGGTCTTTGTATCATGTATTCCCATCAAATCGAACCGGAAACCGTCAATATGGTATTCCTGCATCCAGTATTTAACTGATTCTAACATAAAACGTTGCATCATCATACGTTCTGATGCGGTTTCATTACCGCATGCTGCTGCATCGGAATAGCTACCGTCTTCCCATTGCCGGTAGTAATACAGAGGTACTTCTTGGTTAAAATTCGATTCGGCCGTCTTTCCGGTATGGTTGTAAACAACATCCAAAATTACTCCAATATTAGTATCGTGAAAGGCCTTTACCATCTGTTTAAATTCCTTTATCCGCACTTCCGCATTAAAAGGATCAGTGGAAAAGGATCCCTCTGGTACGTTATAATTTTTGGGATCGTAGCCCCAATTGAATTGGGGCTGTTCTAATTGTGTCTCGTCTATGGAATAATGATCAAAAGTGGGTAACAGATGCACATGGGTAATGCCCAATTCCTTTAAATGATCGATACCTGTGGCCAAATTTCCAGGACCCTTTGTTCCCTTTTCGACCAAGCCTAAATAGGTGCCGGGGTAGGAGGAACCGGACTCGGGGTGAATGGTCATGTCCCTTATATGCAATTCATAAATAACCGCTTCGTTCTCAACTGCCAATTCAGGCCCTGTATCCTTAGACCAATCCGCCGGGTTCGTTTTTGGTAAATCCAATACCATGGCCCTATCCCCATTTACGCCAACTGCTTGTGCATAAATTCCGGGAGTCTCCAAGAGCCATTGGTTTCCTATTTTTACTTGATACGTATAATAGACGCCGTTTAAATCCCCTTGAACGTTCTTCGTCCATAACCCACCCTCTTTTTTTTCAAGGTTTTGCGTAGAAAAAGGTGGAGAATCAATACTTGTTTTGTATAACCTTAAGGTAACACTATCAGCAGTGGGTGACCATATTTTAAATAATGTCGATTCTTTGGTATAGGATATCCATAAATTTTCTTGTTGTGGAATTGGAAACGTATCGTAGGATGTTATCTGTTTTTGTTGGTTGCATGCATTAAACAAAAAAGTAGCCATGAGAATGATAAAATATTTTTTCATTTGTGATTCGACTTAAGGCTGTAATATAGGGAAGTTTACTCAAGATTTAATAGTTTGAAAGCGGTTAAGGATTGAAAATGAAGAAGCTATAAATGAAAAAACTCCGGTAATCAGCCGGAGTTTATTCATCAATCAAAAAACGAACAGTCATGATAAACTGTTGTTACTATTAAAATTACAACTAATATGCCATATTTCCAATTTAAGGAATCTTTAACGTGTAATTTTTATTGTCCTGAAGTTACTGGTTTTTAACCCAAATAGGTTTTCAAAATTTTACTTCTAGAAGTATGTTTTAAACGTCTAATCGCTTTTTCCTTAATTTGACGAACACGTTCTCGTGTAAGATCAAAAGTTTCACCAATTTCTTCCAAAGTCATTGAATGTTGACCGGCTAGGCCAAAGTATAAGCGAATGACATCTGCCTCCCTTGGTGTCAATGTTTCCAATGCGCGTTCAATTTCTGTACGCAAGGATTCATGCAACAATTCACGATCAGGGTTTGGAGATTCACCACTACGTAGTACATCGTATAGATTAGAATCCTCACCATCAATTAAAGGAGCATCCATAGATACGTGCCTACCTGAATTCTTTAAGGATTGTTTTACATCCTCAACGGTCATGTCCAATTCCTTCGCAATTTCCTCGGGTGAAGGCATACGTTCATGTGCTTGCTCTAAAAAGGCAAAGGTTTTGTTGATCTTGTTAATCGAACCAATTTTATTCAATGGCAAGCGAACGATACGTGATTGCTCTGCCAAAGCCTGTAATATAGATTGACGAATCCACCAAACGGCGTAGGAGATAAACTTAAATCCCCGCGTTTCGTCAAAACGCTGCGCTGCTTTAATCAAGCCAAGGTTGCCCTCATTGATTAAATCCGGTAAAGTAAGTCCTTGGTTTTGGTACTGCTTGGCAACCGATACCACGAATCTGAGGTTGGCCTTTGTAAGTTTTTCAAGAGCGATCTGGTCGCCTGCCTTGATGCGTTGTGCCAACTCTACTTCTTCATCAGCGGTAATCAAGTCCACTTTTCCAATTTCTTGTAAGTACTTGTCCAAAGATGCGGTCTCCCTATTGGTGACCTGTTTTGTAATCTTAAGCTGTCTCATTAAAGTAAATTAAGTTCAATTTGCATAGACTGCATATACTTATACGTAAAATTCTTTCGAATGTTACAATTGAAGGTAAAAAACTTTATTTTTCTGTTGAAGTGCATAAAAAAAGGCCCCAACAGTTATGTTGAGGCCTTACTTTATTGAACGAAAAGGGAATTAATCCCTTCTTGGTTTTCTATCACGATCACGGTTACGGTCATTGCCGCGGCGATCATCCCTACGTTTGTCATCACGTGGTGGCCGTTCCTTAAAACCTTCTGGTTTTGGTTGGAGTGCCTTACGTGAAACTTTGTCCTTTCTTGTTCTTGGGTCAACCCCAAAATACTTCACATCAAACACATCGCCCATATTCACAACATCCGACACGTTTTCCGTGCGTTCCCAAGCCAGTTCAGATACATGCAACAATACCTCGTTTCCTGGAGCATCCATATATTCTACAACGGCTCCAAAATCAAGCATCTTAATTACTTTGACTTCGTAGACACTGCCAACTTCTGGCTTGAACATTAAGGAGTCGATTTTTGCGAGAACAGCATCGATTCCCTCTTGGTTCGTTCCCAAAATCTCAACAATTCCTTCTTCAGTAACCGGGTCTTCGTTGATTACGATGGTCGTTTTCGTTTCTTTTTGAATCTCTTGAATTACCTTTCCACCAGGACCAATAAGCGCACCAATGAATTCATTCGGGATTATGCGGGTTACCATTTTAGGCGCATGAGCCTTAACGTCCGCATTTGGTGCAGCTATCGTCTCGACCAGTTTTTCTAAAATGTGCAAACGGCCGTCCCTAGCCTGTTTTAATGCTTTCACCAAAATCTCATAGGAAAGCCCTTTTACCTTAATATCCATTTGACAAGCGGTAATACCATCTGCCGTTCCCGTAACTTTAAAGTCCATGTCCCCTAGGTGATCTTCATCGCCTAAAATATCTGAAAGTACCGCGTATTTTCCTGTTTCCGTATCGGTAATCAATCCCATGGCAATACCGGAAACTGGTTTTTTTAGTTGTACACCTGCATCCATCAAGGCCATAGTACCTGAACAAACGGTTGCCATAGAAGAAGAACCGTTAGATTCCAATACTTCCGATACCACACGTACCGTATATGGACAATCTTCAGGAACCATTCCTTTAAGGGCGCGTTGTGCCAAGTTACCGTGCCCTACCTCTCTACGCGACGTGCCACGGATAGGTCTTGCTTCCCCAGTTGAAAATGGAGGGAAGTTATAGTGTAGGTAAAAACGCTCTTCACCTTCCTGGGATGGCATATCTATTTGGTTCGCGTCCCTAGAAGTTCCAAGGGTTACCGTTGCCAATGCTTGGGTTTCTCCACGTGTGAAAATTGCGGAACCGTGTGTGGATGGTAAGTAGTCAACCTCACACCAGATCGGTCTAATATCACTCGTTTTTCTACCGTCTAAGCGCAGACCTTCGTTAAGGGTAAGATCTCTTACGGCCGCCTTTTCAGCTTTATAGTAGTATTTTGAAACCATACCGCCATAATCTGCCAACTCCTCTTCAGAAAAAGTCGCTTTTATTTCTTCCTTGATTTCACTAAAGGCAGCACTTCTTTCATGCTTGGCAGAACCAGCTTTTGCAACGGCATAGACCTTATCGTAGGCCATGTCATGAATTTTCTTGGCCAAATCGGCATCTTCCCTTTCGCCTTCGTATTCCCGAACCTCTTTTTTCCCAAATGCTTCTGCCAACTTTACTTGGGCAGCACACTGTACTTTAATTGCTTCATGGGCAAATTTGATTGCCTCTGTCATTTCCTCCTCGGAAATTTCATCCATTTCACCTTCCACCATCATCACAGAATCGGCAGAAGCACCAATAACCATATCAAGATCACATTCTGCCAATTGTGCAAAAGAAGGATTAATGATAAACTCACCATTAAGCCTACCTACACGCACTTCAGATATAGGACATTCAAAAGGGAAATCTGAAAGTTGAATCGCTGCCGATGCGGCCAAACCGGCCATGGCATCTGGCATTACTTCATCGTCATGAGACATTAATTGAATCATCACCTGCGTTTCAGCATGATAATCTTTCGGAAACAGGGGACGTAAAACACGATCCACCAAACGCATGGTCAATACCTCGCCATCGCTTGGTCTGGCTTCCCTTTTAAAGAAACCGCCAGGATAACGACCTGCGGCTGCAAATTTTTCGCGGTAATCTACCGTAAGTGGAAGAAAGTCCACATCGCTTTGTTTGTAATTGGAAACTACTGTACATAATAACATACATTTTCCTGATTGGACAACAACAGAACCGTGTGCCTGTTTTGCCAATTTTCCGGTTTCGATAGAGATTTCCCTACCATCACCAAGGTCAATGACCTCTTTGAATACTTTTGGAATCATAAAATTTGATTAAAACCTGCGCAATGCAGATTTGTTAAACAATGGTCTTTCCGACAAAATTTCTCTGGTCGGAGTTGTTGTGTTGTTGTGTTGACCAATGAAAAACCGTGTGTAGCTTTTTGTGTTTGCCTTTGTCAAGATTTTGACTACAACTCCCAAGGCAGGAGGTACTTAAAAAAGGGGATAGTTTTGCTATCCCCTTTACTTATTTACTTTCTAATACCTAGTTCTTTAATAAGCTCTCTGTATTTTACAATGTCGTTTTTGATCATATAATCCAAAAGACTTCTTCTTTTACCTACGAGCTTCACAAGTGAACGCTCTGTGTTGTAATCTTTATGGTTATTTTTCAAATGACCGGTCAAATGGTTGATCCGGTGTGTGAATAAGGCAATTTGCCCTTCGGTAGAACCTGTGTTCTCCGCTTTACCGCCGTACTTCTTAAAGATTTCGGCCTTCTTTTCTTTTGTTAGATACATTCCAATATTATTTTAAATGATTTTTATGTATATGACTGTCTTTCAATCAGGCGGCAAAAATAGTTATTTTTTTCAACATGACCTTTTTTTGATTGAAAAAATAGCATTTCTATTTCGCCGTACGTATGGGGTTATTTTGAATAAGGTCGATATACAAATTCACCTTTTTCTTTAAATCCTTACGGTGTGCGATAAAATCAAGAAACCCGTGTTCCAACAGAAACTCTGAGGATTGAAATCCTTCCGGTAACTCCTTACCCGTGGTGTCCTTTACAATTCTTGGCCCGGCGAAACCTATTAGTGCGCCCGGCTCTGCAATGTTGATATCGCCTAGCATGGCGTAGGACGCTGTGGTTCCTCCTGTTGTTGGATCCGTGCATAAAGAGATATAAGGTAATCCGGCTTCTGACAATTGCGCCAACTTAGCGGACGTTTTGGCCAATTGCATCAAGGAGAGTGCCGCTTCCATCATACGGGCGCCACCCGATTTTGAAATCATCATAAAGGGTGTTTTCTTTTTAATGGCATAATCGATACCGCGGGCAATTTTTTCCCCTACTACGCTACCCATTGACCCGCCGATAAACTTAAAGTCCATACAACAGATCACAATATCCTTACCAAACGATTTTCCGTAGCCTGTGCGTACCGCATCCTTTAATCCGGTCTTTTTTTGGGCCGCTTTTAGGCGCTCTCCATATTTCTTGGTATCCTCGAATTTTAAAGGGTCTTTGGAATTAAGTTTTTCGTCCAGTTCGGTAAACTTATTATTGTCGAATAAAATTTCAAAATATTCCTTACTTCCAATTCTAACGTGGTAATCGTCTTCGGGACTTACATAAAAGTTTTTGGCCAAATCCTCAGACTCTACAATTTTACCGGTAGGAGATTTATACCATAACCCTTTTGGGGTGTCTTTTTTCTCTTCGGTAGAAGTTTGTATCCCTTTTTCCTTTCGTTTAAACCAAGCCGTCATATTATCCATTTTAAGTTTATCTTAAAGTCTTAACTATAGCGTATTCACATTGTTCAAGTCCTCAAACGCCTTTTTTAAACGCTCAATGAATGCCAATTCACCACTTCTTAACCAGACTCTTGGGTCATAATATTTTTTATTGGGCTCATCGGCCCCTTTCGGATTCCCTATTTGGGACTGTAAATACTCTTTATTGTCCTGTACATAATCGCGAACACCGGCCAGGAATGCATATTGTAAATCGGTATCGATATTCATTTTTATGACCCCGTAACTAATACCTTCACGAATCTCCTCGACTGTAGAACCTGACCCACCGTGGAAAACAAAATCTATATGATTGGGCCCTACATTATATTTTTTGGAAATATATTCCTGTGAGTTTTTAAGGATTTTAGGGGTCAACTTTACATTCCCAGGCTTGTAAACACCGTGAACGTTTCCAAAAGCGGCCGCAATTGTGAACCGTGGGCTTATTTTGGAGAGTTCTTCATACGCATAGGCCACTTCCTCTGGTTGGGTGTATAATTTGGAGTCGTCCACATCTGAATTGTCTACGCCGTCCTCTTCACCACCGGTTATTCCCAGCTCAATTTCCAAGGTCATGTTCATTTTGCTCATGCGCTTTAAATATTCCTTGCAGATTTCGATATTCTCCTCCAATGGCTCTTCAGAGAGGTCGATCATGTGTGAGCTAAAAAGCGATTTACCTGTTGTGGCAAAATGCTTTTCGCTGGCATCCAACATACCATCAATCCATGGCAATAACTTTTTAGCACAATGATCTGTGTGCAAAATTACCGTTGCACCATACGCCTCGGCCAATTGGTGTATATGCTTTGCACCGGCAACGGCGCCTAAAATGGCAGCTTTTTGTCCTTCATTGGAAAGGCCTTTACCGGCATTAAATTGAGCGCCTCCGTTAGAAAATTGGATAATTACGGGAGAATTCAAGGTTGCCGCGGTTTCTAAAACTCCGTTAATGGTGTCGGAACCTATCACATTTACCGCCGGTAATGCAAAACCTTTTTCCTTTGCGTAATTGAAAATTGTTTGAACTTCGTCTCCGGTAGCAACGCCCGGTTTAATATTGTGAGCCATAATTGAGTGGTCTATTGGTTTCTAAAAAGTGTGCAACAAAAGTAATAAAACAATTATATTTAAAAAGGATAGTTGATGCCTATTTGCAATACGGAGTTGGCGAAATTGTAATCCCTGAACCATCTTTTAGAGGGTATTTCTGCTGGATTGTAGGTTTTAAAACCAAGGTCTAGGCGAAAAAGGAAGTACGTGAAATCATACCGTAAGCCAAGGCCGGTTCCTAGGGCAATGTCTTTTAAGGAGTCGAAACTGTCAAACGTCGCTTTGGGGTCTTCCACGTTATCAAAAACATTCCAAATGTTTCCTGCATCCGCAAAAATGGCACCATTGATATCGCCCACAATTGGAAATCTATACTCTAGATTGAGTGCCAATTTAAGATTGGCCTCGTTAAAATCATTGACCGCAGAGACACTGCCCGGCCCCAAAGAATAGGGGAACCATGCTCGGTTATCGTTAGAGCCCCCGGCAAAGTAACTGCGCACAAACGGAATGTTGTCAGAATTGCCGTAGGGTATGGCAATGCCAAAGAATGACCTGGCTGCAAGCACATTAGAACGTGATAGATCCCAATATTTAACGTATTCAAATTCTGTTTTTATATATTGCGAGAACGGTACACTGAAAACGAGGAGGTCACCCTGGTCATTTTCATTAAAGGGAATAAAATTTGAAAAAGCCGATAAAAGATTTCCAGCACTCTCCAGTTTCCAACGGAATTGATAAAAATTGTTGTCTATAATCCCCGTTCTATTGGTCTTGTTGAATGTGTAGTTGGTAGCAAATATTAAATTATTCTCTGTCAAGCGCACCCTACGTTCCTCTAGCCGTACCACATCGTTAAAGTCTGAAGTAGAGGTTGCCACTGTTCCATTTTGCACGGCATTAATAAAACCGGTCGTACCTGCGGGTATGATAAGCCTTGGGTCTGTTGGATCAGATTCGTTCTCAAAAAACTCGGTCAGTGTTGCATTTGTTTGATACCGGTCGGCAATATCGTCCAACCGTTCAAAGGTATTTCTATACACATTGAAAAAACGATTACTGTTGACATTGCGTACAAATTGAATGTTCATCAATTCCACGTTATGATTTACAAAATCGCTAGGAACCCAATTATAGCCTAAAACAGCGTTCAGCGTTTGTTTATCGAGTCCAATATTATTTTGAAAACTGGTACCGATGGCAATTCTGGTTTTTGGTAGGGTATAATTGGGTATAATTTTGGAGGTGTTGATGAACGGGAACCATATCCTTGGAAAATCCAAGGTTATATCACCGCCAAATTCTGAAAAATAATTGGCTTGGAACGTGGAATTGCTTAACAAGCCATAGGCGCCATCAACAGAAATACTCAAATTTTCGGCACCCTTAAAAATATTCCGTATTAACAGGGAGGTACCCAAACCCACCCCAAGTCTACGCAGGTTAGACCGGCTTACTTCAAAATTAGTACCCAATGAATATTTGGCCTTGGGGGCAAGATAAATATTGGTATTTACCTTGTTGCTGATACTATCCGCCTCAAAAATAATGTTGGGATACTTAAAAACGTTAAGCGCATTTAATTGCCTGGAGGTTCTTATTTTATCGACATCCCGGTAAATACTATCTTTTTTAAAGAATATGGCGTTTGCCAAGGTTTTGGGGTTGATATCAAAATTTGGGGAATAATGAACCGTATAATCCCCAAATTGAAGGGTACTAATAGAATCTTGGGTGCTTGCGGACAAATAATCTGTGTATACATTAATTTTATTGATTCGTTCCACTTTATAGGAAGCGGTGGTTACCTGGTTTTCTCCTCGAGTTTTAAAGTCACCTATATTAAGGGTGATATTCATTTTTTGATCATCCGCAAGCCTCGTGGTATCCCTTACGATATCAAAGGTAATTGAGCTCTCCTGAAAGTTGCGGATTCCATTGTTCCGGAAAATACCCGTTAAACGCTCCCGTTCCCCATTGAAATTTGCAAGATCGAACTGCTGTCCTTCGCTTATCAAAGAATTAGCCGCATGGAGAAAATATAATGAATCGATTGCGGTAGATGAAATATCGTTACCAAGGGAATCTATAATGTACGGGTCGCCTAAATCAATACGGTAATTTATTTTTGCTTTCCTACTATTTTTGGTCGTATCTATTTCGTAGCTGGTATTGTTGGTAAAGTACCCCTTGCTTTTATAAAAGGCACTTAGACGTGCCAGACTAAGCCGTGTTCTGGTCGTATCCAAGATGGTGGGCGCTTCTCCAATATCCTTTAACCAATTGCTAAGGCCCTTCACCAGAAAAGACTCTCCAAGCCGTTCAACCTGTTTGGCGGATAACAAGGCTGTTAATCTTTTTTTTCGATTTTCTTTTCGGTAGAGCCAAGCGTTGAAAGAGGAATCTGGATTTTCCTTTGCCAAATTGTACAGGTTAAGTCTTAAGGGATAACCCAAAACGGTTGTATTGGGCTTTTGATAAATGAGACTTTCAAGTTCCTCGTTATTTATTTTAATAGAATCCGCATAAATTGAATTTTTTATTACCAAATATTCGTCATTCTCAACTTTTTTAAGGGAGTTACAGGATAGCAAGACTATTGCCAGAAGGGATAATAAGCTTAATTTAGCCATGTTGTTTTTGGAGCAAAGTGCCATCCTCATAGAAATCAAAAATACGTTATTTGAATGGTTGTCAAAAGTGAATTGAAACTTATCAAAAGCCTACAGCAAAAAAAGTACCGAAATGAACATGGTCTCTTTGTTGTGGAAGGAAAAAAGACCTTGGAAGAACTTTTAGACGCTTCCATGGCACCCTATAAGTTGTATGCTATAGAACCATCTGAACTATCATTGGCTAACACTAAAGCAGTAAGGATATCGGACAGGGAGCTGCGTCAAATAAGCAGTCTCAAAAACCCAAACGGATTTCTAGGTGTCTTTCATATTCCAAAAGTAAGGGCAACATTTGATTCTGATTGGATTTTGATGCTCGATGGTGTGCAAGATCCCGGGAATTTGGGGACCATTATCCGCTTATGTGATTGGTTTGGTATAGCGAACCTAATTTGCTCGCCGGAGACTGTTGATTGCTACAATCCCAAGGTGCTTCAGGCGACCATGGGTTCCATTGCCCGGGTTCATGTGCAATACGACTCCTTGGAATCTTTTTTGGAGGCTACAAAATTGCCAGTTTACGGTACCTTTATGGATGGGATCAGTGTACACGGGCAACACTTGCCTAAAAAAGGAATTTTGGTAATGGGCAATGAAGGAAAAGGAATATCAGACGCCATAGCCGAGCATTGTGCACATAGATTGGCCATACCGCAATTTGGAAAGGCTACTACGGAAAGTCTTAATGTGGCCACCGCAACGGCAATTTTGCTTCATGAAATTAGAAGGTGAAAGGATGGAATAGCTGCTATAGAATAAACTTAGGCTTCATGGTAATGAATTTATTAAACGGAAAACGGCGACAGTTCTGGTTATTCGAACGTAAAGTTGATAAAGATTCCCCTGGTTTTCATGTAATCTATGTTGCCGGTCCAAGGGCTGTTAGGATCTTCGTCGGGCACAAGTTCGTCTGTTAGGGCAAACACACCCCGAATGGATGGTGTAAACTTAAAATACTCTAGATAAAAGTCTATTCCAAAGCCTAGCTCATAATTGTACACCCATTTTTTCATCCTAAAGGTCCCAGAGCTATTATCGTCCAAGCTCGCTTCATTACTTCCCAGGTTTAGGGTTCTTGAACCTCCTCCAATTACAAAAGGTTTCCAGTTTCCAAAGCGTTTGGCACTCACTTTCAATAAAATCGGAAAATTGATATAGGTTGATTTCACTTCCCTTATTGCATCGCGCTCTTCGTCAAACCCTGGAAATCCTAAAAGGCGGGAACCATAATGCAAGCCTGGTTCAAAACGTAAATCCAAAAATTCATTTATGCGCATTTCCCCGATCAAGCCTACGTTGAAACCTAGACTTTTACTTACCAGGATATCCCGAGCATTATCCTTGTATTCAAATTTGAAATCGTATTGGTTGAATCCTAGAAAATACCCCCAATTCAGGAATTTCTTATCCTCGTTCTGCTTGTTAAGTATTGGGTTTTCGTTGAATTGAGCGTTTAACGAAGCTGTCATCAACACTAGTGTTAGGCTTATAAAAAACCACTTATTCATAGATCACGGTTTGCATTTTTGGGCTATCAAACTAAGCACGCAAATTATCTAAGGCTTTGGCTTGCTTTTTTTTGCGGTATAAATTGATGCCACCCCAAATGTTTGGGGTTTATTCGTTACCTCTATAAACCCAATTTCGCGCAAAATATTGTTGAAGTTCTCGCCATGAGGGAAAACAGATGCAGATTCGCTTAAATACCCATAGGCAGAATCGTCTTTGGAAAAAATTTTGCCAATAAGCGGTAAAATATTTTTAGTATAAAAGGTGTAACCTTGTCTGTAAGGAGTTTTTGTTGGTACTGAGGTTTCCAATATAACCAAGGTTCCATTTGGCTTAAGGACACGCAATATTTCTGCCAGACCGGTAGTAAGGGTTTCAAAGTTACGAACCCCAAAAGATACCGTTACGGCATCAAAGGTATTGTTGTTAAAGGAGAGGTTTTCGCTATCCCCAACGACCATCTCAATTGTTTTGTCCAAACTTTTGGCCGTCACCTTTTCCTGTCCAACGGCTAGCATCCCCGGAGAAATATCGAGCCCTACGATTTTTTTCGCTCCGGTTTTTACGAGTGCAATGGCCAAGTCCCCGGTACCGGTAGCAATATCCAAAATGCTTTCCGGATGTTCATTTTTAAGAATTGCAACAACTTTTTTCCGCCATTTTATATCGATGCCAAATGAAATTACACGATTTAATCCATCGTAGTTTTTGGAAATGGTATCGAACATTTTAGTGACCTGCTCCTTTTTCCCTAGTTTCGAATCTTTATACGGTGTAACTTTTTGGGACATTTTCTCTTTTATTGGCAAAGATACAATAACCAAAATGCAAAATTTCGATTAAATGTATTGGGTTAGGGATGGATGGGTTAAAAGACTGAAAATAAATTATAAACTAATAAAATTATGTAATTTTGTCCCATAATAATTGCTATACATATTAGGAGCGTCATTTTCATTTTAGGACGCTATGTTGTACAACTTCTTATCAATTCCTGATAGTTAGCGGTCTATAAAAGTAAATGAAAATTATAATTGCCGGTGCCGGTGAAGTAGGGTTTCATTTGGCGAAGTTGCTCTCCTATGAGTCTCAGGATATCACCTTGATCGATAGTAATAAGGAGAGTCTTGCCTACGCGGACAATCATTTGGATATACGGGTTTTGAAAGGGGATGCCACTTCTATAGCGCTATTGATGGATGCGCAGGTACAAAATTCCGATTTAATGATTGGGGTAACCTCTTCAGAAACAACGAATATTACGCTTTGCATGTTAGCCAAACAGTTAGGTTGTAAACGTACCATTGCCAGAATCTCGAACACGGAGTTTATTCAGAATAAGGAGCTTTTAAAATTTGCCGATCTGGGGATCGATGAATTGATATCGCCCGAAGCATTGGCGGCGACCGAGATACAATTATTATTGAACAAATCTGCTTTCAATGACACCTATGAATTTGAGGATGGTGAATTGATAATGGTTGGGGTATCGCTCATCAAATCTGCCCCATTTGTAGGGAAAATGGTAAAAGAAGCGGCAAAGATATTCCCGGAGTTACATTTCATGCCCATTGCGTTACAGCGCACGGGAACCCAATACACCTTAATTCCAAGGGGAGACACCGTGTTCAAGGAGGGTGATCAGGTTTATTTCATTACGGTAAAGGAAGGGGTAGACGAATTGTACAAACTTACCGGCAAGAAAAAAGCTGAAATAAAGAATGTGATGATTTTAGGGGGGAGTAAGGTAGGCTACAAGACGGCCAAAGACCTTTGCGCCAATAATTTCAATGTAAAATTGATTGAAAAGAACAAGGAAAAAGCTTTTGACCTTGCAGATGAATTACCAAACGCCTTGGTAATAAATGGGGATGGTAGAAATGTGGAATTGTTGGAAGAGGAAAGTTTGGAATCCATGGACGCTTTTATCTCCGTAACTGGTAATTCCGAAACCAATATCATGTCCTGTTTGGTGGCGAAATCCAAGTTCATTAAAAAGACAATTGCCTTGGTGGAGAATATGGATTATTTTCAGCTTTCCCATTCCATAGGTATCGATACCTTGATCAATAAGAAACTTCTCGCAGCCAATCACATTTTCAGGCATATACGAAAAGGGGAGGTAGTGGCACTGATGCGATTGAACAATTTAAATGCGGAGATTTTAGAGTTCATCGTAAAAAAGGATTCCAAGGTAACGGACGCCACCATACGGGAGCTTGACTTTCCTAAGGATGCCACTATCGGTGGCGTTGTGCGCGACGGCGTTGGATACATCGCCTTGGGTGGTTTTGAAGTAAAAGAAGGAGATCGTGTCGTTGTCTGTTGTCTGCCTTCAGAAATTCCAAAAATAGAACGAATGTTCCTGTAGCATGCGGCTTAATCTAAGAATCATATTTCATTTAATGGGCTTGCTGCTGCTTTGCAACGGCGGCTTTATGCTATTGGCAGCCGTAGTGAGCGGTATCTATCAAGACGGGGCAACTTTAAGCATTACCTTGGCATCGATTACGACCATGTTCATTGGGGTGTTTTCCATGTATTATACGAGGGGCCATAAAAAGGAGGTAAAGCAAAAGGAGGGATATATCATTGTAACTTTTGGATGGATCGTCATGTCCATATCCGGTATGCTGCCGTATTTGTTCTCTGGGGCCTTGCCAGATATAACCAATGCTTTTTTTGAAACCATATCTGGCTATACGACCACCGGGGCCTCCATTATGGATGATATCGAGGTAATGCCCGAGGGAATTCTTTTTTGGAGAAGCCTTACGCATTGGATCGGAGGTATGGGTATTATTGTGCTGGCTATTGCCATACTACCCCTTTTGGGGATAGGAGGCATGCAATTATTTTCAGCAGAAGCTCCGGGACCAGGTTCCGATAAATTACACCCAAGGATTACGGATACCGCCAAACGCCTTTGGCTTATTTATTTTGGCTATACAGTGGCTGAAACCATACTTTTGAACGTTGCCGGTATGTCCTTTTTTGATGCGATTAATCACGCTATGGCAACCTTATCTACAGGCGGATTTTCCACTAAAAATTCAAGTATTGCCTATTGGAACGACCAGCCCTTGATTCAATATATTATCATCTTTTTTATGTTTTTGGCCGGAACCAATTTTGTACTCAGCTATTATGTTTTTAAGGGTAAATTCCAAAAGGTCTTAAGGGATGAGGAGTTTCGGTATTACGCGGGCTTTATGGTCGTCTTCACCATAATTGTCTCTTTGGTCATCTATTTCAAGGCGAACATAACAGAGTTAACCCCGGGTTATCCTATGGTTTTGGGTCATGGGGAAAGTTCATTTAGACATGCCCTTTTTCAGACTATTTCGGTTATTACCACAACGGGATTCGTTACTGCCGATTTTACACAATGGACGCCTTTCCTTACCGTCTTCTTTTTCGGACTATTCTTTTTAGGGGGCTCCGCAGGGTCAACTTCGGGTGGAATCAAGGTAATGCGGCATTTGTTGATCATTAAAAACGCTGTATTGGAATTTAAACGCACCTTACACACCAATGCCATTATCCCCGTACGATACAACAATAAAACGGTGAAGGAGAAAATCGTCTATAATATCATTGGATTCTTTGTGCTGTACATGTTGTTATTTATAATCGGGGCATTAGGCTTGGGGGCCTTGGGGCTCGATTTTGAATCGGCCGTTGGTGGTGCCGCCTCCTCACTTGGTAATGTGGGCCCGGCTTTGGGAAGTTTGAATCCGGTGAGTAATTTTAATAGTTTGCCCGTTTTGGCGAAATGGTGGTGCGGATTTCTAATGTTGGCGGGTAGATTGGAACTGTTTACGGTATTGATTTTGCTGACACCCTACTTCTGGAAGAAAACGTAAATCTTTTGTTTCAATCCTAGTCGTATCAGAGGCTTCCTAAAACGATAGCCCTACGTTTAATCCCCTTTCAACACTACCATTGAAATAACTTTGAGCATAACCTATACGTAAGAATCTAAATTTTTTGAAGCCAAGGTTTCCTAAAGCTACTCCAAATTCTGTGTAAGGTTGATTATTTGATGTGGTTAAAATATTTCCAGTTATAATTAAGTGGGCATTAAGTTTTTTAATCAATGGAATTCGATTCAATAGAAAACCGTTGAAATTATGCTCAACATGCCCTTCTAGGTATTCCTTATTGGTGCTAAGGGAATAGTAGGGGAGTAATAAAAATGACTGTAAATAATTTTTTCTAGTTACATAAGATTCGTTACCGTTGAAATGTTGGTAGTCTACAAAAGAAATATCTTGTGCGTTTAAAAAAGCTCCTGCCAGAAAATTATAAGAAAATTGCCCTTTGTTAGCTACTTCAAATGATTGTGCCAATCGAAATTTAAATTGGTCAAAATGATTTTTATTCGAACTAGAGGCAATACCTTTTTCATACCCCAGGTAGAGTGTTGGAAAGCGATTGTCAGGTATGTTGGTTTTTCGATCAGGGTAGTTAAGATACTTCTGGCCAAAGCGTATTCTTACATCAACTTCTAATTTCATTATCGTATGGTCTTCAATAGCCGCTGTTTCAAAATTTTGAAGATTTGTCGGATTATTTGAAGTATAAGCTCTGTCCGAATAGTCGATAAAAGTGTAATTGGTTGTGTTAAAAATAGGGCTTCTGTTTTCGTAGGCAATATTCAAAGCGGTTTGCACACCATTTATAATTTCTTGGTTGTGCATTAATTCAATAAAAGTGCGGTCATAGAACTTTGCAAAATTGCTTTCAAAGAAAAGTGATGTTATATTATTGCCTAATGCACTTATGGGCTCTTCTTCATTGAATTGTTTAGCTTCATTACCTAGGTTAAGTCTTATGATGGGTCGTGAAAAATTATTAAATCGATAGTACAAACCTACTTTTGGTCTTAACCTTTTATCCGAAAAGCCATAATTGAAATGTGTTTTTAGTTGTAGGGCTTGTTGCTCATCATTATAAAATTTTAAATATTCAAGCCCTAATGACCCATGCCAGCCCTGTACCGTATTAAAGGCAATATTCGAAGCTGGTGTATTAATAGTAAAGTATTTATCTTTAAAAGTATTACTATAGGTATAGCCAAATAGGAGGGACGATAGTTTAAATTTATTGCCCTTAGCATCAATTGAGTCCAAATATTTCTCTGTTTTTCTAATGGTTTGTATGCTATCTTTCAAGGTATAGTCAACAGCTTCTTCTAGCGTTAGGGGCACGGGTCGTATGGATTCCCAGTAGATACTGTCTTTTTTATTGGAATTTTCCTCAAAAAATAAGATCTCAGCATCAAAATCGCCTCGAACAAAATTTGGTTCTAGATTATAGTCTTTATATGCGGCGGTAAATCTACCGTCTCCCTTAAAACCCAAAATATTATAGTTAAAATCAAAACTTTGCAATACCTTAAGCCAAGTTTGGTGTTGTTTTGAGTAGTTAAAACTTTGTTTTAAATAAAAAGTATCTACAGGAACAATTTGAACTTGTTTTCCAGTCGTTTTTAGGTCTGTTGCATAAAGTGCCCATTCATCTTCTACAATATATATAGTACCACTAAACGTTTTATCTAACGGTCTTTTCGGCCTTACCTCTACTTGGTTTATAAGCCTATTTCCATCATCATAAAAAGTACCCAATAAGGAATAATTATAATAGGAAAACGCATTTTCAGCAATGGGTGAAACGAGTTGACTGCCTAACTCCACCAGATTATCGTATAGTGAAAAATTAACATCTAAAGCGTTATTGAAACTAAAGCCGTTATCATTACCACTTACTTTTGAAGCTACTATCTTTTCTTTTAAGTTTCCCTCACGTTCGGCTATTTCAGATATGGTTTCTGACAGGTAAAGGATGCCTGTACGTGTCGAATCTAGTCCGCCTCCAAAATCCCCTAAATCCTGACCTAGAATTCGCTCTGGTGCATTCTTAATTTTTATAATCCCTTTTGAATAAAAATTTGCAGTGTAATTTTTTGTTTTTTCTTTTAACTCCTTTCTTTTTGCAATGGTATTTTTGATGATGGCAATGGCAGGATTCGTATTAGCGGAAAGTTCAACTTCACTAAGTTTTAGGTCCTCTTCTAAAAGGGTCATGTTGAGTTCATAACCATTTCCTTCTACTACTATAGATTTCTTTTCGGTTTTATATCCTAAATATTTAAAAACGATTACGTGCTCCCCTGGATTAGGTTCAAGCAACTGATATTTACCTTGATCGTTTGTGGTAGTTCCGTTCAAAGTTCCTTCGATATAAATGTTGACGAACGGTAGTGGTTCTTCGTATATGTTCGTTATCTCACCATAAATTTGCGCATTACAGTAAATGCTACTACACAAAATGAAAATAGCGATGATATATTTTTGTAGCATAGCAATTTTTTTTACGTGGATTTTAGGTTTTATTATCTATACAGTTTTTGCTCTAATCCTTCTTAAATTCCTATTTAACTGTTTTATCCAGTTAATATAAAAAGGAATTTATTGGAATTACGAATCGTATATACCGAATTGTAGTAATTTCAGGATACACTGTTGAACTAACTTTTTGGATTGTTTTTAGGTTCTACCTTCTCGTAGAACATATCCTTGGATTTTTTAATTTTTTAAAGAAAATAGGAACGTTTAAACTCGCTAATTTTCTTAACCTCTTGTTTTTGGAAGAGTACTTAGTCGATTACTTCAAAGATTTTTGAAATTTAAGTTCCGTACAGACTTAAATTTTAAAGTGGATAGTTAACGATAAGAATCAAAGAAGTATCGTCATTTTATTTTCTAGCAAATATTAATGTCCCGATATTTCAGTAAAAAATGCTCAAATAATTTGAGAGATTAATTTTTTACAGAAATAGCTTCAATCTCTCCTGACTTCAAGGCCATTTCATAATCAATGAAAGAAGGGGAAAGGATTCCAGTTCCTCTAAATTTTAAAAAAACTTTATTTCTCAGATAATTTCTTTTGAAAGTTCTAATTCCCGTTACAACTATATTTCTACCAGCAATGATATTATCCTCACTTACCCAACCTGCGGTAATGAACCTAAAACCATCTGGACCCGTTGGTAGGCCTATGGTAATTGAGTCTTTCAAAGAAATAACGGCGCCATTTTTGGTAACGTACTGGCCGTATCTTCCTTCTGTCGGAGGAATTTTTCGATAATCTACTTCTAATTGTGCCGACATGAATAGAGGTAGTAGTAAGAGCATTGTAACAAGATATCTCATTGTAACGATTTTACGTAGTTTCTTTTGATCGACCCTCACTTTAAAAGGTGTTCTTATTTAAAATAGTATAGCTGCTAATAGGTTAAAGGCCGTATTAATGACTTATCAAATAGTATGCCCATTTACATTTTAAATTTGATTATTTCTTGAGTGTATAAATTCAATGAAGTAATGATAATGCCTAATGGTGGCAACTGCCGGCGCTCGGTTGCAAGGGACCGTACTAATGATATAAGAAACTATCCTTGAAAGGAATCGCTGATATATAAAAAACATTATTTCTTGAAATCTCAAGATTCAATTCGTTTTCCCACCCACACTTCACTTAGTACTACGTACAGCACTCATTTGAGACGGGCGCTATTGGGGATAGAGTTGTTGCTGAAATTGAAAGAATAATATAGACTCAAATTTTTGAAGCTATCGGTAAAGATTGATGTTAAACCGTATTAACTTAGCAGAAAAAAAGACCTCTATACCAGGTATGGAGGTCGTTCTTTACATTTGTTTTTTTTTTAGCTTTTTAACGCCGATTTTATTCTGGAAATGGCCTCTTTAATTTCCTTGACGGAGGCGGCGTATGAAATACGGATGCAATCCCCATTTCCAAAAGCGTCCCCAGTTACGGTTGCTACGTTGGCAGCTTCCAAGAGATACATGGAGAAATCTGATGCATTATTGATTTTAGTACCGTTCAGCGTCTTTCCAAAGTATGCGGTTACATCGGGGTAAACGTAAAAAGCACCTTCCGGCTCATTACATTTAAACCCTTCAATTTCATTTAATAGACCAAGGATAAGTTTTCTGCGCTCCTTAAACTCATCTACCATAAATTTTATTCGATCTGGTGATTCTTCTAATGCGGTAATTACGGCACGTTGTGCAATACAATTGGCACCACTGGTAACCTGACCCTGTAGTTTATTCGTGGCGCGTGCTATGTAGGCAGGGGCTCCAATGTAGCCAATGCGCCATCCGGTCATGGCAAAAGCCTTGGCAACCCCGTTTACGGTAACGGTACGATCGTACATATCATCGAATTCGGCCATGGAGGCGTGTGCAGTTACCCCATAATTGATATGTTCATAGATTTCATCGCTAACCACAATGATGTTCGGATATTTTTTGAGTACGTCCGCTAGGGCGCGTAATTCACTTTTACTGTAGATAGACCCACTAGGATTGCAAGGGGAGCTATACCAAAGCATCCTCGTTTTTGGGGTTATGGCAGCCTCCAATTGCCCAGGAGTCATTTTAAAATCGTTCTCCAAGGTGGTGGGTACTTCTACGGGAACCCCATCGGCCAATTTTACGATATCGCTATAACTTACCCAATAAGGGCAAGGTAGAATTACTTCATCACCCGGGTTTAGAATAACTTGGGCAACATTATATAAAGATTGTTTTGCCCCGGTAGAAACTACGATTTGTGCAGGTTCGTAACTAAGGTTGTTGTCTCTTTTAAATTTAGTGATAATGGCCTTTTTCAACTCTACATAACCATCAACAGGGGTGTAGGCATTGTAGTCATCCTTAATGGCTTGGATAGCAGCTTCCTTAATATAATCTGGCGTATTAAAATCCGGTTCTCCCAGGCTTAAGCCAATAATATCTTTTCCTTGCGCTCTTAATTCACGGGCCTTTGCGGCCATTTCCAATGTTGCGGACGGGGTAACGCTATTTATCCTGTCCGAAAGTTGATTACTCATAGGTGCTCTAATTTCTAGTATTGTAATGAAGGCTCTTTGCCTAATTCCTTTAAATGCTTAAAGTGCGAAATTATAGCTTTTCTAGTAGTTTTATACTCGTGATAGGGTAAATTAAATTCCTGTGCTGTCTGTTTCACAATTTTTGAAATTTTTGTGTAATGCACATGGCTAATATTAGGAAATATATGATGTTCCACTTGGTGGTTAAGCCCACCGGTAAACCAGTTTACAATCTTGTTCTTGGTGCCAAAATTTACGGTTGTAAATAACTGGTGAATCGCCCAGGTATTTTTCATGGTTCCAGAATCATCCGGTAATGGGGTATCGGCATCATCAACGATATGTGCCAATTGAAAAACTACGCTTAAGATTACGCCTGCCACATAGTGCATCAGAAAAAATCCGATCAATATTTTCCACCAGGCAATATCCAAAATGAGCATAGGCAAAACGATCCAAATGGTAAGGTAAAGAATTTTTGTGATAATCAAAGTGCTCCAATTCAATGTGGCACTTGGTAGTTTACCGTAAGATAATTTACGTTTCATATACCGGTACATTTGTTGAAAATCTGTCGTTATCGCCCAGTTGAAGGTGAGTAGGCCATAGAGGAATACAGAGTAAAAGTGTTGAAATTTATGATGCTTTTTCCACTCGGCATGTTTTGAAAACCGAAGAATGCGCCCTGCCTCCATATCCTCATCATGTTCATGGATGTTGGTGTAAGTGTGGTGCAATACGTTATGTTGCACTTGCCAATTGTAAACATTACCTGCCAGGATGTAGATACTACTCCCCATGATTTTGTTGACCCATTTTTTGTTGGAATAGGCTCCATGATTACCATCGTGCATTACGTTCATGCCAACACCGGCCATACCAACACCCATAACAATGGTTAAAAGAATATTGGCCCAATTTGGTAATCCTAAAGTTAAGATAAGAAAGTATGGGGCAAGAAAAAGGGCGAACATGACCACTGTTTTCAAATGAAGCCTCCAGTTACCGGTTTTCTTTAATTGGTTGCTTTTAAAATAGTCATTGACCCTTCCATTTAAAGTTTTAAAGAACTTTGCGGAATCCTTGCGGGAAAATCGTACGGTTTTTTGTTCCATAATGGGTAATCTTTACTTAAATATAACGTAATAGAAACTGTATTTGTTTGATTGCTTAATTAAAAACGAAATCTTTGCAGTGTTGAATATACTAATAAATTCTATTTACAAAGATACGGATGACAGCTGAAACCATATTCGAATATTTTCCCAATTTATCTGAAAACCAAATAAAACAGTTTATCCAGTTAGGAGAATTGTATAAAGATTGGAATTTAAAAATAAATGTAGTCTCTAGAAAGGATATCGATGAACTGTATGTGCGCCATGTACTCCATTCCTTGGGTATTGCCAAGATCATTAGTTTTGTCGATGATGCTACTGTGCTTGATGTTGGTACCGGTGGTGGTTTCCCGGGTGTGCCGCTGGCTATTTTATTCCCTAAGGTAAACTTTACATTAGTGGATTCTATTGGAAAAAAAATTAAGGTCGTGGATGAGGTGGTTGTAGGTTTAGGGTTGACGAATGTTACAACGGTGAATAAAAGGGTGGAAGAAATTACCGGACAATTTGATTTTATCGTAAGTAGGGCGGTAGCAGCAATGCCAACTTTTGTACATTGGATTAAGGGAAAAATTAAAAAAGAATCGGTTCACGAACGTAGAAATGGAATCCTTTATTTAAAAGGTGGCGATTTGCAAGAGGAATTAAAAGACTATAGAACTGCGGAAGTTTTTGAACTTACCGACTATTTTGCGGATGATTTTTTCGAAACCAAAAAAGTAGTGTACCTTCCTATAAAGTATAAAGGTTAATTGATTTTCTATAGGGTCAATGAACTGTAATACGCTCTCTTGTATTTACGTGCAAAAACCTTAAGATGGCTCCAAAAGCGGAGTCTTAAACAAACAATATGTATTTTTAGGGTCTTGATATTCATGATTAATTCATTAAAAATTGAATTTTAAAGTTCACCAAATAACTTATAATTTACAATTTATTAACGTTAAATTTACATTGAATATTGTGTGAGTTTGGTTTTTTTCCTTGTTTCAGTGTTTTGTAATCCATAATAATAACCTTAAATAGCCCTATTTGGCCGGAACGTTTTTTCTGGTCTTTTTTACGTCTGGTAATGAGTCATATTTAATCGAACCATTCAATAATTGAGTTTTACTTCCTAAGTGCAATAAAAGCCTAATTCTTAATAGCCATGCCCTTTACTGATTTTGAAAAGAAAATTGATAACCCATCGTTTTAAAATCCATTAGCTTTATGTCCGAGGTTGTGGCCGTTGGTGCTGGTTAAATGAAATAGTTATTGGTTTGGCTCCTTCATGAAAATTTAAATCCTTTGTTTGGGAAAAAGGGATAAATATTTAGGCCTCCAACAGATTTTTCTTTAATTAATTAAGGAAACAATTATGCTTATATCTAATTAATTTTGCAAGAGTATGACTAAAGACTTTTTAAACTTTATTGAATTTCTATGCAAACGTTCAATCTACTGAACACTCAAAATCATTTCTTTTAAAAATGATTTTTCTATTTCTAAAATCGGCATTGATCTCTGAATTTAAGGTACCCAGTAGTTCCCCATCACAACTATAAAACGGAACCACCGTATTGCAAATTGGACAACAATTATTATCTATAAAGACGGTTTCATTTTCGTATTCGGCAATTTCCAAATAAAAATATTTGGCCAATGTAGATTCATCCGCTCGCTTGCTTTCTACTAGACTTTTCAGCCATTCCAAATTCTCGACAGGGTTGGCTACATCACAAGAAGCTACTATTGGTTGCTCAGTATCATCGTTATTACAGGATATAACTGTTAATAGCAAACTGATTATCGCGATTTTCTTTAAATTCATCTTTTCATGATTTCCAATAGTAAGATGCATACGTAGGAAATGGTTGCGTATAGAAAAGCCCCCCTTCATAAAGTAGAAGGAAGGCTTATTTTCTGAGACTAGTACATTACTCACTCCAAGGGGGCACTACACCATTGGATCTCGCATAGGCTATAAGCTGACCTTTATGTTCGCCGTTATGTTCCATTATTGCCAACAAGCCGCCTAATCTATTCATTTTCATAAAACCGAAATCGACTTCATCGTTCAAATCCCCATCTTCCACCATGGTAATTTTATCAAGTACAAATTCATTGGAACGCTTAACGGCTGCTATAATATTCTCCTTTCCGGTAATTTTTCCCATCGCCATGATATCAATATCCTCTGGTGGGGCAAAGCCTAATTTGGATGCTAAAAAATAATTCGCTCCTGCGACATGTAAAAGGGCCTCTCCTACAGAATTGACCCCTTCCGCTGGTCTCCAGGTATAAGTTTCCTCTGGAAAGGCTTCGGCAAGTTGAATGACCTGCGCTTGATTTCCGCTCAATACGGCCTTAATCGTATTTTGTGCCAACGCTTCTTGTGCGTGCACAAAGCATCCTGTAAAAAAGAGTCCGGCTAGTAGTAACTTTTTCATTAGTAGTGTTTTAGGTTCGTTATTAATTGTACCAAGCTACCTTTTTTTAACGGATATTCAAAAAAAAGGCTGAAAGTAATTTCAGCCTTTTGAAAGGTCTATCCTAAAAAGGGATACCTATAATCTGTAGGAGTGACAAAGGTTTCCTTAATCAATCGTGGTGATACCCATCGTAACAGGTTTTGTGCTGACCCCGCTTTATCATTAGTTCCGGAAGCCCGTGCTCCTCCAAAGGGTTGCTGGCCCACTACCGCTCCTGTAGGCTTATCGTTAATGTAAAAGTTACCAGCGCAATTTTGAAGCGCTTTCGTAGCCTCGTCAATGGCATACCTGTCCTTGGCCAATACCGCTCCGGTAAGCGCGTATTCAGAGGTGCTATCCACCAACCCTAAGGTCTCTTTCCAATTTTCATCTTCATATACGTATACGGTAACCACTGGGCCAAAAAGTTCAGTTTCCATGGTGGTGTATTTAGGGTCTGTTGTTACGATTACGGTAGGTTCCACAAAATACCCTTTTGACTTATCAAAAGTTCCACCGGTAAATATTTCTGCACTTTCATCTTCTTTGGCCTTATTAATGTATTTCACAAGTTTGTCAAATGAGCCCTCATGGATTACAGCAGTTATGAAGTTGGACATATCTTCTGGGGACCCTGGCTTATTAAACGAGGCAATATCCTTTTTTACCAGTTCCAAAATCTCTTTGGATGTGGATTTGGGTAGGTAGACCCTAGAAGCCGCGCTACATTTCTGTCCTTGGAACTCAAACGCACCTCTAGAGATTGCCGTTGCCACCTGCTGCGGATTTGCCGTTGGATGCGCTAAAATAAAGTCCTTTCCTCCGGTTTCACCCACAATTCTTGGGTAGGTTTTGTAGGTATGTATATTGTTTCCGATCTGTTTCCATAGTTCCTTGAAAACATTGGTAGATCCCGTAAAATGAATTCCGGCAAAATCTGGACTTGCCAAAACGGTATTCGTAATCATTACTGGGTCACCGTAGACAACATTGATTACACCATCCGGTAAGCCAGCTTCCTTGAATATGTCCACAATGACCTTGGCGGAGAAGATTTGACTATCGCTTGGTTTCCAAACCACAACATTTCCCATCATGGCCGCACTGGCAGGTAAGTTTCCTGCTATGGCTGTAAAATTGAAGGGCGTAACCGCATAAACAAACCCTTCCAAGGGCCTATATTCCACACGGTTCCAAATACCCTCGGCGGAATCTGGTTGATCTTCATAGATTTGGGACATGTATTCTACATTAAAGCGTAAGAAATCGATTAGTTCGCAAGCTGCGTCAATTTCTGCTTGATGTATATTTTTGGATTGGGCGATCATGGTTGCCGCATTAATTTTAGCACGGTAAGGCCCGGCAATCAATTCGGCAGCTTTCAAGAAAATGGCCGCACGTTGCTCCCAAGTAAGGTTTGCCCAGGCATTTCTAGATTCCAAACAATTATCGATAGCATCTTGTACATTTTCTTTAGTGGCCAAGTGATAGTGGCCAACTACATGCTGGTGGTCGTGCGGGGGTGATAACGGTTTTTTGCTTCCTGTACGCACCTCTTCAGCACCAATATACATAGGAACATCTACAGTATCGTTGAAATATGCTTTGTATTGTTCCAAGACAGACTCTCTTTCCGGGGAGCCCGGAGCATAACTTTTAATTGGTTCGTTGAATGCTGTTGGAACTTGAAAAAAACCTTTACCCATTGTCAAAATTTTAAATTAAAATGTTAATCAAAGGTACTAAAAGGGTGTTGGACTTAAAACAAATAGAAAGTTAAATGGTATTAGTTTAGTGCAAAGGCTGCACTAAATTTAAATGTTGGGATATAGACCCTAAATTTATCTGAGGTGCTAAAATTGACCATGTTGTAAAAACCTTTCATTGCCCCGATAGGAGAGGTTAAAAGGCAACCGGAATTGTAGGTATGCGATTCCCCAGGTTGTATAACGGGTTTCTTTCCAATAACCCCTTCACCATCCAAGGTTTCCATATCGTTCAAGGAATCATAGATTTTCCAATGGCGTGAGGTTAATTGTACGGCATCCTTACTTTGGTTCTCTATGGTAATGGTGTAACCGAATGCATAATGCATTTTATAGTTTTTGAAGAACGTACCCTCAAAACTGGTCTGAACCGATATTTTTATGCCTTTCGTAACCTGTGTAATCATTGTTTTGTCAATATGTAAATACGCTTGCCGTTAACAATAAAATAATTCCTAAGCATCCCAAGATAAAGAAAATGGTATTAAGGAAAATATACTTTATAATCGTTTTAACTCTTCCTTGCTGATAAAAATTGCGCATAGCCTTATAAAGATACACTGCAAATATTAAAATAAACAATCCGCCACTTTCTACCTTGAATAGTATATCGATTAAAAAGCTTATAATGAGCAAGATAAAAATTAATGACTGATTGTGGAAACTAAAGATTAAATGATCGGTATAACTGTATTTTTTTCTGATGTAAACCACCCAAATGAAGATGGAAAAGAAGGGTAAAAAGAAAAAAGTGGCGAATGGTAATTTGGGTATTAGGCTGCTGATGAAAGTTCCTGGCCGCTCTTGGATTTTCACGAAACTTTTGGAAAGACTGAAGGCTAGTTCATTTTCGCTATCGTTGGGTATGTTGTATTTTTCTTGCGAATTTTCGAAAGATTGTACCGTATCTTTTTGAATCAGGGTTCTGAAGAAATCTATTTTTGAGGTCAATCTCGTAAAATAGGAGTCATCATCTATGGATTTGAAATAGTCCTCAGGATTAGATAGGACGGTAGAATCTTTCTTGCTTATTATAGTATTTATGGTCCTGTCTATTTGCAAGGAATCCAAAATACCGATAGCGTTTCTTTTTTCCTCCTCGTTTTCGAATTCTATGGTTTCAATTTCTTTTTTAAAATCCACCTCGGCAAATGAGTTAAGACTGCTGTTATTGTTTAGCGATTCAAAGTTATTTTGAAAACCCATTAATAGAAAGTAAATAATAGCTAGGCTCAAAAGGAACCGAAAAGGATTGGTGTAGGATAATCTTCTGCCAGCAATGTAATCCTTGGTGATCTTCCCAGGCCTCCAAAGTAGGGCGGCCAAGGTTTGGAAAATTTTGGAATCATAGGAAAGTACATTGGACAAGAACTCCTCGAAGAAATCGATTAGGGTCAATTTCTTTGTGCTATTGGCTTGGGAGCAATTTGGGCAATATTTATCGCTCAAGTCTAAAGGGTGTCCGCAGTTAAGGCAGTGAACGCCCCTATACTCCAATCTGTAGCGCCCGGTGGTTTTTATGGTTGGTTTGTTTTTCATAGCGAATGAAAAACGTAAAGATACGTTTAGTTCGTAATATTTTGCGAATTTGCGGATCCTATACCGATGATACTGTCGTACATATCGCCAAAGTCCCGATAATATACAAGAATAAGGTAGTTGTTCTCGGTAAAGTGAAAGTTGCCCCCTACCGCATTCAGTTTTATTGCCTCCTCGCTTTTTAAAACGTATTTATAGTTGTAAAAACCTTGTTTCATCTTTAATGTTGCCTCCATCATACCTGTAGCTTCATTGTAGGTCATTTTATTTTCTTCCAAAAGTGCATAATTGTTGTATTTGCCAAAGATATATACATCATCCAATGCAATAAATTCCGAATAGGGAAGGCTGAAATGCACATTGGTATATTCAGCTTCCCTGGATGCATTGTCTCCCTGCAGGGTCCTAACAACAAAATCCCCGTTAATATCCGGGAAATAGGTGTAAGGTTTATCATTTCTAAAATCATCCGCAAATAAATAATGGTTGTACAATTCCGTCACGTCTATCCGGGAAATCTGTGAGGTAGGTGCGCGAAGGTCACTGGTATCGAACAAAAGGAACTCATTTCCGCCAAAGAAGGCAGTTTCCTTATCATACTTATATACCAATTCGTTGCCCAGTGTGTATTGTGGTTCAACATTATAGATTGCCGTTGGCCAGTAGTAATTCTGAAGGATCGCTACCTTTACTTCCTTTTTTGGGTTTATCAATCTTAAATTTGGGGATATAATGCTGAATTGCACTACTTGTTTTTCATTCAAAAAATTAAAGTCCCTGGAGCGTTTTATGGTGGCCGCCACATTTACAATATCCTTATAAACGACAAAACGCCTGGAAAACTGAAGCTCATAACTGCTATTGTAGACTTCTATTAAGTAATTGCCGCTAACCCTAAGGCGCACGTTCTCATTGGGTAAAGTGAGTTGGTAGTTGGAGTAGGTTTCCAATGTGGTATAACTGTTCTCATAGTTTATGATACGTTGATTGTCCACCCCGTCCAAATATTGCGATTTCAATAAATCTGATTTGGTCCAGTCGTAATCACAATGTATTATCTTGTAATAATAGTCCTGTTCGTTGGCTAGAACATCATCAAATTCGAGGTAAATAGGCTCACCAATTTTTATGATCGGGAACTGATCTTCTGTGGGGCCTTTGAAAATAATAGTTTTAATATTGTCAGGTGGATTTACTTCCTCCTGTACCTGTGCAAGTAGGCTTTGAAAGAAAAAAAGGCAGATAAAATGTTTAAGGAAAATACGCATGGGATCGCTTTTTTTTAGGTAAAGGTAAACAAAAACGATGCCTGAAAAATATACCTCGTTGTAATGCCGAAATTCTGGGGTAATAATTATGAAAACGAAGTTTTTGTACTTAAATTTGCTCAAATTTTGTTAACCTAAAGGTCTACACGCACATGTCCAAAGACATACGAATTAAAAAAGGGCTCAACATTAACCTTGTGGGTGCCGCAGAACAGACGACTTCGAAGGCTGTTCTAAGTAATGTTTACGCCATTCAACTTAGCGATTTTCATGGAATTACTCCTAAGATGATGGTCAAACAAGGCGCTGAGGTAAAAGCCGGGGAGCCTTTGTTTTATAATAAGAACATAGAAAGTATGCTCTTTGTCTCTCCTGTCAGCGGGGAGCTTATTGAAATTGAAAGAGGGGACAGGAGACGTATCCTGACCCTTAAAATTTTGGCGGATAAGACCCAGGAATCGACTGTAGCTAAGGTGATTGATGTTGCGAACGCTTCCAAGGAAGAAATGAAAGAGACGCTTCTAAAAGGGGGTTGTTGGCCATTTATTAAACAGCGGCCTTATGATGTAATTGCAAATCCGGACACAAATCCAAAATCGATTTTCATTTCTGGGTATGCAAGCGGACCACTTCAGGCAGATTTGGACTATGTGCTGCAGGGTAAGGAAAAAGAACTGCAGGCAGCAATTACTGCTATGGGTAAATTGACCCAGGGTAAGGTGCATGTGTCTGTCGGGAAATCTGGCAAATCTCCTTTGGCCGGTTTGGACGGGATAGAATTACACAAAGTATCCGGACCACACCCAGCGGGTTTGGTGGGTACACAAATAAATAAAATCGACCCTATCAATAAAGGTGAATTGGTTTGGACCGTCTCTCCCCAGGATTTGGTTATTATGGGCGAATTTTTGTTGACTGGAAAATTTAATGCGGAGCGATTAGTTGCCCTTGCAGGGTCATCGGTAAAAGCTCCAAAATACTATAGTACAAAGATTGGAGCTGAAATTTCTACTTTTTTATATGCCAGTGGTGTTAATCAAGAAAATTTTAGGGTTATCAATGGGGATGTGCTCACGGGATCAAGAAGTAAGCCCGATGGTTATTTGGGATACTATAACAATACCGTAACCGTTATTCCGGAAGGTGACGATTACGAATTTTTTGGATGGAACAAACCGGTATTCGATAAGATTTCGTCCACTAGGGCCTTAACCTTTTCATGGTTGAGTCCCAAGAAAAAATATGATTTGGATACGAACACGAATGGTGAACATAGGGCCTTTGTGGTAACCGGGCAATACGAGGAAGTTTTTCCTTTGGATATTTTTCCAATGCAATTGCTTAAGGCTTGTATGGTGAAAGATTTGGACGAGATGGAGCAATTGGGACTATATGAGGTTGCCCCGGAAGACTTTTCATTAACAGAATTTGTATGTATCTCAAAACAACCACATCAAAAAATTATTAGGGAAGGGTTGGATTTATTGCAAAAAGAAATTGGATAAAAGATGAGCATAAAAAGTAAATTACACGAACTTAAATTGAAGTACCAGGGTAAGAAAATGGCCCCAGCCTTCAATGCTTTTCACACATTTTTGTTTACCCCAAATGAAACTACCCATGCTGGGGGTACGCATGTAAAAGCTGCCGATGATTTAAAACGAACCATGAATACGGTAATCATGGCATTAATTCCCATTTTGGTTTTTTCCATGTTCAATGCTGGATACCAGTACTATTCAGCGCTTAACGGATTCCCAGAAGATTTTTCTTTAATGCGGGACTTCATCACTTGGGATAACTTTTGGGTTGGTATCATAAAAGTATTGCCTCTGGTAGTGGTGTCCTATGCGGTAGGATTATTGGTCGAGTTCATTTTTGCAGTGATTAAAGGTCACGAGGTGGAAGAGGGTTATTTGGTGACCGGGATGTTGGTTCCTTTGATTGTTCCAATAGATACACCACTATGGATGCTTGCAGTTGCTGTAGTATTCGGAGTCGTAATCGTAAAGGAGGTTTTTGGTGGTACGGGAATGAATATTATTAACCCTGCCTTAAGTATCAGGGCCTTCCTATTTTTCGCTTATCCAACTTGGATGAGTGGGGATAAGGTTTGGGTATGGACGGCTCGCGAACGTTCAGAGCAGATTCTGGCGGGAAATACCAATGTAGATGCTATCTCAGGCGAAACTATTTTAGGATACTTGGCGCAGAATAATGAAGCCGCTATGACCGCGAAGTATAGTATTTCTGATATGTTCTTTGGTTTTATACCGGGTTCTGTTGGTGAAACCTCGGCCTTTTTGTGCCTTTTGGGCGCCGCATTTTTAATTTTTAGTAAAATAGCTTCCTGGCGTATTATGGTCAGCGCCGTTATTGGTGCCTTGCTAATGGGCTTTATCTTCAATATGGTTGTTGATTTTGGCTGGATAGGGGAGACCAGTAAGTTTTATGGCTTAATGAGTTTTGATTTTTGGAAGCATCTCATCGTTGGAGGTTTGGCCTTTGGTATTGTATACATGGCAACTGATCCTGTATCGGGCGCTCAGACCACAAGGGGTAAATGGTTCTATGGATTTTTGATAGGCTTTATCTCCGTGATGATACGGGTTTTCAATCCAGCATATCCCGAAGGCGTTTTCTTGGCTATTTTATTAATGAACGTCTTTGCACCTACGATTGATCATTACGTTATTCGAGGGAATATCAAAAGAAGAATGAATCGTTTGAAAAGTGCTACTATTTATCCAAAGGATTCAGAAGGAAAAGCACAGGAACTTAAACCAGAAACAGTTTAATTATGGCATCAAACACAGATAAAAATATGTATACGGTGGTTTTCGCCGGTATTATGGTTGTGGTCGTTGGATCGGTACTGGCCTTTTTGGCTTCGGCACTGCGTCCCAACATTCAAGAGAATGAGCGTTTTGAAAAACAGCAGAACATTCTATATGCTATGGGTATTAATGAGAATGGTGACGATTCCGGTAGTGTCAATTTTGTACCGACCGATAAGGTTGAAGCTGAATTTTCCCAATACATCAAGGAGCAATTGGTTATTGAGGGGGATAAGATTACCCAAAATGAGGAAGCGTATCTTATCGATTTGAAAAAGCAGTTGGCCGCGATTAAAAAGGGGCAGGATTATAAACTTCCTGTTTTTATCGGCGATAAGGATGGTAAGAAATTCTACATCATTCCCATGTACGGAAAAGGGCTTTGGGACGCCATTTGGGGTTTTATCGCACTAGATGAGACCATGACCGTTCAAGGGGTTTACTTTGATCATAAAGGAGAAACTCCTGGCTTGGGCGCTAATATTAAAATGCGCTACTTTATGGATGATTTTGAGGGAGAATCTATACTCAATGGGGATATTTACAGCGGTATTTCAGTTGCTAAAGGCAATAACGACCCATTGAACAATAGGAAAACAGACAACAAGGTAGATGCCCTTGCAGGAGCTACCATTACAGGCAATGGTGTAAGCGCTATGATTAAGGAAAGCGTTCAATTATACAAACCTTATTTAGAAACAATTAGAGCAAACTAATATGGCACTACTTACAAAAAAGGATACAAATCTTATTACCGATCCACTTGCGGATAACAATCCAATTACTATCCAAGTATTAGGTATTTGCTCTGCCCTGGCGATTACGGCAGAACTTAAGGCTTCGTTGGTAATGGCCATTTCGGTGATGTTCGTTTTAGGAGCAGGGAATGTGGTTATTTCCTTAATGCGAAATATTATTCCTTCCAAAATTAGAATTATCGTTCAATTGATAGTCGTTGCAACGTTGGTAATTATTGTTGATCAGGTTTTAAAAGCTTTTGCTTATGAATTAAGTAAGACTTTGGCTGTGTTCGTGGGTTTGATCATTACCAATTGTATCATCATGGGTAGGTTTGAGGCCTTTGCGCTTGCAAACGGACCATGGCGTTCATTTTTGGATGGTATTGGTAACTCCCTTGGTTATGGCGTCATCTTGATCATTGTTGGTTTCTTCAGGGAACTTTTAGGTTCAGGTACCTTGTTTGGGATTCCGGTTTTAGGCGATCCCATCGCTGAAACGGGTTTATATAGTACGGGTTATGAAAATAATGGGTTTATGATTATACCTCCGGCCGCATTGATTGTGGTGGGTGTGATTATCTGGGTACAACGCTCCAGAAATCCGGCACTTGTAGAAGAAAATTAAAAGACATTTAATTAAGAATTATGTTAGAGCATTTAGAATTATTTTTTAAGTCCATTTTTATTGATAACATGGTGTTTGCCGTGTTTTTGGGGATGTGTTCTTATTTGGCGGTTTCCAAAAAAGTAGCTACCGCGATTGGTTTGGGTGCTGCGGTAATATTCGTTTTGGCCGTAACGGTTCCCTTGAATTGGTTATTGGATAAATATTTGTTACAGGATGGTGCTTTGGAATGGTTAGGTCCTGAGTATGCGGATTATAACTTAAGTTTCCTTTCGTTCATTCTTTTTATTGCGACCATTGCTACCATGGTGCAATTGGTAGAAATCGTAGTGGAGAAATTTTCGCCTTCGCTCTATAATTCGCTTGGAATATTCTTACCATTGATTGCTGTAAACTGCGCTATTTTGGGAGGTTCACTGTTCATGCAGGCTAGGGAAATAGAAACGCTGGGCCTGGCCTTTAATTACGGCGTAAGTTCTGGTATTGGTTGGTTCTTGGCCATTTTGGCCATTGCGGCTATTCGCGAAAAGATTAGGTACAGTAACGTGCCGGCTCCACTTAGGGGATTGGGAATAACCTTTATCATTACGGGTCTAATGGGTATTGGTTTTCAAAGTTTTGGTGGCATGTTGACGGGTAGTGATGAGGCCATGGAAACTGCCGATGAAAAAATTAGTCAGACCGTAACGCCTGAAGAGATTGTTCCTGACAAGGATGTAGAGGAAGAGAATGAGGAAGTATCAGAGAAGGTGGTTTCCTATAACGATGTAAACAAATAAGAAGATGATTTTAGCTGCAAGTACAGGTGGAACGATTTTAATTACGGTAGTAGCCTTTTTGGTGCTTTTAATGGCATTGGTCGCGTTGCTATTGTTTACAAAACAAAAATTATCTCCATCAGGTCCGGTTACCATTACTATAAATGGTGAGAAAAAGATTGAAGTATCCTCCGGTGGTTCATTATTGTCCACCTTGGGGAACCAAAAAGTATTTCTTCCTTCCGCCTGTGGAGGAGGGGGGACTTGCATTCAGTGCGAATGTCATGTGCTTTCGGGCGGGGGCGAAGCATTACCTACGGAAACTCCCCATTTTTCAAAAAGGGAATTAAACCACGGTGCGCGTCTCGCATGCCAGGTGAAAGTGAAGCAGGATATGGAGATTACCATACCCGAGGAGGTGTTTGGAATCAAAAAATGGCCCGGTAAAGTGGTCAGAAATTATAATGTAGCTTCTTTCATAAAGGAATTCGTTGTTGAAATTCCAGAAGATATGAACTACAAAGCGGGCGGCTACATTCAGATTGAAATTCCGAAGTGTGAGGTAAATTATAAGGATATCGATATTACCGCACACCCGGAAGAGCATGACAGACCGGATAAGTTTCAGGAAGAGTGGGATAAATTTAATTTATGGCCCTTGGTAATGAAGAATCCAGAAACTGTGGAAAGAGCCTATTCTATGGCCTCCTTTCCTGCGGAGGGAAGGGAAATCATGTTGAACGTACGTATTGCCACACCGCCTTGGGATCGTTCAAAGAATGGTTGGATGGATGTTAATCCTGGTATAGCCTCTTCGTATATTTTCAACCTTAAGAAAGGTGATGATGTTACCATTTCAGGACCTTACGGGGAATTTTTCATTAATGAATCAGATTCTGAAATGCTTTATGTTGGTGGTGGAGCAGGTATGGCGCCCATGCGTTCGCACCTTTATCACCTGTTCAAAACCTTGAAGACCGATAGAAAAGTAAGTTATTGGTACGGTGGACGTTCTAAGCGTGAATTGTTTTATTTGGACCATTTTTATAAATTGGAAAAAGAATTTCCCAATTTCAGCTTTTACTTGGCCTTATCAGAACCTTTGGAAGAGGACAATTGGAAAGTAAAGGAGAATATTGATGCTCCAGGGGATGGTTTTGTAGGGTTTATCCACAATTGTGTAATCGATAATTACCTAAGCCATCATGAGACGCCAGAAGATATTGAATTATACTTCTGCGGCCCACCATTAATGAACAAAGCGGTGCAAAAAATGGGTGAGGATTTTGGAATCCCAGACGAGCATATACGTTTTGATGATTTCGGTGGATAAGAATTAAAATATAGATTAATAGTAATTTAACCGATATGTCTCATATCGGTTTTTTTATAAATTTAAATTGGATGCACGTTTTAACGGAACAGGAACTTCATAATTTGGCAATGAATATTGTTGGAAAGCAATTGGAGGAAGAAGGTTTTGAGTTCTTGGCAGTGAACAGTGAGCTTAGAAAGAATCCCCAATTCGTTTGTACCAAGGATAAGAAATTAAGATTCGTGGTAGTCAAGGCAATAGAATATCCCGGTGACCCTAAAGATTTTGAGTTTTTTAGGTCAGACTTAAACAAGATGAAGGAGCATGCACTGAAGTTTGAAGCGCGTACCTTTTATGCTGGTGTGGGACTGGTAAATGCGACGGATTATAATTTACCGGTATATTTAAATGAGGAGTATATTGTTGATTATGATGGCTTAGTTGAATTATGAGGACGTATTTATTTTTTTGTGCCATTGGTGTGTTATTCTTTACTTCGTGCGCAGATGCACCCCAAAACTATCGTAATGATTATGTAGGAGGCGCTTTAGGGACATCGTATAGCATTATTACCATTACCGAAAGTCCAATGGAACTACAAAAGGATATCGATTCCGTTTTTACGGTAATCAATAAGTCCTTATCCACCTATATTCCCAATTCTGATATCTCGCGTATAAATAACGGTGATAGTACGGTAGTTGTCGATAAGATGTTCAGGGAAGTTTTTCAATTGTCCAAGGAGGTCTATACAGAAACCAATGGTTTTTTCGACCCTACGGTTGGGACATTGGTAAATGCATGGGGCTTTGGTCCAGAACGTCAAATAGCTTTGGATAGTGCAAAGGTCGATAGCCTTTTGAATTTTGTTGGTTTTGACAAGGTTGCGCTATCACCTGAAAACCAAGTGGTGAGGGCGAACCCCAATATTTTTTTGGATTTTAATGCAATCGCCAAAGGGTATGCTATCGACAGATTAGCTGCTATGTTAGATGGGAAACGTATTGATAATTATTTAATTGAAGTAGGTGGGGAGCTTGTAGGAAAAGGAAGGAATACCTTAAAGGAAAAACAATGGGTCGTGGGTATTGATGATCCCGAAATGAACGTAGGGCGAGAATCAAAACTATTGCTTACCCTTGAGGATAAAGCATTGGCCTCATCTGGGAATTATAGAAAATACAGAATCGATGAGACAACCGGAAAGAAATATGTGCATACTATAAATCCTAAAACGGGATTCACACAAAATTCAAATACCTTGGCGGTTACTATTTTGGCAAATGATTGTGCAACTGCCGATGCCTATGCTACCGCCTTTATGGCGATGGACCTTAGTGAGGCATTTAAGCTGATCACTAAAAATGAGAATCTTGAAGCTTATATTGTATACCTGGACGAGAATGGGCAGACCCAAGAATTTTTAACCAAGGGATTCAAAGCGGTAGTTACAGAATAGTTATTTTGTAACAAAAGGAATAATTTCTCCTTTAGCCAATCGATAACGTTCCTGTTCTGTGTCGGTAAGCTGTGCTGTAAAATTTATTTCCGCTACGTTAAAACCAACTGCCCGTAACTTTTCAAAATAATCCTTGCCATAGATACGAACATGGTCATACTGCCCAAATATTTTTGCGCGTTCGGCTTTGTCCGTTATTGCATTATCCTCAAAAGTAGTTTGTCTGTTCAAATCTTGGGGAATTTGAAAAATACCCCAGCCACCCGGTTTTAAGACCCTATACAGTTCTTGCATGGCCTTGGTGTCATCGGGGATATGTTCCAGTACATGGTTGCATAGGATAACATCAAATGAATTCTCCGTAAACGGCAGATTGCATATGTCCGCTTTTACATCTGCAAGAGGAGAGTTTAAATCGGTAGTGGTGTACGCTAAGTTCTTAAGCTTCCGAAAGCGTTTGTAGAACGCTTGTTCCGGAGCAAAATGCAACACTTTCAACGGAGCAGTAAAGAAATCGGTCTCTTTTTTTAGGAATAACCATAGTAAACGATGTCTTTCCAAGGATAGTGTAGAAGGGGAAAGCACATTTTCCCTTGAGTTTTCGTATCCGTAGGGTAAAAAACTACGGAAGGTCTTCCCGTCAATAGGATCTTCAAAAGTTTTGCCGCGATAATAGAATGCGAATAAGGGCCTTAAAATATAGCTGAATGAAATTAATAGGGGCCTAGGAATACTATTGAGGAAAAACTTAAATATTTTCTTCATGCTAATCCGTCCTATCTACGTTATTGCTTAGGCCTTAAACTCTTCTTCCTCGTTGCTTTCAATACCCAATGCATCATAAATATACCGGAAAGTGGATAGCAATTGGGGTTTGCCGTTCACGAGGGCCACATTATGTTCAAAATGAGCACTAGGCTTCCCATCTGCGGTCAAAATGGTCCAGCCATCCTTTAACTGCTGTATACTCTTGGTGCCCATGTTGATCATTGGTTCTATGGCAACGGTCATGCCTTCAACAAATTTTTTGCCCCGGCCGCGTCTCCCGTAATTAGGCATTTCGGGGGCTTCATGCATTTTACGTCCCAAGCCATGGCCTACCAATTCCCGTACCACTCCGTAGCCATGCGCTTCCGTAAACTGTTGGATGGCAAAGCCTACATCGCCCACCCGATTACCTGCCTTAAACTCACGTATACCCACATAAAGCGATTGCTTGGTAATGTCCAATAACTTTTTTATCTCTGGGTCAACCTCCCCAACCTCAAAAGTGTAGGCATGGTCGCCATAAAAATCATTTTTTAATACACCGCAATCAATGGAGATAATGTCTCCTTCTTGTAAAGGGGTATCATTTGGTATACCATGAACCACCTGTGCGTTGGGACTCATGCACAGGGAATTTGGGAAATCATATAAACCTAAAAAGCCAGGAACCCCACCGTGATCTCGGATAAAGGTTTCTGCCAATGTATCCAACTCAAGGGTAGTAACGCCAGGTTTTACTTTATCCGCCAACATTCCCAAGGTTTTGGAAACGATAAGGGCGCTTTCGCGCATCAATTCTAACTCTTCCGCAGTTTTAATTTTTATCATGTATCTATGCTATGCATGTGTTTCTTAAAAATTCTAAACCAAAGACTCTTGGGTCATGTGCTTAGACTTAGGAACCCCCATTAATTTTAATATGGTTGGAGCAATATCGCCCAAAACCCCATCTTTTATTTGTTTTATGTCCTTATCCACCAAAATCAAGGGTACGGGGTTCGTGGTATGTGCAGTATTAGGACTCCCATCCGGATTGATCATTGTTTCACAATTTCCATGATCTGCGATAACGAGAACAGTATACTGATTTTCCACGGCTGCGGTTATAACATCTTTTGCACACGCGTCTACGGTCTCGCAAGCCTTAATGGCCGCATCCATGTCGCCGGTGTGCCCTACCATATCTGGATTTGCAAAATTTAAACAGACAAAATCTACTTCGCCCTTATGCAGTTCGGGGACAATTTTGTCCCTGATTTCAAAGGCACTCATTTCAGGTTGCAAATCATAGGTCGCTACTTTTGGCGAGGGGCATAAAATCCGATGTTCCCCATCAAAAGGTATTTCCCTACCGCCATTAAAGAAGAAGGTAACGTGCGGGTATTTTTCTGTTTCTGCAATACGTATTTGTTGCTTGCCCGCCTTTGATAATACCTCGCCCAAGGTTTCTACAATATTATCCTTGTTATATACCACATGGACGTTGTTGAAGGACTCGTCATAATTGGTCAAAGTAACATAATACAGTTTCAGTTTATGCATATTTTGTTCATGCATATCCTCTTGGCTCAAAACTTGGGTAAGTTCCCTACCACGGTCTGTCCTAAAATTGAAGAAAATAACCACATCATCTTCTTTGATGGTTGCTATAGGCGTACCATCCGTATTGGTCATTACAATGGGTTTTATAAACTCATCCGTAATATCGTTATCATAGCTTTTTTGAATACTTGCGGCAATATCCGTCGATTTCTCTCCCTCAGCATTTACGATAACATCATAAGCCTGTTTAACCCGCTCCCAGCGTTTATCCCGGTCCATTGCATAATACCTACCTATTACAGAGGCCAATTTTGTATTCTTGTCCATACAAAAATTAACGAGATCCTCCAGAAATCCTTTGCCACTCTTGGGATCGACATCCCTACCATCGGTAAAAGCGTGCACATACATGTTCTCTACCCCAGAAGCTTTCCCCGCTGTTATAAGTCCTTTTATATGGTTCGTATGGCTATGGACACCTCCGTCACTTAATAACCCTAAGAAATGTACTGCTTTGTTATTTTCTTTGGCATAGGCAAAAGCCTCTTTCAATACCGGTTCATTACGCAGTGTATCTTCTTTAACTGCCTTATTGATTTTGGCCAAATCTTGATATACGATTCTTCCGGCTCCCAAATTCATATGGCCCACTTCGCTATTACCCATTTGTCCGTCAGGAAGCCCTACATTCATACCATCGGTCAACAAATTCGAATTTGCATATGTAGTATAAAGACTATCAATAAACGGGGTATTTGCTTTGTCTACTGCAGATACTTCTGGATCGGGAGATTTGCCCCATCCATCCAATATCATTAAGATTACCTTTTTGTTCATCTTTTCGAAGGTTTTGAATGTCAAAAATACTATGTTCTACCAAGTTAAGCTATACAAAAACCGACCTTTTTTTGCAATGCTTGTCCACCAACTTTAAATGCAAGGTGGATGCTTACTTTGTTAAACTTTAGTTATAAATCTGTTAAAAGGTGAAACAAAATACCAAGGAGGTAGTCTTTTATAGTAGAACAATCTATTCATCAATTAAATCATTCATCATGAAAAAAACAATCCTAATCCTTGGTTTGGTTACCCTTACCTTGGGAAGCAATGGTCTTAGCGCCAATGAAAGCAATTACATCAAGGGAGCAACTAGTTCCCTTAATTTCAACGCACCGTCAAATGTAGATGTCAATTCATTTTGCAAAGCAGTAATGCAAGGCGATTTAACCATGGTACAACGTATGATTTCGCTAGGTGAGGATGTCAACCAAAAGTCATTGGGTATGACACCGGCCATGTTTGCTGCGCGCTACAACAAGGTGGAAATTTTAACGCTTTTGATAGAGCATGGCGCTGATCTTAAACTGAAAAGCAATCAAGGTTTTGACGCCAAGAAATACGCAGAACTTGCCAAGGCTACGGAAGCCTTAGCGGTCATAGAAACTGCATTGGGTAGCTAGTATTTAAGTTTTAAGTCAAAGACTATCTGAAAAGTTGGGTTTTAACGCACTACGAACGACAACAAGTAATTTGTGGCTTAAATAGCAAGTATTTGCAGATTACGTCTTACTTCGCAATGTGATAACGGTCGAATTTTTAGCTAGTCTTTTTTATTCAATCGAAACTTCATAGTGCCAGATAAGTACTCTTGAAATCAAAAATTAGCACGTTCTGTGCAACCGATTTTCATAAACAATCCACCGTTTTCTTTTGGTTATGGTTGGGCAATCTTACAGGAATGTTAAATATATACTATTTCTTTCTTAAATTATGATATTGTTAATTATACTTGATATATTTTTAAATATTGATAATTAAATCAGTGTATTAAATATAAAAATTATGAAAAATTTAATTTTACTAGGGTTGGTGGTTTCCTTTTTTGCCATTCCAACTTCCTACGCAAACGGACTGGAAAAAACCAAAATAGGTTTGGTTTCAACTCCATTGAACGACGAAATAAGTGCACTTTGTAAAGCGGCAATGAAAGGTGATGTGGATGAAGTGCGGAGTTTGATTGCCTTGGGTGATGGCTTGAACGAGAAATCCTTGGGATTAACTCCCGCAATGTATGCTGCGCGTTATAACAAGGCCGAGGTTCTTAAAGTTTTGCTGCTCAATGGCGCCAATCTAAACATTAAAAGCGATAAGGGCTATACTGCCAAGGAATATGCTGAAATGTCCAATGCCGAAGACGTTTTAATAGTTATTGATTCCAATTCGTAAGCCCTACACCTTCTGAAACTGAAAAAGCCCCAATGGAATTTTCCATTGGGGCTTTTTAATTACTAAATCTTACTACATATAGTGTTCAGGTAAAAGAGTAAGCGTTTTAAAATTCAAATCCGTTAATTGCTCTATACATAAAAGCATATACCGCCATAAATAACATAAGCGCACAGAAAACTGAATAGACTTTCAAAATCGTAACCACTATTTCAGGTTTGCAGTTTTCAAATGCCTGTACATATAGATTTCTAAAGTGTGTAATCGTTCCCATATAGTGTTCTTTCTATGATTAAATCATAGCTATAAGGGTTAAATCATAAATGGTAAAATAAGTTTCGGGACTTTTACAAAGTTACAAAAAATAAAGGTTTGCCTATTGTACCCTTACGTTAAAAAGCTAAAATATCCGATTAACCTTGGTTTTGGTACTTTTCTATGGCTTCCTTAATTTTTTCAATTCTATTTTCGGGGTCTGGGTGCGTACTTTGAAATTCAGGTGCACGATTTGGTCCTGCAGCAGCCTTTAGGATTTCCATGACCTTAATCATTTCATTGGGGTCATAACCGGATTGAATCATGAAAAGAACACCAAGTTCATCGCTCTCCAACTCATCATCACGACCGTTGGTGAGCAAGGTGTTTTGTCCAATATTGCCAACAACCTGCCCCATATCCGCACCTACCGAGGCACCCATGGTTAGGGTTTGCCAAAAATTACTATCGGCAATGCGCTCAGCGGAATGCCTCCCTATGACATGACCAATTTCGTGGCCCAATACGCCGGCCAATTGGGATTCATCCAGTTTGGAGAACAAGGCATAGGTTATAAATACCTGCCCGCCAGGTAGGGCAAATGCATTTATCGTTTGTTCATCTGCCAACAAATGGAAATCATAGGAATAAGGGGTGTCTTTGGCAATACTATTTTGAATCAATTTATTACCGACCTTATCTACATAAGCCTGTAATTTTTCATCGGGATAGAGACCGCCATGCTGTTGTGCAATCTCGGGAGCACTTTGCAAGCCTATTGCGATCTCCTGTTCGGTCGTCATGTTAATGTGTTGGGATCTACCTGTGTAGGGGTTGTCCTCGTTGTTGCTACATTTCTGGATGAAGGCAAAGGCGACTATGGCCAAACCTATGAATATTCTTATTTTCCAATTCCCTCTTCGCATAGCAGCTTAATTCTTGTGCAGTACCTAAAGTACGAAATGCTTAAATAAGGGACCTATTAATATCCAAAATATTGTTCTGAATATAGGACCTTAAAAATGCAAGGGTGAAGTGTTCCGCTCCGTAAAATTCTTCACGTTGTAATAGCGCTGCAATATTTTTACTTCTAAATTCCTCCAACATAGGTTTGGAAAGCGGGGCGTAGCTATAATGCCATGGCTCATATTTAAAGCCCCTTCTTTTAGGGTTGTCGGTATAGACCAAATAAAAACCATAGGTTTCGGAATGCTCATCCATCCATAGTTTAAAATCTTCATAGGGCTGCCCCTCCCCATATTTTTCAGGAACCAGAACATCGCCGTCTACTTTCCTGTATCCATCGAGTACGTCAATATCAGTTCCCCAGTGATGTCTACTGGTACCGGGTATGGTGGAATATTCTATGATTTTATCAATGGCGTCTAGTGGGTCCATGCCGTCGTCTTCGGTATAGGCTAAAAATTTACGTTCAAAAATGGCGGTCTGCCTTTCAAAACTGCGATAGCTTGATACGATTTTTAGATCTATACCATCGGAATACGCTGCTTTTTTCATTTCCAGAAAAGCATCGTGCGCCTCTTTCCGCAAATTGATATCCTTGCCATAAAGTTGGATTTCCTCTTTGCCCATAAGCTCCAAAATGGAATAATCCGGGTCTTGCTTTATAATAATTGTTGGCGCTAGGGAAACCGCTAAAGCTGCCGATCCGCTTTTTTGAATGAACGCTCTTCTAAACATAGTTCAAAACCTTTTTTTTATTTAGCATTTTCTAATCAAGCTACTTTACACCATTTGTAGAAAAGTTGTAATCAATTTTAAGTAAAAGTAATGAATCTTAATACGAGTTAGCCACACGTTTAATTTTCTTCGTAAGTAGTGAGGTACAAATATCCCTGATGTCTTTTGTTCATTTCATTGAGCGTAATGATATAGTAGTATATGCCCGAGGATAATCCTGAATTTTTTGCGATAACACCATTTACGTTTGAGGTACCGTCAAACTCATTGTTATAATTCTTTTTGGAGTAAACCATTATACCGTACCGATTGAATATTTGAAGGGAATTATTAGGAGAATTCTCTATGCCCTCAATAACCAGCACATCATTTATACCATCTCCATTAGGGGTCATGTAAAAGTTGTCTAAAGTAATATTGTCCAGCGTTTCCAATAGGTCGTTATTCCCTCCTATAGTGAGAATTGAATAATCATCTGGAATAAATTCTTCAGAAGTTATTGACCCAGAACTAAAATCGCCTTCTACATTCGTATTTCCAAGGTTGATCCATTGCTTTTCAATTTTGCTCCAACCAACAACTTTTAAATCGGTTATAAAATCGCCTAATAGATTTGAGTTGCTTTGCTCGTTCCATGTCAAGGTAACCGTAGAGGGTATGTTTCCCTGCAGATCCCAAAACTCATATTCACTGATTGCCAATACATCTGTTTCTACTTTCTCGGTGCTAAATGAATCGGTAAAGATGCTTGGGATATTGGGGTCTTCAAAAAAATAGGCAGCCTTTGCATAATCGTTGGACAAGGTGGAATGTATCGTTAGGGGGCGAAGCGCTCCATTTTGACCTATGGGAAATGTAAACTCGGTTTTGTTGCTCATGGCAGCATACCCGTCCACTTTATTTGCATCACCTTCTCCGGTATAAAACGAATTGTTCAAAAAGTTAATATTGACTTCTGAAGCTATCCGGGAGGTAATGATGTCACCGGAAATTAAATTGGCATTGTTTAGGACACCAATGGTATTATCCACATAAAGGTCGTTATCCACTGCCATTTCAAAATCAAAGAAAACTGGATTCGAGCCTCCAGAAATGGTCAAGGCCTTATCCATCGAGTAGAAACCTACCAATCCTTTATTCTGATTGAACGGTCCATTATTGATGACATCCATATGAAAGCCCACAATTCCTTCCTCATGGATTTGTATGGTACCGTAATTGTGTACGGCATCTTGCGCCGTTATCTTGGGAACTAAGAATACCTGTAAACTTAAAAATAGCAAACCTATTTTAATGTCTTTCATTATCTGTATGCTTCAAAAATTACCACGATACCATCTGCGAAACTATCCGTATTTAAAGTAAACCCATTTGAATTAAAACTGGTTACCCTTGCCGACGTTAAGCCTAATTTATCCCCATTTTGATTGGAATATCTAAGCCCAATGGAATGGGTGCTGGATGCATATCTAGAGATATCGTTAATTGAATTACCACTTCCACCAATATAGATTACCTGCTCTGTTATGGACCCGCCATTGTCTCGTGCAAAACCGCGCATATTTCCAAAGGCGTTTGCCAAGCTTGAATTATTGTTGCCCACCCCATTATCGGTATCCATATTAAAGTCTTCCACATTTGCGTAAGCGGTAAACGTGACCGATGAAGGTTTAAAAGGTATGCCAGTAATGGTGATGTTGCCGCTCGAAGTAATTCTAAATGTTCCTACATAAACCCTAGCTAAATTATCCACATAGGCTTTTGTGGCGGCGTCCTGCCCATTGGTAGGGTTTGCCAAATCGATAATTTTAGAATTATTGGCACTATTTCCTTCACTAAGTACTTCGGATAAAGTTTGATCATCTGATGCTGGATCTCCCTTTTCGCCTTTTTCCCCTTGAATGCCTTGAGGTCCAGCTTCACCCTGGATACCTTGCGGACCTTGCTCTCCTGTATCGCCCTTGTCGCCTTTTTCACCTTGGATTCCCTGTTCACCGGTATCACCTTTGTCGCCTTTAGGCCCTACTTCTCCTTGGATGCCCTGAGGTCCCTGCTCACCAGTATCTCCTTTGTCACCTTTAGGTCCAGCTTCTCCCTGTATCCCTTGCGGTCCTTGTTCTCCCGTATCTCCTTTGTCACCTTTAGGTCCAGCTTCTCCCTGTATCCCTTGTGGTCCTTGGTCACCAGTATCTCCTTTGTCGCCTTTTTCACCTTGGATTCCCTGAATACCTTGTTCACCAGTATCGCCTTTAGGTCCGGTCTCCCCTTGTGGTCCTTCCTCACCTTGTGGTCCCTGTGGTCCGACTTCACCTTGTATCCCTTGTGGTCCAGCTTCTCCTTGGATTCCTTGCGGTCCCTGTTCTCCAATATCTCCTTTTTCACCTTGGATTCCCTGTTCACCGGTATCTCCCTTGTCTCCTTTGGGTCCAGCTTCTCCTTGTGGTCCTTGGTCACCAGTATCTCCTTTATCTCCTTTTTCCCCTTGGATTCCCTGCTCACCCGTATCACCTTTGTCGCCTTTTGGCCCAACTTCGCCCTGGACTCCTTGAGGTCCAGTTTCACCCTGGATTCCTTGAGGTCCCTGTTCACCGGTTTCTCCTTTGTCACCTTTAGGTCCAACTTCGCCTTGAATGCCTTGAGGTCCAGTTTCACCCTGTATTCCTTGTGGTCCTTGGTCACCAGTATCTCCTTTTTCACCTTGTATTCCCTGTTCACCGGTATCTCCTTTGGGTCCAGTTTCCCCTTGTATCCCTTGAGGTCCTTGTTCCCCTGTATCCCCTTGGGGTCCAACTTCACCCTGGATTCCTTGCGGTCCCTGTTCTCCCGTATCACCTTTGTCGCCTTTAGGCCCTACTTCTCCTTGGATACCCTGAGGTCCCTGCTCACCCGTATCACCTTTGTCGCCTTTTGGCCCAACTTCGCCCTGGACTCCTTGAGGTCCAGTTTCACCCTGTATTCCTTGTGGTCCTTGGTCACCAGTATCTCCTTTGTCGCCTTTTTCACCTTGGATTCCTTGAGGTCCAGCTTCTCCCTGTATCCCTTGTGGTCCTTGTTCTCCCGTATCACCTTTGTCGCCTTTTGGCCCAACTTCGCCCTGGACTCCTTGAGGTCCAGTTTCACCTTGGATTCCTTGCGGTCCCTGCTCTCCGGTCTCACCTTGTGGTCCCTGCTCACCAGTATCACCTTTGTCGCCTTTTTCACCTTGGACTCCCTGAATACCTTGATCACCAGTATCTCCCTTTTCACCTTTAGGTCCAACTTCGCCTTGAATGCCTTGAGGTCCAGCTTCTCCTTGGATGCCTTGAGGTCCTTGTTCTCCGGTATCTCCTTTTTCACCTTGGATTCCTTGTTCACCGGTATCTCCCTTGTCGCCTTTGGGTCCAGCTTCTCCTTGTGGTCCTTGGTCACCAGTATCTCCTTTTTCGCCTTTTTCACCTTGGATTCCCTGAATACCTTGATCACCAGTATCGCCTTTAGGTCCGGTCTCACCTTGTGGTCCTTCCTCACCTTGTGGTCCCTGTGGCCCAACTTCACCTTGGATACCTTGGGGTCCTACTTCTCCTTGTATCCCTTGTGGTCCAGCTTCTCCTTGTGGTCCCTGTGGCCCAATTTCTCCTTGGATTCCTTGCGGTCCAGTTTCACCCTGGATTCCTTGCGGTCCTTGTTCTCCGGTATCACCTTTGTCGCCTTTTTCACCTTGGATTCCCTGCTCACCCGTATCACCTTTGTCGCCTTTTGGCCCAACTTCGCCCTGGACTCCTTGAGGTCCAGTTTCACCTTGAATTCCCTGAGGTCCCTGTTCTCCAGTATCTCCTTTAGGTCCGGTCTCACCTTGTGGTCCTTCCTCACCTTGTGGTCCCTGTGGCCCGACCTCACCTTGGATACCTTGAGGTCCAGCTTCTCCCTGTATCCCTTGCGGTCCCTGTTCACCGGTTTCTCCTTTGTCACCTTTAGGTCCAACTTCGCCTTGAATGCCTTGAGGTCCAGCTTCTCCTTGTATCCCTTGTGGTCCTTGTTCTCCGGTATCCCCTTTTTCACCTTGGATTCCCTGTTCACCGGTATCTCCTTTGGGTCCAGTTTCACCTTGGATTCCTTGGGGTCCAACTTCTCCTTGGATTCCTTGCGGTCCCTGTTCTCCAGTATCTCCTTTTTCACCTTGGATTCCCTGTTCACCGGTTTCTCCTTTGTCTCCTTTAGGTCCAACTTCTCCCTGTATCCCTTGTGGTCCTTCCTCACCTTGTGGTCCCTGTGGCCCAATTTCTCCTTGGATTCCTTGCGGTCCAGTTTCACCCTGGATTCCTTGCGGTCCTTGTTCTCCGGTATCACCTTTGTCGCCTTTTTCACCTTGGACTCCCTGAATACCTTGATCACCGGTATCGCCCTTGTCTCCTTTGGGTCCGACTTCTCCTTGTGGTCCTTGGTCACCAGTATCTCCTTTTTCGCCTTTAGGTCCGGTTTCACCCTGGATTCCTTGAGGTCCAGCTTCTCCCTGTATCCCTTGTGGTCCTTGTTCTCCGGTATCCCCTTTTTCACCTTGGATTCCCTGCTCACCGGTATCTCCTTTGTCGCCTTTGGGTCCGACTTCACCTTGTATCCCTTGCGGACCTTGCTCTCCAGTATCCCCTTTTTCACCTTGAATCCCCTGAGGTCCCTGTTCTCCAGTATCCCCTTTAGGTCCAGCTTCTCCTTGTGGTCCTTGTGGTCCTTGTTCTCCCGTATCCCCTTTTTCACCTTGGATTCCTTGAGGTCCTTGTTCCCCGGTGTCTCCTTTGGGTCCCGTTAAATCGGAAGAAGTAAAAGAGCTGCCGTCACTATAGTTAATAGTGAACGTACCGTCATTATTATCAACAAAAGTAAAGGTACCACCTGGGGCAGTTGAACATAAATTGTCCCACGTAGTTCCATTAAAATAATGTACACAATCGGTATTTGTATTATAGGCAAGCGCTCCTCTAAGCGGATTTATGGCTTGCATTTGTGCAGTGGAAAGTCGTGTAAGGACAAAAACCTTGTCCGTACTTTCCAACTCCATAATGGAAGCGGCATCGATACTGTTCGGGTTTTGTCCAATTTTCACTTGAGCTTGCGCTAACAAGGAAGTGAAGACGAGTACAAGAAGCAATTTGTATTTGAAAGACATGGGTTTGTAGATCAATTGATTAATTGCAATAAAAATAGCGTGGGAAAGAGCCGCTGGAAATTTATTGTTGTAAACCTCCCTAAAACTGTTGGGAAACCACCACACCGTCTTCATTCAGCGATAGAAAGCGCTTTTTATCGCATGCAATAAGACTTTTATTCTTGCGGAAGAACGGCGAGAATTACCGTTTCAGAACTAACAATGATTTAGGTGTAAAAGAAGTAGAAACCTCATCGGGCCAAATACAAAAAGCCCTGATAATTTAAATTTTCTTGGGGAATGGCGATGGTGTAAAAGTATACGCCCACCGGCAATCCCTTGTCCTGTGCGAAGGGTATATTGCCTAAATTGGAGAAGCCTGTAAATTCATTCGTATAGTTTTCCAGTTCAAAAACCTTAAGCCCATAGCGGTCATAGATTTGTACAAAATTGTTTGGATATTGTTCCAGCTCTGGTATAAAAAAAGTGTCGTTTACGCCATCCCCATTAACGGATACAAAATAATTGTCAAGGCTCAATACTTCGCGCGACAGCGGTTCATAGGGTATCTTGGATACTCCTAAGGTTATAAGGGCATATTCATCCGGAATAAAAATTTCAGAGGTAACAAAGCCTTCGGATAAGCTGCCGACGGGCGTGCTTCCAACAAGGTTGATCCAGCGTTGCGACGCTTTGCTCCAGCCTACAGGAATAATCTTAGTAGCATCGTCCGTAAAACCGGCCATGCCGCTGCGTAAATTCCAGCTTAAGGATACGGTGGAGGGAACATTTCCATCCAATCGCCAGAACTCAAGGTCGGTCACAGCATCGATGTCCAACGCGAGCTCAAATGTATCGTAGGCCCCAGGAATTGAATTGGGCGTATTGGCATCCTCAAAAAAATAAGCACACTTGGCGAAGAGATTATTCCGTTCCGATTCCACAATCAAGGGTCGTATAAATTCTTCATCCCCATTGGGGAAAACAAAATTCTGTTGATTTACAATAGCGGCATAGCCGATAATCTTGGAAAGGTCGGATTCTCCCGTGTAGAAGGAATTATCCAAAAACGTATAGTAAATATTGGATTGGCCGAGGGGCGTACGAATGTTGCCCAAGATAAAATTGGTATTGTTGCTATTGTCCAATCCTACGTTAAGCTGTAGGTCATTATCCAAGGCCAGTTCCAAATCGTGGAATTGCGGAGTTATGGAGCCAGAGACGGTTAAGGCTTGTGGGCCATAAAAACCGGCCAAACCCAGATTCGTGTCCATAGGGGAGTTGTTGATAAAATTGGTATGAAACCCCAATGCTCCAACTTCATGAATACGCAGACTACCATTGTTATAAAGGGCGGTTTGTGCGTTCAAGGACAGCAGGAAAAATAAGAGGACTATGTTTAGGTAATTATTCATTTCCCTTGGCCAATAGTTTTTTAATTTCCGCAACTTGCGACTTTAGGGCATCCATTTGTTTAGCGAGTTCCCTGTTTTCTTCCTGAAGGGTTTTAATTTTCTTTTCCTGTTCGATGGTATGGAGGAAAAGCTCTTCTATTTTTTCGAGGTTTTGTAGGTTGGACTTGCTGAGGTTCCAAACGCCTTCTTTTTTAGCCGCAGTAGCTGAGATAACACCTGGCAGATGATGATTTTTTTTGATGAAATCCTCAATTTCTTTTAGCGATTGAAAAAGATAGCTGTCATTTATAATGGATGTGCCAAGGAAATATTTTTGGAAGACATAATCGGGTATTAAATCATTCGAATCTCCCTCATATAATATATCCCCATCAGCTCTTATATCGCCATCTACATGAAGTCTTGCAAGTATTGGCTGTGCGGGAGCAGGTATATTTGCAAAACCAGGTCCAATTCCGACATTTTGATCAGTATCAATCCTCATAGCTTCTTTTCCTTCAGACGAAAATGCAAGTTGGTCCGCAGCAGGACTAAACATACCAGTATTAGGATCGTCACTAAATCTATATGCCGGCAAATCGAACAGACCATCTCCACTGGAGAAAGTCGCAGCTCTAACCTGTCCGCCTGAAACATGAAATTTGGCTTCAGGTGTAACAGTGCCAATTCCAATTAAGCCTGTTCCTGTAAAAAATAAATTACTTCCATTTAAGTTGTAAGTCCTATTTTCTCCTAAGGTTTGTACTAAATCGGCATTTGAAATATTATTTCCTATTAAAGGTGTTATCCATGAATAGTTCCCGGCCGCATCTGTTGCGAGCACGTCACCCGAGTTTGCCGCGGAATCGTCCGGCAGTTCGATCTCGTTGGTATCGTCCGTATCGTTGTCGTTTGTTATATGATTGTTTATCAGGGTCGTGTTTGCGGTGATGTCCGCGGTCTCCTCTAGGGCGGCAAGGTCCACGGTCAGTGGGACTTCCCCGTCGTTGTCGAGTGATATGCTCAATAGGTTGGCGGCATTGAGTTGGAACTCGTCCACTGTCTGTTCATCGGTATCCGTTAGTGAAGGTGTTATCCATGAATAGTTCCCGGCCGCATCTGTTGCGAGCACGTCACCCGAGTTTGCCGCGGAATCGTCCGGCAGTTCGATCTCGTTGGTATCGTCCGTATCGTTGTCAAGAGCTTCGGATGCTGCAATAGCTGTCGCCACTTCGGTTTCAAGGGCGAACGGTGCAAGGTTCACCGTAGCTCCCGAACCGCCTGATCCGGTAAGTTCTAGGCTCTCCACGTTGAGGGTGCCTGCATTGATGAAATCGTTGGTGTCCGTTAGTGAAGGTGTTATCCATGAATAGTTCCCGGCCGCATCTGTTGCGAGCACGTCACCCGAGTTTGCCGCGGAATCGTCCGGCAGTTCGATCTCGTTGGTATCGTCCGTATCGTTGTCGTTTGTTATATGATTGTTTATCAGGGTCGTGTTTGCGGTGATGTCCGCGGTCTCCTCTAAGGCGGCAAGGTCCACGGTCAGTGGGACTTCCCCGTCGTTGTCGAGTGATATGCTCAATAGGTTGGCGGCATTGAGTTGGAACTCGTCCACTGTCTGTTCATCGGTATCCGTTAGTGAAGGTGTTATCCAAGAGTAGTTCCCGGCCGCATCTGTTGCGAGCACGTCACCCGAGTTTGCCGCGGAATCGTCCGGCAGTTCGATCTCGTTGGTATCGTCCGTATCGTTGTCGTTTGTTATATGATTGTTTATCAGGGTCGTGTTTGCGGTGATGTCCGCGGTCTCCTCTAGGGCGGCAAGGTCCACGGTCAGTGGGACTTCCCCGTCGTTGTCGAGTGATATGGTCAATAGGTTGGCGGCATTGAGTTGGAACTCGTCCACTGTCTGTTCATCGGTATCCGTTAGTGAAGGTGTTATCCATGAATAGTTCCCGGCCGCATCTGTTGCGAGCACGTCACCCGAGTTTGCCGCGGAATCGTCCGGCAGTTCGATCTCGTTGGTATCGTCCGTATCGTTGTCGTTTGTTATATGATTGTTTATCAGGGTCGTGTTTGCGGTGATGTCCGCGGTCTCCTCTAGGGCGGCAAGGTCCACGGTCAGTGGGACTTCCCCGTCGTTGTCGAGTGATATGGTCAATAGGTTGGCGGCATTGAGTTGGAACTCGTCCACTGTCTGTTCATCGGTATCCGTTAGTGAAGGTGTTATCCATGAATAGTTCCCGGCCGCATCTGTTGCGAGCACGTCACCCGAGTTTGCCGCGGAATCGTCCGGCAGTTCGATCTCGTTGTTGGGGTCAAAATCCGCGTCGTTCACTGAAAGTGCTGCGAGCTCTGCATCAGTTGCAAAGCTTGTGTCAAGGTTTACTGGCCAAACAACACCATCTTCAGTTATGGATAGCGTTGTAGTATTTAAATTAAAAGCTGTTATTAATTCATCAGTAGGTACTCCGCCTCCAGCAGCGACAATATTGTCATCAACATATTTTTTGGTTGCTGCATCCTGATCTAAGGTTGGGTCTGCTAAATCGTTGATTTGGTTGCTGCCAGCGCTTGTGCCGTTTCCTAATACTGTCTCTAAATCTTGGGTTCCACCCAAATTTGCATCTACATACCCCCTCGTGGCTGCAGAGGTTGGATCAAGTGATACAGCAAGTCCAATAATTGCATTGGAGCCAGCATTGTTGCCTTGAGTTAGGACGTTGGTTAGGTTCTGGGAATCTGAACCTGCAGGTAGTGCGGCAAGTTCATCGATTGCTGCCTGGGTCGTTGCAGCTGCAAGTCCGGATGTCATATTATCGTATGTCACTTCGGCTGCGTTCTGGTTGTCATCTGCATTGATACGATAAGGGTCTGCATCAGTTCCAATCCCCGTTATCGCAATATTAGCACCTTCAATAAGTTGGGTTTCAGAGCCATCGCCTACCGCATCCGCTGCGGCTATGACATAAGGTGAGGCCGTTGTGCCGTTGCCGGTAACGGTAATGTTCGCACCCTCATTAATTATTGTTTCAGAGCCATTGGCAACGTTGCCAGGAGCATCAAAAACATAGGGATTTGCAATGGTACCATCTCCAGAGATGGTTACTGTACCGCTATTTTGAAAATTTTGAATTAAACTGGTTAAGTCCGCTTCGTTATCTGGCGTTCCAGGATTTGTTACGGTAAGGATATTGGTTAAAGGGTTAAAGGCTAAATCTTGGAGTTCATTTGCTGCATCATTGTCACCGTCATCATAGAAAGCCCCACCATTGTTGGAAATATCGTTGTTTGGCTGCGTACTTACAATTGTTCCACCTACTCCCGTTATTGCTCCATCCACATAGGCCTTTGTCACGGCATCTTGATTATCGATAGGGTTGCCCAGGTTCTTGATTAAATTACCCCCCGCATTATTTCCATCGGTAAGGACTTCTTCAATATTTTGGATTTCATTGGTTAAATCGGCATCAGCGTCATTCACATTTAAGGTGATTGCATTGCCATTACTTATTGAAATGTTCCCAGGTGCATTCGTGGTGGCAAGCGTTTGTTCGTCCGTCCCAGAATTATTTAAAACAGACAAATCAATCGCGTTACCGTCCTCAATTTGTAGCATAAGCTCTGGAGTCAGCGTCAATATCTGATCATCAGACCCAATCAAACCCGCAAGATTCACCGAATTAGCACCCGGTGTAGTTGATCGGATTATACTTAGCGTGGTATCTATTTTATTAAAGGTGAGTTCATAGATTTCATTCGCATCTTCCCATTGCACAATGCCATTTTCATCTGTGGTCAAAACCCGTCCCGGGTCAGTATTGGCAATATCGGTCGGGACAATGGTCCCGTCCCTAAGCTCTTCAGACCCGACTGAATTTTCCCGTAATTCACTAGATCCAACGGATTCGGCCGCTAATTTTTCCTGGCCTATGGAATTGTCCTGAATGTCATCCGGTCCAATACCTCCATCCACAATATTATCGCCCAGGATGCTGTTTTTTGCTACTTCTAAATTATAGCCGCCCTCAGATTGCGTTATTTTAATGGTGCTTCTATTGTTTATGATCGGGTCATTGGTGATGGTAAAACTAACGGCATCGCACAAATTGATCCATTGCGTACCATCAAAATAATGGATACATGCCGTATCGGTATTATAGACCATACCACCACGCTGGGGAGCTATGGTTTCCATTTGCGCTGTGGTTACCCTTGTAATGACCAGTACCTTTGAGCTGCTCTCCAACTCCAGTACGGAAGCATCATCAATATTCTGTGGATTGTCACCTATTTTAATTTGCCCAAAAACTGTTGGTAAAGTAAAAAGGGTACAAAGAAAAAAGAAAATTACTGCTTTCATACTAAGCGCTTTATGACTTAAAGTTAGTGGGAAAACAAAAATAGGATTATCTGTAGTTCTAGCTAGATATAACGGATAAAATAATGTTGCAATAGGTCAAAGCACAGGATTATTCGTTAAACGGGTAGACCGATAAAAAAAATTTGAAAGGGACGCTGTGCCTATTTTGCGTCCTGTCTTAAAGAAATTAACAAAAGTTTAGTGGCGGGGGTTTTTTTATCATTGGAACATATCTTTACTTTATAGGCTCAAGAGCACTACTAACAGGGCTTTTCAGCTCAATAAAAATTAAATGACCAAAAAATTATTTTTTTTAGTTTCCCTTTTTGTATTAGCCAACGGCTTTTCCCAAGATGATGATAGACGGCCTTTAATGGGCTCTGTTATTTATATGAATCAAGCAGTGCCTAATGAAAATGTTATAAACTCCACGGCAGAGCGGGCAACCATCACCAATGATAAAGGAGAGTTTAAAATCAATGTAAAATTAGGGGACCAATTGGTGTTCACCGCGGTAAATTATAATATTAAAGTGGTTACCGTTACGGAAGAGATTTTGGAGAATAACCGCTTGGTGGTAGAGGTAAACGAAAAGGTAACGGAGTTGGACGAGGTCGTTATAACCCCAGAACAGCAAGAGCGATTTCTCAAATTAAAAAATGAGGAGTTTAAAGGATATGAATATGAGATAGACCGTACCACGGAGGTCGAAAACGTTGGTTTTGACCAGCAGCAAATAGGTTTGCAAAACGGCCTCAATTTTGCCAATATCTTCCGCGCCATCTTTAAATCACAAAGTGAAGAGGAGGAGACGGGTCCTAAATTATTGGTGAGCGATGTATTGCGGCAAGTTTATGATGATCAATTCTTTGTAATGGACTTGAACATTCCCCAAGATAAGATAGATGCGTTTTTGATTTACTGCGACACTAGAATGCCTACCCAGTCCTTGTTGAAGAAGGAAAATGAATTTCAATTGATCGATGCCTTGGTAAACAATAGCAAGGAGTTCCTTAAAAATATAGATGAGGAGTGATATTCTTCTGTTTGTATTATGTTCCACAACATCGATTGTGGCCCAGACCGGGCTGTCCAAAGATTTAGAGGGTAGGGTCTATAGTGCTGATGGGGATGTAGCCGCCACCCATGTCCTTAATTTAACGACACAAAGTGCGACCATTACGGATATGAACGGTTTTTTCACCATTGCTGTCCGGCTTAACGATACCTTGGAATTCTCTGCCGTGCAGTTCAAGAAAAAAATCATTATCGTAAGCACTTCTATTTTAGAAAGTAAATTAATATCCATTCGTTTGGACGATGCCCTAAATGAACTGGACGAGGTAACGGTAACGCCCTACAATCTATCCGGTGATATCATTAAAGACTTACAGACCTTAACCTTAGATCCAGTGGTAACGGCATCAACCTTGGGTCTGCCAAACGCCTATGTGCGCATACCAACACAGGCAGAACGTGAGTTGCAAGCGGCAACTGCGAACCCGTTAATGAGTTTCGATCCCTTGATCAACGCAATAACGGGGCGTACAAAAATGCTGAAGGAGCGCGTCGCCAGAAACAAATTGTATGACCGTACGGAACGTGTCCGCGATTTTTTCCCAGATTCCGTATACCAACAAGAACTTCGTATACCCCATGAAAAAATTGATGATTTCTTGTATTTCTGTGAGGTAGACGCTACATTTCAACACATAGTGGATACCCATGATCAGATTCAATTATGGGAGTACTTGCTGCACAGGAGTATAAGCTACCGGAAGAACAATGCCTTGGATTAAATTAGTTTGGCATGCGGTTTGAAGAATTTTGAAGAATTAGAATAAAACACTGTAATATGAAATTTTTTAGGATTGGATTGCTTCTGGTTTTGGTTCCGCTTTTCGCTTTCACGGGAGCACACAAGTTCTATATAAGTGTTACTAATGTAGATTATTCCGAAAAAGATAAGGCCGTGCAGATTATTACCAGAGTTTTTGTCGATGACATGAATGCTGTTTTAAAGGAGCGCTATGGTATTCAAACCAAGTTAGGAACGGATAAGGAAACAGATAAGGATTTGGAGTTTCTTAAAAAGTACCTGAGAACGAAATTTGTGGTTGAAATCAACGGAAAAAAAGTCGATTACACCTTTATTGGAAAGAAGTACGACACGGATATGCTTATCTGGTACCTAGAGGTGCCCAATGTTCCTCTGGGGAACCTCAAAAAAATAGCGATAGAGAACGAAGTATTAACCGATATTTATGATGATCAGCAAAATGTAGTCCATTTTAAGATCAATGGCACAAAAAAGAGCTTTGTGTTGGTTAAATCCGATACTAAAGGAATGTTAAATTTGTAACGAAGATTAAGAAATCCTTTTAAAAACTTTAAATTTCCCACACTAAAAAAATGAATAAAATGATAAGAGTAACGTATGCGGTTGCCGCCGTATTATTCCTATTTGGTACCGTATCCTTTGCACAGGATACTGAAACCAAGGAAAGAGAACCAGGGCATTATAACCAAAGTAAGTTTAAACAACTCTATGAGGAGTTTGCCACACCAAATAGCTATAGGTCGGCTTCTGGAGCACCGGGGCCCGATTACTATCAGCAACAGGCAGATTATGTGATGGACATTCGTTTAGACGATAAAAATGCCAAAATCTTTGGGGAAGAAACCATTACCTACACCAATAACTCTCCGGACGATTTGGAATATTTATGGTTGCAATTAGACCAGAATGTAAGGACGAAAGATACTAAAGCAGCCCTGCGTAACGGTAGCGGTGTGCCCTTGGCCGAAGAGCCGGGTGCTTTCGTAAACAATTACATGGGAACGCCTTTTGATGGAGGGTTCAATATTGAATACGTGAAGGATGCATCCGGAAAAGGATTGCCCTATACCATCAATTTTACCATGATGCGTGTTGATTTGGCCACACCTTTAAAAAGCGGCGAGCAATATTCTTTTTCCGTAAAATGGAATTACAATATACCGGACCATACCGTGAACAGGGCGCGGTCTGGGTATGAGTTTTTCCCTAAAGACGGTAATAGGGCGTATGTTATTGCCCAATTCTTTCCAAGAATGGCCGTTTATAGCGATGTAGAAGGATGGCAAAACCATCAATTCTGGGGTAGCGGGGAGTTTGCCCTTCCATTTGGAAATTATGAGGTGAACATCACCGTTCCTGCAGATCACGTTTTGGATGGTACGGGAGTATTGCAAAATAGAAAAGAAGTGTACTCCAAAGAGATGATGGCACGCTATGAGCAAGCCAAAAAATCCTATGATAAACCGGTAATTATTGTAACGCAAGCCGAAGCGGAGGCAGCGGAAAAAGGATTTTCCGAAAAAACAAAGACCTGGAAACTAAAGGCCGAAAACGTACGTGATTTTGGCTTTGCCACGTCCCGTAAGTTCATTTGGGACATGCAGGCCGTTAAAATGGGGAGTAGGGACGTCATGGCGGTTTCCATGTACCCAAAGGAAGGAAATCCACTATGGGAAGAATATTCTACCAAAGCGGTTGCACACACTTTAAAGTCCTATTCTGCGCATACGTTCGAGTATCCTTACCCAAAAGCAATTTCGGTCCATGCCAAGAATCAAGGAATGGAATATCCAATGATTTGTTGGAATTACGGGCGGCCTAGTGAGGACGGTACGTATTCTGATCGGATCAAGTTTGGTATGATCAGCGTTATCATCCATGAAGTAGGTCATAACTTTTTTCCTATGATTGTTAATTCAGACGAGCGCCAATGGGGTTGGATGGACGAAGGTTTGGATACCTTTATGCAATATATGGCTGAACAGGAATTTGGTGAAGCCTATCCAGAGGCAGTCGCCCCAAACGCTAGTTATCCTTCACGAAGGGGAGACCCGGCCAAGATCGTACCCTACATGAGTGGTGATCAAAGTACGATATCGCCCATCATGTCCAATCCGGAAAATGTGTATCAATTAGGTCCCAATGCCTATGGAAAACCTGCAACCGCATTAAATATACTTCGGGAAACCATAATGGGCCGCGAGCTTTTTGATCATGCCTTTAAGACCTACGCACAACGTTGGAAGTTTAAGCATCCTACCCCTGAAGATTTTTTCAGAACCATGGAAGACGCATCTGCTGTCGATTTGGATTGGTATTGGAGGGGTTGGTTCTATACAACAGATTATGTTGATATGGGCGTTAAAGACATCAAAAAGTATTATGTAAGTGATAAACCAAATAAGAAAATGCAGGCATACCTATCTGAAAGAGGTATGACCGAAGCGGATTTGCCGCCCTTGGTCTATCTTGAGGAATATGGCGATACGGATATTGTGGCTCCCTCGCTTGCGGAAAATTTACCATCAGAATCCTCCAAAACCTTAAAGGAGTTTATGATGGATAATATGACCGAGGCGGAAAGAGCTGCGGTCAAAGAGCCGAAGTACTTCTACGAGATTACCTACAACAGCCCGGGTGGTTTGCCCATGCCATTGATCGTAGAATATACCTACGCTGATGGTTCAGTAAAAAATGTAACCTATCCTCCAGAGATTTGGAGAAAGAACGACAAAGAAGTGAAATTCGTAGTTGCTTCCGCTACCGAGCTGACAGGAGTGCTGGTAGATCCCAAGATGGAAACGGCTGATATTGATACCACAAATAATAGCTGGCCCAAGAAAGAGCAGCAGAGCGACTTCGATAAAATGAAGGAAGAAATTAAAGGAAAATAAATACATGACCCTGGGTTAAACCAATGAGAAATTGAAAAGTTGGTTTAGTCTCTAATTTGGAGTATGTATTGAAGAAAGTTAGGTTCGATTATCCTGTAAAATAAATTTCAGAAAAGCCTCGTATAACTACGGGGCTTTTTTAATTTGGTTACTAAACTTGTTTATATTTGTGGTATGATTGCTATGTATTCATTATTTATAAGCGGTGCCGAAATCTTTTTTATCATGTTCATTGTGGTAATGGTTTTTGGTGCGGACAAAATTCCCGGTATAGCCAAGGGTTTGGGGAAAGGTATGCGTCAATTGAAGGATGCTACCGAAGATATTAAGCAGGAAATACAAAAAAGTGCCGATAAACAGGGTATTGATACAAGTTTTGTCAAGGATATCAAAAAAGATATCGATGACATGAAAAAGGATATCGACTCCGGCATGGCCAAGGATGTAAAGAAGCAGATCAGTGATGTTGGTAAAAACATCTCAGATGTTACCGGTAGCATAAAAAGAAAGTAATTCTTTATGCTGGATAAGCTACTGCAATGGGACCGGGATGCTTTTGTGTACCTTAATAGTTTGGGCATAGAACAGTACGATTTCTTCTGGTCTACAGTAACGAAATTCCCGCCTTGGATACCTTTATTTATCCTATTTCTCTCGTTGTTTTTTGTGAAATATTCAAAACGTGAAGCTATTTTTATTATCGGTACTTTATTGGTCATGGTATTCTTCGTGACTACCATAACAGATTTGACAAAATATGCCGTAGCCAGGATCAGACCCAATAATAATGAGGAAATAAATACCTTGATCCGTATATTGAGAAGCCCCACCGGATTCAGCTTTTTCTCCGGCCATGCCTCTTCCTCTTTTTCGGTAACTACCTTTGTCGTCCTCTTTTTAAGAAAGCATTTTAAATGGGTTTACCTCTTTTATATTTGGCCCATTTTATTTGCGATGAGCAGGGTATACGTAGGGGTTCATTTTCCTATCGACCTTATAACCGGTGCGGTAGTAGGAATGTTCTCCGCATGGCTGTTCTATAGACTCTATTTCTTGCTTATTTCACCCTACTCAAAGTTAGGCCGTCACGTATAGGAAGCAATACCGTTTCCAGTAACGGATGTTGGCTTAATCTCTTGTTGTAGTCCACCAATACTTTAGTAGCTGTATCCTTTGGATCTATAGGTTCTACGACCTTACCCGACCATAATACATTATCGGATAAAATTATGGAGCCCGTTTTGGTTTTGGGGAGCACGGTTTCCAAATACCGCAGGTACTGTTTTTTTTCCGCGTCAATAAAAATCAAGTCAAAAGTGGTGTCCATGCCCGGTATAATGTCCAGCGCATCCCCAACATGTTGAATGATCTGCGGACCATACGGACTTCTATCAAAAAATGTTCGTTGCAATTGTTTTAATTCTGGGTTTACATCGATTGTGTGCAGAACCCCATCTTTTTGAAGGCCCTCGGCCAAACACAGTGCGGAATAACCTGTGTAGGTGCCTATTTCAAGAATATGCTTTGGATTAATGATTTTGGATAACAGGCTCAACACCCTACCTTGAAAATGACCGGTGAGCATGCGTGGTTGTATTACTTTAAGATGCGTTTCGCGGGTTAGTTCTTGTAATAACACGGGCTCTTGCTGCGAATTATTTGCAAGGTAATCCTCCATAATGGCCGACAAAAAATGCATGCGAATATTTTTGTAAAAATAATGTTTTAAGCCTTAATTTAAACGCTTGTAACTTAGGACCATGGATAAAGATATACAGATAAGGCAGGCTACAAAAGAAGACCTACCCGAACTTCTAAACTGTGAGCAAGAAGTGATCACTGCGGAACGGCCTTTTGATCCCACTATAAAACAAGGAAAAACAAGCTACTATGATTTAGTTGAACTGATGGAAAATTTCAATGCACTGGTCCTTGTCGCTAGTATCCAAGATACGATAGTGGCAACAGGATACGCCCTGGAAAAACCCGCACGCCACTATTTGGACCATGACACCTACGCTTATTTGGGGTTTATGTACACCCAACCGGAGTACAGGGGACAAGGGATTAACGGTCAGATAATTAAAGAATTAAAGGAATGGGCCATTTCAAAAGGCTTAATGGAAGTGCGTCTAACCGTTTATGATCAAAATGAGCCAGCAATTCGGGCCTACGAGAAGGTGGGTTTTAAAAAGCATATTGTAGAAATGAGGTTAAGGATAGGCGAATAGTCCATTGTTTTAAAAGGCTTATGAGTACTTTTATAAAAAAATAAGTATGGAATTTGAAAATACATTGGAATTTGCACGTTCATTAGACGACCAAGACCAATTACGAAACTATAGGGATGAGTTTATATTCCCGCAAGTCAACGGGAAAGACGTCATCTATTTTACGGGTAATTCTTTGGGATTGCAGCCAAATCGCACAAAATCCTATGTGGATGAAGTGATGAAAGACTGGGCGGAATTGGCCGTTGAAGGTCATTTCTATGCAGATAAACCGTGGTGGGATTACCATGAACGCCTGGCCGCACCATTGGCAAAAGTAGTTGGGGCTAAAACGGAGGAGGTTTCTGTTATGAACACACTTACCGTAAACCTTCATCTTTTGATGGTGTCTTTTTATAGACCGACAAAAAAAAGGTATAAGATTCTTTGTGAGGAAAAAGCCTTTCCTAGTGACCAATACATGTTTCAGAGCCAGGTACGCTTTCATGGCTTACAAGCAGATGATGTTATCGTTGAGGTACGGAAGCGAGAAGGAGAACAGCATTGGAGAACGGAAGACATACTCAATAAAATTGAGGAATTAGGAGATGAATTGGCTTTGGTCCTCATTGGTGGCGTTAATTACTATAATGGGCAGGTAATGGATATGAAGGCTATTACAAAGGCCGGTAAAGCAGCTGGAGCAATGGTAGGCTGGGATTTGGCCCATGCGGTAGGTAATGTGGAGCTGAAACTAAATGAGTGGAATGCAGATTTTGCCTCATGGTGCAGTTATAAATATATGAATAGTGGTCCGGGGAATGCTTCAGGCATCTACGTGAATGAACGCTATTTAAATAAAAAGGACATTCAAAGGTTTGAAGGTTGGTGGGGTACGAAAAAGGACACCCGGTTTTTAATGAAACCAGAATTCGAACCCATGGAAAATGCGGATGCTTGGCAGATCAGCAATGCCCCTATACTCTCTGTTGCTCCTTATTTGGCATCGTTGACCCTATTTGAAGAGGTGGGTATGCCGGCCTTGATCGCAAAGCGAAATAGGATTGTCTCCTACTTGGAATTTATACTGCAAGAAATTGATAAGGAGGTTGAGGGTACTTTTGAAATTATAACACCAAAGGAACGGGGGTGCCAATTATCCGTATTCCTGCACGGTCAAGGAAAGGCCTTGTTCAATTACCTAATGGCCCAAGGGGTTATTGTAGATTGGAGGGAACCTAATGTTATACGACTTGCACCAACTCCTTTTTATTCTTCTTTTGAGGATATGTATCGGTTCGGGCAAATTCTAAAGGAAGGTATAACTAAACAGTCCTAAGCTGAACCTTGCTTTGCACCAAAAGTGATATCACCCCCAAGGTAATCGTGAAACTAAATCGCGACCAAGTAGGGATAGAGATAATTAAAACAAATACACTTTATTAAGCACCAATTTTGTGAAATCACTCCAACTTATTTTAGGCAATGCGCGTTATTTTGGCCCCTCTTGGGTATTTGCCAGTATAAATATCCTATTTGGGACGTGGGCCATTTATATCCCCACCGTAAAGGAGAATTTGGGCATTGACAAGTCGGAATTAGGTGTGGCCCTATTTTTTTTGGCACTGGGCGTGTTCTGTATATTTCCATTTGCATCCGCTATAATTAATAAGATGGGGGTAGGAAAGTGTACATTTTACGGTGTACTGTTGAGTTGTGTTGCCGCTATATTGCCGTTGTTGGCCCCTAACTACTATGTTTTAATGGTGGCCCTTTTTTTGTTCGGTGCATCAAATGGTATTACCGATATTTCAATGAATACCTTGGTGACGGAAATAGAGAAAAAGGATAAGGTTAAATTTATGGCAGCCTCCCATGGTTTTTTTAGTTTAGGCGGGGTATTGGCAGGCTTGGGCAGCTTTTTAATTGGCCCATTATCAAATCCGGTGTTGCATATGTCTTTGGCCGTGCTTTTGGTATTGCTGGTCAATCTTTTATTTAAGGCCCAATATGTTAGGGAGACGGCCGCTGTAATTGAACAAGAGCCTTTTAGTTTCAAACTTTTCAAACCTTTAATGCTGTTAGGATTAATTTCCTTTGTTGCTATGGGTAGCGAGGGTGCTATTGTGGATTGGAGTGGCTTATATTTAAAGGAAGTGACTTTGGCGCCAGAGGCGTTATGGGGCGTTGGTTTTTTGGCTTTTCAGTTTACCATGACCTTAGGGCGTTTCTTAGGGGATGGTATTAGTGAAAAGGTTGGCTCCATAAAAATGGTAGGCATTGCGGCCATCTTGGCTATAGTGGGCTACCTTTTTGTGCTGAGCGGCGAAAGTTATTTGGCCATGACCGGTTTTGCCCTGAACGGGCTCGGATTTTCTGTAATGGTACCTGAGGTTTTTAGAATAGGCGGTAATGTAAAGGGAGTGGAATCCTCAAAGGGAATAGCCTTTATTGCCGGTTCTGGCTATGCCGGTTTTCTTTGTGCCCCACCAATTCTAGGATTCCTGGCGGAACGGTTTACATTGACAAGAAGTTTTGTGGTGCTCCTTTGTTGCGCTTTTTTAATCTTAGGCTTTAGCGTTCTTTTAAAAAGAAAAAAAAGCATTAAGGTTTAACAAAAGATTCAGTTTTTCATGTTGCTTCTTATTTCAAATTCGTTCTTTGGATCTTGAATTTTTTCAATGAACCCTAGCATTTCATCCGTCAAGAGCAGTTGGTTCTGTGCGTTCCAAAAATTTGGATTGTAGGGATAATTTATTTTGAAGAGGTCCTTTGCGCTGCTCACATTTTTTTTGACCTCAAAATCACCTTCATTGTCGGTTGTGGTCATGATAAAGGATATGTCATAATAGGAGGTATAGGAATTATGTTCATCGGTAACTTCTACCCGTATATCGTACTTAGCGGATTCGATATAATATTTACGGTTTTTAGCAGCTAGTTTTAAGCTTATTAATTTTTCAACCTTAATGGTTCTATAGCGGGCATCACCTTTTTCCTTAAAAGGCCTATTATTAAATTCTCGGACCATATAAAAGCGTTCCATGGCGTTGTTATTTGCATTGATAATGTAGTGTCCGAAGCTATTCTCATTTTCAAGGGATGGCAACGTTTTAAAATTCAGCTTAATTTTAGCGCCGTTTTCCAGCGTGGATTCCGTTAAATCAAAAGCGTCGCCTGTTGCATTCATGGGTATTAAGTTCATGAACAGCCCTTGGAACGAATCAAAAATAAAATAGACATCATTTTCATCGCGTTCAAGTCCTACCTTACGCATATTGGTTATTTCAACCGTAAAGTCTTTTTTATCGGGTTCAATTTCCTCGGTATACAATAGGGTTCTTCGAAGTAGTTTGCCCTGTATATCTTGTATTCGGGTAATCTCACCATCGTATCGCAATACGCCACGCACTAAAAATTTTTCTTTATAGGGTTGGAAGGTGTAATTGGATTCTAGGGAATCCTTTACTTTTTGCCAAATATTTTTTTCATTGGTTACGGTGACTTCGTTGAGTTCTAGAACACTCTTATTGAGATAAACGGTGTCCTGTTTTTTGGAAAATATGGTGTACAGTTTCTCATATCCAGGTCTATAAAAAATGATTGAATCTGATGATGAGGAAAACAAAAACTTACCGTCACCATTGGTTAACGTACGGTCTTTTTCATTGTAAATACCTACAAACTCTAAAGGAGCTTTATCATCGGCATCAACAACGATACCACTAAATTTGTTTTGGGAATAGCTTAAAAAGCCTACTAAAAAAATGGCGTAGGAAAGGGCTTTCATATAATGGTTCGGTTTGGATTTTGGATATCAAACATTGTAACGCTTTATGCAGACCTACTCATTTCCTCCCTTTTGTAGCACCTTGATTTTAAATAATTTTATACTAACTATGAAGATTTTCAGGTCTTGGCTTGCCCTAAAATGAAAACGATTTAATTACAAAATGCCTTGCAGTCAACTTAAATGTAATATACTATTCTACTTCAACCCCTGTAAAATAAAGAGAAAAGTCAGCATCCGGTCGTTTGTGCATAGTACTGATTACGAGCCCTTCCTTGGTTTCATAATCTTCCCAAGTAGTGACCATATTCGGTTCGTCCTGGTTTCCTTTTCTAAAGGCCCATTCCTTGATTACATAATCATCAGCAAAGTAAAAATCATACGCATCTCCAGGTGTATATCCTCCCTCATTGGCGTATACAATCGTCAATTTATGCATGGGTGTTTTTGCGATGGGGGATTCAACATTTTCAATCAGCTCGTATTTGAAATTATTCTGATCCCATACGAGTTGGTAGGGTGCCAATAACCAATATTTGTCATTTACGAAGCCGCCATCAGTTGAAGCCCTTGTGCTATCCACTGCCTTTCTGTTATAGTTTATGGTGTCTTGGCGGGTCATCATTGTAACCGCATTGGTTTTTGGCTTCCACATCCAAGTACGCTCAAAATGGGAGGAATCCCGATCTACGTTAAACGTAAATTTAATGTTGGAAACATCCTTCCAGTTTTCGTATCCGTGCGCCATGGCCACTTTTTCAAGAACACTCACTTCTTCTTTGGCTGCTTCCTCTGCTACTTCTTTTTTCTCTGATTTACAACCTACAAAAAGACATAAACTAAGAAGGGTCAGCGCTATACTATTTTTCATGAATCCTTATTTTAAGTTAAAGGTATTAAATAGCAATGCTTAAACCTAGTTTATTTTTGTGCCGCCGGGTTCACAATTTATTCCTTAATTTTGTTACCGTAAATTAAATCAAAAATATGAGTGCTAAAAAAGGAAAGATTCAAGAGGCCATAGATGAAAAGATGTTGGAAGAAAGAAAAGTATTTCTTTGGGGTATGGTCGATGATGATTCTGCAAAACATGTTATAGATAGGTTGTTGTATCTTGATATGCAGAACAACAAGGAAATTCAACTTTATATCAATAGTCCCGGGGGTTATGTAACTTCGGGTTTTGCGATGTACGACACTATAAAATCATTGAAAAGTCCGGTTTCTACCATCTGTACCGGTCTGGCCGCATCCATGGGTTCCATATTGCTTTCCGTGGGGAAAAAGGGTAGAAGGTTCATTCAACCGCATGCACAGGTCATGATCCACCAACCAAGTGGTGGGGCTAGGGGACAGGCATCCAATATTGAAATTCAGGCGCGGGAAATAATCAAGACCAAAGAATTGAGCGCACAGATTTTGGCCGATAATTGCGGTCAGGAATTTGAAAAGGTTTTAAAGGATTTTGATCGGGATTATTGGATGAACGCTACAGAATCCATTGAATATGGTATCGTAGATGGCATCATGAAATAATACTAGGACAAATTAAAACAAAACCACCTTTTCAAAATGCTGAAAAGGTGGTTTTTATATATAGGCGCTCTCGCGGAATATTCTTATCTATTTACGTATTAAAATTAGCCCTTGGATGTCTAAGGGAATGTAATTTAGGGTTTGGTTATTTTAAAACGCATCCGCATTTTCGATTATGTTTTGTGCACGCTCCTTCAACGCTTCGAGTTCAGAGCTATCCTTTTTTTCCAATAGACTCATCATCATATTCATACGGTGGTTGTCCTTAAAATGTTCCTTTTTTTCATCTAAAAAGTTCCAATAAAGTGCATTGAACGGACAGGCATTTTCTCCAATTTTTTTGGTGTGGCTATAGGAACAATTACTACAGTAATTACCCATTTTATTAATATAGTTGGCACTACTTACATAGGGTTTGGTGGCAACGATACCGCCATCGGCAAATTGGCTCATTCCCCTTGTATTGGTAATTTCTACCCATTCAATGGCATCTATATAGACGCCCAGATACCACTTGTCCACCTCGGCTGGGTTTACTTGCGTGAGCAATGCGTAATTGCCGATAATCATTAAACGTTGAATATGATGGGCATAGGCGGAGTCAAGACTTTGGCCAATGGCATGCTTTAGGCAGTTCATTTTGGTGTTGCCGGTCCAAAAAAAGTCTGGTAAGGGATTGGAATTCTCAAGTTTATTGAGTTTGGCGTAGGCTGGCATTTCTTTCCAATAAATACCGCGCATATATTCTCTCCAACCTAAAATTTGCCGAACAAATCCTTCTACCTGCGAGATATCAATTTCATTTTTATGTTCGTAGTAGTGTTCCACTACTTTGTCTATCACTTCTTGTGGCGATAGTATTTTGGAGTTCATTGCAAAGGAAAGCCTGGAATGGAAGAGGTATTTCTCTTCGGTATGCAGTGCATCTTGGTAGTCGCCAAAATGGACCAAAAGTTCTTTGCAGAAATAACGTAGTACAGAAAGACAATCTTCACGGGTAACGGGCCAATTGAACGATTCTGCTTCTAGGGTACCAAACGTTGTTACATTGGCAGCTTTAATGTCATTTATTAAAGCCGAAACGTCTTTTCTAAAACCACGTTCATGGGGAATAGCAGGAGAGCCTGTCCATTTTTTTCGATTACTTTGGTCAAAATTCCACTTGCCGCCCTCCGGCTGGTCATTGACCATCATAATCGCATGCTTTTTACGCATCATCCGGTAGAAACTTTCCATGACCATTTGCTTCTTGCCCTTGTAAAAATCCTTTAATTGATCTCTGGTCGTATAAAAATGCTCTGTATCCACCGCATTGGTTTCAATATCCAATTTTTCACATATTGATTTGAGTTGTTGGTCAAGCCTGTATTCATCGGGGAGTTGATATTCAAACCGCTCGGCTTCGGTTTGTGCAATATACTTTTCTATGATTTTTTCTAAGTCTTGTGGATTGTCTGCATCCGTTATCGTGAGGTATATGAATTGGTGGCCTTTTTTCGATAAATCTTCTTTAAAGCTTCGCATTGCACTAAAAAATGCCACTACTTTTTGGATGTGATGTTTTACATAGTCTGTTTCTTGGCGCATTTCTGCCATGAGGTAGGTCGTTTTATTATCCATCTCATTAAACCAAGAATGGTTTTGGTTTAGTTGGTCTCCAAGTATAAGTCGTAGTTTGTTCATGTAAGTAAAATCTAAATTTTCTAAACTATATTTAACCCCCACATTTTTCTTTTCTAAAAGGAGGTTGTTCAATCTTCTTTAGTAATCAATGTGGTTCAAAACAAGGTTTCTTGGAGCCATAGATTTTGAAATTTCCCGTTGGAATCATAACGTTCTGCCTGACTTTTAATATTAAACTTTCGGTTTCTAGGATCATTGCCTACGCCGCTATTGTACATCCAATTACCCCAATTACTATGAACATCGTAATCAACCAATATACTTTCAAAATAAGCCGCTCCAATACGCCAGTCTTGCTGCAGTTCCTTAGACCAGAAACTGGCTACATTTTGCCTACCGCGGTTGCTCATCCATCCCGTACGTAAAAGCTCTTTCATATTGGCATTTACAAAAGGCTCGCGGGTGGTACCGTTTTTCCATTGGGTCAAGGCCACCTTTGAGCGGTTCCAATCATAGTCTTTTTCCAAAAGACCACCTATATGGAAAATTTTCGACCCGTATTTTAAGGATACATATTTAAAGTAATCGCGCCAAATAAGTTCAAAAATGAGCCAATAAGTATCTTGGTTCTTGGTCACTTCCTTTTCAAACCGTTTTACCTCCCAATAAATAGTTCTTGGGGAAACACTACCGTTGGCCAACCATGCAGACAATTTTGAGCTGTAGTCCTTGCCTACCAAACCGTTCCTTGTTTTTTTGTAATAGGCCAGTTTTTCTGTTTCCCAAAAGTAGTTTTGAATTCTTTTTAAGGCTTCGGCTTCACCACCTAGAAAGGGAAAAGCCGTTCTAGAGTCGACCTCCACGCTATCCAGTCCCAACTCGTTAAGTTGGGGTACCTTAGTGGTATTTTCCACCAAGTTTTGCTTGGGCATTTCCTTGTCTATATGTGTCAACGGCCTTACTGCTATTTCCTTTTCACACTTTTTTCTGAAAGCAGTAAATACATCAGGTACAGCATTAAAATTCGGGTAAGGAATATCGTCTGGATGAAATAAAAATTGGTCAAATTCCTCAATAAAATTTATAGCAGTAGGAACCTTCTTTTTAACATCTTCCAATAGTACTAGTTCATCGCGCGTCCATTCTTTTTGAAGATATACAGTATCTATTTTTTGCTCAGAAATTAAGTTAGTTAAGTGTTTTGCAGATTTACCATAATAAACAAATAGTGGAATATTTAACTTTTCCAATGCTTGCTTGAGTTGTGTAATGGTCTCTATTAGGAATTTGGCCCTAAATTTTTCGGTCCGTTTAAATCCAAATTCGTCTTGGTCAAAAAATAGTGAATCAAAACAATAGAAACCGATTACTTTTTTGCCTTCCATTGCTTTGCGTAAGGAACTGTTATCTTGGACCCGAAGATCATTTCTAAACCAGATTAAATTATTCATTCTTAATTAAGGATATTTATAAGTTTATGGCGCATTATTTGTTACGCCTACATTTCTCGCCGCAGTACCTGACCTCATGCCAATTCTTTTCCCACTTCTTACGCCAAGTAAATGGTCTGCCGCAAGTGAGACAGATTTTTTCCGGCAGGTTCACTTTTTTATGTGCCATTATAATAATAATCGGGTTTCTTCATCTGGCCTGGCATAGGCAAAACGACTTAATAGGCTTGGAAGTGCATAGCCATCCAACCCGATCGTGGTAACGGTATCGACCTTGTCTAGCTGCACCCAGCCATCTTCATGAAGTACTGTTTTTGGCACATAAATGTGCTCAATAGCGCCAATAATTAAAAGGCATCCATTTTCTTTTATCTCATATTCATTCACATACCTGCAACCTATTTTAATGGCACTTTCTGTTACGTAGGGTGCTGGGAAATCATCGATATAAGATTCGCCAAGACCAGTTTTTGTGAACTCTGAAGTACCTTCTTCATAACTTGCAGACGTATGGTGTGCTTGTTTTATAATATTTTTATGTACTTGGTTCACTGTAAAAACCCCTGTTTCCTTGAAATTGGAATAGGTATTTCTTTTTACCGTTAATGGCCTTAAAATGAACCCTATTAAAGGTGGATTACTTCCAATGTGTATCACCGAATTAAATAGGGCTAGATTGGTTGAGCCCCCTAAGGATTTTGTTCCCAGTAAGTTTGTGGATTTATAACCTGTGCAGCTGTTGATAAGATGTGCCCTTTGCCGGCTAGGCAATTGATCTAAATCGTTTTTGCTAAAATGTTTCAATAGTTTCGAATTGTTCACTAAAAATACAAATATCTTAAACAATAGTAGTTAAGGGTTTATTAAATGATAGGTTTAGTTTCGGCGCTTTTTAGTGGAGATAAATCATAATTTCCTATTTTTAACCTTCATTTAATTTTGGCTACAGGCCTAAAACATGACCCAAAGCAAAAAGAGTATAGCCATTATTGGTTCAGGATTGGTCGGTTCGTTATTGGCCATTTATTTAAAACGGTACGGACATCAAATTACAGTATTTGACCGAAGGCCAGACATCCGCAATATCGAATTTTCTGGTCGGTCTATAAACCTGGCCATGAGTAACCGGGGTTGGAACGCCTTGCGGGAAGTTGGGATAGAAGCGGAAATTAAAAAAATAGCCATTCCTTTGGATAAACGTGCCATGCATGTGATTGGGCAACCGGAATATTATCAGAAATACGGAAAGGATGGAGAGGCCATCTGGTCAATCTCACGGGGAGTTCTCAATAAACGGATGATTGATTTAGCTGAGAGCAACGGGGTGGATTTTAGGTTCGAGGAAAAGGTCTGGGATATTAATTTACCCGAGGCCAAGGTCTATACCGGGGAAACGGAAAAAGGGGAATGGACGGAGTATCCTTTTGACCTGGTATTTGGTTGTGATGGCGCCTTTTCACGGGTACGTCATAAAATGCAACGCCGAAGTAGGTTTGACTACTCCCAGGATTTTATAGATGTGGGTTACAAGGAACTTACGATTCCGCCCAACGCGGATGGCACCCACAAATTGGATAAGCATTCTTTTCATATTTGGCCACGCGGAAAATTCATGTTCATCGCCATGCCAAATTTAGACGGCAGCTTTACCTGCACCTTGTTTATGCCTTTTGAAGGTGAGATTTCCTTTGAGAGCATTAAAACGAAAAAAGAGGCCGTTCATTTTTTTAATACCTATTTTCCGAACGTGCGTAACGAAATTGAAAACCTGGCGCATGATTTTTTCAAAAACCCAACGAGTGCCATGGTAACGATGAAATGTTATCCCTGGACGTATTGGGATAAAGTGGCCTTGGTTGGAGATTCTGCGCACGCCGTTGTGCCTTTTTACGGGCAGGGAATGAATGCTGGGTTTGAGGATATTTTCGTGTTGGACCAGATTATTGGGGAGTTTGGTGATGATTGGCAAAAGATTTTCGAAACCTATCAGGAAAGGCGGAAACCCAATGCAGACGCGATTGCCGAATTGAGTTATCGTAACTTTTTGGAGATGAGCAGTAAAACTGCCGACCCAAATTTTTTGTTGCAAAAAAAGATTGAAAAGCATTTTTCAGGGAAACATCCAGATAAATGGATTCCTGCCTATAGTAGGGTTACCTTCTCCGAAAGGCCTTATTCAGAGGCTTTGGCGGTAGGGGACGCCCAAGAAAAAATTATGAAAGAGGTAATGAAATTGCCAAGTATCGAAGAACAGTGGAATAGCGCCCAAGTAGAAGAGCTTATGCTTCAATTGTTGAACTAATTGTCTAATTGTCCCGTTTCATTTCCGCCCTACGCATCGGCATGCCATCAATTAATGCGAATAGTGCTTGGATATCAACAGGGTAGGGCTCTTTTGATTTTATGCCACCATCCTTACCTATCAACAGATATCCCTCAAAATTTTGTGGAATGTTTTTGTCTATCGCGGTAGACACTAGATTAAAATTAGTGTCGTATCGTTTTCCATCCCGATGTAAAAAAACGAATATATCCCTTTCCTTGAGCTCCTTTTTAAATTCTGAAATTATTTCAAGTGCTTCTTTGGCTTTATTGAAACCGGGTTCCTGATCAGAAAGGATAATAATCCTGTTCGACCATTGGTAATCGGATAGTTTTTGCCCATAGGAAGATGACGCTAGTAACATGATAAGTATCGAACTAAATTTTAAAAAATTCATGTCAATGAAAGTAAATAAAAAAAGCCATCTTTTAAAGGATGGCTTTTTAATTTGGTTGTAATGATTTACAATTTGGAGAACATCTTTTGCATTTTTTCCTGTTCTTCATCAGCCAAAGCTGGGTCGACCAAAATACGTCCACTATGCTCGTCCGTAATTATTTTTTTTCTGGATGCTATTTCTACCTGTACTTGTGGTGGTATCGTAAAGAACGAACCTCCAGAAGCACCCCTTTCAATAGGAACTACCGCCAAACCATTCTTAACATTGTTGCGGATACGTGCATATGCTTTTACCAAACGCTCCTCTATTTTGTCCTGATACTTAATGGATTCTTCCAATAAAGCTTTTTCCTCTTTCTCGGTTTCCGCAAGGATAGCGTTCAATTCGCTTTTCTTGTGCTTCAAGTGCGCTTCACGCTCCGCCAAACGTTCTTTGGTTTCCGCAATCACTTCTTTCTTTTGCTCAATTTGGGCCTTGAATTCCTTAATATTCTTGTCGGCTAACTGAATTTCCAATTCTTGGAACTCCAATTCCTTGCTAATGGAATTGAATTCCCTGCTATTACGAACATTTTTTTGTTGTTCGCCATATTTTTTAATCAATGCCTTTGCTTCTTCAATAAGGTTTTTCTTGGCACCGATTTCAAAATTTATATTTTCTAAATCAGTTTTAAGCTTATCCATTCTCGTTTTTAGGCCAAGGACGTCATCTTCCAAATCTTCTACTTCTAAAGGGAGTTCACCACGAACATTCCTTATTTCATCAACCCTAGAATCAATTAATTGCAGGTCATACAATGCCCTTAATTTTGCTTCTACAGAGGAGTCTTCTTTTTTTGCCATATTAAAAATAATTGATGGGATTTGTTATACTTTCCGATAAATGGATTGCAAAATTAGGAATTTTTTCCGTAAGATAATCAACTAAAAGGTTTTTTGTAAACTGCTCAGTTTCAAAGTGTCCAATATCTGCGATAACCATTTGGTTTTCGGCCTCATAAAATTGATGGTATTTGACATCGGCAGTTACGAAAACATCGGCTCCTGCGGCCTTGGCAGCGCCAATTGCAAAAGCGCCGCTTCCTCCCAATACCGCAATTTTTTTTACAGGCTTATTCAGAAGATTGGAATGTCTAACGACCTTAGCTTGCATTTTTTCCTTGAGATCTTGTAGAAATTCCTTTTCGGAACGGGATGTAGGCAAATCACCGATCATGCCCATCCCAAGATAGGGGTTGGAATTGTCCAATGTCGTAATTTCGTAGGCTACCTCCTCGTACGGGTGATTTTCTTTTAAGGCCTTTACGACTGCAGGTTCGTCTGCTTTGCCAAATACACAGGACAACATTATTTCAGGCTCAGTATGCAGTTCGTCGATATACCCTTTACTTGGATTTGCCTTTTTATTTGCTTTGTAGGTACCTTTTCCCTCACTGGAAAAGCTACAATGTGAATAGTTTCCTATTTTTCCTGCACCAGCCGTAAACAGAGCATTCTTTAGGCGATCACAATCCGCAAGTGGAACATAGGTAGTCAGTTTTTTAATTGTATTTTTTTGTGGTATCAATATTTTAGTATCAACGAGACCAAGTACCTCACCAATTTTTGCATTAACACCGTGCGGCGCATTGTCTAGGGCGGTGTGGATGGCATAAATGGATATATTATTGCGAATGGCGCTAAGGACCACGCGTTCCACATAATTTTTACCCGTAATTTTTTTAAGCTCTCCAAATATGATCGGATGAAAGCTAACAATAAGATTGCATGATTTTGAAATCGCCTCATCCACTACGTTCTCTAGTGTGTCTAAAGTAACAAGAATACCCGTTAATTCGTTGGAGGCATCCCCTATAAGAAGTCCAACATTGTCAAAGTCCTCTGCATAGGTCAAAGGGGCAAAATCCTCTAAAACAGTTGTTACATCGTTTATGGTCATTTTAATAAATTATAAGCTTTTCAAAGATAAATTATTATAATTTCGTGGGAATGCAAGTGCTACGAAAACTTCTTTTCCCAATTTCATTGGTATACGCCCTCATTGTCTTTTTAAGGAATCGATTTTATGATTGGGGTATTTTTTCGTCCCGTTCCTTTGAAACAAAAATCTTATGCGTGGGCAACTTGAGCCTTGGTGGAACCGGAAAAACACCAATGATCGAGTTACTGGTAGAACTGTTATTGGACAAAAACCGCATTGCGGTATTAAGTAGGGGCTATAAGCGTAAATCGAGCGGATTTGTGCTTGCTACTAGAGAAACCAGTGTACAGGATTTGGGAGATGAACCTTTTCAACTAAAATCAAAATACCCAACTTTGCCCGTTGCCGTAGACGCAAATCGCAGCAATGGAATAGCCCAATTGGAAAGGATTCATAAACCGGATGTTATACTCTTGGATGACGCATTCCAGCATAGAAAAGTAAAGCCAGATTTTGCCATACTCCTTACCGCCTTTACCAATTTATACAGTGAGGATTGGTATTTGCCCACTGGAAATTTGCGGGACAGTAAAATGGAAGCTGATCGGGCAGATATTATCGTCGTAACCAAATGTCCTGAATTTCTATCGCTGCAGGAAAGAAATGAAATCAGGCGAAAATTAGCTCCTAGGGAAGACCAGGAACTATTGTTCAGTTTTCTCTCGTATAACACGAGGTTAAAAGGGAATGGCCCTGTTAGTTCTCTTAGTGGGCTACAGAATACAAACTTAACCTTGGTTACCGGTATTGCGAATCCTAAGCCGTTAATTGATTTCTTGAAGAAAGAGGGACTTTCATTCAAGCATTTGAGGTTTAGCGACCATCATTTTTTTTCGGAAAAGGAATTGGCATCCCTACGAAAAGAAGCTTGTATCCTAACCACAGAAAAGGATTATGTGCGGCTAAAGGATGAACTAAAGCAGCTGTATTATATTGAGGTAAAACATAAATTTTTGGATAACGGTAAAGAAGTCTTTGACCGAGCACTGAATAAATTTATGACAGTGTATTCTTGAGTTTTTTGTCAAAGATATTTTCACCAATTTTTTGATAAAAAACCTCTGGTTTAAAAGGTTTCGTAACCACATCATTGCAGCCGGCCGCATAGAAACTTTCTAGACTATCATCCAACGAAATTGCGGTAAGCGCTATAATTGGAGTCTCTTGATTGAATTTACGTATTTCTATCGTCGCTTCTTCCCCACTTATACCGGGCATATGAATATCCATTAGAATGGCATCGTACACGTTTTCTTGGGCCAGGGTAATGGCTTCATGCCCGTTATTGGCGATATCACTGGTCATCTCCTTTTTGGATAGCATTTTTTTGGTAATCACTTGATTGATTTTGTTGTCTTCCACAATCAATAGGTGAAGCCCTTTAAATTCATAATCACGTTCTGTAATCTCAAATGCCATATCGTCGGTTGTGGTTTCTAGGCTCTTCATATTTATTTCGAAGAAAAAGGAGCTTCCTTCCCCTAGATTGCTCTCCAATTCAATCTTACTATCAAAAAGCCCTAAAAGACTCTTTACAATGGTAAGACCAAGCCCTGTTCCACCGTATTCCCTGTTTATTTGAATAGAACCCTGTTCAAAGCCATCAAATATACTTTGTTGTTTTTCTTTTGAAATGCCAATACCATTGTCGCTCACTTCGAAATAAATAGTAACATCGTCCTCTTCTTTTTTAAGTAGTTTGGCAGTCACCTTTACTTCCCCTCCTTTGGTGAACTTAATGGAATTCCCAATGAGGTTCATGAATATCTGGGACAGTTTTAGGGGATCGCTCGAAAGGTGATTTGGAATGGATGGGTCATACTCCAAAATCAACTTCGTATTATTGCCCTTTGCACTTTGCGCTAAGGAGTTGATTACCTCGTTGATGACTTTCTTGAGGTTGAATTCCACATTCAAGGTTTCCAACTTATTGGCATCTATCTTGTTCAAATGAAGAATGTCATTAATAAAGTTCAGCAGATAGTCTCCTGAGAATTTTAAGGCTGTTAGATGCTCTTTTTGATGTTCTTGGGGATTTTCTTCTAGCAGCAAGTGTGTAAGGCCTGTAACGGCGTAGAGCGGCGTTCTAAGCTCGTGACTCACCGTTGACAGGAAATTCGTTTTGGCCTCCATCGCCTGTACGGCACTATCCCTGGAAATCTGTAATTCCTTATTCTTGGTTTGGAGCAGGTCGTTGGTTTTTAATTTTATTTGATTGTTGCGGTAAAGGGTTACTGCCAGCAACGAAATAATAATCAAAAAAGCCGCCGTAAGGATTGCGGTAAGTTCAGACCTGTTCTGCGACTCTGTAAGTTCCTCAATCTCTTGATTCTGTTTGGCGATTACCTCATTTTTATAATCGTCCCTAATCTTATCTGCCGTCTTGGCCTCAATTTTATTTTTGTCGATGGTAAAGATGGAATCCTTAAGCTTTACCAAGTTTTGACTATTTACCAGAGATTTTTGATAAAGTCCAAGTCGCTCATATATCGTTGTCAGTAGTCTGTTGGCATTTTTCACATCCTCTACAAAGCCATTGGATTTCGCCAGTTCAAGTGCATTTTCACCATTTTTTGCCGCTTCTACCAGATTCTCTGTCTTTAAGTTTAAATCGGCAAGTACCAAATAGGCTTGGGTAGTCAAATACTCCTTTTCATACTGGTCCGTATTCACGATGAGTGAATTTAAATTCTTGGTAGCACTTTCGTATTTTTCCAGATTAAGATACACTTTCGCTTCGGTCAGCAATAAGTTGTTGTAGAAATTACGATCGTTATTGATTTGTTTAGCCTCATTGAGCATAAATAGGGCTTGGAAATTTTTGTCGCTTCGGTACAGTAATATCGCCTCGATGTATTTGTGCATTGCGTCGCCATAAGGATAGGCAATGTCCTTTAAGAGCACGCTGGCGCGGTCCCAATAGAATTCTGTATCCCCTTCCTTATCAAGTTTTAGATAGAGTAAGGCCAATTCGTGTAAACTGTCAATGAGCGATTTTATATCCTCATTTTTTTCAGCTTCGTTCGCTGCCGTATTCAAAGTTTCAAGGGCCAAGTCTATTTTGTCCTGGTTCCTAAATTTCCTGGCTTGATCAAAATAAGGTTGGATACTACTATTGCTCCCGGAATTTTGGGCAGATAGGGTAGGTGCCACCATCATTATAAAGAATGAGAACAGCAGCAACTGCTTTACACTATGTAAAAATGATATGTTCAAATATAGTTTTTACGGTTCATAAAGTTAATAAGATCTATTATTCTACTGCTATAGCCCGTTTCGTTATCGTACCAGCCTATAATTTTTACCATTTTCCCTATAACTGAGGTCATTAATGAATCAAACGTACAAGAATAACAACTATTGTTTATATCGATGGAAACTATCGGGTCTTTTGTAAAATACAGGATATTTTTAAATTTATGCTGCGCCGCTTTTTCAAATGCTTCGTTTATTTCCTCAATCGTTGTTTCGCGTTTCACGTTCAAGGTTATATCGGTCAATGAGCCATTGGGTACAGGTACCCTGATGCCACAGCCTCCAATAACATTGGCCAAATCTGGAAAAATGTGGGTTAAGGCCTTGGCTGCCCCCGTTGTGGTTGGCACTATGGATTGTGATGCCGCCCGGGCCCTTCTTAAATCCCTATGGGGTTGATCGTGTAAACTTTGGTCGGTCGTATAGGAATGAATCGTTGTTATATAGGCCTGTTCAATACCACAAAGGTCATTGACTACCTGTATCATGGGCGCTGCATTATTAGTAGTACAGGACGCATTTGAAATAATAGCGTCCGTTGCGTTTAGCGTTGTTTCATTGATACCAAATACAATCATCTTAATATCTTCCTCTCGCGGCGGAACGGATAAAATGACCTTTTTGGCGCCATTGGCCAAATGCATCGATAGTGTTTCCCGGTCCTTGAACTTGCCCGTGCATTCAATTACCAAGTCCACATTTTTAAGGGACCAGTCTATAGTTGAGGGATGTTTTTCGTTGGATAGAAAAATTGGCCTCTCGTCTACGATGATATGCGAGTCGTCATGGCTTATTTGTTGTGTAGAGGTGCCGTGGATACTATCGTATTTTAGCAAGTGGGATAGCGTTCTGGCATCTGCCAAATCATTAATGGCCACTACGTTTAGGTGTTCATGCTGTTGCAGTAACCGGAATAGGGTTCTACCTATTCGTCCAAAACCATTGATGCCTAGATTTATTTTTTGCATTGGGTTTCTATGGGGGTGAATTAAAAGATATTGGCCTACACAAACCTTATTAGGGTTTTTCTATTTGCCACAAAATACAGGTATTGAAGTGGACTTGAAAATTACAGGATATGCTTGTGTGCTTTGTAGGATGACCGTACCAAAGCACCACTTTCAACATGTCTGAAACCCATTTCCAACCCTATATCCTCATATTTCTTAAACTGTTCTGGGGTAATAAATTCCTTAACAGGAAGGTGTTTTTTTGAGGGCTGTAAGTATTGCCCAATGGTTACCACATCAACGTTAACCTTGCGTAAATCTGCCAAGGTCGAAATAACCTCGTCTTCTTCCTCACCTAAACCAAGCATGATACCCGATTTTGTTCTATTTATACCTTGGTTTTTTAGGTAATTGAGTACCTCAAGACTGCGTTCGTATTTCGCTTGTATGCGTACTTCACGTGTCAATCTTTTTACCGTCTCCATATTGTGGGATACTACTTCTGGGGCAACGGTAATTATCCGATCCAAATGTTTTTCGATTCCTTGAAAATCTGGAATCAATGTCTCCAACGTTGTGTTGGGATTCATTCTTCGTATGGCCTTTACGGTCTCTGCCCAAATAATAGAACCCATATCCTTAAGGTCGTCCCTATCTACAGAGGTAACCACGGCGTGCTTTATGCCCATAATCTTTATGGATCTGGCCACTTTTTCCGGCTCCGCCCAATCCACGTTTTCCGGTCTGCCCGTTTTAACGCCACAGAAGCCACAAGATCTGGTGCATACATTACCCAAAATCATAAAGGTAGCGGTTCCTTCTCCCCAGCATTCGCCCATATTAGGGCAGCTTCCACTGGTACAGATGGTGTGTAGGTCATACTTGTCAACCAATCCTCTTAACTGGGTATATTTTTTGCCCGTAGGCAATTTTACCCGAAGCCATTTGGGTTTGCCTTTTGGTGGTGCTACGTTTTCGTTAATGACTGTAGACATGCTAATTTTTTATACAAATATACGAAGTAAAAAAGTGTCTTTAAAGTACTTTTCGGTAAGATATGCTCGTAAATATCTGGTGCATACAAACATTCGAACAGCCTTTATTTCCGTTCTTTGATAATTTCTGAAAGTAGTTTTTTGGCCCGCAATAATTTTACTTTTACGTTGTTCATGGGCTCATTGAGCTTCGCTGCGATATCTGCATAGCTTAATTCATTGAAGTACCTTAGGTTAATCACTTCTTGGTAGTGAGGTTTTAATTTCTTGATATCGTGCAAAAGGTCCTCTAGATTTTGTTCCTGTATTAACTGATCTTCCATGGAAAGTGCAACTTCCAAAACGGTACTGATGGCGTCTACATTGCCTCTTGCATCCAAAAGGCTTTTTTTGCGTTTTCTTACCAAGTCTATATGGATGTTTTTGGAAATGGCGATGAGCCAGGTCTTAAAAACATAGGAATCATTGTACGTATGAATTTTATCGAAAGCCTTCGAAAATGTTTGAATGGTAATATCTTCGGAATCGTTTTCGTTTTCTGTGCGTTTTAATTGAAAGCCATATACATCATTCCAAAACATATCCAACAAACGACTAAAAGCAATTTGGTTTCCTTCTTTCGCCTTTTGTATGGTAGTTTCTAAATTGTCTATACTGTTCAATTATTATTTTTGGAGGGAAGGATATACGTAATGGTATCCTAACCTATTCAGAAATCATTTCATTTTTACAATCCTGCTCGTCGGGCATTTTTCCGCACATACCGCATGCCTGTCCGTCTTGATTAAGGTATGGACTTTGACTGGCGCAAGTGCCTGCAAATTTACCATCCTTCTTCGACCAGATTTTGATTGCGATACCCGCAAATGCCAAGGCTAATAAACCAATAGTTAAAAATAGGAGCTTCATATGCTTATTTTATACAAAGATAAAAAATAAAGCCCCAAAATAGGGGCTTTAAGAATACTTTATACATGGAACGTTAATAGGCGATATTGGCAACAATATTGTCTACACTGGGCAGTTCGTTGCCCCCTTTGGGCTCAATGGTTATATAGCCTACCGCATTATCCGCGTAGGGCAGTGCCATTAATTTTTGTTGATCACCCGCTTCTTCGATAATTCCTAGATTGATCATCTTTCCATTTACCTCTGCCCACATTTGAAAACACTGGCTTTCGGGGATGTTCGGTAATTTGCTGACATTGATGTAAGATAATTTCTTGACCGGATTTATGTAGGCAACCGCTTTCAAATCTTTTGCCTTTTGATTTCCTTTAACGTTGTATTTTTTGGTTTGGGGATTGTTCAGGACAATGAATTGATTCCTAACATCCTCCAATTGCTCTTTCATGTTTTCCTCGAGCAACTTTATTTTATTGCTTACCACGCTATTTTCTTCTTGTAAATTCTGATTTTGATTCCAAAAGAAATAAGAGATTCCGGCAAACATGATCGCCGTAATACTTGCAGCTATGGCATAACTAAAGAATCGTTTTCTACCACTGCGTTCAGATTTTATGCGGGCCAAAATCTTATCCTTTAAGCCTAGATGGGGCGTTAACGGCATGAAGTTTGGCGAAAATCTCCAAATTTTCCTGCAATTCATTATAGGTCTCCTGTACCTCAGGATACATGGCTATATAGCGTTCTACCTGTAAATTTTCCAAATCTGTGGTAGCGCCCAATAAGTATTTTTCCAATAAATCAGAATCTAGGAATGCTTTAATTTTGTCTTTCATAATATAACATTTAACAAAAGTGCCGTAAGTGCCGGACCGTAGATTTTACCTAATTCACGCAAACCTATTTTTAATCTGGACTTAATGGTTCCCAAGGGTATATCCAACTCTTCACTTGCTTCCTGCTGGGTCATTCCTTGAAAAAAAAGGGCTTCTAGAACAATCTGGTATTTTTCCTCGATTTTATCTAGATGTTCCTTAACATCCATTAACTCTGGTCTTGTACTTTCAACACCTAAAGTATATACGTCTGAAACGTCTATTTGGATTTCCTTATCGGACTTCGTATTTACACTTCTTAATTTATCAATGGCCGTATTGCGGGTAATCCTAAAAAGCCAGGTAAACAATTTTGCCTTTTTAGGGTCGTAGGAGTCTGCTTTTTTCCAAATCTTTACAAAAGATTCCTGTACAACATCTTGTGCCAATTCTGGATCGCGCACCACTTTATTGGCTACACCAAGAAGAGTATCTGCGTAATTATCATATAGAAGTGAAATGGCTTTTTCATTTCGCTCTTGCAATAATTCAACGATATGCTTTTCTAATAGAGTGCTCATAATTTAACGGATGAACATATTATTTTTAAAATGAACATCCAAATTGCCGGCGTAGACCGTATATGCATAAACGCTAAATTATAAAATTGATTGTTAATGTGGCGTTATCTAAAAATATAAATCTCATAAGTGGACAGCTGGTAACTGCCACTTTGTTTTTGGTTAGTTTGGTTTGGTAATAACCCCCCTATTTTTTGCGGGGGTTATTTTATTATGTTCACTTCCGGACTTATTGTAATATTAAACCTGTCCTTTACCTCCTCTATTATTTTATCCGCAAGTTCCAGTAGCTCCTTTCCTGTAGCCTTGCCATGGTTGACCAATACCAAGGCCTGTTTTTTGTGGATTCCGGCATCACCAAACCGTTTGCCTTTAAAGCCACACTGCTCAATGAGCCATCCCGCCGGAATTTTATACACTGTATCGGAAACCTTATAGTAAGGTGCTTCTGGATATTGGGAGATAAATACTTCAAATTCCGGTTTTGAGACCAGTGGATTTTTGAAGAAACTACCGCTATTCCCTAATTCCTTTGGGTCTGGTAATTTCGTCTGCCGTATGGCGATGACTGCATTGGAAATATCCTTTATAGAAGGATTTGTAATCGATTTTAGCTTTAACTGTTCCTCAATAGCCCCATATTCCGTACGTAGTTGGTGATTTTTTTTCGTTAACGAGAAGGTTACGGAGGTAATGATGTACTTATCCTTTCCTTCATTTTTGAAATGTGAGTCCCGGTATCCAAATTCACATTCCGTCTTGGTAAAGGAAACTAACTTTTGATCTTCTATCCTTATTGCCTCACATGAAACGAACGAGTCTTTAAGTTCCACGCCGTAGGCTCCAATATTTTGAATGGGTGCCGTACCTGTATTTCCTGGTATCAACGACAGGTTTTCGAGCCCGCCATACTCCTTATCAAGAGTCCATAAAACCATTTGGTGCCAGTTTTCCCCGGCCATTACCTTGAGTTCAGCCCTATCCGATGTTTCAGATACAATTTCCTTTCCCTTTAGATTTACGTGAACTACAAGGGCATCTATATCATCGGTAAGCAAGATATTACTGCCGCCGCCTAAAACAATCTTTCTGGGAAAGTCAGTACGGGTAAGCACTTTTTGTAACTCCTTTATAGAATCGATTTCAACAAAGAAACGCGCCTTGGCATCTATACCGAAAGTATTGTACTCTTTTAATGAAAAATGTTCATGGAAGACCATTATCCTTTATAACTTTTAAGCGCTTCTCCAAGTATAAATACTGCTCTTTTTAAACTATCCTGGTCAAGTACATAAGCAATCCGTATTTGGTTCAGTCCTAGACCTTCCGTGGCATAGAATCCTGCGGCTGGTGCAACCATTACGGTCTCGTTGTTTACCCTAAATTCTTCCAATAACCATTGGGCAAAATGGTCCGCATCCTTAATGGGTAACTCTGCAATACAGTAAAATGCGCCTTGCGGCCTGGCAATTTTAATGCCTTCTATTTTTTCCAACTCCGAAATCAATAAATTTCTTCGTGCCACATATTCGGTCTTTACTTCCGCAAAATAGCTGTCTGGCGTATCCATTGCCGCCTCACTGGCAATTTGTGCGTAAGTGGGGGGCGAAAGTCGCGCTTGGGCAAATTTCATGGCCGTAGCAATAAAGGTCTTATTTCTAGAGACCAAGAAGCCTATTCTGGCCCCACACATGCTATAACGTTTGGAAACTGAATCTACGATAATAGCATGTTCGTCTAGCCCTTTTTCCTTTAGAATTGAGGAATGAACCCGATCATCATAGGTGAATTCCCTATACACCTCATCGGCAACCAAGAATAAATTGTGTTTTTTGACCAGGGTGGCCAATTTTTGAATTTCTTCTTTGCTATATAGGTATCCTGTTGGATTGCCAGGATTACAGATGAGAATGGCCTTCGTTCTTGGGGAAATTAATTTTTCGAACGCTTCAATGGGGGGAAGGGCAAAATTATCTTCTAGTTTGGACACCACTGGCACTACTTTAATGCCGCTTGCCGTGGCAAACCCGTTATAATTCGCGTAAAATGGTTCTGGGATAATAATTTCATCGTCCGCATCCGCAATCGTATTCATGGCGAAAGCCAAGGCTTCAGACCCACCGGTGGTTACAATAATGTCTGATGCCACTACAGGAATATTATTCCGTACATAATACGCGGCGATTTTTTCCCTAAATTCTTCCGATCCTTCCGTACGGCTGTATTCCAAAACGTTGAGATCACTATTTTTTACCGCATCCAAAGCCATTTGTGGTGTTTTTATATCTGGCTGGCCAATATTTAGGTGTATTACTTTGACACCCTCCTTTTTGGCTTTTTCTGCAAACGGAACTAATTTTCGTATAGGGGATTGGGGCATTGCAAGCCCTTTTTTAGATAGAGATGGCATAAACAATTTATTTTACGCAAAAGTGATAAATGATTATGGTTCTTCCAATTTAATCCAGTTTTATTTGACCACTGCCAGAGGTGTTAAAATTAGTGACTGAAACCAATAATTGTGTAACTTGAAGAAGTTAACTAATTCATATCGATTATGTTACGTGAAAATTGGTTTTTGACATCATTGCTTTTGTTGGGATTTTCTTTTTTTGGAAGTGCCCAAAAGTACCAACTACTTGATGGTAAGAAGTATGAAAAAATTAAATTTGAGCTCATCAATAATTTAATGGTCATCCCCATTGAAGTGAATGGTACGGAGCTTTCCTTTATCTTGGACTCTGGCGTGGGCACACCCATACTGTTTAACCTGGCAGACCAGGATTCCGTTCAGCTCAATAATGTTTCGGAGATTACCATTAATGGTCTAGGGGATGGAGATCCTATTAGCGCTCTTAAATCGCAAGGAAATTTAGTTAAACTGGGTGGTATTACCAATGTGGCACAAGACATCTATGTGGTTATGGACGCGGGTATTAATTTTTCGCCAAGTTTGGGGATACCCATACACGGAATTATAGGGTACGACCTATTTCGTGATTTTGTTGTGGACATCAATTATACCAGAAAGGCACTGAAATTTATCGACTCCGAAAGCTACAATTCCAGGAAGTCGAGAAAAAACAGGGAGTTGGACATTTCCGTGATAAATGGGAAGGCCTATCTGGATGCAGCCGTTGTGGTAAAGGATGGAATAGAATTCCCCGTTAAATTATTAATGGATACGGGTAGTAGCGATGCTGTATGGCTCTTCGAGGATGAACGTATCGAAGTACCGGAAAAATATTATGAGGATTTCTTAGGGAAAGGGCTGTCTGGCGATATCTATGGTAAACGGACTAAAATACACCATTTAAAAATAGCCGATTTTGTTTTGAACGATGCCAAGGCAGCCTTTCCAGATATGGAAACCTTCAATGCTATTGCAGATTTTGGGGGAAGAAATGGTAGTTTGGGCGGGGAGGTTTTAAAACGATTCAATATGGTGTTCGATTACTCAAATCAAAAGCTGACCTTGAGAAAAAACGGCAATTTTGATAAAATGTTTCAATACAATATTAGCGGTATTGATATTCAACATGCCGGCGTACGCTATGTATCTGAACGTATTGCTGATGCTAATGGTGTGGTATATAGCGATGAACGAAAATACGGAAATGTCCAAATTATGTTACAGGGTGCAACACGTCTTAGTCTGGTACCCGAAATTATCGTTTCATCCATAAGACAGGGAAGCCCTGCACATTCTTCCGGTTTAAAGGAAGGCGATGTTATTTTAGCTGTTAACGGAAAACGGATACATCGGTATAAACTTCAGGAAATAGTGGAGATGTTGAATGAAACCAAAGGAAAAAGGGTTAAAATTTTAGTAGAGCGCTTTAATAATGATTTGCTTTTTAGTTTTGAGTTAAAACCACTTTTTGAATAAAAAAAGCCCAGCGAATGCTGGGCTCTTAAACTAGTGAACGTTATTTTTACTTGGTACCTGTTCCCTGTACCTCACCTTTTATCTTCAAAACTTTAGTAGGGGTATCCGCATTGGAAATAACAGTAATGGCCTTGCGAATAGGACCTACACGGTTTGTATCATATTTTACTTGAATTTCACCCGTTTTCCCAGGCATAATAGGTTCTTCCGGTTTTTTAGGGATTGTACACCCGCAACTTGAACTTACTTTGCTGATAATCAAAGGCGCACTGCCCGTATTGGTGAATTCGAAAACCCTGATGCCATCCGATCCTTTTGCTATTTCCCCGTAATCTACGGTCTCTGATTTAAACTCTATTTTGGCTGTGGTGTCTTGAGCCGTTAGGCCTAATCCCATCAATCCAACAAATAATACAAGTACTATTTTTTTCATCATTTTAAGTTTTTAGCGAGGCTAAAATTAATTCTTTTCAGTTCAACCTCAAAATCCTTTTCTTATACTCTAACGTTACTTATTTTTGTTTCGTATTTAGTATCGGGTAAAAAGTAGCTGAAATGACCGTTAGAATGTCAGTTCGGCTTTCTTTTTAAGAACCAAAATTTAATTGTTCAAAAACTGTTCCAAAAATGGATATTCCTTCAAAATATAATCCGCAAGACACTGAAAGTAAGTGGTACGACTATTGGATGCAACATGGCTATTTTCACTCAGAGCCTGATGAACGGGAGCCTTACACTATTGTGATACCTCCACCAAATGTAACCGGGGTGCTGCATATGGGCCATATGTTGAACAATACTTTACAAGACGTCTTAATACGCAGGGCTAGGTTATTGGGAAAAAATGCATGCTGGGTTGCTGGAACAGATCATGCCTCTATTGCTACCGAAGCCAAGGTGGTAGCAAAACTGAAGGAGCAGGGGATTCAAAAAAATGACTTAAGCCGGGAAGATTTTCTAAAACATGCTTGGGATTGGACCCATGAGTATGGGGGTATCATTTTAGAACAACTAAAAAAATTGGGTTGTTCCTGTGATTGGGAGCGTACCGCCTTTACAATGGATCAAGAGCGCTATGATAGTGTAATCAAGGTTTTTGTTGATCTTTATAACAAAGGCTTGATTTACCGGGGCTACCGCATGGTAAACTGGGATCCGGAGGCCAAGACTACCTTGTCTGACGAGGAAGTTATCTATGAGGAGAAGCAAGGCCTACTTTATTATTTAGCCTACACGATTGAAGGTACGGATGAAAAGGTAATTATCGCTACGACAAGGCCCGAGACTATTTTAGGCGACACCGCTATCTGTATCAACCCCAACGATTCCCGTTTTTCTCATTTAAAGGGTAAAAAAGCGATTGTGCCTATTTGCAATAGGGTCATACCCATTATTGAAGATGCGTATGTGGATATGGAATTTGGTACCGGATGCCTTAAAGTCACCCCTGCCCATGATATCAATGACAAGGCTTTGGGAGAAAAGCATAACCTGGAAACTATAGATATTTTCAATGATGACGCCACCTTGAATAGTTTTGGACTTCACTATGAGGGTAAGGACCGATTTGTAGTACGAAAGGAAATTTTTAAAGAATTGGAAGCGAAGGGGTTTTTGGTAAAAACGGAGACCCATATCAACAAAGTAGGAACCTCTGAACGTACAAAGGCGGTCATTGAGCCAAAACTTTCCGATCAATGGTTTTTAAGGATGGAGGAGTTGGCAAAACCGGCGCTTGAAGCGGTTTTGGAAAGTGGGGAAGTAAAATTATACCCCAATAAGTTCGATAATACCTATCGTCATTGGATGGAAAATGTACGCGATTGGAATATTTCTAGACAATTATGGTGGGGACAACAGATCCCTGCCTTTTATTATGGCGATGGCCAAGAAGATTTCGTAGTAGCTGCAAATGCCACAGAGGCGTTGGAACTAGCCAGGATTAAATCGGGTAACACCAAGTTAAACGAAGAAAATCTGCGCCAAGATGCGGATGTTTTGGATACTTGGTTTTCTTCATGGTTATGGCCTATTAGTGTGTTTGGAGGAATTTTGGAGCCCGATAATAAAGAGGTGAACTATTATTACCCTACCAACGATTTGGTAACGGGTCCTGATATTCTTTTTTTCTGGGTGGCACGGATGATTGTTGCCGGTTATGAATTTAGGGGGGAGCGCCCTTTCGAAAATGTATATTTTACAGGGCTAGTGCGTGACAAGCAGCGTAGAAAAATGTCAAAATCCCTTGGGAACTCACCAGACGCCTTAAAGTTGATAGAGGATTATGGAGCGGACGGGGTTCGGGTAGGTCTTTTGTTGAGTTCCGCTGCAGGGAATGATTTGATGTTTGACGAGGATTTGTGTCAGCAGGGAAAGAATTTTGCCAACAAGATTTGGAACGGATTTAGATTATTGAAAGGTTGGGAGGTAGCTGATATAGCACAGCCCGAGGCTTCAAAATTGGGATTGGAATGGTATGAATCCAAATTGAATAAAACACTTCTGGAAATAGAAGACCACTTTACTAAATTTCGTATTTCGGATGCCTTGATGGCTACCTACAAGTTGGTTTGGGATGATTATAGTTCGTGGTTACTGGAAATAATTAAGCCTGCATATCAACAGCCGATAGATAGGAAAACCTTTAATAGGGTCATTCAATTATTTGAACAGAACCTAAAGCTATTGCACCCATTTATGCCTTTCTTAACGGAAGAAGTGTGGCAGCATATCGCCAAACGAAGCCCCGAAGAAGCACTTGTTGTGTCAAAATGGCCGAAAAGTGGCCCTGTAAATGAGGAACTAATAACGCAATTTGATTTTGCTGCTGAGGTCATCGCGGGTATTAGGACAATCCGTAAGGAAAAGAATATTCCAATGAAGGAGTCATTGGACCTATCTGTATTGAATACGGAGAGAGCAAGCAAGGATTGGGATGTTATCATCTCCAAGCTGACAAATAGTGCTAAGGTATCCTATATCAATGCTCCATTGGATGGTGCGCTAACGTTTAGGGTCAAGAGCAATGAGTATTTTGTACCTATGGAAGGGGCGATTGATATTGAAGCGGAAATTGTAAAGATTAAAGAGGAGCTCAAGTATACAAAGGGCTTCTTGATTTCAGTCCAGAAGAAATTATCCAATGAGCGTTTTGTGAACAATGCGCCAGAAAATGTTATTGCAATAGAGCGTAAAAAGCAGGCCGATGCAGAAGCGAAAATTGAAACCTTGGAAAAAAGTTTGGCAAGCATGAGTTAGATTAGAATCCATAAATAAAAGTGTTGCTAAACAAAGTCTAGTATTCGTTACAAAGGGACTAGACTTTTTTTATTGAAATTGGATTCCCTATGTTTCGTATCTTTAAGGAAGAACTCTAAACTAAAAAAATGAAGCCGCTAAGAAAAGAAGATATCAATCAAGAAATATTTGATTTATACGATGCCTATGCCCATAATAAAATTCAGCGAAGAGATTTTGTACAGAAACTTTCCTTGTATGCAGTGGGGGGAATAACAGTTGCCTCACTAATGAGTTTTTTAATGCCAGATTATGAAACAACCTTGTTAGTGGACAAGGATGACCCCAATCTGGAATCAGGTTATGTCACTTATAATTCACCTAAGGGCGGAGGGGAAATCAAGGGCTTGCTCTCCATGCCCAAAAATACGGAAGGGAAATTACCCGGTATCGTCGTGGTTCATGAGAACAGGGGCTTGAATCCTTACATAGAGGATACGGCCCGAAGGGCTGCCTTGGCCGGTTACATTACGATTGCTCCAGATGCTTTGAGTCCACTGGGTGGTTATCCAGGAAATGATGATGAAGGACGGGAAATGCAGCGGAAACGGGATAGGAACGAAATGTTAGAGGATTTTATCGCCGCTTTCGAGTATTTGAAAGGCCATGAAAATTGTAATGGAAAAATTGGCGTTGTAGGCTTCTGTTTCGGTGGATGGATATCAAATATGATGGCGGTCCAAGTTTCAGATTTAGCTGCAGCAGTTCCCTTTTATGGTGGCCAGCCAACAGAAAATATAGAAGACATAAATGCTCCCTTGATGCTGCAATACGCAGGGTTGGATGAGCGTGTAAATGCCGGGTGGCCTGCCTATGAAGAAGCCTTGAAAGAGTATGATAAGAAATATACGGTATTCTTCTATCCAGATGTAAACCATGGTTTTCATAATACATCTACGCCCCGTTATGATGCAGAAGCTGGCGAATTGGCCTGGAAACGTACCATGGATTTTTTCAAGGAAAATTTGTCTTGAGAATCACTTCAAACATGTATTAGGATTCAAAACTATTTTTCTATTCCTATTTACATTTTTTTGAAATTGTTGTTGTCAACAAAATTTTATAGTGTAGAACGGTACAAAGTTATACTTCGTCTCTATTTAATTAATAATCAACAAAAAACACCTAAATTTAGAACTGCTATTAAAAGAAAATAATGAGGTCTACATATATCCTACCATTGGCAGTTCTTGTGCTTAATTTTAGTTGTTCAACTGATTCCATGAACAACTCCATGCAATCTCAAGAGGAAATACTCGAAGCTGCGGCACCTAAAACGCAAATCAAGGATTCAGCTTTTGAACAAGCTCTAATAGCACTGGGTTATGATGATGTGGTTGATGGCACTGTTATAACTGCAGCTATCAGCCAAGTAAATTCCTTGGTACTTGATGAAGAGGGAATATCCGATTTAACGGGAATAGAGGATTTTAAATTATTGGATAACCTTTCGGTTAATGGCAATAGGATTTCCGAATTAGACCTATCTTCAAATACCTTATTGAAATTCCTCTTTATAGAAAACAATGAATTGACAACATTAATACTTCCTCAAACAACAGTTTTGGAAAAAGTAAGTGCTTTGAATAATATGCTCACGGAGTTAAATATCTCAGCTAATACGGGTTTGCAAGTTTTGGGTCTCGCCAACAATTCAATATCGACTATAGATATATCCAAAATCCCAAATAGGATACAGCTAAATACCTTTTCCATTGAAGGCAATCCACTGGTTTGTATAAAAGTTAATGAAGCTCAATTAGAAAATATTCCAAATCAATGGACTAAGGATCCGGAGGATAATTTTGCTTTGATGTGCAACTAGGACAAACCTTCGGTCAGAACCTATGTAATTTTATGTTGACTTTTTATTTAGAGTCAATTTAAGATTGGGTGTTATCAATCACAACTTTAGTACAGATTTTGGCTATTCCTAATTCATGACAATTTTTTATTTGTTTCTAGCTATGAATTCATATATAATGAATGAATCTAGGACATTTTGTAGTGGAAAAATTGGCGTTGTAGGCTTCTGTTTTGGAGGATCGATATTAAATATAATGGTGGTCCAAGTTTCATGTCCGGCTTCCGCGGTCCCCATTCACGGTAACCAGCCAAAGAAGAATATAGCGGGCTTAAACCCTCCCTTGATCCTGCAATAGGCAAGGTTGTATGAGCGTGAAAATGCCGGGTGGCCTGCCTATGAAGAAGCCCTGAATGAGCATGATAAGAAATAAATGGTATTATTCTATCCAGATGTAAACCATGGTTTTCATAAAACATCTACGCCATGGTATGATGAAGCTGCTGCAGAATTGGCCGGGAAACGCAGTATAGATTTTTTCAAGGAAAACTTGACCTAAAAAGCTGTGGGACAGAAGCCTTGACCTAAATCGCAGTCCTAATTAGAGTTATTAATAAAGTGGTTTGAGTTAAGGTGTTTGGGATGTTAAACTTACATTTATACCTGAACAATCTAAAAACACACATTATGAGAAGTTTACTTTGGTTAGTTGCAGTAATTTGCATTATTATTTGGTTATTGGGTATGTTGGGAATCGTCCCAGGCCTAGCAACAGGTAGTTTGGTGCACATTTTATTGGTAATAGCGGTTATCGTTATCCTTTATAATATTATTTCAGGTAAAAAAGTGCTATAGGATAAATTTCCACAGAAAATAATTAGTACATGCAGGAAGCCCTTGAACTTAATTCAAGGGCTTTTTCATTTTTAAAAAATTGTCGCTATTAGGGAAAATCAATAAAAATTAAATTTGCTAACTTTAGGAAAACTATTAAAAAATGAAACAGTTACAATTTGTGGGTTTCTTGTTCGTGGCTACTTTTTTATCGGCACAGAATAAGGCAGATTTCGTGGTTCCAAGTACAGCGGCTCAAATTAAGACGGCAACGCTAGCAGCCCCTGAAAATGAAAAGGATGCGGCGCACATTTATGGCTATAATACGGAAGGCGAATTTGTTGTGCTTCGTGAAGGTAGTAATAATCTTATCTGCTTGGCAGATGACCCACGTAAGGATGGAATAAGCGTTTCCTGTTATGTAAAGAGTTTGGAGCCATTTATGCAACGGGGCAGGGAGCTTTCTTCAGCTGGCAAAAATACCATGGAAAAAAGGGTAATTAGAGGGGAAGAGGTGGCCCAAGGAAAATTGATAATGCCTAAGGAACCGAGTATGACTTATATTTATTACGGGGATCAAAAGGATTACAATTTAGAAACTGGTGAATTGGAAAAGGGACAGTTTCGGTATGTTATTTATACTCCTTTTGCAACTACGGCTACCACTGGCCTACCAGATAAACCCTTTGCTAAGGGAATGCCATGGTTAATGGATCCTGGTACTTTTAGGGCCCACATTATGATCGGACCATTCAATTAAAATAGGCATCACCCATGGAATCCTATGCAAATGCGCTGCTCTACGCAATCCCTTTTTTTATATTGCTTTTGGTGCTTGAAATATCCTATGGATATTTTATAAAGAATCAAAAGCATAAGGTAATGGATTCCGTTTCCAGTATAAGTGCGGGACTTACCAATATAATTAAAGATTCACTGGGCATAGGAGTTGTATTGGTAACCTATCCGTTTCTTTTGGATGCTTTGGCGATTACCCAGATTGAAAGTACTTGGATTACATGGGTAGTTGCTTTTATAGTAATCGATTTTGCGGGATATTGGAACCACCGTTTAAGCCATAAAATCAATTTCTTTTGGAACCAACACGTAATTCACCATAGCAGTGAAGAGTTTAATTTGGCATGTGCCCTGAGGCAATCCATTTCCAATCTTTTGGGGTATTTTTCGCTATTGTTGATACCCGCAGCAGTGGTAGGTGTTCCTTATCAAATCATTGCCATACTCGCACCCGTTCATCTTTTCGCCCAATTTTGGTATCATACCCAGCATATTGGCAGACTGGGATGGTTGGAGTATGTTATCGTTACTCCATCACAGCACAGGGTGCACCACGCCATAAACCCAGAATACATAGATAAAAATTTAGGGCAGGTATTATGCGTTTGGGATCGCATTTTTGGTACTTTTCAAGAAGAGCTAGATGCTGTGCCTCCACAATACGGTGTCTTAAAACCTGCTAAAACTTGGAATCCCGTTCATATTAATTTTCAACATCTTTGGAGACTGGTACAGGATGCTTGGAGGACCAAAAATTATTGGGATAAATTAAGGATTTGGTTTATGCCTACCGGTTGGAGGCCTGCAGACGTCAAAGAACAGCATCCCATAACCATTATTGAAGACGTTTATAATTTTGAACGCTACCGCACACCAACATCAAGGTTGTTTAATGGCTATATTATTTTTCAGCTATTAATCACTACCTTTTTATTACTTTTTATGTTTTACAATTACGCCAATAGTAGTTTTATGGAATTGCTCGGTTTTGGTTTTCTTGTATTTCTGGGGATTTATGGATATACGAGTCTAATGGATAAGTCGCGTTATGCCGTTTATATCGAAGTTTTTAGAAGTGTTTTAGGAATTGGAATGCTTTTATTTTTAGGGGATTGGTTCGGGTTGGATACCTATTGGAAATTTGGGAGTGTGTTTATTCTAATCTATTTCCTATGCACAGCCTTTGGCGCAATTTATTTTTCCTTCCTGGAAAAACCTAAGCACTCTTTGAACACTTATTCGAACTAGACAGTAATGATACGACCCTATATTTTAGAAGAGACAAATTGGCAGCACCTAAAGGACGAAAGTTTTGAGTTGGCCGTATTGCCATGGGGCGCAACAGAAGCGCATAATTATCATTTGCCGTATGGAACAGACAATTACCAGGCGCAAAATATAGTAGAAGCGGCAGCTAAGCTATCCTGGGAAAAAGGAAAAAAAATTATCGTTATGCCAACGATAGCCTACGGTGTCAATACGGGTCAAAAGGATATTTATCTGGATATGAATTTGACCCCGTCCACACAGTTGGCTATTTTAAAAGATATCGTAACCGTTCTGAACAGGCAGGGCATCAAAAAATTGTTGCTCTTTAACGGTCATGGCGGTAACAATTTTAAACCTTTGGTTCGCGAACTGGGCTTATTATTCCCGGAAATGTTTATCAGTTTCTGCTTCTTTCCTCAAATGTTTGACAAAACCAATTATTTTGAGGAAAAAGGAGACCATGCAGATGAAATGGAAACTAGCCTTATGCTGCATTTAAGACCGGATCTGGTTTTGCCAAAGAAGCACTGGGGTGATGGGGCGGAAAAGAAGTTTAAAATAAAGGCCTTTACCGAAGGTTGGGCATGGGCAGAGCGGCAATGGTCCAAAGTAAGTAAGGATACAGGAATTGGAAATCCGGAATTCTCAACAAAGGAAAAGGGAGAACGTTTTTTTACTGATGTTTGTGAAAAAATGGATGAGCTTTTCTGCTCATTGTGCGATGCAGATCTGAACGACTTATATGAATAGGAGTAAGGGTCTTATTGTTTTAGAGCTTCAGAAACCAGTGCGATATATGATTTCATTGCCTGCTTTTCGTTCATGTTTTTGGCTTGAAACAAGGCATTTGCCTTAAACGCGTTAATTAAGGGCGTTTTACTGCCTGGATTATCAAAATTGGCATTTGCAATTTTATAGTAGGCGTATAATTTTAAAAGTACGTCTGCAGGTATGGGTTCCGTAAAGTTGTTCACATAGGCCACAGCCTCTTCAAAGTTAATATGTAGTTTCTTCTTTTTCATTGGGATCAATAAAAGTTGCTATGCACGTTTGAGCTCCTTTTACTTTTTGATTCAATTTTACGTTGATCTGGCAATCTAAAGGTAAGAACAAGTCAACCCTGGAACCAAATTTTATAAAGCCAGAATCATCACCCTGTTGAACACTTTCACCCTTTTCGGCATAATTTACAATGCGCCTGGCCATGGCTCCCGCTATTTGGCGGTATAAAATTTCACCAAATTTTGGTGTTCTGATGACAACTGTAGTACGTTCATTCTCTTCGCTGGATTTAGGATGCCACGCAACCAAATATTTTCCGGGATGATATTTTGATAAACTTATACTGCCGCTGGCGGGATATCGGGTTACGTGCACATTGGTGGGCGACATAAATATGGAAATCTGCCTTCTTTTTTCTTGAAAATACTCTTTTTCAAAAACCTCTTCGATTACCACAACCTTACCATCTACCGGGGACCTTATTTCGTTGAAATTCTTTGCCGCCAGTCTTTTCGGGTTTCTAAAAAATTGTAGAATGGCCACCATAACCACCAAACCAAGTAATTGAATAGCAAGCTTTAGCCAGGAAATATCTATAAAAAAATGAGCAAGTAGTACAGTGGTGCCTACAAACAAAAAAGAAAATAATATTATTTTTTGTCCTTCTCTATGAAACATAACTAAAAATATTAAGCGTTAAATATGCAAATGGTGCAGCAAATACTAGGCTATCCAGGCGATCTAACATACCACCATGACCCGGTAATATTGCACCGCTATCCTTCACACCTGCCGATCTCTTTAATTTAGATTCTATTAAATCTCCCAAACTACCGGCAATCACAATGATCGTAGCCAATAGCATCCATTGTATTGGGCTAATTAACTGCTCTTGGGTGGCAATTAGATAGGCCGCTCCTAAAGCAAATATATAACCGCCAACAGTTCCTTCAACGGTTTTTTTTGGGGAGACTGAAGGAAACAATTTAGTCCTTCCAATACTTTTGCCTACTAGGTACGCAAAGGAATCGTTTACCCATATTAAAATAAAAATTCCCATGATAAGTAATTTGGCGAACGCATCATTTTTATAGGGTATCATCGTTAAAAAAATGCAACCGCCACCAATATAGAAGAGGCCAATTATAAATTTTAATAGCGTATTAAATTTTATTTCCTTTTTTGAGAATAGATTCACAAGTAAATAGACATCTACTACGATGGTTATGAACATTAAAATATTGACTATTTGCTGATCTTTTACGAGATAGATAAATGCCCACCATAGCGCCAAGTACGCAGCAAAGATATGATAGCCCCTTAATCCTACAAGTCTTTTGTATTCATAAAGACAAGCAAGACCAAAGGTCATAAATAAAAAATCGAATGCATCTGAACTAAGGAAGACTGCCGATAATAAAAGTATTATATAGACAGCTCCTGTCAATGACCTTCTTAAGATTTCCTTCATACTATAAATCTTCCAGAAGTAAAAGATAAAGATTTTTAGTGCTACTACCATAAGTTAGAAAATCGTCTGAATTTTCTTTGGTAGCCTTAAAGTTTTTTAATGTGGTGATATTGGCCGGAATTTTTTGGCCATACTTTTTTTTGATTGTCTTAAGACCTTCCCCTATTGATTCAACCAATTGACTTGTAGTGGCGAAAACCACTACATTACTGGGAAGTTCATTTACCTTTCTTTCCTTCAGTTGATTAGAACATACCAAAATACTCCCATTTTGGGCAATGAGATGCTCACAGGTAGTAAAAAAAACCTCACTATTTCTAGCGTTATCTGTAAATGAAATTGATTCTTTCTTAAATTTTTCGGCCAGTCTATCGTTCATCACGTAGAAGGGTTCATTTTGCCAACCATTCTCTTCTACAATATTGCTTAAGGCCTTGGAAACCTCACTATCGGAAATACAGTATATAAATTTACCTCCATTTTGTTTGAAGTGTATGGTAAACTTTTCATCCACGGGAATATTCAAATCGGGCATATGGTCACCTCTGGTTTCAACAGTTTCCTTTGAAACTTTCTTTTTGCCACCGCCAAATAAAATATCTAAAAGCCCCATCTATAGTCTTGAAATTGCTTACCTAAAGTACTGTAATATTATGTATTTTTCGTTATTTCCTCTTCTTCCGTTGTTTTGTTGTCCTCAGCATCCTTAGCTTTTTCTTCATCCTTTAACTTTTTCTCATTTTCCATAGCCAAGATATCCTTCTCAAAATTTCTTTTACCGAAAATTTTCTCCAAATCTTCCTTAAAGATAACCTCTTTCTCCAACAATCGCTCTGCAAGAGTGGTAAGTTTATCCTTATTGTCAGTCAATACCTTAATCGCTCTTTGGTATTGTTCCTCTATAATTTTAGATATTTCTTGATCTATTTTTCTAGCGGTATCCTCACTATAGGGCTTGGAGAAGCCATAGTTATCCTGTCCTGAGGAATCGTAATAGGTTAAATTTCCAATCTCTTCGTTTAGGCCATAAATAGTTACCATAGCCCTAGCTTGTTTGGTCACTTTTTCCAAATCACTCAAAGCACCTGTCGATATTTTGTTGAAAATTACTTTTTCTGCAGCCCTACCACCCATGGTAGCACACATTTCATCCAACATTTGTTCCGGTCTAACAATCAGGCGCTCTTCCGGTAAATACCATGCGGCACCCAAGGATTGACCTCTAGGGACTATTGTAACTTTTACCAACGGAGCGGCGTGCTCCAGCATCCAACTTGTTGTGGCATGGCCAGCTTCGTGGTAAGCAATGGTTTCTTTCTCACCCGGCGTAATGATTTTATTTTTCTTCTCTAGACCACCCACTATTCTGTCCACGGCATCCAAGAAATCCTGTTTAGAAACCGCTTTTTTCTCTTTACGGGCCGCTATCAAGGCCGCTTCGTTACATACATTGGCGATATCTGCTCCGGAGAAACCAGGGGTTTGCCTTGCCAAGAAATCCAAATCTAAGGTTTCTGCCGTTTTTATAGGTCTCAAGTGTACCTCAAAAATTTCTTTACGTTCCCTGATATCCGGCAAATCAACATAGATTTGTCTATCAAACCTACCGGCGCGCATTAGGGCTTTGTCCAAAACATCTGCCCTGTTGGTTGCAGCCAGTACAATTACATTTGTATTGGTGCCAAAACCATCCATTTCCGTTAGAAGTTGATTAAGGGTATTTTCACGCTCATCGTTAGAACCGGTAAAATTATTTTTGCCCCTGGCTCTACCAATGGCATCAATTTCATCGATAAATATGATGGCCGGTGATTTATCCTTTGCCTGTTTGAAAAGGTCGCGAACCCTTGAAGCACCAACACCAACGAACATTTCTACGAAGTCTGAACCCGATAAGGAAAAGAATGGAACTTTTGCCTCTCCCGCAACGGCCTTGGCCAATAGGGTTTTACCCGTACCCGGAGGCCCTACCAATAACGCACCTTTAGGAATTTTACCACCCAAAGAAGTGTATTTATCCGGATTTCTCAAAAACTCTACGATTTCTTCTACTTCTTCTTTTGCGCCTTCCAAACCGGCAACATCTTTAAATGAGGTTCTTGTGTCCGTTTTTTCATCGAATAATTTCGCTTTAGACTTGCCAATATTGAAAATCTGACCGCCAGCGCCGCCGCCGCCGCCGCCCGACATTCTTCGCATCAAATAAATCCAAATTCCTATGATAAGGACAAATGGCAAAAGGGACAGTAAAAAGTCTAAAATTGCTGTAGATTCCTTACCAAACTCGATGATGGTCTCTAAATTATTTTCTTTTTTAATATCAGTAATTTCGTTTTGAAATATCTGAAGATCACCGTAGTCCAATGTGTATTGTGGTACATTTCCGGTTGTGGGAAGAAATGATTTCTCATTGACGTCTTTATGAACCTCTTTGGATATGGCTTCATCATTTAGAAAAACCTTTGCCTGATTGGTATTGGTGATAATCAAAATCTTTTTGACATCACCATTTCTCAAATACTCCTGAAGTTCGGAGGTTGTCGTTTTCTTGGTACTGGCTAAATCATCACTATTGAATAATTGAAATCCAATAAGTAACACTGCCACTAATCCATAAATCCACCACGAACTAAATTTTGGTTTCTTAGGAGTTGTATTATTTTCTTTTGCCATCTTAATTTTTTATTGATTAACGCTACTTTCTATGGTCGTGAACTTTGCATCTCCCCATAGACCCTCTATGTCGTAGAATTCACGGATTTGTTTTTGGAATACATGGACCACCACATTTACATAGTCCATTAATACCCATTCTGCATTATCCTCGCCTTCTACGTGCCAAGGTTTGTCCTTAATCGCTTTGCTTACTGTTTTTTGGATAGAACCTACGATTGCATTTACATGCGTATTGGAAGTACCGTTACAAACAATGAAGTAATCACAAACGGTATTCTCAATTTCTCTTAAATCCAAAAGATTTATATTGTGTCCCTTTACTTCTTCAACTCCCTGTATAATTAATGCAATTAACTCATCTGCGCTAGTTTTCCTTTCCTGCATTCAAAAATTTTAATTTTTACAAAGTTATTATTTTTTTGTTCTTTTAGGTCTAGTTTTTAACAATACATTAAAGTTTCACCTTCTGTACTGTAAATGCAAATAATCAAACTTGATGCCACGGAATCTACCAATACCTATTTAAAGGAATTGGCCACGACAAAGATACTGCCAGACTTTACGGTTGTCTACACCCAAAATCAATTCCTGGGTAGAGGGCAATTAAATTCCGTTTGGGAATCAGAACCAGGTAAGAACCTAGCAATCAGTATTCTAAAGCAATATGGGGCATTAGCAAATGACTTTTCTTTTTTAATAAGTATTTGTGTTTCGCTTGGCGTTCTGGAGAGTTTGCGCGAATTCAAAATACCAAATTTGAGTGTAAAATGGCCTAACGACATTATGTCAGGTACTTTCAAGATTGGAGGAATTCTGATAGAAAATAAGATTTCGGGTACTCAAATTAAGAGCGCTGTAATTGGATTTGGATTAAACCTGAATCAGCAATCATTTAAAAATGCCCCCCATGCGGCCTCCCTAAAACAATTAGTTGGTCGCACTTTTGATGTGGATGTCATTTTGTATTCCTTATTAACAGCTTTAAATAACCATTTATCAAAGCCCTTGGTTTCCAAAAAAGAGGAATTGTTTGGTGCATACCATGCCAACCTGTTTAAGCTAGGTGTGCCATCTCAATTTAAATTACAAAATGACCAAGTTTTAGTAGGTACCATAAAAGGGATTGCCAAGAACGGTAAACTCAAGGTTGAATTTGAAAATGGTCAACTTCAGGAATTCGGACTAAAGGAAATACAGCTTCTATATTAGAGCCTCTCCAAGTTTTTGCTTAGTGTATTGATGAAATTGGTAATCGGCGTTTTTATCATCATTCCCATCATGGCATTGAACTCTCCTGAAAAACTTAAGGTTACTTCGCTTTTTTCGCTATCCAGGGCTGCTATGGTAGCGGTCAACGTAAACGGTAATTTTTCACTGGCCGCTCCCAAAACCAATTTATTGAATGGGTCTTGTTCTTTTTTTTCCAACACAATTTCTGGCATTCCCTTTAAGGCGAAAAGAAATCTATTTTCGTTGAGCACTTCAAATTTATCAATGTTTTCGGGCATCAATTTTTCGAAGTTCGCTAATTCGTTAAGGAAGTTGTACGTTTCTTCTTTGCTTTTTGATACTGTTGCTTTCGGCGTCTCTATAAACATATTATTCTGCTGTCCATTTCGAAGGGTTCTTCCTCCATTCCATTAATGTTCTTAATTGATCTTCTTTCACATAACCGGTATCGGAGGCCTGTTCGATTAAATATTCATAACTGCTCAAGGTATGCAGTTCAACATCTTTTTCAATAAAATTCGTCAATGCCGTTTCAAAGCCATAGGTAAAAATGGCCAACATGCCCTTTACATTGGCATCAATTGCCCTAAGGGCATCAACGGCATTAAGGCTACTTTTGCCAGTACTTATAAGGTCTTCTATGACCACAACGGTCTGGTGTGCTTCTAAATGGCCCTCAATTTGATTTTGCCTACCGTGCGATTTTGGCTCTGGCCTAACGTATACGAAAGGTAGGTTGAGCTTGTCCGCAACAAGTGCACCTATTCCTATGGCCCCTGTTGCTACCCCTACGATGCAATCTGGTTTACCGTATAGCTGTTCCACCTGTTTTGCCATTTCCTCCCTAATATAATTTCTGATAATGGGGTAGGATAATAGAATTCTATTGTCGCAATATATGGGGGATTGCCAACCGGATGCCCATGTAAAAGGATTTTCCGGTTTCAATTTTATTGCATTAATTTGCAGCAGAAGCTCTGCTGTTTTTTTAGCCGTGTTCTTGTCTAAAACCATGACGCAAATGTATAAAGTTTTTGTTAATGAACTGCCTTTGATTTTAACAAATAAGCTCTCGGAAACGGCAAATGGCGAGTATTTTTTGCTTAATCAAGACGCTATTCAAGAGGCAATAAAATCCTTGAAAAAGAAAAAATTAGCAGAGGCTTACATCTATCATCCTAATCATGAGGAGATTCTAAAAAAGTTTACCCAGGAGATTCCGTTGGTAGTGGCTGCCGGAGGTGTCGTAACCAACGAAAAAGGTAAAGTGCTTTTTATTTACCGAAACGATAAGTGGGATTTGCCCAAAGGCAAGCTTGATAAAGGAGAATCTATTGAGGATTGCGCCATACGAGAAGTAATGGAGGAGACCGGGGTGAAGGACTTAACAATAGAAAACTATTTACGAACTACGTACCATATTTTTAAGAACAATGGTACCCACACCTTGAAGCAGGTACACTGGTATGCCATGAAAACGAATTATACGGGCAAGTTGAAACCTGAAAAAAAGGAAGGTATCGTAAAAGTGAAATGGAAAGGCCCTATCAAAATTCAAAAGGCCCTGCAGAATTCTTATGTGAATATTAAAATTTTATTCGAAGGAGATTAACCCTGCTCATTCCTCTTTCTGAATCCTGTAAATAGGGTATTGCAGATGTGCATTTTCATAGAGCTTACTTTGCTTAAATATCCAATCTAATTGTGCATACCAATTTTCTCCAAAGGCGGCATCAATACTCTTTTGTTCCTCAAAGGCAGTTCTTAAAATGGAATCATTCTGGAGCATTTCTAGGGCTGTATCCTCGAACATATAAGGTGAAAACCCTTCTTTTTGCTGTAAAATGGTGTCGAAAAAGTTCCAGTTGAAAAAGGAATCCGTAGCAGAAGGTTCCAAGGTTTCGAGTATATAACGTATACCGGGTTGATTTGTTGGAACTAGAATATCGCCGGCCTGGAAATCAATGTATTCAGTACTTGAATTTACTTTTGTATTCCTATGTACATAGTGGCCCTCGTAAGGGCTTGCTACCGTTTCATAGTCGCTTATCCTATACGATTCTACGTTTATGGTTGTATCTTTTTTAAGGGTTGAAAAGGCTATTTTATTCAAGGTTAGCCTATCGATTGCGGCCTTCCATTGTTTTCCGAAAATATAGGCTTTAGGTATCTTGATGGAATCTGAAGCAGTAAAGAAATCCTGATATTCAACCTCAGTTTCCGTAGGAATGGTCCTATCATATTTTAATCGGGGAAAACCAGTTATTTCACTTTGCAGGGTATCTGCCTTAAAGCCTTTGAAAATGAATTTGGATACCTGCGTTGTGTCCACTTGCCAAGAAATGGGGTAATAAATCTTATCCCTGTACGCCGCTTTCGCTGCCTCCCGTAGTTGCCTAATTTGGGTACCGTCGCTTTCGGTTATAGTAATCATTTTTTGCATAAGGGCATAGGTGCCTTCTACACGTTTGTCATAGGGTTTTAACATATGGGTTTCCACCATCATACCAATGGTATTCCAAAGGGTCGTGTATCCTGTGGAATACCTTGGATAATCCATAAATTGTGTGAAACCAGTTTCAGGAGGTCTATTGAAAACGTTGACATAGGGGGTAATATCCCAATTTGATTTTGAAAGGGAATCCCGCAGTTGCGGCATTAATCGTTCATGGACATAGTTTCCCAATTCCTCTCCAAGCTTATTGTGTTGGGTAAACAAATGGGTAAGCGTATATTGATAATCTGCCCCGTTGCTTACATGGTTGTCAATAAAAACATCAGGGTTTACGAGGTGATAGATTTGGGCAAAGGTTTCTGCATTTTTGGTGTCCATTTTAATGAAATCCCTATTAAGGTCATAATTTCTCGCATTTCCTCTAAATCCATATGCCTTTGGGCCATTTTGATTGGCTCTGGAGGTGCTATTACGGTTCAGGGCCCCACCAATGTTGTATACTGGTATTGTAGTGATAATGGTTTCTTTGGGAGTGCTTATTTTTTTACTGGCCAAATCCCTGAATAAAAGCATGGTTGCATCTATACCGTCACTTTCTCCCGGATGGATTCCGTTATTGATAAGCAAAATGGTATTTTCCTCATTAAGTTTTTGAAAATTAAAATCTCCCATAGAACTAAAGGTAACTAGGTGTAAGGGCTTGCCACTATCCGTAGTGCCAATGGTTTGGATATTGATACTTGAAAATTCCTTGGCCAAGCTCATGTAGAAGTCGATTACCTCCTCGTATGTAGCCGTTTCTGTCTTATTGGAACGCTCATAGGGCGTAGGAAAATCGGCCTCTGAATTTTCTGGTTTATTCTCACAGGACAGAAGTATAACACAAACTAAAGGCAGTAGTAAAAATCTCATTGCCAAACATTTATTATGGGAGGGAGCTCCTAATTACGAGGGCAAAAATAATCAATGTGAAATGAATTGTATTATTCGGTCTGTGTAATTTCGGTAATTTTATTCCTATCAATAGGTTTTTGGTTGAACGTAATAAGGTGATGGGTTTTATCCTTGTAAAATTCCCACTGTTTTTTATCGTAGGGATCAATGGAAGAAGTTACCACATTGATTTTTACTTTATCGGGAATAGGAAGGGTTATGAATTCCTTTAAAAATTCCCATCCGTCCATAATCGGCATATTTATATCCAAAAAGATAATTTCCGGAATTGCTTGTTCTTTCTCAAGTTTTTGTTTGATTTCCTCAACGGCTAATTTACCGTTAGCGAAGGATTCAATTTTTTGACAATCTACGGTAATGCCTATCAATTTTCGAAGCCCAAAAACAGTAATTGGATCGTCATCAATTATAGCGATATCATTAATTTTCCTCATTAAAGAAGATTTTAAATGCTGTTCCTTTTCCTAATTCACTGCTCGTTTCAATTTTACCGTTCATTGCTTCAATCTGATTTTTTGAGATGTATAACCCTATTCCCTTAGCATCCTTATGATCGTGAAATGTTTTGTACATTCCAAATAATTTTTTGCCATATTTTTTAAGATCGATGCCCAGGCCATTATCCGAGATGGTGAGAACGGAATAACAACCGCTTTTACTAGCACTAAGGATTATATGAGGATTCCGATCTGGATGCTTATACTTTACTGCATTGGTTATGAAATTGGTCAACATGCTTTCCAAGTAGGCAGGAACGGATTTAACGGTAAAATCTTCTGGAACATTGTTTGTAATCTTGGCTTTATTGTTTAATAGGTAACCGGAAAGATTTTGATGTACCTCTTGAAATTTTTGGTTAAGATTAATTTCATTTTTGTCAATGGTCGTATGGGTGTTAATGGTGACGACATCATTTAGATTATCCAAGGTCTCTAGAAGGTTGTTTGAGGCATCGGTAAGCATTGTAAAAATACGTTTTTTCTCGTCCTCGTCTTTTTCGGTTTCAAGAAAATTCAACAACATGGAAAAATTCGCAGAATGGGACCGCAGGTTGTGCGAAACAATATGGGCAAAGTTGATAAGCTTTTTATTTTGTATCGAGGCAATATTGATGATATTCCGTAATTCACGTTCTTTTTCCTTTAACTTGGAAATATCTAAACTAATGCCCACCAGTCCATAAGCTACACCGGCGTTGTTCAATAGCGGAATTTTAGAACTAAGGAACGATGTTTCCTTGCCATCCTTTTTAATGTTGACGGTCTCTTTTCCAATAATAGGGGTAAGGGTATTCATTACCCGTAAATCCTCCTCCCTAGATCGTATAGCTGAGGCAGATGGGTAAAGATCATGGTCGCTCTTTCCTAAAATATCCTCAGGATTTTTAGCACCTAAATAGTCGCATTCTGCTTTATTGACCAAGATTTTCCTTGATTCCGTATCCTTTATATAAACGTTTACGGGTAAGTTATCGATCAAGGTCCTTAACAACTTTTCGTTATCCAAGGTTTTGATGTCGGCTTCCACTTGTTCATGAATATCTTGAAATGTGCCAAGTAAGCCTATTAATTCCCCTTTATGGTATATAGGTTTTCCTGCCGCTAACACCCACTTTTCATTACCATTTGCAGTGACGATCTGTAATTTCAAATTCCATGGTTTTCCCTTATCCTGAGCTTCAAAGAGTGCCATAGAAATGGTGTTACGGCTGTGGCCTTCCTTATAAAAATAAAGTGCGTTATCTATATTTGGAATATAATGTGGAGGTACTTCATGAATTGCCTTGGTAGTGGTACACCAGGTTACCTTATCGTTTACAATATCGTATTCCCACCGGCCAATTTTAGTGAGCTCAGATTGTTGCTTTAATAAAATATCCTTTTTATTGAGCTCCAATTCCTTGTTTACAGAATCTGTAATATCATTTAATTGTATTATAGCGCCAATTATGTTTTCTTGGGTATCATACCACGGGTTATTGATCCATTCAAACCATCGTTCTTCTTTATTTATATCTATGGTTTTGTGAATGCCCATAGGTTGTGGATTGCCACTGAAACAGTGTTCTAAAACTAGTTTCCATTTGGGACTTAAATTGGGAAATACCGAAAATATATTTGTACCAATCCCTTTTTCATTAGTCAAATAAAACGTGCTGTTCCATTTATCGGACGCGTGAACAATAGTGCACGTACTATCAATAAAGACAGTGGCCGTTGGTAATTGTCTAATCAAATAAGAGGTACTCGAAATATGGGGGACATTTATCATACCGATGTAATTTCTTACGAAACTATAAGAAAAGTAACGTAGTTGTCAAAAATTGTTGTGAATATGTCCAATATGGTGGTCAACGGCAACTCCACCCTAAAATAACCAGTACTTATAAGAAATAAAGTTGACGGATTACCATTTTTGAAATGTGCTACTAGGACAAAATTTGTGTTGGAGGGAGGTAGGTCCAAAGCTGTTGCCGTCCATTTTTAATCTACCGATTATAAATGTAAGAAGCGATGGCCTGTGGGTTAATTTTGCATCTGACAATTATCCTCAGCTTTTTTGAAAGACGACCCCAACAATAATTTGGTTTTAAGTTTGGGTTGCTTCAGGTAATAAATTTAATGTAATCCTTGCGATTATAAAAACGACTTGGCATTGGCTCTGCTTCCCTTACCTGAATTGATTTGGAACTTTAAAAAATTTCCGTGTTATGAAAGTCGGATTAAATGAATAAACAAACTTGAATAGTAAGGCGGCTTTGCTGCTATTTTCTGACCGAGGAGGGGACAAGACCTGTGTAATCGCCACCATTACGAATAACATCCCTAACAATTGAGGAGCTTATATAGGATTTTCCTGAAGAAGTCAGTAAAAAAACCGTTTCAATTTCCGATAATTTCCTATTGGTATGCGCAATCGCTTTTTCAAACTCAAAATCTGCGGGATTTCGCAATCCCCTCAAAATAAAACTTGCACCTACTTTCTTACAAAAATCCACCGTTAGGCCTTCATAAGTCTTAACACTAATTGAGGGTTCATCCTTAAATGCCTCTTTAATGAACTGCATACGCTGTTCTAAGGTAAACATGTATTTTTTATCCGCATTTTTGCCAATGGCAATGATTAATTCATCGAATAGTGTAATCCCACGCATTATAATATCATGATGTCCAAGCGTTAATGGGTCAAAAGATCCTGGAAAGATGGCACGTCTCATATGGTAGATTTCTTGCTATTAAATATAGGTAATTTAAGGCAAAGCCTCCATGATGGCATTTTCGAAAATAGCATTTAAATCGAGACCGGCCACCTGGGCCTGTTTTGGAAGAATACTTTCTAAGGTTAACCCTGGTGTGGAATTTAATTCCAATAGAAAAGGCTCGTTGTTGACAAAAATGAATTCGCTTCTGGAGAATCCGGTCATTTTTAGCACATCGTATATTTTTTTGGCTGCGGCCGTTACCTTTTCCTGTTGCTCCATTGTAATACGCGCCGGGGTAATTTCTTGTGACTTCCCTTCGTATTTTGCTTCATAGTCAAAAAAATCGTTTTCGGAAACGATTTCCGTAATAGGCAAAACAGTGGTTTCCCCGTTAAGTTTTAATACGCCAACAGATACTTCGGTACCTTGAAGAAAACGTTCAATGATGATTTCATCATCTTCCTTGTAGGCCGTTTCTATAGCGTTTTTGAGATTCTCTTTAGTATATACCTTGGAGATGCCATAACTACTTCCAGATTTATTGGCTTTCACAAAACAAGGCAGCTTTACTTTTGCAATAATTGCATCCTCGTCTATTTCATCACCTTTATTAAGGTAATATGCTATTGCGGATTTAATTCCATAGGCTTTAAGTACACTTAACAAATCCCTTTTATTGAAGGTCAACGCCGCCTGATAAAAACCACAGGAGGTTTGTGGAATACCCAATAATTTAAAGTAGGCTTGCATAAGACCATCCTCACCTGGAGTACCATGAATGGCATTGAACACGCAGTCAAACTTTACAGGAGCGTTCTCAAACGGTATTGAGAAATCATGTCGGTTTATAGGGGTCTCGTTTCCTACATCATCTATATGGACCCATTTTTCCTTAAAAATATGTATCCTGTAGCGGTTAAATTTTTCCTTGTCCAGATGGTCGTAAACTACGTTGCCACTCTTTAACGATATTTTAAACTCACTGGAATAGCCGCCCATTATAATTGCTATATTTTTTTTCATAGTTGGATACCGGAATTGTTTGGACAAAGATGTGGTATTACCGCAAAATAAAAAAGAAAACTTTGGGCAATACCGTTACGATGATAAGATTTTAAATCGATTCAATAAACGATTGGCCATAAATTGGTACGTGGGCATTTACTATATTTGCGGGGTGAAATAGTAGGTATGGGAAATTTTCTAAATTTTTTAAAAAGCAGGACTTTTTTGATTCAGTTAGGTCTTGCGTTGGCGGTTTTGGTCATTACGGTTTTTGTTGTCTTGGGTTGGTTGAAAAGCACTACGAACCACGGGGAGTTTGTTGAGGTGCCCGACTTTTCAAAGCAATCCGTTATGGATATGCGCCAATCCATAGAAAAGGCCGGTCTTCGGTACGAGGTATTGGATTCCGCCAATTATAACCCAGATTTTCCAAGATTTTCTATTATCGAGCAAAATCCGGCTGCCGGGACGAAGGTAAAGACAAACCGGAAAATTTATTTTACGGTCAACCCATCTGGATATAAAGAAGTGACCGTTCCTAAAATTATACAGGTAACCAAGAGAAATGCCACCTCAATGCTAAGGGCCGTAGGTTTAGATGTACAGCGCGTCACCTATGTAGACGAATTAGGGAAGGATATGGTCTATCAGGTAAAATACAAAGGGCAATATATAAAACCAGGCGATAAACTTCCAAAAACTTCTAAGGTAGAATTGATCTGTGGTAATGGAACCATTCCCGATCGTGCCATCATTAAAGCGGATTCAGAATAGGAAATGGGAGATAAGGAGCAAGTAGAACATGAGGATGGCGAGCTTTTTGAACATCATCGTTTTTTAGCATCAAAAGGTCAAGAACCGCTGCGTGTAGATAAGTTTTTAATGAATTTTATTGAGAATGCTACCCGTAATAAAATTCAGCAAGCTGCAAAGGATGGGCATGTTTGGGTGAATGATGAGATTGTAAAATCTAACTATAAGGTAAAGGCCGGGGATGAGGTAAAAGTATTGTTTGAACATCCGCCACATGAATTTTTATTGGTTCCAGAGGATATTCCTTTGGATATCGTTTACGAGGATGAGGTGCTTTTGGTTGTTAATAAACCTGCGGGCATGGTCGTGCATCCCGGGCACGGAAATTATTCGGGCACACTGATCAACGCATTAATTTATCATACAGATAATTTGCCCGTAAATAGTAATGAACGGCCTGGTTTAGTACATCGTATAGATAAGGACACTTCTGGTCTGTTGGTCGTAGCAAAAACGGAAGCTGCTATGACGCATTTGGCAAAGCAATTCTTTGATAAAACATCCGATCGTGAGTATATCGCCCTAGTATGGGGCAATGTGGAGGTGGACGAAGGAACCGTTGTAGGCCACGTTGGGCGTAACCCAAAGAATCGACTGCAGATGCATGTTTTTCCAGATGGGGAAGAAGGTAAGGACGCTGTAACACATTTTAAGGTTTTGGAGCGTTTCGGGTATGTGACTTTGGTTTCCTGTAAATTGGAGACCGGCAGAACACATCAGATACGGGTGCACATGAAATATATTGGACATACTTTGTTCAATGACGAACGTTACGGGGGAGAAAAAATATTAAAGGGAACCACCTTTACCAAGTATAAACAGTTTGTGGAAAACACCTTTAAATTGCTCCCTAGGCAGGCGCTACATGCAAAAACACTTGGTTTTGTACATCCTGTAACGGGAGAACACATGAGTTTCGATTCCGAAATACCAGAGGATATGGCCAATGCTATTGAAAAATGGAGGCAGTATAGTAAGAATAGCATATAAATAGGTTTCATCGATAGAGCTATTTGAACTCTTTTTTAACTTTTGTAGGTCTTCCTGTAAATCCTTTTTATTTTTAAGCACACTTTTAAAATTGCAGTATGAAAATTGTTATTTCCCCAGCGAAGTCCTTGAATTACGAACGTAAATTACCTACAGATAGCCATACCATACCGTATTTCTTGGAAGATGCCGAAAAATTGAACAAAGTACTGTCCAAGAAAAAACCAAAGGCTTTATCCGAACTCATGTCCATATCCGATAATTTAGCCCAACTGAACTGGGAGCGTAATCAGGAATTTACGACCCCGTTTACTACAGAGAACGCTAGGCCTGCCATATATGCCTTTAATGGGGATGTGTACCAAGGGTTGGATGTATATACCTTGTCCGACAAGAAAATTGACCGTCTTCAGGAAACACTGCGCATACTCTCCGGCCAATATGGAATATTGAAGCCGTTAGATCTTATACAGCCGTACCGCCTTGAAATGGGTACATCCTTGAAAATTGGTCGAAAGAAAAACCTATATGACTACTGGGGCACAAGGTTAACCGATTATCTGAACGCAGAAATGGAAGCGGACGAGTTATTGGTCAATTTAGCCAGCAATGAGTATTATAGTGTTTTACAGCCAAAAAAAATAAAGGCGACCATAATTACGCCTGTCTTTAAGGATTGGAAAAATGACACCCTCAAAATTATCAGTTTTTATGCGAAAAAAGCAAGGGGCTCTATGGTGCGGTACATTCTGGATTCCGGTGCGGAGACTTTAGATGATATTAAAGGATTCAATATAGATGACTACGAATTTAGTCAAGAGCATACCCTTAAAGAAAATGAGCCAGTATTTATTAGATAAAATATAATCCACACTTTTCCGTTAGTAAGAGTACTTAATAAACGTTTATGAAACGAGGATTGTTGCTTTGTATTTTAGTTCTGGGAATTTTGTTTTCCTGTACGGATAGGGACGATAATGTGGACATGGTCAACATCCGCATTCAAAATAGTACCCAACAATTTTTCAACGAAGTGCGCGTGGCGCAGCGTGATACCATTTATGAGAACATTGCAGCAGGTGATTTTTCTGAATATCTTGAATACGAAACAGGATTCCAAACCGCTGCAGTTACCATTTTGACGGATTCTACCTCATTGAATTTTTTTCCTACCGAAGTTCCTTCAGACACCTTACCTATTGGGTTTTACACCTACGAAATTACATTAGACGAGGAAAACCGGGTTGCGTTGACCTTTAGAATAGACTATTAAGGTTATTTCTTTTTGCCAATTTTTATTTTTTCCTCTACCGTAGGTCTTTTTTTGATTTTCCTTGGTCTTCTTGCACCATAGGAGTTATTGACTATTTTACCTTTTCTTGACTTTTTATCTCCCTTGCCCATTACCGTAAATTGTTTAGTTCGCTATTAAGTTAGTAATTTAGGAAGGATTTCTGAATAGTACAGCCAAGACGCCCCTAAAACGTAGTATATTCCCCATGTTTTTTCATTCGCATCCTTATCCGCCGTTTATAGATAAAAGAACAACTAAATTGATTGTAGGTACCTTACCTCCCCCTAGATTCACTTCTGGCGATTTAAAGAAAGGAGATGTGGATTTTTGCTATGGCAGCAGGGACGGGCAACTTTGGCCCATTCTAAATAGGATATTCGAGCTCGACCTCAAATTTGAAACAACAACTGAGGCCATTGAACAACGAAAATCATTTTTACGGCAACGAGGTATTGGGGTCTGCGATATTGTTGCATCTGCCGAGCGAGATAAAATTGATGCCTCTGATACGGGGATGCAAAACATTAAATTAAGGGATGTTTTGGGCTATTTGGAGCGATATCCAAAAATTGATACCCTGCTTTTTACGGGTGGTAATAGCAAAAACGGACCCGAATATTTTTTTAGAAAGCACTTAAAAGACCATGGCCTTGCTTTTAGGAACCTTTCTGATACGGTTCCCAGAATACACGAATTTCAGCACCCTAAAACAATGGTAAAAATTAAGACAGTTTCTTTGATTGCCCCCTCTGGTGCTGCTAATAGGGCTGTTGGGAGTCTTGACGGCTATAAAAAGCTGAAGAACGCTAACCCGTCCTTCAACACCATAGATTTCAGGGTTTTGCAGTATAAGAAGTATTTTTAGCAAGTTTCAGCTGCACAAAACTGCAATGCAATAGGGTTGAAAGCAAAAAGCCCCCATGGTATTATGGTAAGCCACTTCAAGGGAATACAATTCAAAATTGCCAAAATAGCTCCTTTTTACAATTATGATAATTGAATTGTGTAGCCGTCGCTAATAATTAGTGTCTATTTGGATTATTTTGTGGTATCCTGTTACTATTCTGATATTTCCCAAAAATGATTCTCTAGATTGTCTTGGAATATCGATATTTATGTGCGAAATTTAAGATGGTCACCAAATACAATTGGACTAAAAGTTATTAAAATATGCAGCAACAAGAAAGATTGGCGGAATTCAAAAAATCCGTTCATAATAAATTTAATGTCTACAATAGCCTGTTTTTAAACCTACCCTATGAGAATATTGAGAATGTTGGTATGTTGATTCCCTTGCTTTTGGATCAATCTGAAAAGGGGTTGAGCAATGGTCTAAACCCGAAGGAAATTTTAGAACATTTTTTTGAAAATTTTGTAGAAGCCAAGACAGAAAAGGACCAGATAGATTTCATGTTCCGGATTATTCAATACGTAGAGCGCCAAGTAGTCCTTTACGATAGTGTTGAAGATGCTGCATTCCCAAAATTGCACAAACATTCCAGTTCTTTATCCCTTAAAGATTATTTTCAATTGGTCGAAAAAAATAATTCATGGGATACGATATGGGACAAACTAAGTAATTTTAGTGCGCGCATTGTTTTAACGGCCCATCCAACACAATTCTATACTCCAGCGGTTCTAGATATTATTACGAACCTACGTACGCTGATCCTGGAGGATAAAATAGATGAAATAGATGTTGGTCTTCAGCAATTAGGACTCACCTCATTGATCAATGCAACAAAACCGACCCCCCTAGACGAAGCAAAGAATATTATTTACACGCTACGGCATGTATATTACGATGCCATTGGTGATATGTACGCATATATCAAGGGAAGTGTAGGCGGTAAAGTATTTGAGAACCATGATATTGTTAAGCTTGGTTTTTGGCCTGGGGGAGACCGGGATGGTAATCCTTTTGTTACGGCGGATATTACCAAGGATGTCATGAACGAACTACGGCTTACGTTAATGAAGTGCTATTACAATGAGTTAAAAAGTTTATTGCACAAGCTTACTTTTAAGGCTGTTCAGGAACCACTACAAAAATTACGCTCCAACCTGTATCTTGCAATGTTCGACAGCTCCAAGGACATAGGTTATGACGACTTAATTGTACCCTTGGAGGAAATTAGGGAAGTTCTGATTGAAAAATACCAAGGGCTATATCTTAAAAATCTTGAACGTTTTATAGACAAGGTGAAAATTTTCAAGGTACACTTTGCTACTATAGATATCCGGCAAGATCACAGTATGCATACCAAAGTAATGGAGGAGGTCTTAAAAAAGAAGGGCTTGATCAAAGAAAGCCTTGATGAACTTGATGGGGAGGCGCTTATAGATATTTTGTTACATGTAAACCTCAAGCTGTCAGCCGACGATTATGACGAAGAAATTGTCAAGGACACCATTAAAAATATAGCACAATTACAAACGATACAGGATAAGAACGGAGAAGAAGGTTGTAACCGATATATTATTAGCAATTCTGAGGATATTTATTCGGTTCTTTTCGTTTATGCTTTGTTTAGATGGTGTGGATGGGCCGGTAAACAAATAACCTTCGATATTGTTCCCCTATTCGAAACAATGAACGGTATGGATTCTGCGGAGGATACAATGCAAAAGCTGTTCAGTTTGCCAGAATATAGAGATCATGTACGCAGCAGAAGCGACAAACAAACAATCATGCTTGGTTTTTCTGATGGAACAAAGGATGGTGGGTATTTAAAAGCAAATTGGTCTATCCTAAAAACGAAGGAAGTACTTTCTGAGGTTTGTGCGGAAAATGATGTAGCCGCTATTTTCTTTGATGGTAGGGGAGGACCCCCTGCAAGAGGAGGTGGTAAAACGCACCGGTTTTATGCAGCACAAACGAACAAGGTTGCCAATAATGAAATTCAATTAACCATTCAGGGTCAGACCATAACCAGTACCTATGGTACCAAGGAGCAATTCATTTATAATAGTGAGCAGCTACTAACAGCCGGCCTCTCTAACGCCATATTAGGGAAGGAAATCACAATATCCGATCCCGACCGAAAATTGGTGGAAGAACTTTCCGAATTGAGCTTTAAGAAATATGATGAGTTAAAACATCATGATAAGTTTATGCCCTATCTGGAAAATATGAGCACCCTAAAATATTATACCAAAGCAAATATTGGCAGTAGACCAGGCAAACGGGGCAATAAAGCCAAATTGGAACTTTCAGATTTACGCGCAATCTCCTTCGTTGGTTCGTGGAGCCAATTAAAGCAAAATGTACCTGGATATTATGGGATTGGTACCGCTTTAAAAACGCTAGAGGAGGATGGCCGTTTTAATGAAGCAAAAAAACTCTATCAGGAAGTTCCTTTTTTTCAGGCTTTGATGATGAACAGTATGATGAGTCTTTCTAAATGCTATTTTGAATTGACAAGTTACATGAAAGAGAATGAAGAGTACGGAGCATTTTGGGATATACTCCATGAGGAATACGAACTTTCTAAAAAGATGTTACTGAAGTTGTCCGGTATGGAAATATTAATGGAAAAGGAAGCTATCTCGAGAGAGTCCATAAAAATACGGGAAAACATCGTATTGCCGCTATTGGTGATACAACAGTACGCCTTGCAGAAAATAGGTGCGGGAACTGATTACAAAGATCTTTATGAAAAAATTGTTACCCGTTCCCTATATGGAAATATAAACGCCAGTAGAAATTCAGCCTAGCCGCTTATAAGTTAACGTTCCGCAATAAGGTTGTAAGAAGAGTATGTCTGTCGGTTTTTGGAAATTCAACAAGCTGTATACGTATTTAGGTCCTTGCGGAAGAAGTTCAATTTCTGTTTTTCGACCTTAAATTTTGTCTACTGCGTATTGCTTGAAAAATTTAGGTGCTATTTTATTTATGGAATCGCTTTGCTTTTGTTAAACAAGCAAGTAGGTTCCAAAAAGAAAATCCCGATTCAAGCTTAGAATCGGGATTTAATATTCAATTTTTAAAACTTATTTTTTATTCTGTTGATTTTTGATGGTGTCTTCATCAATATCAAACTTATTCGTGTCAATTTTTGTAGAACCAATCTTACTATTAGGGTCTTTATGCTCTACCTTTCTTTCAAACTTTTTATTTTCATCTATGATTCCCATACTTTTTATTTTTTAATTCATTAAAATATAAAAAATATCAAGTTGGAATTCCGTTAATGGACTTGTAAAGCTTTGTTATGGGTTGTTAAATTCAATTAGCTATCGGGGTTTTGTACTTAAAATAGCATAAAAGGTTTCGATGCCATAAGCAATCTGCCCGATGGTTAAATTTTCATTGGGGCTATGTTGGTTATTGTCTGGATTAACCATAGGTACGATAAAAGCTGGAATCTTCAACTCATTGATAAATGGGGATATTGGAACGGTACCGCCCATTATCCGAATTTGAACGGGCTTCTCGCCAAATTTTGCTTCAAGCGTATTGACTATAAAATCACCAAAAGGGTTGTTCAAATCTGTCCGGAACGCATCGGTGACAGAACCTTCCGTTATGGTGATTATTTTATCATGTGCCAAACGGTCGTTCAGCGTTGGCACCGTTTCCATTACGTAAAACCCCTGTTCTTGAATATGTTCCTCTACCAATTTTTTGAGTCGCGTTCCGTCAGATTCCGGCACCAATCTCAAATCCAACTCTGCCGTGGCTGTAGCCGGAACAATGGTTCTGGCCTGTTTACCGATCCATGCCGAACCCAGGCCTCTAATGTTCAATGAAGGATACTGCAGGGACTCTTGATAAAAGCTCCCTACTTTCTCAGGTTTGGAAATAGCTAAATTTTTGTTGATTTCTGCGCTATTGTCCGGCACGCTTTTCAAAACGGCTAGGGTCGCTTCGTCTAAGGAGATACCATCATAATATCTTTTAATCAAAACCCTTCCATCGCTATCTTTCATGCTAGCCAATAATTGTGCCAACTGAAAGCCGGGATTAGGGGCATAATTTCCATAATGTCCGCTATGCTGGGGTTTTAACGGACCGTAGGTGGTGAGCGTCAAAGTGGTTATTCCTCTACAACCATAGATAATGGTCGGCTTACCGGACACATGCACGGGACCATCATTAATAATCAAAAAATCTGCCTTTAACAGGTCTTTGTAAGTACGGACCGCTTTCGGTAATGGCGCACTGCTTTTTTCCTCTTCACTATCCAAGATTACCTTTACATTGAAAGGGATGTCTTTTTTTTCTTTTTGTAAAATATCGATTGCGTTCAAAAACATAACAATGGGCCCTTTATCATCTGATGTAGATCTTCCAAAAAGGCGCCATTTATAATCGATATCATCGGTTAGTTCATCAAAGGAATGTGTTTGCCATCCGTCTTCACTTTTTGACTTTAAAACCATTTCATAGGGGTTGGGTTGCTCCCATTTCGTAGCATCCACAGATTGCCCGTCTAAGTGCATGTAGAAAAGGATTGTTGGCTTGGAATCATCCATTGGTAAAGCTGCGAAGAATAAAGGCAAGCCTTCCGTATCAAGTATGGTGGTATTAAAGCCGCGTTGATTGAATTTATTTCTTAGCCAGATAAGGTTGCTTTCTATATCGTCTGGGTTTAGTGCATCGTTAGGTAAGGCTACGAATTCTCGAAGCTCGTTGATTGAATTTGCAACTTTGGATTTTAATTGAATAGAATCCTGGGCAGTTATTATCATCAGGCTAAAAAAAGCCAAAATAGTAAGCATTTTTATCATTGAAACGTCCTTAATCGGTAAGCTTTAAATGTAATCATAATTAAAGAAAACAGCGTTAAAACAGAAGCGCTAAATTGATCAAACCAAAAAACCTATTTATAGGTCTTTGTGTTTTAGCAGATGTATTGATGTAAATTTTTTCAATCGAAATGTAAGAATAATACTTCTTTTTCGTTATTCCTTATATCATTTACCAAACCAATGACAACTTCTGAAAAACAGATAGATACCGTTTACTTTTCTTTCAAGAACATCAAGTATTTATCCGGTTTGCTTTTTGGATCGATTTCAATTGGTATTATCATGAATATTTTCATGAGTTACCGTGCCTTTGGGATGGGTATTGTAATTTATCGCAATATTTCCTGTTTGCTTGTAATTGCACTTATTTCCCTTCTGTACTATTTACGAACGATAAAGCTTACTACTGGTCTCGTGGTCATAGGATATTTTATTATTGCCTGTTATACCCTGGTTTTACCTTTCCTTTTTGATGTGGATGGGTTTAATTTTTATTCTAATTTTTTGGAAATCCAATTTCTGGTAATGTTGTTTGGGCTCATTCTTACCATTGGCGTAAAGCCTTATCACGATTTATTCTTAGGGTCTTACAATTTTTTGTTTTTCACGATATGTGTTTTTCTAGTCCCAGAATTTCAAATTGAGACTTATCTATTTTATCTTTCTATTGTTTCCGCAAAATGCATCATTTGTTATGTGATTTTTGAACAGGTTTTCAAACTTCGAAGAAAAATGAAGGTGCACCACGAAACCATAATCCGGCAGAACGCGGAGCTATTGGAACTAACGAAGTTTAGAAAGGATATCATAAGAATTATTGCGCATGATCTGCGTACCCCGATTCACCAAATAGCTTCCTTGCTAGATGTGGTAAAGGAAACGGAAACGGAGAAGGAGCGTGATGAGGTCATTGCCTATTTGAATAAGGCTGTTAGCAATGCGTACAGTATGTTAGAAAATCTATTAAAATGGGCCATGCAGAATAATGAAGGGTTAAAGGAGTTTACCCTGGTCAATGTAAACGAATTAATTCTTTCGGTCGAAAACCAGCTATCTGATCAAATCAAAAATAAGAACCTGAAACTCAAAAAAAGGATACCTGCAGAAGAGGAAATATTCTATTCCAAGAATGTACTTGAATCGGTCGCTCGAAACTTACTGCTCAATGCGGTGAAATTTTCTCCTTTAGATGAAGAAATAAGTATTTATTTTGATAATCGGGATACTAACTTTAGTATTCAATTTTTCAACAAAACCAAAGCGGTTGAATTGGAAAACATACAACAATTTAATGACGGTCTGGCACCACTGCGAAGTACCAATGGGACGGCTAAGGAAATCGGTTCTGGAAACGGTCTTACTGTCTGTCGTGAAATGTTAGAAAAAAATAACGGCGAACTATCACTTGAGGTTCAGGACGATGGGGTTTTAGCCACCATTTCCATCACCAAAGAACTTTAATTAAAGGTTAACCCTTTTTAAGTTAGAAGCGCTTATCCTTTAAAACACACAGGCTAATGCTTTCGTTTTGCAGGCTTCGAATTTACCTTGATAAATTGCTTCGTACCCTAGACTAAAATAGGAGTAATCGGTATAGCTTTCAAAACTGATTATAAGTAAAGCTTAGCGTATAGAGGCTACAAATTTTGAAATCGTTGCAACTCCGTTTTCAGTCAAATGCTTTATAAAAGCAGATCCAATAATGGCTCCTTTGGCCGTTTTGGTCGCTTGCTGAAAAGTTGCTGCATCCTTAATGCCAAAGCCGACAATCTGGGGATTTTTTAAATCCATGGCCCCAATTCGTTCAAAATATGCTGTCTGTGCATCCCCAAAACCACTTTTTGAACCCGTAACGCTAGCAGAACTAACCATATATATAAATCCATCGGAAGCGGCATCTATTTGTCTTATACGAGTGTCGCCCGTCTGCGGTGTAATCAAGAAAACATTGAGTAAACCATATTTTCGAAACGTTTTCTCGTAGGCATCTTGGTACACATCTAACGGAAGATCGGGCATAATAATGCCATCAATTCCTATTTCATGGCATTTCTTACAAAAAGCCTCTACGCCGTATTGTAGCATTGGATTGAAATAGCCCATAACAATCAAGGGAATAGAGACGGTTTTACGAATATCCTTTAGTTGTTCAAAAAGCTTTTCCGTAGTCATGCCGTTTTTCAATGCTGCCGTTGAACTTTCCTGTATGGTAGGGCCATCTGCCAACGGATCACTGAACGGTAATCCGATTTCTATCATATCAACACCGTTTTTTTCAAGATCTTGAATGATAGGTACAGTATCTTCCAATGCAGGATAGCCCGCCGTAAAATATATGGAAAGGAGCTTTTTATCTTCTTCTAACTTACTTTTTATCCTATTGTTCATTGCTTAAGCTAACTTAAAATAATCTATATAGGTATTCAAATCCTTATCTCCACGCCCAGAAAGGCTAATGACCACGACATCCTCTGATTTAAACTTTTTATGGTCAAAAATGGCAAATGCATGCCCGGTTTCAATGGCAGGAATTATCCCTTCCAACTGAGATAGTTCAAGTCCGGCGGCCATCGCCTCGTCATCTGTTGCGGAATAAAATTCTGCTCTTCCAGAGGTGTATAAATGGGAATGCATGGGCCCCACTCCAGGATAGTCCAACCCTGCCGAGATGGAATAGGGCTCCGTTATCTGACCATCCGTAGTTTGCATCAACATGGTTTTACAACCATGTATGATTCCAACTTTTCCTAAAGCGGATGTTGCTGCACTTTCACCGGAATCAATACCTTTTCCTGCGGCTTCCACGGCAATAATGCCTACTTCCGGCTCATGAAGAAAATGATAATACGTCCCGGCCGCATTGCTTCCACCACCGATGCAGGCAACTACATAATCTGGATTTTCCCGACCTTCCTTTTCTTTTAATTGCCATTTTATTTCTTCCGATATAACCGATTGAAACCGGGTTACCATATCCGGGTAGGGGTGTGGCCCAATAGCGGACCCAATGATGTAATGGGTATCTACGGGATTATTGATCCAATCGCGAATAGCCTCGTTGGTGGCATCCTTTAGGGTTCTGCTCCCTGATTTGGCCGGGCGTACCTCTGCACCCAACATTTTCATTCGTGCTACATTGGGTGCCTGGCGTGCGATATCTATCTCGCCCATATACACGATACACTTCATGCCCATAAGGGCACAAACCGTAGCAGTGGCTACTCCATGCTGACCGGCACCCGTTTCCGCTATAATTCTCGTTTTTCCCAATTTTTGTGCCATTAAGATTTGGCCAATGGTATTATTGACTTTGTGGGCACCCGTGTGGTTCAGATCCTCTCGCTTCAGGTATATTTTACAACCATGTTTTTCGGAAAGTCGCTTGGCAAAATAGAGCGGAGACGGCCTACCGACATAATCCTTTAACAGCTGATGGAATTCTTTTTGAAAGGATTCCTCGTACATAATTTCCAAATAATTTTGGCGCAGTTCCTCTACGTTGGGGTACAACATTTCAGGAATATATGCGCCACCAAACGTACCATAATAGCCTTTTTCATCAGCATTGAAGGCCCCGCCAATTTTGGGTCTAGAATTAATTGTCTCTTGTTTTTCCATTTCTTTCAATTTCAATAGTAAGCACTTTTTTTGTTTATCTATGGGCGCCTTAAAGCCGGCAAATCTGTAATACCTTCCTTAAAAAAACGTAATTCATCAATTTTTTTTAAACCCGGTTCCATTTCAAATTTACTGTTTACGTCAATTGCGTAGCAATATTTGGATTCTGGGAGTTGCATAAATTCATTGAGTTTAGGGAGGTCTTCTTGCCCAATACCGCCGCTTAAAAAATAAGGTTTTGTGAAGGGGTAATTTTTTAGTACGGTCCAATCAAAGCTAAATCCATTTCCTCCAGGCAGCTTACCTTTGGTGTCGAATAAAAAATAATCGCATACCGCTTCATAGGGGCGCAGAGGCTCAAAATCAAAATCAGCTCTAACGGAGAATACTTTAATTAGCGCAACTTTTTGGTTAATTTCGATTAATTCTGTCGATAAGGCTTCACAATACGCCGGTGTTTCCGCACCGTGAAGTTGAATAGCCTGTAGCCTGTATTTTTTAACTGTGGAAATGATAGCTTTGGGTTCTGCGTCTACAAAAACGCCTACTTTACAAACTTCATGGGGTATGGCCGGTAATTCCCCATCAAAAAATCGTGTGGATGGCTCCCAGAAGATAAAGCCAATATAATCTGGTCGTAGTTGGGCAACCTCAGTGGTATTCAATTTCATTCCGCAAACCTTGAGTTTCATTCCTATCGTTTTAATTTTTGTATAAAGGTACCTGCGCTTTCTCCGGGAAAATCAGTTTTCATAAATTTTTCACCGATTAAAAAACCTTCAAATCCATAGGCTCTCAATTCTGAAATAGCTTCTAGAGTGCTTATTCCACTTTCCGAAACTTTTACAAAATCTTTAGGTATCATTGCCGAAAGAGTTTTACTGGTTTCTAAACTAACCTCAAAGGTTTTGAGGTTGCGGTTGTTGACCCCTAACATGTCCAAGCTTGGCATAATAGATTTTTGCAGTTCTTGCTCATTATGTACTTCCAACAATACGTCCATTTTTAGGCTCTTTGCAAGTTCAGAAAATACCTTTATTTCGGTTTTGGTCAGTATCGCCGCAATTAACAGAATTACATCTGCCCCGTGTGCCTTGGCCTCTATGATTTGGTATTCGCTTATAATAAACTCCTTACGCAATAGCGGCATTTGTACACTGGCCCGTGCCAAAACAAAATCCTCCAATGAACCCCCAAAATACTTAATATCTGTAAGAATGCTCATTCCACAAACCCCAGCTTGTTGGTAGCCTAAGGCTACTTCGCCCACATTCGCGTTTTGGTTAATACTGGCTTTCGAAGGGGAACGGCGTTTAAACTCTGCAATGATTCCCGTCTCACTAGTTTTAAGTGCGTGAGCCAACGAAGTGGTTTCCCTCTTAAAAAGCACCGAACTCTCATATTGGGAAACCGGAATAATCGATTTCTTTAACTCAACTTCCTTGTGCTTATCGGCAACTATTTTATCTAATATGTTCATTGTTTTGTATAAACTGTCATTTCTAATTTACCCAGCAGTTTGCTTGAACTGTGTGTTAACACTATAGTTTTCATCCGCTTTTATGCACTACTAGGTAAGACATTCCCTTTAATTTTTCAATTTCAAGTATAACTTCCAAATCAATAGGCCTATTCTCCGTATCTTTTTACCCGATGGATTCTTTCGTATAAGTCTCCTCCTTACTAAGAAGCCTTACTCAGTTCTTTTATTTTTTTTAATGCAATCAATCCTTTTCCACTCAATAGGGATTCTTTTGCTTTTTCGAATCCCGCTTTTGGTGTTATGCCTTCCACTGTTGCAATTGCGACCCCTGCATTTGCACAGACCACATTATTTTGGGCTACAGTACCCCTTCCTTGTAATATATTTAAAAATAGTTGTGCGGAATCTTCAATGGAGTCCCCGCCTACGATTTCAGTTTGTTGAATTATATCGACTCCAAAATCGGATGGTTTCAACATGCTTTCACTAGCGTTGGAGATGGTTTTGGTATTACCGGTCAACGAAATTTCATCATAACCGTCCAGCGCATGTAAAACAGTAAAGTTTTTGTCCGTTTTCTGATATAGGTATCCGTACATCCGTGCCAATTCAAGGTTAAAAACCCCTACAATCTGGTTTTTTGGAAAAGCCGGGTTTACCATAGGCCCCAACATGTTGAAAAAGGTTTTGACCCCTAGGTCCTTCCGAATTGGAGCAACATTTTTCATAGCGGGATGAAATAAGGGAGCATGTAAAACACAAATACCCGCCTCGTCGATACACATTTCAAGGAAGTCAGTTTTATTACTGAATTTGATGCCTAGAAACTCCATAACATTGCTACTGCCACATTTTGAGGATACACCATAATTACCGTGCTTCGTTACCTTAACACCGGCACCGGCGGTAACGAACGAGGCCAATGTAGATATATTGAAGGTATCCTTGCCGTCACCACCGGTTCCGCAAAGATCTATAGGGTTATAAGCGGACAGATCAACGGCATGGCAAAGGTCTAGCAATGCATCCCTAAATCCCTCCAATTCTTCTATGGTGATACTTCGCATCATATATACCGTCAAAAAAGCGGCAATCTGATTTGTGTTGTAATTACCTTTTGCAATATTGACCAAAATTCTTTTCGCATCTTCCTTGGAAAGAATTTCGTGGTTGATAAGTCTATTTAGTGTTTCTTTCATAGTATGAAGTCTCAGGATTTTAGATGTTAGACCCTAGAAAATTTCTTAATTAACGTGTAAATCATTTTTTGAATTTCATTACATATATTTTGAATTTCATCTAGGTTGATACTATCTAAAAAATTAAATCTTTTTGCTAATTCTAATTGTGTCATAAGTTCATTAAGTGAGCCATTTGCAATACCTAAAAAATTTCTAAACTCCTTGTTTGAATTTCGTCCAGCTCCTTCAGCAATATTGGAAGCAACAGAAACTACACTTCTTCTTATTTGACTAGTTAATCCAAATTTTTCTTCAACCGGAAAGGATGCAGTACGTTGGTAAACCCTCTCGGCCAATAGCATTGATTTTTGCCAAACGATTAGTTCTCTATAGTTATTCATAATTCAAGGTCTATTATCTAAAGTCTAAGGTCTATTTTAGCCAATTCTCCAACATCTTTTTACCATGCGGAGTAAGAACGGATTCTGGATGAAACTGTACTGCCCGAACGTCATAGGTTTTATGCCGCAATGACATTATCTGTCCGTTCTCATCGACCGAAGTTACTTCTAGGACAGCTGGCAAATCTGGGCTAACCACCCAAGAATGATACCTACCCACCTCTATTTCTTCAGGTAGCCCCTTAAATAAAACATCCTCTTTTGTAATTTTTATTTTTGTGGCTATACCGTGATAGACTTCATCCAAATTGATTAGGGAACCACCAAATACTTCTGCAATAGCCTGCTGCCCTAGGCATACACCAAAAATGCTTTTTGTTGGGGCATAGGCAGCAATGATTTTTTTTAAAAGACCTGCCTCATCCGGAATGCCGGGTCCTGGGGAAAGGACTATTTTTTCAAAGGCATCCACTTCTTCCAACCTTAGTTGGTCGTTTCTCTTTACAACGACGGTACACCCTAATTCCTCTAAATAGTGGACCAGATTGTAAGTGAAACTATCATAATTGTCTATGACCAAAACAGTGACACCCTTTGGTTTATCCGTTGAAGAAGGAAATTTGCTAGTATGTTTGTCAGCACTCATTTTCATATATCGTTTAATTCCCAATTTTGGGATTCGGGACTTTAAATATCTTCCGCTATTTCCAGCGCTTTCGTAAGTGCACCCAATTTATTATAGGTTTCCTGTAGCTCATCTTCCGGGTTGGATGCTGCCACTAATCCTGCTCCCGCCTGGTAATAAAGCTTATGGTTTTTGCTAAGGAACGTCCTGATCATAATGGCGTGATTAAAGTTTCCATTAAAATCCATAAACCCAATTGCTCCCCCATAATACCCTCTGCTTGTTTTTTCATATTTTTCTATGAGCTGCATGGCCCTATGCTTTGGGGCACCGCTCAAGGTCCCTGCGGGAAAGGTATCCGCTACCACTTTCATCGTTGGGATATCGCTTTTTTTCATGCCAGTTACTTTCGAGACCAAATGGATTACATGAGAAAAGAACTGTACTTCCCTATAATTTTCAACCTGTACCACATTTCCATTTCTGCTTAGGTCGTTTCGCGCAAGATCGACCAGCATAACGTGTTCGCTGTTCTCCTTGTCATCCACCTTAAGTTTTTTAGCCAATTCCGCATCCTGCTCGTCATTGCCTGTTCTTTTAAAAGTACCTGCAATAGGATGTATTTCAGCCTTTCCATTGCTCACGATTAACTGAGCCTCTGGGGAACTACCAAAGATTTTAAAATCGCCATAATCAAAATAAAAAAGATAGGGCGAGGGGTTTACGGAGCGCAATGCCCTATAGACATTAAATTCATCTCCCTTAAATCCTTGCGAAAATCGCCTACTAAGGACCAATTGAAAAACGTCTCCACGTTGGCAGTGTTTTTTTGCCAAAGCCACTTGTTCCTTGTATTCCTCATCTTTCAAATTGGATTCCCTCTCACCATCGATTCTAAAATTATAAGTAGCAAAACTTCTAACGTTCAAAAGCTGCTCTAGTTCAGGAATATTGTTATCGGACGCATAGCAATGGGCGAATAAATAGGCCTCGTTCTTAAAGTGGTTTATTGCGATTATATTCTGATAAACGGCATAGTAAATATCCGGTATACTAATGGAGTTTTCCTTTTCGTCCAACTCAAGATCTTCAAAATAGCGAACCGCATCATAGGCCATATAACCAAAAAGACCATTGTTGATGAACTTGAAATCATTGGTGTCCGCTTTAAAGGCACTACTGAATGCATCAATGGCGGCTACTACATTTGTAGAGCCATCGATAGAATGTTCCTCAATTACACCATCCGGAAATTGTCTGGTAATTTGCTCATGCTCCACTTTTATGGAAGCAATAGGATTGCAACAGATATAGGAAAAGCTATTATCGTTGGCATGATAATCACTACTCTCCAACAGAATACTATTGGGGAAACGGTCCCTAATTTTCAAATAGACACTTACCGGTGTCATGGTATCGGCAAGAATTTTTTTATGATATGTTTTTAATTGATAGGCCATAGGTACTTTTATAAAATAAGGAAGGCTTGTCGTGATGACAAGCCTTTATATAGTTTTACTACAATGATGCTTAGCTCACGATGTTTTTCGTAAGTTAGTCCACCACCACAGATTTAAAGTCGTTTGTTTCATTATGTGTCAAATATAAAAAGGAATTTTATACCTACAAACTTTAGTTGGTTCAAAATTAAAAATCCCTAGAAATTAAGTTTCCAAGGATTTCTAAACGCTAAATGAACAAAATAATAACGGGTTTCCTTTTGCTTATATGGCTAAGTCTACTACCAAATCAAATTCATCATAGATGGTCTTATCTCCCAAATTATCGAAGAAACTTCCGGAACCATAACGTACATCATATTCTGCCCTGTCTACCTTCATTGTAGCTGTAGCTTTGTTTTCATAAACAGAAACTACTAACGTAATTGGTTTTGTAGTCTCTTTAATCGTTAAATTTCCAGTTACTGTGTATGAATTTTTATTCATAGGTTCCACGGAGGTGAATACCAATTTAGCAGTTGGATGGTTTGCTACGCCGAAAAAATCATCTGACTTTAAGTGTCCTTCCAATTTTCCTTTAGAGTCGCCATCCAAATCGGAATTTGAAATGGATGTCATATCCACCACAAATTGTCCGCCAATCAATTTATCCCCGTCCATTTCCAAATAGCCAGATTTTAAATCGATGGTACCTTCATGTGATCCTGTTACTTTGTAACCTTTCCATGTTACCGTGCTTTCACTAACCTTAACTTCTTTTTTTTCTTTTTCGATTGGAGTGGAAGCGGTTGCGGTAAATCCAAAAATTGCTGCTAATGCGATACTAACTATTGTTTTTTTCATGTTTTTAATTTTAAATTATTATTACTATTATATATGGGTAGTTAAACTCTCTTTTGTATATCTAACTTTTGGGTAATGCTGTGTTTTATCTTCGCCAGACCTATAGCCGATAGCCAATACCACTGCAGCATTCAAATTCTTATCCTTCAGGCCTAGGATTTCGTTATATTGTTCATTGTCAAAACCCTCCATTGGGCAGGTGTCTATTTCCATCTCTGCTGCGATAGTCAATAAATTTCCTAATACGATGTAGGCTTGCTTGGTTGTCCATTCGTTTTTTTGCTCATCGCTCAGGCCCATAAGGCTTGATTTCATCAGCTGTGAATAATCTGCTACATCTTTCTTGTCGATGCCGCGTATGCCCACCAAATTATGGATATAATTATCTACAAGCGCTTCATCAAATGTACTTTGATTCGCCAAAACTAAAATATGTGAGGCATCCGTAAGTTGTGACTGGCCCCAAGAGGCTGTTTTGAGCTTATCTTTTACATTTTGGTCAGTAACCACGAAAAATTGATAAGGTTGCAAACCATAGGAGGAGGCCGTCATCCTTGCAGCGTCCAATAATGTGTGCATAGCTTCCGTACTAACCTTTTTTGACGAATCAAACTGTTTTGTAGCGTAGCGCCAATTTAATTTATTGAGTATACTTTCCATAGCATTTTTAAAATTTATTCAATAATTTATTTAATTCAATTAAGTCATCATGGGAAAACCGGTTTAAAATCCGTTCTTCGGTTTCACTCACTATAACCTCTATCTTACTTAGAATATGCATTCCATCATCGGTAATCAAAATTTCCACTTTCCTTCTATTCTGTTTGCAGACCCGCCTAAGTACATATCCTTTTAAGATTAGCTTATCGACAAGCCTTGTGGTATTACTCATTTTTGAGACCATTCTTTCGTTAATCGTAGAAAGATTGGCAGGTTTTCCTTTTTGGCCACGTAGGATACTTAAGACATTAAACTGTTGAATTGAAATTTCAAAAGGCTTCAGACTGCTTGCAATCTCTTCGTCTATTTTGCTCATTACCAAAGACAAATGAATGATGCTTCTTTTGCGCAGGGGTAGCTCAATATTTGTTTTTATAATTTCCTCAACATTCATGTGCATACAATTATTGTATATACAAATGTATGTTCTTGTTTTGAGCTATTCTAATTAGAGCTCATTAAAAATTTGTTAAAACTTTTATTCTTATTGATTTTGTTGAAAATCAATTAATTTTACGTTCTAATTTAAAATGTATGGCAGATTTATCACAGCAAGAATGGGAGGAACAATTGGAGAAAGATTCCAATGCAATTATTTTGGATGTTAGAACGGAGGAGGAAATTGAGGACGGCGTTATCCCTAACTCTATTAATATTGATATCTATAAAGGACAGGAATTTGTGGACGAATTGGAAAAATTGGACAAAACCAAAAATTATTATGTGTATTGCCGTTCAGGAAACAGGAGTGGACAGGCCTGTGCTATTATGAACAGTATCGGTTTTAAGAATGCATATAATTTACAGGGAGGCTTTATGAATTGGGAGGGAGAAACCGCCTAATTCCAAAATTCAAACGAATTAATGACCCGCTTTTATGCGGGTTTTTTATTTTTAGACCATGAAGGAGGATTTGCTACACTTTATTTGGTTGCATAGAAAATATCCTATGAATGGTTTAGTATCCACCACGGGTGAAACTATTTTTGTACATACGCCAGGTAATCATAATCAGCTGAGTGGCCCGGACTTTTTCAATGCCAAAATAGAACTTGATGACCAACTTTGGGCCGGAAATGTTGAAATCCACCTGAAATCCTCAGATTGGTACGCGCATAAGCATCAAGAGGATATGAATTATGATAATGTAATTTTACATGTCGTATGGAAGGATGATATATCGGTCTTCAGGAAGGATGGATCTCGTATCCCTACTTTATCCCTAAGGAATTACCTTTCAGAAAATTTGCTTTCATATTATCAAAAGCTTTTTAACGCCAATAATTATAATTTTGTTAATTGTGAGAGAGAACTGGGTGATGTGGATGATTTTTTAAGGGACAATTGGATAGACCGTCTTTATGTTGAAAGGCTGGAACAAAAGTCAGTTTACATCAATCAATTGTTGAAAGAAACCCATAATAATTGGGAACATGTCTTATTTCTGATGCTTTTAAAAAACTTTGGGTCGAATATAAATGGGGAACTATTCTTAGCTCTGGGGAAATCCCTAGATTTTTCGATCATACGAAAACTACATGGCAGGCCTTTAGAAATGGAAAGCTTGTTTATGGGGCAAGTGGGACTTTTAGCTGAGGAACAAGGGAAGGATTCCTACCAGGACGCACTAAGAAGTGATTATCAATATTTGAAACATAAATATGGGTTAGAACCTGTTTATGGAATCCCTGAGTTTTTCAAATTACGGCCATCTAATTTTCCCACAATCCGCTTATCACAATTGGCCACGGTGTATACTACGAACACCAATTTATTTAATGACCTGATTTTAAGTGACACCCCAGACCTTTCTGCCGTTTTAAGTGCCGGTGCAAGCCCTTATTGGGAAACGCATTATACTTTTGGTAAGACTTCTCCAAAAAGAAAAAAGAATATCTCCAAAGCATTTTTGGAACTTATTCTTATCAATACCATAATCCCCTTAAAATTTTGCTACCAGAAGTACAAAGGGGATGTGGATGTAGATTCCCTTCTGGGCCTAATGTTGAGTACAAGGGTGGAAGGCAATACGATTATTGAAAAATTTCAAGTCCTTGGAGTTCCAGTTCTTAACGCAAAGGATTCGCAAGGGTATCTGCACTTGTACAAGGAATATTGCTCCAAAGACAAATGTTTGGATTGTGCCATTGGCGCACATTTAATGAATATAAAAGTCTAATTTTAGCGCCATGAATGTGTTCTACGATTTATTGCACTATTTCCAAAAAAGAGGATTTGAGGTCTGTCGTAGAATTGCGGAACGCTTAGGTATTCGAGCCAGGGTAGTTAGGACCTCGTTCATTTATCTCACTTTCGTTACCGTAGGGTTTGGATTTGCGCTATATTTATTTTTGGCGTTCTGGCTAAAAATAAAGGATTTGATCTACACCAAACGCACCTCTGTTTTTGATTTATAACGTATGATAAAATTGTTCCGTTCTAAAATCTATTTGTCTTTGGCCCTAATGCTTATGGTAATGGCCTTTGGGGTTTTTGGGTATCGTTTTATTTCTGATTATTCTTGGATCGATGCCTTTTACATGACCATTATCACGGTGACTACCGTTGGTTTCTCTGAGGTTCGCCCTATGGGCCCGGAAGGTAAAATTTTTACGGTGATATTGATCGTAACCAGTGTTTTTATTTTTGGTTTTGCCATTTCCGTAATTACGGAATATGTACTAGGCAGGAATTCCTTACAATTATTAAAAAAGAAGAAAATGAAGAATAGCATCGAAAGTTTGAACCAACATGTTATAATTTGTGGATTTGGTAGAAACGGAATGCAAGCGGCCGAGAAACTAAAGGCGTATAAAAAACCGTTTGTGGTTATTGAGAAGGACCGTGAAATAATAGAGCGTTATGGTGACGAGGGCTTATTTATAGAGGGGGATGCGAACGATGATGAAATTTTAATGGAGGCCGGTATAGAACGGGCACAATATTTAATTGCAGCCTTACCGGATGATGCAGCAAACCTATTTGTAGTCCTGTCCGCTAGACAGTTGAAACGAGATCTTTTCATAATCAGTAGGGCCTCATTGGTAAATTCCCAAAACAAACTCTTCTTGGCCGGTGCAAATAAGGTTATTATGCCCGATAAGATTGGAGGGGACCACATGGCCTCTCTCGTAGTAATGCCAGATTTGATTACGTTTATGGATAAACTTTCTATGGAAGGGGAGAATACAACGAACCTAGAGGAGGTGGCCATTGAGGATTTCTCCGACCAAATGGATTGCAACTCCTTACGTGATTTGGATCTGCGCAAAAAAACGGGCTGTACCATAATAGGATATATTGCCCCAGATGGCAATTATATCATTAATCCAGAGGCAGATTTAAAATTACAGCCAAAAAGTAAGGTAATCGTTCTTGGAAGGCCAGAACAAATAAAAAAATTAAACGAAATGTTCCATATCGATTAAGCATCTTTATGATTTAATATTTGATTGCGACCATAATTTTTATGATATTGCTGCACCAACTAACTTTTCAAATTTGAATACTATGAAGCATAAGCTTCTATTCTTATCCACTTTTTTTCTGCCTTTTATTGCCTTAGCAAAACAAGCTGAAGAAAAAGGTATTGATGAAAAGATTGACCAGGTATTCGGAGATTTAACAGGATGGTTCGTTAACTTCATTTTTTATCAAATTCCTTTCTCAGAAAATGTCAGTATCTATTGGGTACTATTTCCACTTATTTTGGGTGCCGGATTCTTTACCATTTATTTTAGGTTCATCAATTTTACCGGGGTTTGGATTGCTATCAAGGTTGTTCTTGGAAAATATGAGGATATTGAAAAGTATGGTGCGCAAAGCTTGTACGGTGAGGACGGTATTGCCGCAGGGGTGGATATGAACAAGGTTGAAAGCCTTGACAAACACCTTACGGATAATATCGATGAGATTGTTGTGGATGGGGATATATTGGATACCATTAGGGATGAAAGTTCTGATGGGGAGGTTTCGCATTTTCAAGCCCTAACGGCGGCACTCTCCGCAACTGTTGGTTTAGGGAATATTGCGGGGGTGGCTATAGCGGTTTCAATTGGCGGGGCAGGAGCAACCTTTTGGATGATTGTAGCCGGATTATTGGGCATGGCGTCGAAGTTTGTGGAATGTACCCTGGGTGTAAAGTATAGGGATGTTGGTGAAGACGGGACTATTTTTGGTGGGCCCATGTATTATTTGAATAAGGGATTGAAGAACAAGCGACTTGGAAAGGTTTTGGCGGGTGCATTCGCTGTTATGTGCATTGGAGGTTCTTTTGGTGGTGGAAATATGTTTCAGGTAAACCAGGCGGTTCAATTATTCGAAAGTATGACCGGCGGAACAGAATCGTTTCTTTTTGGGTACAGATGGGTATTTGGAGTGATTATGGCCGTTCTGGTAGGAATCGTTATTATAGGCGGAATTAAATCGATTGCAAAGGTGACGGATAAAATCGTACCTATCATGGTAGTGATTTATGTGGGGGCCTCCTTATTTGTCCTGGTTGCCCGGTATGATATGATCGGTTGGGCCTTTAACGAGATATTAGAGGGTGCTTTTGCCCCAATTGGAATTGTTGGGGGAGCGGTAGGTGTAATGATACAGGGATTTAGAAGGGCGGCATTTTCAAATGAGGCAGGTGTAGGATCGGCTTCAATCGCCCATGCAGCTGTAAGGACCAAATACCCGGCATCGGAAGGTTTGGTAGCTTTGCTAGAACCCTTTATAGATACCGTAGTGGTCTGTACAATGACCGCATTGGTGCTAATAATTACGGGGAACGTTGATGCAAGTAACGCTAGCCTTAATGATGCGGACGCCATACTGCTTACCTCAGGTGCCTTCGAATCTGTGATTAGCTGGTTTCCATATGTGTTGACAGTGGCCGTAATCCTATTCGCTTTCAGTACGCAAATATCCTGGTCTTATTATGGGTACCAATCTTGGGCATATTTATTTGGACGTAACAAGCGCACGGAGTATACCTATAAAATTATATTTTGTTTATTCGTAATTGTAGGAGCATCGGCTAGTCTAAGTTCCGTTATTGGTTTTTCCGATGCCATGATTTTTGGAATGATGGTGCCCAATATGGTAGGTATCGTATTGCTGGCCCCAAAAGTGAAAACAGAATTAAAACGGTATTTGGAAGCCATTAAATTAAAAAAAGAGGCGCTTCAATAAAAGTATGAATTAATACAAAAGAATTAAAAAAGTTAATCCAACTAACGAAACAATTAAAAATAAAAGAGCTAAGAATGAAGATAGTTACCGTAGTATTTGCCTTTTTTACCATGGCATTTTGTTTTGCCCAAGAACTTTCTGTTACCGGTAAAACATATAATCCTTCCTCTCAAATCAATGACGGCGTTGCTGAGCTGACCGTTGATGGGGGCGTTCCTCCATACAATTATAAATGGAGCAACCAGGAGACTCCAAAATCCTCGAAAAGGGCTTCAGGTTTGGTGGAAGGAGTTGCTTACTCCGTCATCGTTACAGATGCCGAGGGTGCATCCGTTACCAAAGTATTTAAAGTAGGGACAGAGGCTATAACCGAAGTATTCAACGGGGCAATGACTCCCGCTGTTTCCGCCCTTGGCTCCATACTGTTTTGGGACCCTTTCACGGCATTAGGTATCTATGACCCTGTAGTCTATGCGGATGTTACAAGGATTCCAATCCCTAATTGGTCTCCAGATATGGAAAATAAATACGTACTAAAAGAGTGGTTGAAGGAGGAAGGCTCCAAAGTTAAGAAAGGAGAGCCTATAGCCATTATTTCCAATGATAAAAGTGCAGATGAGACCATAATGTCTAACGGTACGGGAACATTGAAACATCTTACCGATCAGGGAAAGGTCATTTATAATTCAGAAAACTTAGAACACATTATAGAACAAGGAGCGCATTATTTTGCTTCCGTTAAATATGATGAGCCTATCGTAATTACCCACCCTAACGGTGACCCTATAACCAAGGGAATACCCTTTATCGTAATTTGGTTAGTGTTGGGTGCAACGTTCTTTACCATAAGAATGGGCTTCATCAACATTCGTGGTTTCAAGCATTCCATCGACTTGGCAAAAGGAAAATATGATGACCCAAATGCCCCGGGACAGGTAACGCATTTTCAAGCCTTGGCAACTGCCGTTTCCGGTACCGTAGGTCTTGGTAATATTGCAGGGGTAGCTGTGGCAGTTTCCTTAGGTGGGGCAGGAGCTACCTTTTGGATGATTGTGTGCGGACTTTTGGGAATGTCATCAAAATTCGTAGAATGTACACTAGGGGTAAAGTATAGAAATATTTTACCGGACGGTCGTGTATTTGGGGGTCCAATGAATTATTTACGCTATGGTTTGGAGAAGCGGAACATGAAAGGTTTTGGAAAGGTCCTTGCCGGTCTTTTTGCGGTTTTGGCCGTGGGTGCATCATTCGGAGGGGGCAATATGTTTCAGGCCAATCAATCTTTTGAGCAATTGGCCGGGCAATTCCCTGCATTGGCTGGCAATGGTTTTTGGTTTGGTATTGTTACCGCGGTTTTAGTGGGTGTTGTTATCATTGGTGGAATCAACAGTATCGCTAAGGTAACCGGTAGGGTTGTCCCTATAATGGCATCGGTATATATCGTGGCTGCATTGGCAGTTATTATCATGAATATTCAGAATATTGGTCCCGCATTTTCAGCAATTTTCGATGGCGCATTTAGCCCCTCTGCTTTAAAGGGAGGAATTATAGGAGTGTTGGTAGTAGGATTTCAACGTGCAGCGTTCTCGAACGAGGCTGGAGTGGGATCTGCGGCTATTGCGCACAGTACGGCAAAGACAAATCATCCTCCTTCCGAAGGCTTTGTTGCTTTGTTGGAACCTTTTATAGATACCGTAGTGGTATGTACCTTAACCGCTCTTGTACTAATTTTTACGGGTATGCATGAGGTTGAAGGTATGGCGGGCGCACAGTTGACATCGGATGCGTTTGGTAGCCAAATATCTTGGTTCCCCTATGTACTGGCCTTGGCTGTTTTCTTATTTGCGTTCTCAACGATGATATCCTGGTCCTACTACGGAATGAGGGCGTGGACCTATCTTTTTGGAAAAAGCAAAAAAACGGAGTTGATTTATAAAATGTTCTTTTTAATTTTTGTGGTCGTAGGCGCATCGGTGAGTTTGGGAGCTGTTCTTGACTTTTCTGACATGATGATTTTGGCCATGTCGTTCCCCAACATTATTGGTTTATATATAATGTCTGGTGAAGTTAAAAAAGATTTAGGGAAGTATTTGGAAGATTTGAAAGCCAACAAATTGTTCAAGAAACAAGCCAAAACCAGTTAGTCCATAAATTGTGTTCGATAAGTTAAAATCCCACTTCAGGTTCAATAAACAAGAACGAAGTGGGATTTTCTTTTTGCTATTCATCCTTGTTTCGATTCAAGTGGGTTATTATATTTATAGTTCCCAACATACGAACGGTTCGGGTCTATTGCATCAAGATGAGGTTTTACAACAACAAATAGATTCTTTGAAAAAGCTTCTCCGAGTAAAACGGATTCCTTGACTATTTTTCCCTTCAACCCGAATTTTATAACAGATTTTAAGGGTTATACTCTAGGGATGTCCTTGGAAGAAATTGATAGGTTGCACCAGCATAGGGCAACCAATAAGTACGTAAATACAAAGGAGGAATTTCAAAGAGTAACCAAGGTTTCCGATTCACTTTTGGATGTGATTGCGCCATTCTTCAAATTTCCCGAATGGACACAAAAAAATAAGTCCGAAAAGTTAGGGAAAACAACACCGTTACATGGCCACATATCAGGTGAAGGGATTGTGCTGCTAGACTTGAACAAAGCTACAGCAGCAGATTTACAAAAAATTAACGGAATAGGGGAAAAGTTGTCTGCGCGAATCCTAAAATTTAGAGATCTGCTGGGTGGGTTTCAAATCGATGACCAATTAAGTGACGTGTACGGTCTTGATGAAGATGTTGTACAACGAGCACTGTTACAATTTACGGTAAAAAGTAAGCCCGAAATCGTATTGATCAATATAAACGAAGCTTCTGTCGAAGAACTTTCCAAATTGATATATCTTCAAAAAGACCTTGCCCAGCGTATAGTAAATTATCGTAATCTCAACGGAGGTATCAAATCTTTGAACGATTTATTAAATATTGAAGGATTCCCTTCTGACCGAATTGATAGAATTGGTTTATATTTGTCGCTCTAAAAAAAAAGCTATGCAAAGTATGTACTTCAGTGAAGAACATCAACTATTTAGGCAAAGTCTAAAGGACTTTTTGCAAAAGGAGGTGGTGCCGCATGTAGACAAATGGGAAGCCGAAGGCACTATAGAACGGTTTATCTGGGAAAAATTTGGGGCGATGGGATATTTTGGCCTCGCGACTCCAGAGGAAGATGGGGGCTTGGGTTTGGACCTATTTTATACCGTCATTTTTCTTGAAGAGCTTCAAAAGGTAAATTCTGGCGGTTTTGCTGCTGCCATTTGGGCCCACGCCTATTTGGCTATGACCCATTTGAACAAGGAGGCAAATGCAGATATCAAAAAAAGATATTTAGCACCTAGCATTGAAGGCGCAAAAATTGGTTGCCTTTGTGTATCGGAGCCTTTTGGGGGTAGTGATGTGGCGGCTATGCGCACTACTGCAAAAAAAGAAGGAGATCATTACCTATTAAATGGATCTAAAACGTTTATTACCAACGGGGTTTATGCGGACTACATGATTGTGGCCGCTAAAACAAGTCCGGAATTAGGAAACAAAGGAATCAGTATTTTCGTCGTAGACCGCCAAAGTGAAGGGGTAACGGCCAACAAACTGAATAAGCTGGGGTGGAGAGCTTCGGATACGGCAGAATTGGCTTTTGATAATGTTAAGATACCAGCCTCAAATTTGATGGGTGAAGAAAATATGGGATTCTCCTATATTATGGAGCACTTTGCACTGGAGCGATTGATAATGGGTATCAATGCACATGCACGTTCTGAGCATGTTTTGGAATACGCACTTAATTATATGTCAGAAAGAGAAGCTTTTGGCAAGTCTATAGACAAATTTCAGGCGTTAAGACATCGGGTTGCCGATTTGCACGGGGATATAGATATGTGTAAGGAATATAACTATTCTGTGGCATACCGTTTGGATAAGGGTCAGTACGTAGTGAAGGAGGCAACGATTTCTAAATTAAAATCTACGAAAGTGGCGGATGAGGTCGCTTACGAATGTCTTCAATTTCTTGGAGGATACGGATATATCGAGGATTACCCAATGGCCCGTAATTTTAGGGACAGCAGGTTGGGGCCCATAGGTGGTGGAACATCAGAAATATTACGGGAGATTATTGCCAGGATCGTAATCGATAAAAAAGAATACAAGCCTGCTACCGACTAAGGAAAACGTATAAAATTTATAAAAATCAAATAACGGGTTGCCCAATTAAATATAGTTACTATATTTGCAGCCTTAATCATAAAGAAAGGAGGTTGTAGCCCATGTTAATAATACCAGTAAAAGAAGGAGAAAACATCGATAGAGCTTTAAAGCGTTTCAAACGTAAGTTCGACAAGACAGGTACAATGAGACAGTTGCGAAAGCGTCAACAGTTCACTAAACCTTCCGTTGAACGTAGAGCTCAGATACAAAAAGCAGAATATATTCAAGGTCTAAGAGATCAAGAAGAAATTTAGACTTTGTTTTCAAATAAATTAAAATCCCGCAACTAGCGGGATTTTTGCTTTTCGGGAACTCCCTTGGATAATTGTAAGTTTAGATTCACTTTACCTCATAAGTCTTTATGGCGTTGTTAAAGGGTTGGACAATACGGGTGCTGTAATTTTTCAATTAAAGGAAAGGAAATTGGGTATTTAGTTTGTACACTTTGGTGAAAATGAGAGTGGTTGAATATGACGCTGGCTTGCCTCCCGAATGATTAGTTTCAAGAAATTTTTTACGGTACTTCAAAAGTTTGATACCTTTAGCTATGCTAGTATCTCAATTTATATCCTATTTGGCGCTCGAAAAGAATTACTCGGTGCATACTGTTAAGGCTTACGAAACGGATATTAGGGAGTTTGCCGATTTTTGTAGGACGGAATTTGATCTCGATACGATTGATGCGGTGCCCTATACGATAATTCGGAGTTGGGTGGTCTTTTTATCCAAAGGAGAAATTAATAACCGGTCCATCAATAGGAAAATAGCCTCGCTAAAAGCGTACTATAAGTTTCTTCAAAGAACGGGGGTGCTTGAGATAAGCCCACTTGCAAAACATAAGGCACTGAAAACCTCGAAAAAAGTAGAAATACCTTTTTCGGAAGTTGAAATGGAACGGGTGCTTTCAGCTATAGCTTATACTGATGACTTCGAGGGCAAGCGGGATCAATTATTGATTCATGTGCTGTACACAAGTGGCATGCGTAGGGCCGAGTTGATACACCTAAAAATGGTCGATGTTAATTTGGAGAATAGGACCATTAAAGTGTTGGGTAAGCGAAACAAGGAGCGCTTAATCCCCTTATTGCCCGAAACCAAAGACTTATTTGAGCTTTATTTATTGGAGCGTAGCGCTTTGCCGCAAGTGAACGATAATGCTTTTGTTTTTTTGACCCAAGCCGGCAATAAATTGTACGAAACCCTTGTCTATAGGGTAATTAATAAGTACTTTCGAGAGGTATCCTCGAAGGTAAAAACTAGTCCGCACATCTTAAGGCACACCTTTGCCACACATCTCTTGAACAAAGGAGCGGATTTAAACGCTGTAAAGGAACTGTTAGGGCATTCGAGTTTAGCGTCTACGCAAGTGTATACCCATAATAGTATTGCGGAGTTAAAAAAAGTGCATGCGTTGTCGCACCCTCGAGGAAGCGAATAAGTATTTTCTAACCAGGCCATTTCTAGGCCATAAATTTTCTGAGTATGAAAGTAAATGCACAATCGGTCAATTTTAATGCTGATAGGGAGTTGATGAATTTTTTACACAATAGATTGGATAAGGTGGAAACCTTTTATTCCAAAGTAATCAGTTCCGATGTTTATTTAAAGGTGGAGAATACGAGTGCAAAGGAGAACAAAATTGTAGAGATAAAAATCAATATTCCCAAGGATAAGTTTATCGTAAAAAAACAGTGCAAATCATTTGAGGAAGCGGTAGATGCTGCCTGTAGTTCTTTGGAAAGAAGACTGATAAAGAAAAAGCAAAAAATAAGATCACAAGCTTGATTAAAATAATTTAAAATTTGTTTTGAATAAACAAATAATTCTATACATTTGCAGTCCGTTAGAAATAGCGGACTTTTTTATGGCTTAAAAACCATGAAATAGGCCGATGTAGCTCAGCTGGCTAGAGCAGCTGATTTGTAATCAGCAGGTCGTGGGTTCGAGTCCCTCTATCGGCTCCAAAGTTCTTAAAATATTGGTTAGAGGGGAGATACTCAAGCGGCCAACGAGGGCAGACTGTAAATCTGCTGACTACGTCTTCGCAGGTTCGAATCCTGCTCTCCCCACTAAACTCTGAAGAAGGAACTTTAAATTGAAATATTGTAATTTTTATAAGCGGGAGTAGCTCAGTTGGTAGAGCGTCAGCCTTCCAAGCTGAATGTCGCCGGTTCGAACCCGGTCTCCCGCTCTATAATTACGGCAGAAATGTCATTCCTGCGGAGGCAGGGTCTATGTAAATAGTAGATCAACACTTTACGCCGGTGTAGCTCAGGGGTAGAGCGTTTCCTTGGTAAGGAAGAGGTCACGAGTTCAATTCTCGTCATTGGCTCAATTAAGGTATAAATTGTACACTAATATAAACTAAGATTAAAATTCATTAAACATGGCAAAGGCAACTTTCGATCGTTCCAAACCACACTTAAATATAGGTACCATTGGACACGTGGATCACGGTAAAACTACATTGACTGCAGCTATTACTACGGTATTGGCTAACGCTGGTCTTTCTGAAATGAGAAGTTTCGATTCTATCGACAACGCTCCTGAAGAAAAAGAGAGAGGTATTACAATTAATACTTCGCACGTAGAATATTCTACAGCTAACCGTCACTACGCACACGTTGACTGTCCAGGTCACGCGGATTACGTTAAGAACATGGTTACCGGTGCCGCCCAAATGGATGGCGCTATCTTGGTTGTAGCCGCTACAGACGGTCCAATGCCACAAACACGTGAGCACATCCTATTAGGACGCCAGGTTGGTATTCCTAGAATCGTTGTGTTCATGAACAAAGTGGATATGGTTGATGACGAGGAGTTGATCGAGCTTGTTGAGATGGAAGTAAGGGAATTGCTTTCTTTCTACGAGTATGATGGTGATAATGGGCCTGTAATCGCTGGTTCTGCATTAGGTGCATTGAATGGTGAGCAAAAATGGGTTGATACGGTAATGCAATTGATGGAGGCTGTTGATTCTTGGATCGAACTTCCTGTAAGGGATGTTGAGAAGCCTTTCTTGATGCCTGTTGAAGACGTATTCACCATTACTGGTCGTGGTACTGTAGCAACTGGTAGAATTGAGACTGGTATCGCTAACACTGGTGATGCCGTTGAAATCATTGGTATGGGTGCTGAAAAGTTAAACTCTACGATTACTGGGGTTGAGATGTTCCGTAAGATATTGGATAGAGGAGAGGCTGGAGATAACGTAGGTATCTTGTTGAGAGGTATTGAAAAATCTCAAATTAGCCGTGGAATGGTAATCTGTAAGCCAGGTTCTGTTAAGCCACACGCTAAATTCGAAGCTGAGGTCTATATCCTTAAAAAAGAAGAAGGTGGTCGTCACACGCCATTCCATAACAACTACCGTCCACAGTTCTACGTAAGAACAACGGATGTAACTGGAAACATTGCGCTTCCATCCGGAGTTGAAATGGTTATGCCTGGAGATAACCTTACCATCACAGTTGAATTGATTCAGCCAATCGCATTAAGCGTAGGTCTGCGTTTCGCTATCCGTGAAGGTGGTAGAACCGTAGGTGCTGGTCAGGTAACTAAGATTATCGATTAATTCAATTTAAAAGAGTATGTATATAAGGGTGTTCTGCTCAAGCGGGACACCTTTACATGCAAATATAGAACAGGTGGTTTTTCCACCGTTCATACGGGTGTAGCTCAGTTGGTAGAGCACTGGTCTCCAAAACCAGGTGTCGGGAGTTCGAGTCTCTCCTCCCGTGCCAGAATAAGATCGGGATTGAAATCCGCTTTGTTGAAATTGTAAAATAGAATTTAAATGTTCACATATATAAAGGAATCCGTAGAAGAATTAAGGAACAATGTTACGCTTCCCCCTCGTTCGGAAACATCGAATTTAATGGTGATTGTAGCAGTTTTTTCCATCCTTTTTGCCTTGGCAACATGGGGTGTGGATACGGTCTTTAGCAAAGTGATAAAATTATATTTCAACGCTGTATTAAATTAACTAGGAGCTCTATGTCAGAAGTATTGGAAAAGAAATGGTACGTTGTAAGGGCGGTCAGTGGTCAAGAGAATAAAATCAAAGGATACATTGAGAGCGAGGTAGAGCGTCATGGGTTTTCTGATTATTTGGAGGATGTTCTTGTTCCTACCGAAAAGGTGGTGCAGATTAGAAACGGTAAGAAAATCAATAAAGAACGTGTTTATTTTCCCGGCTATATTATGATAAAGGCCAATTTAGGTGGGGAAATGGTTCATATTATTAGGTCTATCACCAATGTTATTGGCTTTTTGGGGGAAACCAAAGGAGGAGATCCTGTTCCCTTAAGAAGAAATGAGGTGAATAGAATGCTTGGTAAGGTTGATGAGTTGGCCGTAAATACAGATAGTGTTGCTATTCCTTTCGTGTTCGGTGAAACAGTTAAGGTAATTGATGGACCGTTCAATGGTTTCAACGGAACCGTTGAGAAGATAAACGAGGAAAAGCGAAAGTTAGAGGTTATGGTTAAGATTTTCGGAAGAAAAACGCCGCTAGAACTTAGCTATATGCAAGTAGAGAAAGTATAAAAATAAGTGTTACACATATATTTAAAGTAGTGTTGCTTCCAAGAACACACTTTCAATTTAATTTTAAACAATGGCAAAAGAAATAGGTAAAGTAGTTAAACTACAAGTTAGGGGAGGTGCAGCGAATCCATCGCCACCGGTTGGACCCGCCTTAGGTGCTGCCGGTGTTAACATCATGGAATTCTGTAAGCAATTCAATGCTCGTACGCAGGATAAACCAGGTAAAGTATTACCAGTTGTTATCACCGTTTACAAGGACAAGTCTTTCGACTTCGTTGTAAAAACACCACCAGCGGCAGTTCAGCTATTGGAAGCGGCTAAGATTAAAAAAGGATCTGGCGAACCTAACAGAGTAAAATTAGGTAGTGTTACCTGGGACCAAATCAAGGCGATAGCCGAAGATAAAATGGTTGACCTTAATGCGTTTACCGTAGAATCGGCTATGAGTATGATAGCTGGTACTGCGCGATCTATGGGTATGAAGGTAGCGGGTAAGAAACCTTTTTAAAATCTTAAAAGCAATTAAATGGCAAAGTTAACTAAGAAGCAAAAGGAAGCACATTCCAAAATAGAGAAGGATAAATTATATTCTTTGGCGGAAGCTTCAGCTTTAATAAAAGAGATAACCAATACAAAATTCGATGCATCTGTTGATCTTGCAGTTCGTTTGGGTGTAGATCCAAGAAAAGCAAATCAAATGGTTCGTGGTGTAGTAACACTTCCTCACGGAACAGGAAAGGATGTAAAGGTTTTGGCCTTGGTAACTCCTGATAAGGAAGCAGAGGCTCAAGAAGCCGGTGCGGATTATGTAGGATTGGATGAATATTTGGAGAAAATAAAAAATGGTTGGACAGATGTTGATGTAATCATCACCATGCCAAGCGTTATGGGTAAATTAGGACCTTTGGGCCGTGTTTTAGGACCAAGAGGCTTAATGCCCAATCCAAAAACAGGAACTGTAACTATGGATGTGGCAAAAGCGGTATCTGAAGTTAAGGCAGGTAAAATAGATTTTAAGGTAGACAAGACCGGTATTGTACACGCTGCAATAGGGAAAGCTTCTTTTTCTTCGGATAAAATTGCGGATAATGCAAAGGAGTTGTTGGATACTTTGAACAAGATGAAGCCTACAGCGGCAAAAGGTATCTACATGAGAAGTGTTTTCATGTCCAGTACCATGAGCCCTAGTCTTCAATTAGATCCTAAGTCGGTTTAACGAACTGCTAGTTAAAAATTATAAGTATGACAAGAGAAGAAAAAGCAACGGTTATAGAAGATTTGACTACGCAGTTGGCAAATAGTTCAACAATCTATTTGGCAGATATTTCCGGTTTAAATGCCGGTATCACTTCAGATTTAAGAAGGGCTGCTTTTAAAGCGGATATCAAACTGGCCGTAGTTAAGAATACATTGCTGGCAAAGGCAATGGAAGCTTCTGATAAGGATTTTGGTCAATTACCGGAAGTATTGAAGGGGAATACCTCTTTAATGTTCTCCGAAGTTGCCAATGCTCCCGCAAAATTGATAAAGAATTTTAGAAAAAAATCTAATAAACCTTTATTGAAAGGAGCCTTTGTACAGGAGTCAATTTACATAGGTGATGAGAATTTGGATGCTTTGGTTAGCATTAAGTCAAAAGAAGAAATGATTGGTGAGGTAATTGGATTATTACAATCTCCTGCCAAGAATGTTATTTCTGGACTTAAATCTGGTGGCGGTAAGCTTGCCGGAATCCTAAAAACATTATCTGAAAGATAAGTACGCACTAAAAACTAAGTATATTTTAAAATTTTATTAAACGATAGAAAATGGCAGATTTAAAAGATTTCGCAGAACAATTGGTTAACCTTACGGTAAAAGAAGTAAATGAGTTAGCTGATATTTTAAAAGAAGAATACGGTATCGAGCCTGCAGCTGCAGCTGTAGCTGTTGCCGCTGGTGGTGGAGCCGCTGACGCTGGTGAAGCAGCCGAAGAAAAATCAGAATTCGATGTAATTTTGAAAGCAGCAGGTGCTTCTAAATTGGCAGTCGTTAAATTGGTTAAGGAATTGACCGGTTTAGGATTGAAAGATGCAAAGGATATTGTTGATAGCGCACCAAAACCAGTTAAGGAAGGTGTTTCTAAAGACGAAGCAGAAGGTATCAAAAAATCATTGGAAGAAGCCGGAGCGGAAGTTGAGCTTAAATAATAGCAACAACCATATCATTTTTGGTTTAGGTCTTCTCGCTTTTTGCGGTTAGACCTAAGCCTTTTTATAGAATTAGGTATATAAAGACATATATCACCCACTTAGTACTCACGATCAAAACACTGTCCGTAGATGTTCACAAATCAGACTGAAAGAATAAGCTTTGCTTCCGCAAAAAAGACTCCGGATTATCCGGATTTCTTGGATATTCAGATTAAATCTTTTCAAGACTTTTTTCAACTAGAGACTAAATCAGATGAAAGAGGTAATGAAGGCTTATATAACACCTTCATGGAAAATTTTCCAATCACTGATACTCGTAATCAGTTCGTATTGGAATTTTTGGATTATTTTATAGATCCACCTAGATACTCCATCCAAGAGTGTATAGAACGCGGTCTTACCTATAGCGTTCCGTTAAAGGCAAGATTAAAATTATATTGTACCGATCCAGAGCATGAGGATTTTGAGACAATCGTACAGGATGTGTACTTGGGTACTATACCTTATATGACTCCAAGCGGTACGTTTGTAATCAATGGAGCGGAGAGAGTAGTGGTTTCTCAATTGCATAGATCGCCAGGGGTTTTCTTTGGCCAGTCATTTCATGCAAACGGGACTAAATTATATTCTGCCCGGGTTATTCCTTTTAAAGGATCTTGGATAGAATTTGCTACCGATATCAATGGGGTTATGTACGCCTATATCGATAGAAAGAAAAAATTACCGGTTACGACCTTGTTTAGGGCCATTGGTTTTGAGCGTGATAAGGATATTTTGGAAATATTTGACCTTTCTGAAGAAGTGAAGGTTTCCAACGCCGGACTTAAAAAAGTATTGGGCCGTAAATTGGCTGCCAGGGTTTTAAATACCTGGCATGAGGATTTTGTGGATGAGGATACCGGTGAGGTGGTTTCCATTGAGCGTAATGAAATCGTTCTAGATCGTGATACGATTCTGGAAAAAGAACATATTCAGGAAATCATTGATGCAGACGTAAAGACTATTCTTTTACATAAGGAGAATAATGCACAGTCAGACTATGCCATTATTCATAATACCTTACAAAAAGATCCAACCAACTCTGAAAAAGAGGCGGTTGAACATATTTACAGACAACTACGTAATGCAGAACCGCCCGATGAGGAAACTGCGCGTGGTATTATTGATAAATTATTCTTTTCGGATCAACGCTACAATTTGGGTGAAGTTGGTCGTTACAGAATGAACAAAAAATTACAGTTGGATATTGGAATGGACAAGCAGGTCTTGACCAAGGAAGATATCATAACGATTATCAAGTATTTGATCGAGTTGATCAATTCAAAAGCGGAGATCGATGATATTGATCACCTATCAAACCGTCGTGTACGAACGGTAGGAGAGCAATTGTCATCTCAGTTCGGTGTTGGTTTGGCCCGTATGGCAAGAACGATTCGTGAGCGAATGAATGTTCGTGATAACGAAGTGTTTACCCCAATTGACTTGATCAATGCCAAGACCTTGTCTTCGGTTATCAACTCTTTCTTTGGAACAAACCAATTATCCCAGTTCATGGATCAAACAAATCCATTGGCAGAAATAACGCACAAACGTAGATTATCGGCTTTAGGGCCAGGTGGTCTTTCAAGAGAGCGTGCAGGTTTTGAGGTACGTGACGTCCACTATACACACTATGGTCGTTTATGTCCTATTGAAACTCCGGAAGGACCAAACATTGGTTTGATTTCGTCTTTATCGGTTTTTGCGAAGGTTAACCCAATGGGCTTCTTGGAAACACCGTATAGAAAAGTTACAAATTCTGTAGTTGATATTGATAATTTCACCTATTTAAGTGCAGAGGAGGAGGAAGGAATGAAAATTGCCCAGGCAAACATTCCAATGAAGGACGATGGCACGATTGATACGGATAAGGTAATTGCAAGGGAAGAAGGTGATTTCCCTGTTGTTGATCCATCCGAGATTCATTATACCGATGTTGCCCCTAATCAAATTGCTTCTATTTCAGCATCCTTGATTCCATTTTTGGAACATGATGATGCGAACAGGGCCTTGATGGGATCAAACATGATGCGCCAGGCGGTACCATTGTTAAAGCCACAGTCCCCTATTGTAGGTACAGGATTGGAGCGACAAGTTGCTTCAGACTCTAGGGTTTTGATCAATGCGGAAGGCGATGGTGTAATCGAGTACGTGGATGCAGAGAAGATAACCATAAAGTATGATCGTACAGATAATCAAAGACTGATTAGTTTTGATGAGGACGAGAAAACGTATTTCTTGGTTAAAGTTTAGAAAAACGAATCAAGGAACCAATATCAACTCTAAAACCAATTGTAAAAAAAGGGGATAGGGTTAAGAAGGGGCAAGTGCTTTGTGAAGGGTATGCTACCGAAAAAGGTGAATTGGCCTTGGGTAGGAACTTGACGGTGGCCTTTATGCCTTGGAAAGGGTATAACTTTGAGGATGCTATCGTGATTTCTGAAAAAGTAGTACGAGAGGATATCTTTACATCCATACACGTAGATGAATACTCTTTGGAAGTAAGGGATACCAAATTAGGTGCAGAGGAATTAACTCATGATATTCCTAACGTTTCCGAGGAAGCTACGAAAGATTTAGACGAGAACGGAATGATCCGTATAGGTGCCGAAGTTAAACCAGGAGATATTCTAATTGGTAAGATTACACCGAAAGGGGAATCTGATCCAACCCCTGAAGAAAAACTGTTACGTGCCATCTTTGGAGACAAGGCTGGAGACGTAAAAGATGCCTCTTTAAAAGCATCACCTTCTTTAAGGGGTGTTGTGATTGACAAGAAATTATTCTCTAGGTCTGTTAAGGACAAGAGAAAACGTTCTGAAGATAAGGAGGAGCTTTCTAAACTGGAATTGGAATACGAAGTAAAATTCCAAGAATTGAAAGATGTACTTGTTGAAAAGCTATTTACGATCGTAAATGGTAAAACTTCGCAAGGCGTCCTTAACGATTTGGGTGAAGAGGTATTACCAAAAGGTAAGAAGTACACCATGAAGATGTTAAATTCTGTTGATGATTTCGCCCACTTGGTTGGCGGAAGCTGGACAACGGATAATGACACAAATGCTCTGGTCGCTGACTTACTTCACAACTATAAAATAAAGCTGAACGACTTACAAGGAAACTTGAGAAGGGATAAGTTTACGATTTCTGTTGGGGATGAATTGCCTGCAGGTATCATGAAGCTTGCCAAAGTATATATCGCCAAAAAGCGTAAGCTTAAAGTTGGAGATAAGATGGCAGGTAGGCATGGTAACAAAGGTATCGTATCTAGAATTGTACGTCACGAGGATATGCCGTTCTTGGAAGATGGAACCCCTGTTGATATTGTTTTGAACCCATTAGGGGTGCCATCACGTATGAACATCGGGCAAATCTATGAGACGGTATTAGGTTGGGCAGGTCTAAAACTGGGTAGAAAGTATGCAACACCAATTTTTGATGGTGCAACACTTGATGAAATTAACGCCTACACAGATGAGGCCGGTATTCCAAGATTTGGACATACCTATTTATATGATGGTGGAACAGGTCAACGATTTGATCAACCTGCAACGGTTGGTGTAATTTATATGTTGAAATTAGGCCATATGGTAGACGATAAGATGCATGCACGTTCCATAGGACCATATTCATTGATTACACAACAACCATTGGGCGGTAAAGCTCAATTTGGTGGTCAGCGTTTTGGTGAGATGGAAGTTTGGGCATTGGAGGCCTATGGCGCTTCTGCTACCTTACGTGAAATACTTACGGTGAAGTCGGATGACGTTATCGGAAGGGCTAAAACGTACGAGTCTATTGTTAAAGGAGAGACTATGCCAGAACCTGGTTTACCAGAATCTTTCAATGTTTTAATGCACGAACTTAAGGGATTAGGTTTGGATATTAGGCTTGAGGAATAGCTCAATACACCTGTATTGAAACCTATTAAGTAACTAAAATTAAATCATTATCAGCACGCTATTATGGCAAGAATAAAAGATAATAACCCAGTAAAAAGGTTCGATAAAATTTCAATTGGATTAGCGTCCCCAGAAGCAATTCTGGCGGAATCCAGAGGTGAGGTTTTGAAGCCTGAAACAATAAATTATAGAACACACAAACCAGAACGTGACGGACTTTTTTGTGAACGAATCTTCGGTCCGGTAAAGGATTATGAATGTGCTTGTGGTAAATATAAGCGTATTCGTTACCGCGGTATTGTATGTGACCGTTGCGGAGTAGAGGTTACGGAGAAAAAAGTACGTAGAGACCGTGTTGGGCATATCAATTTGGTAGTACCAGTAGCCCACATATGGTATTTCCGTTCCCTACCTAATAAAATAGGGTACCTTTTAGGCTTACCTTCCAAGAAATTGGATATGATCATTTACTACGAACGTTATGTAGTAATTCAGCCAGGTATCGCTAAAGGACCCGAAGGCGAGGAAGTTCAAAAAATGGATTTCTTGACCGAGGAAGAGTACTTGAACATTTTGGAAACCATTCCACAAGAAAATCAATACTTGGAGGATTCGGATCCTAACAAGTTCATCGCCAAGATGGGAGCGGAGTGCTTAATTGATTTATTGGGAAGAATCAATCTTAAGGAGCTTTCTTTTGAATTGAGACATAAGGCAAATACCGAAACTTCAAAACAACGTAAGACAGAGGCTTTAAAACGTTTACAAGTTGTTGAGGCTTTAAGGGAATCCCAAGAAAATAGGGAGAATGAACCGGAGTGGATGATCATGAAGGTAATTCCTGTAATTCCGCCAGAATTGCGTCCTTTGGTTCCATTGGATGGTGGTCGTTTCGCTACATCAGATTTGAATGACCTTTACAGAAGGGTAATCATTCGTAACAACCGTCTTAAAAGATTGGTTGAGATAAAAGCACCGGAAGTAATCTTACGTAACGAAAAACGTATGCTTCAGGAAGCAGTTGATTCCTTGTTCGATAACACCCGTAAAGCGTCTGCGGTTAAAACCGAATCTAACAGACCGTTGAAGTCACTTTCAGATTCATTGAAAGGAAAACAAGGTCGTTTCCGTCAAAACCTATTAGGTAAGCGTGTAGATTATTCCGCACGTTCGGTTATTGTGGTTGGGCCAGAAATGAAGTTATTTGAATGCGGACTTCCAAAGGACATGGCAGCTGAGTTGTATAAGCCTTTCGTTATCAGAAAATTGATAGAAAGAGGTATCGTTAAGACGGTAAAATCAGCAAAGAAAATTATAGATAAGAAAGAGCCCGTAGTTTGGGATATTCTGGAAAATGTATTGAAAGGTCATCCTGTACTATTGAACAGGGCCCCAACATTGCACCGTTTGGGAATCCAGGCGTTCCAACCTAAATTAATTGAAGGTAAGGCTATTCGTCTACATCCATTGGTTTGTACTGCATTTAATGCGGATTTTGATGGGGATCAGATGGCGGTACACCTTCCATTAGGGCCTGAAGCAATATTGGAGGCACAGCTTTTAATGTTGGCTTCGCACAATATATTGAACCCGGCAAACGGTTCTCCTATTACGGTACCTTCCCAGGATATGGTTTTAGGTCTGTACTATATGACCAAGGAAAGAAAATCAACTCCAGAGGTTCCTGTTAAGGGAGAGGGCATCACCTTCTATTCTTCAGAGGAAGTAGAGATTGCCTTTAATGAAGGAAAAGTGGACCTAAACGCCGGTATTAAGGTTAGGGCCAAGGATTTTAATGAAGAGGGAGAATTGGTAAGTAAAATCATTCCGACTACGGTGGGTAGGGTTTTGTTTAATATGGAAGTGCCCGAGGCGGCCGGTTACATTAACGATGTACTGAACAAAAAATCACTCCGCGATATTATTGGTGGTATTTTAAGCGTAACAGATGTGCCAACAACGGCTGATTTCTTGGATAAGATTAAAACAATGGGATATGAATTCGCCTTTAAAGGGGGATTGTCCTTTAGTCTTGGTGATATTATTATCCCTAAGGAAAAACATGATATGATTGCCGACGCCAACGGACAGGTCGATGGTATTATGGCGAACTATAACATGGGTCTTATTACCAATAATGAACGATATAACCAGGTAATTGATGTTTGGACGTCAACGAATGCAATGTTGACCGAATTGGCCATGAAGCGTATACGTGAAGACCAACAAGGTTTCAACTCTGTTTACATGATGCTTGATTCTGGTGCAAGGGGTTCCAAGGAACAAATTCGCCAGTTGACCGGTATGCGTGGATTGATGGCGAAGCCTAAGAAATCTACCGCTGGTGGTGGGGAAATTATTGAGAACCCTATTCTTTCCAACTTTAAGGAAGGATTGTCTATTTTGGAATATTTTATTTCTACACACGGTGCACGTAAAGGACTAGCGGATACAGCTTTGAAAACAGCCGATGCTGGTTACTTGACAAGACGTTTGGTAGATGTTTCCCAAGATGTAATCATCAATACGGAAGACTGTGAAACGCTTAGAGGGGTAGAAGTACAGGCGCTTAAGAAGAATGAAGAGATTGTTGAGAGTTTGGGTGAACGTATCTTAGGAAGGGTTTCACTACATGACGTTTACGACCCAATGACAGAGGAGTTGCTATTGAAAGCAGGTCAGCAAATCATGGAAAGTGATGTCAAAAAGATTGAAAATTCTCCAGTAGAGAAAGTAGAAGTACGCTCCGCTTTAACTTGTGAGGCTGACAAAGGAATTTGTGCCAAATGTTACGGTAGAAATCTTTCTACCAATAAAATGGTACAGAGAGGTGAGGCAGTGGGCGTGGTGGCCGCGCAATCTATTGGTGAGCCAGGAACACAGCTTACGCTAAGAACATTCCACGTGGGTGGTATTGCCGGTAACATTTCAGAAGAGAACAAACTTGAGGTGAGATTTTCCGGTATTGCTGAAATAGAGGATTTGCGAACGGTAAAAGGTGAAGGATCAGATGGTAAGGCTGCAGAAATCGTTATTTCCAGAACCAGTGAGATAAAAATTGTTGATGCAAAAACAGGCATAACCCTAAGTACAAGTAATATTCCTTACGGCTCTCAGTTGTTTATCGAGAATGGTGCTAAAGTAAGTAAGGGAGATGTCATTTGTTCCTGGGATCCATATAATGGTGTAATCGTTTCTGAATTCCCTGGAAAAATTGCTTATGAGAATATAGAGCAAGGTGTTACATACCAAGTGGAGATTGATGAACAGACAGGTTTCCAAGAAAAGGTAATTTCTGAATCTAGAAACAAAAAGTTGATTCCAACTTTGTTGATTCAAGATGCTAAAGGGGAAACCTTACGCTCCTATAACTTACCTGTAGGATCGCACATCATGGTAGATGACGGCGATAAGATTAAGGAAGGTAAGATTTTAGTGAAAATACCACGTAAATCTGCGAAGGCAGGGGATATTACAGGAGGTCTTCCAAGGGTTACCGAATTATTCGAGGCCAGAAATCCTTCTAATCCAGCAGTGGTATCCGAAATTGACGGAGTGGTATCTTTTGGAAAAATCAAGAGAGGAAACAGGGAAATCATCATTGAGTCCAAATTGGGTGAGGTGAAGAAGTACCTCGTGAAACTTTCCAATCAGATTTTGGTACAGGAGAACGATTATGTTAGAGCGGGTATGCCTTTGTCTGATGGTTCTATTACACCAGAAGATATCTTGGCCATCAAAGGACCATCGGCAGTACAGCAGTATTTGGTTAACGAAGTTCAAGAAGTTTATAGATTACAAGGTGTGAAAATAAACGATAAGCACTTTGAGGTCGTAGTAAGACAGATGATGCGTAAAGTAAGGATTGAAGACCCGGGAGATACTATTTTCCTTGAAAATCAATTGATACATAAGGATGACTTTATACAGGAGAACGATGAGATTTTCGGTAAGAAGGTCGTCATGGAAGCTGGTGATTCGGAAAATCTAAAACCGGGTCAGATTGTCACCCCACGTGAACTTAGGGATGAAAACTCCTTATTGAAGCGTAGTGATAAAGCACTTGTGGAGGCTAGGGATGCTGTTTCAGCAACGGCGACCCCAATTTTACAAGGTATTACTAGGGCATCGTTACAAACCAAGTCCTTTATTTCTGCGGCATCGTTCCAGGAAACGACCAAGGTGTTAAACGAAGCTGCTGTGAGTGGTAAGATTGATACGTTGGAAGGTCTTAAGGAAAATGTGATTGTAGGACATAAAATTCCGGCAGGTACTGGAATGCGAGACTATGATAGCATAATCGTAGGATCCAAAGAGGAATACGATGAGATAATGGCCAGAAAAGAGGCCTTGAGATTTTAATAGAACTAACCCCCAAATTTATTTGGGGGTTATTTTTTATAAACCTAAATGTATGAGCGACAATAAGAACCCCAATCAGAAGCAAATTAATATAGAATTGGATGAAAAAATGGCGGAAGGTATTTATTCCAACTTAGCGATTATTAATCATTCCGTTTCCGAATTTGTAGTCGATTTTATAAGTATGATGCCTGGAGCACCAAAGGCCAAGGTCAAAAGTAGAATTATACTAACACCACAACATGCCAAAAAGTTTTTAAAGGCCCTGAACGATAATGTGCAACGGTTTGAAAAAGCGCATGGTACTATTAAAGATTATGAGCAACCCTCGATACCACTCAATTTTGGTCCCACCGGGGAAGCATAAAAAAAGCCCAACTTTAAAAGTTGGGCTTTTTTTAATCAAATTCCGATGTAAAATGAAGTTTTACCGATGGATATTTTTGTTGGGTCATTTGCAGGGAAAATTGCGAATCCGCCAAAAACACTAATTGGCCTTTTTTATCCTTTGCCAAAAATTTTTGTTTTACCCGTTCAAATTCTTTGAATTCCTCACTCTTTCTATTCTCGGTGCCCACCCAGCAGGCTTTATATACCGGAAAGTTTTCATAGCTACATTTGGCACCATATTCATGTTCCAATCGATATTGGATTACTTCGAACTGTAATGCACCAACAGTGCCAATGACTTTTCTACCGTTCATTTCTAAAGTGAACAATTGCGCAACTCCCTCATCCATGAGCTGGTCTATCCCTTTGTTCAGTTGTTTTGATTTCATGGGATCTGCGTTATTGATGTACCTAAAATGTTCCGGCGAGAAACTCGGTATTCCCTTATAATGTAATTCTTCACCTTCAGTTAGGGTGTCACCAATTTTAAAGTTGCCGGTATCGTGCAAACCCACTATATCTCCGGGATAGGAAATATCTACGATTTCTTTCTTTTCAGCGAAAAAGGCATTCGGGCTTGAAAATTTTAAATTCTTTCCTTGTCTTACATGGAGATAAGGTTTATTTCTTTCAAAAGTTCCCGACACAATTTTGATAAAGGCTAAACGATCACGATGTTTTGGATCCATATTAGCATGGATTTTAAATACAAATCCGGACATTTCTTTCTCATTCGATTCTACCAAACGCTCTTCTGCATTTTTGGAACGGGGTGGCGGTGCAATCTGAATAAAACAATCTAAAAGTTCCCGCACTCCAAAATTGTTCAATGCAGAACCGAAAAATACAGGTTGTTGCGCTCCCTTTAAATACAATTCCTTGTTGAATTTGGGATAAACACCCCATACCAGTTCTAGGTTATCCCTTAGTTCTGAAGCTGCCTTTGTGCCAATTATTTTTTCCAATTCTGGATTGCTCAAATCATCGAAAGCAATAGTTTCCTCTATATTTTTTTTACTGTTACCGCTAAATAAGTTAATGTTTTTTTCAAAAATGTTGTAAATCCCCTTAAAGTCATACCCCATTCCAATTGGGAAACTCAGGGGTGTTACGGAAAGACCTAATTTTTGTTCAAGCTCGTCAAGTAAATCAAAGGCATCTTGTCCTTCCCTATCCAATTTGTTGATAAAAACCAACATCGGTATTTTTCGCATCCTACAGACCTCCACTAATTTTACGGTCTGCTCCTCGACACCTTTGGCTACATCAATTACAACAATAACACTATCCACTGCTGTTAGCGTTCTAAAGGTGTCTTCTGCAAAATCCTTATGACCAGGGGTGTCCAGGATATTGATTTTCTTGTTCTTGTAGTTAAATGCCAAAACCGAAGTGGCGACCGAGATACCCCTTTGGCGTTCAATCTCCATAAAATCACTGGTAGCACTCTTTTTTATCTTATTATTCTTAACGGCTCCAGCTTCTTGAATAGCCCCTCCAAAAAGCAGTAATTTTTCCGTTAAGGTGGTTTTACCGGCATCCGGATGCGAAATGATGCCAAAGGTTCTCCTGCGCTCTATTTCTTGCTTGAAACTCATGAAAAATATTTGTGCAAAAGTAAGATAATTAGAATTCTTATCGCTTAAGGTCAGGGCACCAAAATGGATTGAAATCATAAGGCCTATACGTAATTTTCAAGAATTTTAGCTTTTCTTAAAACTTGAAGTCCATTTGATATTTTGAAACGTAGATTGAGGCATATGATATGTTGTGCAAAGGGAATAAACGAATGAAGGTGGTAGCTTGTCCATAGAATCTGTTAGATAGCGACAAAACAATTTGTTATACCTTTTTTATGCTATATCTTAGCGGTGTTTTGTTTAAGTGAGCCCCACTTTCTTAAAAGAGCATATTCCTACATGCCATGGTGATTAGTTAAAAACTAAACATTTATGGGTGAAATTACTTCTTACAAAGGGTATACTAATTCAACAATCGGTGTAGCATTATTGCTTACCTGTATTTTAAGTATATCTATTTCTGCTTACAGCAAATCAGAAAACATGCTATCGCTCTTTTTTACTGAAGATGTTGATGGAGATGGCGTAATTGATTCAGAAGACATTGACGTTGATGGTGACGGAATATTAAATACTGTTGAAGATTTAAACGAAGATGGTGATGGAAATTATATAACAAATCCTTCAGATCAAGATGGTGATGGCATCCCTAATTACTTGGACATTGATTCCGATAATGATGGCCTAATAGATAATTATGAAGCACAAAACCCTCAAAACTTTATTGAAAGATCTGGATTGGATGTTGACCAGAATGGGCTCGACGATATATATGAAAGTTCACCCGGAATGGGCAATGGATTACAACCCATAGATACAGATTCGGATAATATTCCTGATTATTTGGATATAGATTCGGATAATGATGGAATACTTGACCAAAGTGAATCTAGCAGTTTAGGTGACGAATTCTCCTGTAGTGAAATACGAAATCTTAATTTTAGTGCCGAACCAGTATTGGAAAATGGGCTTCCGTTTTCTGAAGGTGCAATATATAGGATTCCCAATGTATTTCAGGGAGTGGATGCATTAATTTCTATTGAAGAAATTCGTAATGCCAGAATCGATGTTCTTGATCAAAACAGCGTCGATCCAGAATTTTTCAAACCAGAAATTCAATTTGAATTTTCGCAAGAAGTACGCAGACCTTATGTAGATTTGAGAATTTCATTTGTTGAGTCCGGCACCGATAATTCTTTCAGATTAGATGAATTAATCGCCAATTTTATTGATGTTGACGGTAATGCCAGATATCAAGAATTCAACAGATTTGATACTCCCGTAAGATTTACAGTAGATGAGATTTCCGAAGTCATTATAAACAACAGTTCTGGTGGTCTATTAATTAACGGGGGTCTTAGGGAATATGACGGTATTTCAAACCAAAACCCGTCTGTAAATTTAGCAGTTGAATTTATTGATATCTCGAGTTTCGTCTTCCGATTTGGTGTTCAAACGTCTACTTTGGAAAATTTTTCCACAGTTGTCAGACAATCTGGAATTCAATTTTCCTGTTTAGAAAATTTCAAAAACCCACAAACTACAACTTTTAATATTGATGTTGATTCAGATATGGATGGCATTCCCAACAGATTGGACATAGATTCTGATGATGATGGTATCCCCGATAACGTTGAAGCGCAATCAACGAATGATTATATCGCTCCTACGGGAAGTGATGATGACTTGGATGGCTTAGATAATGCTTATGATAACGGAGATTTCGAAGGCTTGAATCCTGTCAATACAGACGGTACCGATAACGAGGACTATCTTGATGACGACAGCGATAATGACCTTGTCCCGGACAACAATGAGGGGAACGACTTTAACTTTGATGGGATTCCCGATCAGTCCTACACGGGCAATGATACGGACGGCGACGGTCTTGACGACGGCTACGAGGGTAGTGATGTCAACGACGGTTTTGACGTGAACGACGAGATAGACGACCCTGCGAACGATCTACCCGATACGGATGGTACCGAGGACGTTAATTACCGGGACCTTGACGATGACGGTGATGGTATCGACACGCCGGACGAGGATGCCAATAATGACGGCGACCCCACCAACGATGATACCGATGGCGACGGCACCCCCGATTATTTGGATCCGGACAGTCCTGGTCCCGACACGGACGGTGACGGTGTTCCCGATAGCGCGGACCTTGACGATGACAACGACGGTATTTTGGACACCGTAGAGGACCCCAATTTAGATGGTGACAACGATCCGATCACAGATCCCTTGGATTCCGATGGGGATGGCTACCCGAACCACCTGGATATCGACAGTGACGATGATGGCATACCGGACAACGTGGAGGCACAGACCACGGCCGGTTACATAGCGCCCAACGCCGACGACGCAGCGACTTACGCTTCGAACGATGGGGTCAATAGCGCCTACCCTTCAGGTCTTACGCCTGTTAACACCGATGGTACCGATACCGTGGATTACCTTGATGATGATAGCGACAATGATTTGGTCCCGGATAACAACGAGGGGAACGATTTCAACTTTGATGGGATTCCCGATCAGTCCTACACGGGCAATGATACGGACGGCGACGGTCTTGACGACGGCTACGAGGGTAGCGATGTCAATGATGGTTTTGACGTGAACGACGAGATAGACGACCCTGCGAACGATCTACCCGATACGGATGGTACCGAGGACGTTAACTACCGGGACCTTGACGATGACGGAGATGGTATCGAAACCCCGGACGAGGATGCCAATAATGACGGCGACCCCACCAACGATGATACCGATATGGATGGTACACCGGATTACCTCGACCCTGATAATATCAATAATAATTTAGACGTAGTTGACGACCAGGCCGAAACGCCCTTAGGCACTCCCGTGGATATCGATATCCTCGATAACGATTTTGGCATCCCTACGAACGGTACCTTGGAAATTACGGAACCTACGAGCGGCACGGTAACGGTCAACGACGGCGGCACTCCGGACGATATTTCTGACGACACCATCACCTACACGCCCGAAGAAGGCTTCGAGGGCACGGACACTTTCGAGTACACCGTCTGCGATACCATGGGTAACTGCGATACCGCAACGATTACGATAACGGTAGGTACGCCCCAGATGCTCGACGTGGTGAACGATCAGGCTACAACACCAATCGATATGCCCATTGAAATCGATATCCTTGAAAACGATATGGGAATACCTACTGACGGTACCTTGGAAATTACGGAACCTACGAACGGTACGGTAACGGTCAACGACGGCGGCACTCCGGACGATATCTCTGACGACACCATCACCTACACGCCCGAACAAGGCTTTGAGGGTAACGATACCTTCGAGTATACCGTCTGCGATGCTATGGGAACTTGCGATACGGCCACGGTTTCGATAACGGTCGGTACACCTGAAACGCTCGATGTAGTTGACGACCGAGCAACGACACCTATCGACACTCCCGTGGAAATCGATATCCTCGATAACGATTTTGGCATCCCTATGAACGGTACCTTGGAAATTACGGAACCTACGAGCGGCACGGTAACGATCAACGACGGCGGAACACCAGACGACATCTCTGATGATACGATTACGTATACGCCGGAAGAAGGCTTTGAGGGCACGGACACCTTCGAGTACACCGTTTGCGATACCATGGGCACCTGCGATACGGCTACGGTAGATATTAGCATTATAAATGAGAATCCTTCTCCACCGCCAGGCGAATCTGTAATTGAAGTTAACCAAATGCTAACCCCTAACGGCGATGGTAGAAATGATTTTCTATTTATACGGGGGGTCGATCAGATTCGCAACAGTACGCTAAAAATTTTCAATAGGTGGGGCGTGGCAGTTTATGAAGGAAAAAATTATAATAATCAAAACAATGTTTTTGACGGAAGGTCTAGGGGGCGTTCAACCTTGGTTGTAGAGGATTATCTTCCCGCTGGTGTCTATTTCTATATTTTTGATTATACTACCTTGGATGGCGTAAATAAAGTAGATAGTGAATATCTTTACATCAGTAGATAACAGTTTATATATGAATAGCAAGAATAAATTTTTATTCCTACTTGGATCTTTCTTCTTAGTTGGTGGAAGTATTTTCGCCCAACAAGATGCGCAATACACACAATATATGTTCAATACCATGAGTGTTAACCCTGCGTATGCAGGATCTCGCGGTCAATTGAGTATTCTAGGACTGTACCGGTCGCAGTGGGTAGGTCTAGAGGGAGCTCCTAAAACCCAAACATTTAATATACAGTCCCCTATTAGAAATAGTAGATTGGGGTATGGCGTATCTATCGTTAATGATGAAATTGGGGACGGCGTGGTACAAGAAACGTACCTTGATGCTGTATTGTCATATACCATTGATGTTTCTGCGGAAGGCAAACTATCCTTTGGATTAAAAGCTGGAGGAAATTTATTAAGCCTCGATTTTAACAGACTTCGTAATTTTGATGCAGAACCAGTTAATTCAGACAATATTGAGAATAGGTTTTCTCCTAATTTTGGAGTGGGATTGTATTATCATTCAAATCAATTTTACGCTGGTCTCTCCGCTCCTAATCTATTGCAAACAGAATATTTCGATAATTCTCAACAAGATGCAAATGGGGTTCAATTTTTATCAAAGGAACGGATCAATTTTTATTTTATAACCGGCTATGTTTTTGATTTGAACGGTAATTTGAAGTTCAAACCGGCATTACTCACCAAAGTTGTTGGCGGGGCTCCCTTGCAAGTAGATTTATCGGCAAACTTTATGTTCAACGAGCAATTTACCTTTGGTGCCGCCTACCGCTGGGATGCGGCTGTAAGTGCCATGGCCGGCTTTCAGATATCCGATCAATTTATGATTGGGCTGGCTTATGATAGGGAAACGACAGATTTAGGGGGTACCCAATTTAATGATGGGTCCTTCGAAGTGTTTTTAAGATTTGAACTGGTAAGGTCTTTCCAAAGGTTGGTATCACCTCGTTTTTTCTAAATGGCAATTTTATCTATGAGACTCAAAATAATAGTAATACTAATTGTACTGTTTTTCTTTAATGGCATCGCCTTCGCTCAAGAACGGCTAATTGAGAAAGGAAACGAGAAATTTGAGGCGTATTCCTTTAGCCCCGCCATTGATATTTATAAAAAAGTTCTAGAAAAAGGCTATGTATCGGCAGATTTATTGAGAAAATTAGGGAATTCATATTACTATAATGCAGATTATAAGGATGCGGCAAATACCTATAAAAGGTTAGTTGCAGATTATCCTAGTGACGTAAAGCCTGAAGATTATTTTAAATACGCCCAGACCTTGAAAACGCTTGGGGATTATGATACGTCCAGTGCCATAATGACAAAGTTTGTTGCGATAACACAAGGTGATGGTAGGGCTTTGGCCTTTAGGGCAGATCGTGATTTTATGGCAGAAATTAGAGAAAACTCAGATAGGTATAAGCTGGCCCCCTTTGAGTTTAACTCGTCATATTCTGATTTTGCTCCAACATTTTATAAAGCAGGACTTATATTTTCTTCCGATAGGGACACAGGAAATTTTGCCCGATACAGGCATACATGGAACGCAAAAGACTTTTTGGACTTATATGAAGTGAATATCGACAGCTCATCGCTCAATTCGGTCAGAAAATTGGGTGAGCGTATAAACACACGTTTGCACGAATCTACTTCTGCAGTCACAAAAGATGGACAAACCTTATATTTTACAAGAAATAATTTTGTTGATGGCAAATATGTAAAGGATGACAAAGGAATCATTCGTTTAAAAATATTTCGGGCACAATTAATGGTAGATGGCACTTGGGGCGAAGTAGAAGAACTTCCTTTTAATAGTGACGCTTACTCTGTAGCAAACCCAGCATTAAGTCCGGATGGGAAAACCTTATTTTTTGCTTCGGACATGCCGGGAACCTTGGGGGAATCGGATTTATTTATGGTTACAATTAACCAAGACCAAACATTTGGTCCACCCCAAAATTTAGGAAAAAATATCAACACGGAGGCGCGGGAAACCTTTCCCTTCATAACCGATAGCGAAATTTTATACTTCTCCTCAGATGGTCATCCTGGACTTGGTGGCTTGGATATATTTGCAACCAAGATTCTTCGTAAAGATTTTACAGGCAAGGTGCTCAACATTGGAGAGCCCGCAAACAGTAAGAGTGATGATTTTACCTTTATTTTTGATGAAGAATTACGAACGGGGTATTTGGCATCGAATAGGGAAAATGGTCTAGGTGAGGACGATATTTACAGCTTTGTAGAATCGAGGCCGTTGGTTTTTGATTGTATACAGAAAGTAACGGGAACGGTACGAGATAAAATCACCAATGAGGTTTTGGTGGGGGCGACCATTAAAGTAATCGATGAGGAAAACAAGGAGTTGTATACGACTATTACAGATTCTGATGGTACTTACAGTTTGGAATTGGATTGTAATCAAGGAAACTTCGTAAGGGCTTTGATGGAGGGCTATATACCGTTTGAAGAGTATATTGGAATTTCTGATGGAAAACCAAAAATCATCGACTTTTATTTGGAACGGGATCGTATAACTGCTGGTTTTGGCGATGATTTAGCCAAATTACTACAATTGAGTACCATTTATTTCGATTTTGATAAGTACAATATCAGAAAGGATTCCGAGGTGGAAATTGAAAAAGTAATTGCTGCTATGGATAAATATCCAAGTTTAAAACTAAAAGTAAATTCCCATACAGACAGCAGGGGTCCGGCCGCTTATAATTTGTGGCTATCCCAAAAAAGGGCTGAAGCGACCATTAATTACATGATAAAAAACGGAATATCCAAGGACAGACTTACTTAGTGAAGGTTTTGGTGAGACTAAATTGTTGAATGAATGCATTGATGGTGTTAAGATGCTCTGCAAAACAGCATGATGTTAACCGAAGGTCAGAATTCATCATATTGGAATAGATTTTTTATCACTTGTTTTAAAGCGACCAATTTCTATTGCGTCGCTTTTTGTTTTTATTTGAGTTTAATGTTCATGTAAATGAAGAATTCAACTTCAATCTGTAAAATGGGCTAACTTCAAGAATAGCTCATTTCGCTTCTAGAATAACGGTATACACAACATAAATTTCTCTCAGGCCAGTCTATTCTTAATTTTGCTCTTTATGAAGTGTTCCAATACCGGAAACACTATGGAAGTAGAACGATAAGCAAAAATGGTATTAACCGTAAAAGTTTCTGATACAAAGACATTCATTCTATTGGTATTGCTATTTTGCGGTTTTTGGTCATCTGGCCAAACTACAATTTGGAGCGAGAATTTTAATACCTATGGGGACGGTACCACTATTGGTTTAGCTACAGGTACAGCCCGTACTCAGTGGAATTCTCAGCCTGGAGCTGCCGTAAATGCGGGTAGAATATTGGCAAGCGATACGAGGAACGTCGCTGGCACCTCATTGGCAGCACCTTTGGTTTGGACATCAAATGCAATCAATATAAGTCATTACACAAACGTATCTTTTGGTCTCGATGTCGGTGCTTTTAATACAGGAGATCTTGATGCCTCTGGCGGCAACCAAGATAATTTTACGCTTGACTATAGAATAAATGGAGGAGCTTGGCAACAGGTTGTAAACCGTTCTGGAGCAAACGGGGATTTGATTAATGCATCCTATTCCATTACTAACCTATCTGGCTCAACATTAGAAATAAGGGCACGATTTCACACAACGGCTACCAATGAAAATTATACAATAGACAATATTTTGGTGCGAGGCATCCCGCCTACTTGCCCTAATGTAGTAGATTACGAATTTTATGATGGCACGCCAAGTGGGAACACGGTAGATAACATTCCAACAACAGGAGCTTTGGGCAGGGGTCAGATAGCTGACTTTAATGTTGCGGCATTACAGAATAATGTAGACCCAGGTGATACGGATGCCTTTGGTATTCGCTACGATGGTTTCATTCAACTGCCTACAACGGGTTCCTATACATTTTATACTACCTCAGATGATGGATCAAAACTGTTCATTGATGGTGTTGAAATTGTGAATAATGATGGTAATCATGGAAGTCAGGAAAGATCAGGAACTGCAACTTTGAGTAGTGGATTACACGCGATACGGGTACTCTTTTACGAGGATGGTGGGGGACAATCCTTGACGGTTCAATATCAAGGTCCATCAATCGCTAAACAAATTGTGCCCTTCTCCATTTTATCGAGCAATTGTAATACTTCAATGGATACCGATGGCGATGGTATTGCTGATAACCTAGATAATTGTCCAACTAACGCTAACACAAATCAATTAGATACGGACGGTGATGGTATTGGGGATGTTTGTGATCAAGATGACGATAATGATGGTATTCCTGATTCTACCGAATGTGGAGGGACAACCTTGGTGCATGTACAGACGGCTTCCAACATTAGACATTTTAGCAATATTGCCAATGCCCAAGGAACTCCGGGGACAACATTTGCGCAGAATCCATTATCCTATCCTGGTGCAAGTTCTCTTTTGTTACTACGATTTCCAGCCCCGGTACCTGTAGGAACCCAAATAAATGTTTTTTTAGGGGCAAACCCCGCAGTTACAGATACGGACATCCAAATACAAAGATCAACCGCCGCCGGTGCAAATAGCGGTTTTCTTGCAGATGCAAATAATACGCCTAGCACTGGAATTAGGCAAGTTTCCTTTACGGTAACCGGCAGTGCAATAGAATATATCCGCATTGAGGCCTATCAAGTAGGTGCTCGGGTGTATGGAGCAACCTATGATGGTTGTATTTTAGATACAGATGGCGATGGCATTCTGAACAGATTGGATTTAGATAGTGATAATGATGGCATATTTGATAACGGTAGAAGCGGGTCACACAGCTCCAAATACGAATGGGAGACTCACTGGCGCAGTGGGTACGGATGGTATACCTAATTCAGTCCAAGCCTCGGGCCAACAAAATTCTGGGACAATTAATTATACCCTGAGGGATTCGGACTCGGATGCCATTAGGGATTACCTTGAGATAGATAGCGATGGTGATGGTTGTAATGACGTAAGGGAAGCTGGTTTTACACAAAGCACTAGTAAACCGGGAGAATTGCAGGGAACAGGGTATAATAGTAGTGGACGGGTCACTGGAAATACCAATGGCTACACCACACCCGCAGATGACAATAGCAATTCGGTATTTGATTTTAGGGAAGCAGGTGCTGCCCCAACAATTACCGCTCAACCTCAAAACCAAAATGTGAGTGTTGGTAACAACGCAACATTTTCCGTAACCGCTACAGGGGCGTCATTGGCCTATCAATGGCAGTTAAGTACGAACGGGGGTTCTACTTACGTAGATATTTCTGGAGCTACAGGTGCCTCGTATACTGTTACAAATGCATTATCATCTCAAAATGGTAACCGCTATAGGGTGGTGGTGCGAAGCAGAGGTTATGCATGTTCGGCAACAACATCGAATGCCGGTATTTTAAGCGTAAGCTCATCAAATAATCCGCCAGAGGTCAACGCCACGGGTAACGAAACATACTGTTCTGGTGCAACAATTCCTGTGGTTCAAACTATTAGTATCACAGATCCTGATGATACAACGGCATTGAATGTTTCAATCCAGATATCATCGGGCTATGTTCCCGGGGAAGACTTACTTACCTTAACGGGAAGTCATCCTACCATAACCGCAAGTTGGAACGCTTCGGAAGGAAAGTTAACATTAACAGGTCCGGCAACTTTAACTGCTTTTGAAAATGCGATTCTAGCAACGGTGTATTCCAGTAGCAATCCAAATGCGTCTGGCACGCGCGGTTTTTCGATATCTGTAGGAGATTCGAACTATTTACCTTCAACAGACCATTATTATGAATTTGTACCCGATGTAGGAATCACATGGACCACTGCCCAAATGGCAGCGGCATCTCGTACTTATTTTGGATTACAAGGCTATTTGGCAACGTTCACTTCTCAGGAAGAAGCAGATTTTGCCGGTTCTCAAATTTCAGGTGCCGGTTGGATTGGAGGTAGTGATGCTGCCGTTGAAGGAGAATGGAGATGGGTTACGGGCCCTGAGGCCGGCACCATTTTTTGGAATGGTCTAGCCAATGGCACTACGCCTAACTTTGCATTTTGGAATACAGGGGAACCGAACCAATCCGGGAATGAGGATTACGCGCATATAACCGATAACAGTGTGGGTATGCCAGGATCGTGGAACGACTTAAGTAATACGGGTGCCGGCAGTGGTGCTTACCAACCAAAAGGATATGTAGTGGAGTACGGGGGATCATCCGGTGATCCTACTATCAATATCTCGGCAAGTACAAGTATAACCATTGCTGATCCAACTGTTACAGCCACTACGGCAGGTTCCAGATGTGGTAACGGAACCGTTACCTTGGGAGCTACAGCATCTACAGGTACCATAAACTGGTATGCCAATGCAGCTGGAGGCAGTTCCCTGGCAGTTGGAAATACGTTTACTACCCCAAGTATCAACACTACCACAACCTATTATGTAGATGCTACAGCCAATGGCTGCACAACTCCTACAAGGACACCTGTGGTTGCTACGGTGAACGATAACCCGATTGTGGATTTAGGGGCTAACCAACAGATATGTGACGGCGATTCGATACTATTGAATGCTGCAACAACTGGCGGTACCGGAACTTATACATATTCCTGGAATACAGGGCAAACATCGGCAAGTATTTCCGTTACGCCTGCGGGAGATCCAAATGCGCATATAAACTACGATTATACGGTTACGGTAACGGATCAAAACGGATGCCAGGATACCGATACGGTAAGGATTACGGTTGAATCGAACCCTACGGTTACTGTAGATGTAGTATCATCTACATGTGGCCTGGATAATGGATCTCTTACTTTTAATTTTCCTGATCATCCAAATAGGGGAGCTATCGAGTTTAGCTTGGACAATCAAGCAACATACGAATCCAGTGTTCCGGATAACAGTTCGTCCGTGACCTATGGTTCGCTGGCAGCGGGTACATATAGATTATGGGCCCGTTGGGGGAATGATGAATGCCCTATTGATTTAGGTAATTTTACAATCTCACCAGTAACAGAAGTTGCAATAAGCACACAGCCATTAGATCAGACCGTTGTAACAGGAAACCAAGCCACCTTCGTTTCAAGTTTTACAAATGCGAACCAATTTCAATGGCAAGTAAGTGTCAATGGCGGCAGCTCTTTTTCCAATATTTCGGATGGACCGGAGTACATCGGTACGACCACCCAGAATTTAGCGGTAGTCGCTGCGGAAGTTTCCAAATCGGGCTACCTGTACAGAGTTTTGGCGTCCAATACGGCAACTTCATGTAGTGCCGTTACCTCAAACCCTGCCTTGTTGACCGTACAGGTACGAACAGTGATTACGAACAGAAGAATTACGTATCGCGTTAAGAACAACTAGTTTCAAGTAATTTTTTTTGGGTTTTTACGGGCTTCTTTTCCCTTATGATACCGCTTTAATTCTTTTTTGCCTCAAGGTCTTACTGCGTTTATCCCATGAAAATAGTTAAAAAGGTATTTGTATTTCCTATGTTTTTGGAGTGACATTCTAATATAAATTATAGTAATACAGACAGCTTCAGACTTAATTCTTTACATCTTTTTTTTTAGTATTTCATCGATTTATTTAGGATTAAAAGGCTTGGAAAATGCCCAATTTTCCGAATGTTTTCGACAAAACGTAAGTATAATTTAGCTTGATTGGAGTAAGCCCATACCTCATGTTTATCTATTTATACTGTACAAATATCCCAATACACAACATTTATTTTAAGGAGCGCGGGTTATAATCAATATTTGTTCGTTGTGGTTATCCAATTTTCCATAAAACTGAAAGTTTCGGGATTTTGTACCACCAACAATTTTAATAAACCTATATGACCACAGAATTTTTGAAGGGGAAATTGAATTTTAAACGTATGAAAGCTCAAACTACCATTACGAAAGGCTACACTATCCACACTTTGTTGGTACTATTCGTTTTGTTCCTATCCAGTACCACCATGGCACAAACTACGGTAACGCTGGAGGATCAATGTAATTGTGAAGTATTGCAAGGTACTGCTGTATCTGCACCTGGTGCCACGACACCATCGGGTGCCGACCTGGGAGATTTATATGTAAACACCAATACAGGAACTATTTATTTTTGGGATGGCGACTCATGGGAGCCATCTTCTACAAACGGTGCTGACGGGAACGGAATTACCTCGACAACGGACAATGGAGACGGCACGTTCACATTGAACTTTGACGATGGTGGCACTTTCACGACATCTGACCTTACAGGTCCCCAAGGTCCGGTTGGCCCGGCAGGTGCGGATGGTGCTGACGGTAATGATGGCGCAACAGGCCCACAAGGTCCCCAAGGTCCGGTAGGACCAGCAGGTGCTGATGGTGTTGACGGTAATGATGGAGCAACAGGCCCTGCAGGTCCCCAAGGTCCGGTAGGCCCTGCAGGAGCGGATGGTAACGATGGTGCGACAGGCCCTCAGGGTCCGGTAGGCCCGGCAGGTGCTGATGGTGTTGACGGAAACGATGGAGCGACAGGCCCTGCAGGTCCCCAAGGTCCGGTTGGCCCGGCAGGTGCGGATGGTGCTGACGGTAATGATGGCGCAACAGGCCCAGCAGGCCCCCAAGGCCCGGTAGGCCCGGCAGGAGCCGATGGAAACGATGGAGCGACAGGCCCACAAGGTCCGGTAGGCCCCGCAGGAGCAGATGGTAACGATGGAGCAACAGGCCCACAGGGTCCAATAGGAAATACAGGTCCAGCAGGCCCGCAAGGTCCGGTAGGAAATACAGGTCCCGCAGGTCCCCAAGGTCCAGTTGGCCCCGCAGGAGCGGATGGTAACGATGGTGCTACAGGTCCGGCAGGCCCACAAGGTCCGGTTGGCCCAGCAGGTGCGGATGGTGCTGACGGTGTTGACGGTAACGATGGCGCAACAGGTCCACAAGGCCCAGTTGGTCCGGCAGGAGCCGACGGTAATGATGGAGCAACAGGTCCACAAGGTCCCCAAGGTCCGGTTGGCCCAGCAGGTGCGGATGGCGCTGACGGTGTTGATGGTAACGATGGAGCAACAGGTCCCCAAGGTCCGGTAGGCCCGGCAGGTGCTGATGGTAACGATGGTGCTACAGGCCCACAAGGTCCAATAGGAAATACAGGTCCGCAAGGTCCGGTAGGCCCCGCAGGTGCTGATGGTGCTGACGGTGTTGACGGAAACGATGGAGCGACAGGCCCACAGGGTCCAATAGGAAATACAGGTCCGGCAGGACCGCAAGGCCCACAAGGTCCGATAGGCCCAGCAGGTGCGGATGGTGCTGACGGTAACGATGGAGCAACAGGCCCACAGGGTCCAATAGGAAATACAGGTCCGCAAGGCCCAGTTGGCCCCGCAGGTGCTGACGGTGTTGATGGTAACGATGGAGCAACAGGCCCTGCAGGCCCCCAAGGCCCGGTTGGTCCCGCAGGTGCTGACGGTAACGATGGTGCGACAGGTCCACAAGGCCCCCAGGGTCCAGTTGGTCCCGCAGGTGCGGATGGTGCTGACGGTAATGATGGAGCAACAGGCCCACAGGGTCCAATAGGAAATACAGGACCGGCAGGCCCGCAAGGCCCAGTTGGCCCCGCAGGTGCTAACGGTGTTGATGGTAACGATGGAGCAACAGGCCCTGCAGGTCCACAAGGCCCTGTTGGCCCCGCAGGTGCGGATGGCGTAGATGGTAACGATGGTGCGACAGGTCCACAAGGTCCGATAGGAAATACAGGTCCGGCAGGTCCCCAGGGTCCGGTTGGCCCCGCAGGAGCGGATGGTGCTGATGGCGTAGATGGTAACGATGGTGCAACAGGTCCACAAGGCCCCCAGGGTCCGGTTGGTCCCGCAGGTGCTGATGGTGCTGATGGTGCTGACGGTGTTGACGGAAACGATGGCGCAACAGGTCCGGCAGGTCCCCAAGGTCCGGTAGGCCCGGCAGGTGCTGATGGAAACGATGGAGCAACAGGTCCGGCAGGCCCCCAAGGCCCGGTTGGTCCCGCAGGTGCTGATGGCGTAGATGGTAACGATGGTGCAACAGGCCCACAAGGCCCACAAGGTCCGGTAGGTCCCGCAGGAGCTGATGGAAACGATGGTGCGACAGGCCCACAAGGTCCACAAGGTCCGATAGGAAATACAGGTCCGGCAGGTCCCCAGGGTCCAGTTGGCCCACAAGGCCCAGTAGGCCCCGCAGGTGCTGATGGCGTAGATGGTAACGATGGTGCAACAGGTCCACAAGGTCCCCAGGGTCCGGTTGGCCCCGCAGGTGCTGATGGAAACGATGGAGCAACAGGTCCGGCAGGCCCCCAAGGCCCGGTTGGTCCCGCAGGTGCTGACGGTAACGATGGTGCGACAGGTCCACAAGGCCCCCAGGGTCCGGTTGGTCCCGCAGGTGCGGATGGTGCTGACGGTAACGATGGAGCGACAGGCCCACAAGGTCCCCAGGGTCCGGTAGGCCCGGCAGGTGCTGATGGAAACGATGGAGCAACAGGTCCCCAAGGTCCGGTAGGCCCGGCAGGTGCTGACGGTAACGACGGAGCAACAGGCCCACAGGGTCCAATAGGAAATACAGGTCCCCAAGGTCCGGTTGGTCCCGCAGGTGCTGATGGAAACGATGGAGCAACAGGTCCGGCAGGCCCCCAAGGCCCGGTTGGTCCCGCAGGTGCTGACGGTAACGATGGTGCGACAGGTCCACAAGGCCCCCAGGGTCCGGTTGGTCCCGCAGGTGCGGATGGTGCTGACGGCATCGATGGAAATGACGGAGCGACAGGTCCCCAGGGTCCGGTTGGCCCCGCAGGAGCGGATGGTGCTGACGGTATTGACGGAAACGATGGTGCAACAGGCCCACAAGGCCCCCAAGGCCCGGTTGGTCCCGCAGGAGCTGATGGTAACGATGGTGCGACAGGCCCACAAGGCCCCCAAGGCCCGGTTGGTCCCGCAGGAGCTGATGGTAACGATGGAGCGACAGGCCCTGCAGGACCGCAAGGCCCACAAGGTCCACAAGGTCCAGTTGGCCCCGCAGGTGCGGATGGTGCTGACGGCGTCGATGGAAACGATGGAGCGACAGGCCCACAGGGTCCAGTTGGTCCCGCAGGTGCTGATGGAAACGATGGAGCAACAGGTCCCCAAGGTCCAGTTGGCCCGGCAGGTGCTGACGGTAACGATGGAGCGACAGGCCCACAAGGTCCCCAAGGTCCGATAGGCCCGGCAGGTGCTGACGGGAATGATGGAGCGACAGGCCCACAAGGTCCCCAAGGTCCGGTAGGCCCCGCAGGTGCGGATGGTGCTGACGGCGTCGATGGAAACGATGGAGCGACAGGCCCACAGGGTCCAGTTGGTCCCGCAGGTGCTGATGGAAACGATGGAGCAACAGGTCCCCAAGGTCCAGTTGGCCCGGCAGGTGCTGACGGTAACGATGGAGCGACAGGCCCACAAGGTCCCCAAGGTCCGATAGGCCCGGCAGGTGCTGACGGGAATGATGGAGCGACAGGCCCACAAGGTCCCCAAGGTCCGGTAGGCCCCGCAGGTGCTGACGGTAACGATGGAGCAACAGGTCCACAGGGTCCAATAGGAAATACAGGCCCGGCAGGTCCCCAAGGTCCAGTTGGCCCGGCAGGTGCTGACGGTGTTGACGGAAACGATGGTGCAACAGGGCCACAAGGTCCGGTTGGTCCCGCAGGTGCTGACGGTAACGATGGAGCAACAGGTCCACAGGGTCCAATAGGAAATACAGGTCCCCAAGGTCCAGTTGGCCCGGCAGGTGCTGATGGAAACGATGGAGCAACAGGTCCGGCAGGCCCCCAAGGCCCGGTTGGTCCCGCAGGTGCTGACGGTAACGATGGTGCGACAGGTCCACAAGGCCCACAGGGTCCGGTTGGCCCCGCAGGTGCGGATGGTAACGATGGTGCTACAGGCCCGGTAGGCCCACAAGGCCCACAAGGTCCGGTAGGCCCGGCAGGTGCGGATGGTGCTGACGGTAATGATGGCGCAACAGGCCCTGCAGGTCCCCAAGGTCCGGTAGGCCCGGCAGGTGCTGACGGTAACGACGGAGCAACAGGTCCACAAGGTCCGGTTGGTCCCGCAGGAGCTGATGGTAACGATGGCGCAACAGGTCCGGCAGGTCCACAGGGCCCAGCAGGTCCAACTGGAGTTCAAGGTCCACAAGGAAATGTAGGTCCACAAGGACCGGCCGGTCCAGCTGGTGCTACCGGTGCAACAGGAGCACAAGGTCCGGCAGGACCAACGGGAGCCACGGGCCCTCAAGGTCCAGCAGGAGATCCTGCCACAGATGACCAAACCTTAGCTACAAATGGTAATCCAGGTCAAATATCGATATCAGGAGGAAATGCAATAACCTTAAATGTGGATGACGCGGATAATAATTCTTCCAATGAAATTCAGACCTTGACATCAACCGATGGTTCCGTTACGATAACGCCAAGTGGTATAAATTATAATTTATCGGTGGCAACAGCAGATGGTACTGAAACCCAAATAACTGCAGGTAATGATATTTCTGTAACAGGAAATGGAAGTGTAGCTACCCCTTATGTTATTAATAATACAAGACCAAATATATTTTATCCACCTTCAATTGCCATTGACGCTTCAACTACGGGTAATAATCGTACCGTAGATTTATATCAAGAGTACATTGATCAGTATGGTATGCCAACTGCGGGAAGTGCGGGTGCCCCCGGAGCGGTACCTACATACGGGCGCACTGAGTTATATTATTACGTTACTTATGCAGATCCAACCGTTTTTGATACCACTCCCGCAGAGTTTACTATAAGTGCTGGGGGTATATTGACCTACGATATCATTGCAACACCTACAGACTATAATTCATTGATCAACGTGGTGTTCGTTGTAAAATAATAAATAAGAAAACCGACCCAAATCGATTTGAAAAAAACAGCTTCATATAAAGAGTTACTCCTCAGTATTGTTTTTACAATAATGGGGATAGCTTTGGCCAACGCCCAATTTCTCTTACAGGCACCAAACAGTAGCGATGAAAATAATTATCGCTGGTTTGAGGCTTCTGATACAAGCACGGTTTTGGGGACAGATTTCTTTTTAGAGGTTACAACGCCCGGTATTTACTTTGCCACCTATGATGGTACGCTTTGTGGATCAAATGCTACGGGATACTTTATAGTGACAGATTGTACTAGTCCTGAAAACCAAGTAGTATTGGACATTGCGGCAAACGTGCCTAGTGGCGCAACGGTGAGTTGGACTCCTGCTGTTTCTGGGGATGTGCTTCGCCCACAAGTTACTGCAACGAGTACCGTTGTAAAATATACGGCAACCGTGAACAAGGCCGGTAACGATTTTAATCTTCCAAATTTTACGGTAGTTTGTTTGTCACAGGCTGCCAATTTAGTGGATGATGTTGTAACGACCGATGAAGATGTTCCAGTAATTCTACCTATCTATGATAATGATACAGATTTGCCAGACCCTGGTGCATTAACTGCGACCAGTCCTAACAATGGTTTCGTATCCATTAATGATAACGGTACACCTAATAATCCGTTGGACGATGTCGTAACCTATACGCCCAATCCAAATTTTAATGGGTCTGACACTTTCGATTATACGATATGTAATGGTTTTGGTGATTGCAGTACAGCAACGGTTACCATTGAAGTGCTTCCAGTCTTGGACGTAAACGATGATTCAATAGCGCTGGATGTCAATGAAATCATTACGATAGACAATTGGCAGTTGAACGACAACGATTTGCCAAATTTAGGTACCATAAGTGTAACCCAACCAATTAACGGGTCGGTTACGGTCAATAATAACGGTACGCCCAATAATCCTTCAGATGATACTTTAAGTTACTTTCCAAATAACAATTACTTAGGAAATGATTCATTCAATTATACGGTCTGTGATGCGCTAGGGAACTGTGGTACTGCAACAATTACATTAATTGTTAGTCCGCTGGGAGTTGATTTGGATGGTGACAATGACGGTATCGTAGATAGTTTCGAAGACTTGAACTTGGATGGCGACAATGATGCTGCCACCAACGCGACGGATACCGATGGTGATGGATTTCCGGATTATTTGGATATAGACAGTGATGGAGACGGAATTCCAGACAATGTTGAGGCACAATCTACCGCAGATTATATTGCCCCATCCGGATTAGATGAAAATGGTAACGGGCTTGATGATGCCTTCGAACAAAATGGACAAATGGGAATCTTTCCAATTGACACTGATGGTGATAGCCTTCCAGATTATTTGGATGAGGATAGTGACAATGATAATGTTCCGGATGCCATTGAAGGACATGATGCGAACCAAGACGGAATTGCAGATGTAATCCGTATAGGATCAGACAAGGATGATGATGGTCTTGACGATGGTTTTGAAGGGGCTATGACGGTAGATGTCAATGTAAATGAAGGTATCGATAATCCTTACGCCATGCTGCCAAATACGGATAGTGATGAAGAATCCGATTATCGGGATACTGACGACGATGATGATGGTATTGAGACTATTGATGAGGATTTGAACCAAAATGGAAATTATGCGGATGATGATTCGGATAATGATGGTATACCCAATTATTTGGACCCAGATCTAGGAGAGTTGGAGGAGGAAATAGAAGTATTTAATGTCATCACACCAAACGGTGATGGTATCCATGATGTTCTACGAATTTCCGGCCTAGAGAATTATCCCAATAATACCTTAAAGATTTTTAATAGATGGGGTGTTTCAGTGTACAATACCAGAGCTTATGATACGGAAGGTAATGTTTTTGATGGAACATCTGAGGGCAGGGTGACCGTTGATCAGGATCGAAAATTGCCAGTAGGAACCTATTTCTATATTCTAGACTATCAATTGCCTGATGGAGAGAATAAAACCATGTCTGGATACTTGTACATAAATAGATAATTAGGATGTTGAAAGTAAATATATACAAGTCTCAAATTTATAGAATACAGTATAGTATCTTAACTGTAATGCTTGTATTTGGCTTATTTTCCTACGGGCAACAGGATGCCCAATATACGCAATACATGTATAATACGGTAAGTGTTAATCCTGGTTATGCAGGTTCTAGGGGGCACATAAGCATAGCCGCTTTGCACCGCTCACAATGGATGGGTCTAGAGGGTGCACCGGTTACACAAACATTTAACGTGCATTCGCCGATTGGGTATAGAGGGGTTGGTTTGGGTCTATCTGTTGTAAACGATGAAATAGGACCTACGTCAGAAACCAATTTTGACATTGATTTTTCCTATACCATTTGGACCTCCACAGAAGGAAGGTTGAGTTTTGGCCTAAAAGCCAGTGCGAATCTTTTGGATATCCGCTTTTCCGAATTAAACCAGTTCACAACAGACCCCACCTTACAGCAAGATATTGATAACCGGTTAACACCCAACATTGGTGCAGGTGTGTATTACCATACCAACAAATACTATGTAGGTCTTTCTGTTCCTCGATTTTTGGAAACTTCGCATTTTCAAGAATCCACGCTATCCACGGCCAAGGAACAAATGAACTTTTATTTAATTGCAGGGTATGTATGGGACCTTAATCCGTTTTTAAAATTTAAACCAACCGTATTGACAAAGGTGGTACAAGGAGCTCCTTTACAAATGGATTTATCAGCCAATTTCATGCTCAATGAGAAGTTTATCCTTGGTGCGGCTTACAGATGGGATGCGGCCTTTAGTGGTATGGCAGGATTCAATATATCAAATAAATTTTTGATTGGTATCGCTTACGACAAGGAAACTACAGACCTTGGGAGTGCGGCATTTAATGACGGTTCTTTTGAAGTCATATTTAGATATGATTTCATTTCTACAAAAAGCAATCTTAAATCCCCAAGATTCTTTTAATCTCTTAACGTATAATTATGTGTTCTACTTTTCGTAAAATAAGTTAAACGCCTTACTTTTACGACATGAAGGAAGAAGAGGTAATTCTAGTCAATTTGCAAGACGAACAGATTGGTACCATGCCCAAGATGGAGGCCCATGAGAAGGCCCTGCTCCATAGGGCATTCTCGGTTTTTGTTATTAACGAAAAGGGTGAGATAATGTTACAGCAACGTGCGGCATCAAAATACCATTCCCCGTTGTTATGGACCAATACATGTTGTAGTCACCAAAGGGTAGGTGAAACCAACATAGCGGCAGGAAAACGGAGGCTACAGGAAGAAATGGGTTTTGAGACAGAATTGAAAGAGCTATTTTCTTTTATCTATAAGGCTCCATTTGATAACGGATTAACGGAGCATGAATACGATCATGTAATGATCGGGAGTTTTAATGCTGAACCCAATATTAATCCAGAGGAAGTTGAGCATTGGAAATGGATGCTACCAGAGCAGGTCAAGCAAGATATTTCCAATAACCCTCAGATTTACACCGTTTGGTTCAAAATTATATTTGAGAAATTCTACCAACATTTATTTAATACAGTAGAAAAGCAATGAAAGTAAAAATTAGTAGAAAGTCTCATTTTAATGCTGCGCATAGGCTTTATAGGGCAGACTGGGAGGATTCCAAGAACCAACGAATTTTTGGGAAGTGCAACAATCCTAATTTTCATGGTCACAATTATGAACTTATCGTAAGCGTTACAGGCGAAATTGATGAGGAGACTGGTTTTGTTATGGATATGAAGGTGCTCAAAGATTTGATCAAAGACGAAATCGAGGATTATATGGACCATAAGAACCTGAATATTGAGGTTCCAGAATTCAAAAACCTTAATCCAACGGCCGAAAATATTGCAGTGGTTATTTGGAATAAACTACGCCCACATATAAATAAAGAACAGGAAATTGAGGTGGTGCTTTATGAAACACCTCGAAATTTTGTGACCTATACTGGCTAATGGACTTTTTTTAGACGATACCGATTGTATTTCTACCATTAAAAATTGGTGATTCAACTATTTTTAAGTGCTGATTGCAGTAACTTATTTAATTTCGATCTATAAAAATATATAGAGATGGATTTATACCCTTTCAAATTTAAACCCATTTTGAAAGAACGGCTTTGGGGCGGCACAAAATTGAAGGATGTATTAGGCAAACCCATTGAAAGTGAGATTACGGGAGAAAGTTGGGAATTATCCGCTGTAGGTGGAGATGTGTCCGTCGTTTCAAATGGACCACTGGCGAATGTCTCGTTACAGGAGCTCATTGATGCCAATGCGGAGGGGTTGTTGGGTAAAAGTGTTGTGCAACGATTTGGTTCGGATTTCCCAATTTTAATAAAATTTATTGATGCAAAACGAGATTTGTCGATTCAATTACATCCTAATGACGACTTGGCAAAAATGCGTCATAACTCCTTTGGGAAGACCGAAATGTGGTACGTTATTGATGCAGATCCAAGTGCGGAATTAATTGTTGGTTTCAATAAGGACGTTACCAAGGAAACTTATGCAAATAGTCTCAAGAATAATAAACTTCTAGATTTGCTACATTACGAAAAGGTAGCTGCAGGAGATACCTTTTTCATAAATACGGGCAAGATACATGCTATTGGGGCTGGAGTACTTTTGGCAGAGATACAGCAGACTTCTGATATTACGTATCGTGTTTTTGATTTTAATAGAAAGGATAAGGATGGGAACCTTAGGGAGTTACATACAGATTTGGCACTTGATGCTATTGACTATGAGCGGAAAGATGATTTTAAAGTGGTGTATTCCCAAGAATTGAATACTCAAAATAAAATGGTTGTTTCTCCATACTTTAAAACCAATTTTATCCACGTTAGCGGTGCTATGGAATTGGATACCGAACACCGTGATTCGTTTACCATTTTCATGTGCGTAGCGGGTAGAGCCATGGTTAAGACTGAAGCAGGTGAGGTGGCCCTTGCCTATGGTGAAACAGTGCTTTTACCTGCCATCACAAAAAAAATCGAATTAAAATCTAAAGGGGTAAAATTACTGGAAGTTACTATTTAAAAGGTAATTAAGTTTTAGAAATGCAAAAAGTGTATTTTTGCAAAAAATATTTAGTAATGGCAAGTATAAAAGATTTAAAGAAAGACATTAATAACGTTCTCGGAGACATTATTGAAGGTGTTTATGTTGTGGAAGCAGCAAATGGGAATAACAATACAAAAGAAGGTGCGGCTATAATAGATGAAGCCATTGAAACATTTGATGAGCTCATCGCCAAGGTCAACAAAAGCGAAGTTGAAAACAAAAAGAAACATTTTAAGTCCGTTAGAAACGAACTTGAGACAAAGGCCACCAAATTGGTGGAGAAGCTCAATAAAATGGCCTAAGCACTATCTTCCAGTAACTAAAAAAGCACCCTAAACTTAGGGTGCTTTTTTAGTTTAAATTCTTACGTTTTAAATTAATTATTATTCAATAAGCGGGCCAATTCCTTTCCGTATTTAGAGGATGAAACCTCTGGCGAAAGCACAGTATAAATAGAATCCAAATATTTTTTGTTTGCATCAGGTATTTCCTTTAATGCGATATAAGGCGCTACATAAGAATCTTTATTGTTCAAGGCAAAATTTATGGCAAAGGCATAACCCCTTTGTACATTTCTATCACTGATTCCTTGTAAGGAATCAATGCTAGTTTGATTTAGCGCGCTGTCTGTCTGCGAGGCCTTGAGCATTATCTCAAAATTACGCTTGTTTATTCCGGACATCGTCTTGCGGTATTGCTCTAAAATTTCATGGCTTTCAGACCCTGCTATTTTTGCGTTGGTATCAAAAGTATTCCAGTCTGTATTTATCGTTATCGTTCCTGGTTCGGCAAAAAAGGTAATCCGGTCGTTTATGTCATTATTATCTTTTTTATCCAAATACAAATAGAAGACCTCTGGGCTCTCCAAACCAGTTTTAAAAGAAAATTTGCCATCGCCATTTATAGTTACGGAGTCTACGGATACCAAAGTGGAATCCGATATGTGCTGTAAATAGAGCGTCCCTTTTTTAAGCCCTTTTACCGTACCTGTTACAATTAAGGTTTCGTCAGGATTATCGCCACAGGATACCAATACAAGAAAAGTGGAAACAAAGACAAATATCAATTTTTTCATTGGTTTGATTTAGGGCGCAAATATCTATAAAATTTGATAAATAAGTGGTAATCGCTTTTACTTTGTTGGTTAAAAATACGGCTTACAAACTAGAAGCCACTTCCATTAAGTAAGCACATAGGAGTGCCCCTCCTGTACCTACCACATAACCTAAAACAGCCAATAATACGCCAACGGAGGTGAGGGATGGGTGAAATTCCGCTGCCACGACCGGTGCTGATGCCGCACCGCCTACATTAGCTTGGCTGCCCACTGCCAAGAAGAAATAGGGAGCCTTAATCAACTTGGCTACAAGTATCATTAGGCCTGCATGTATGATTATCCAAATGAAGCCAACCGCAATTAGTCCGGGGTTTTCGAGTACCTTTCCCAAATCCATTTTCATGCCAATGGTGGCCACCAAAATATAGATGAACATACCACCAAGTTTACTAGCGCCTGCACCTTCATAGTTTTTAGCTTTGGTAAAGGAAAGCACAATACCAATTGCTGTAGCAATGACTACCATCCAAAAGAATCCAGATCCCAAAAAGGAGAGAAAGCTCTTTTGGTCACGTACCACTTCAAAAGTACCATTAAGATAGGTACTTAATTCATCCCCGAAAAAATGGGCAATACCTACAGCTGTAAAAGCCAGGGAAAGCATGATCATGTAATCCTTTAAAGTAGGTACTTTTGTAATTTTTTCAGTAAACGCCGTAACCTTTACCCGGAGTGTTTCAATTGCAGAGGTGTCTGCTTTTAGCCATTTATCTATTTTTTTGGTCTTACCAACCCCTAGTAAGATAACGGCCATCCAAATATTGGCAACCACAATATCTATGAGTACCATACCGCCATATTTTTCTGGATTATATTGAAATATCTCCAACATTGCCGCTTGGTTGGCGCCACCACCTATCCAACTTCCCGCAATAGTTGCGAGTCCTCTCCAAATAGCATCAAAATCATTACCGCCCACGGTCTCCGGAGAGAAAATGGAAACGATAAGTATTGCTATGGGCCCACCGATAATGATACCGGCACTACCGGTAAGAAACATAATTAAGGCTTTTGAGCCTAAGTTTGAAATGGCCTTTAGGTCTATACTCAAGGTCATAAGGACCAGGGCCGCAGGTAAAAGATACCTACTGGCCATGAAATAAAGATTTGAGATTTCATCAGAAATGATTCCTATACTTGCAAGTATGGCTGGTAGTAAGTAGCACATGAGCACGGCTGGTACAATAGCATAGAATTTACTCCAAAATCCAGTTTGCAGACTAGAGGTATAAAATATGAATCCAAGGCAAAGGGCCAATAGGCCGAATACCACAGTGTCATTGCTAATTAGCGGTTGTGAAATAAGATTGAACATATAGAATTACGGTAGGTTGCTGTTGCCAAATATAATCAAATTACCAAGTGTTGTTGAATAAAATGGGCTACACCGTCTTCTGTATTTGCCAATGTTATCGCATCAGCCACTGCCTTTACTTCATCCCTTCCATTTGCTACGGCAACGCCATAACCTACATGTTTTAGCATCTCAATATCATTGTAATTGTCGCCAAAAGCGACAACATCCTTTAACGATGCGTTCTGGCCTAATAGCAAGTTAATGGCTGATAGTTTGGAGATAGATTTTGGTGCTATCTCAATAAGGGTATCATTGGATCGGTACAGGTGCACAACAGTTCCCAAATTGTTGTGTAAAACCGGCATTAAGGCATCTGCGCTTTCTTTGGTGCCCATCAACATAATTTTATGTGCGCCAATACCTCTTTTTTCCCAGTTTTCTAAGGTTGTTTTGGTATTTTGGAAAGTTGGTATTGTTTTCGTGTACTTTGCTTCCTTCGCTACCCGTTTAGAAGTATTGGGTACATACCATTCATCTTGATAATAAAGTCCCAAATCGGTAGAAAAACTGCTGCAGACTGCATGTATTTGCTTTAGAACTTCTAATTCTATACACACGGATGCCAACTCCTTTTCCCCGTCCAAAACTAAAGCACCGTTGTAACAGATTAAGGGTTCATGGGTAATGCCCAATCTTTCCTGAAGATAACGCATACCACTTGGCATTCTTGCGGAAACCAAAATGATACGCATGCGGTCCTTGATTTTGCTTAGCATTGCAACCGTAAAATCCGATACGTCACTTTTGGAACTCAAAAGCGTGCCATCCAAGTCTGAACATAAGAATTTTGGCTTCATATTAAATGTTTAACCAGTAGCTTAATTTTAGATTGATAGAACGAAACCTTGGAGCAAACGTGTTTACAAAGTAATTGTCGTTGTACACTAGGAAGAGGTCTGATAAGGGAGCAAACCGCCATTGTAATCTAGAGTTAACTCCTAAATTATCCCTCTGGTTGCTATATTGTATTAAAGTAGACCAAAAAATAGATTTACTGAAAGTTAAATCTACTTTGGGACTAATTAACCAGATATTGGCACTTGAATAGGGGGAGGGTAGGTCTATTTGGTCGTAATCGAACTGAAGCGAGAAAGAGGCTTTAGGTTGAAAGCGCAGCGTCATACTACCTCCTACGGAAAATCGGTTACCATTAAAAAACCGACCGACCGTTGACTGGACGTCATAAGAAAACAATTTTCGCTGATCGGACTGATATCCAATTTCTACATTATTATAATGATAATCTTCATTTTCAGGCAGGGGAGTAGCGCCTATTGTCCCTGTAGGATCAAAATCATCAAAAAGAAAGGTGTAGGTATTGGTAAACTCTAACCGCGCTTGGGACTGATTGTTAAACTGCACCTCGTATGTACCCTGCAAATCATAATCGGTATTTTGAAAATCTCTACTCGGGCTCCAACGAACATTTGTGAAAATTTGAAAAGAATGATTTTGGGCAATTCCTTTTTTGGGCCAAAAAACGCGCTGGGTGCTCAATAAGGTCTTGAAAAGGTCGGTTCTACGGACAAAGCCTAAATCTGAACGGAAATCTTCGTCTATAAAAGTACCCTTGGCAAATACATTGAATTTTCTTGTATTGTAGCGAATAAGGGCACTCGAAGCAAAGTTTCCCTCACTATCGTCTGGTTGAAAGGATTTGTGGGTCATAAATGATCCGTTCCAGGTATTGTCCTTGGAGGCAAGGTTATAATCAATACCCAAAACTCTATTATATTCATCTTCACGCTCCACAAAGTCATAGGTTTCAAATGACTGTTTGTTAATAAAGAAAACACCGATGTTAGACCTGGAGAAGACACGCTGCTGTAGTGCCAGCATGGTATTGTTGTTTGACGGAATTCTATTTTCCAAATCTTCCGCTGTTTGAATATTTAAAAATCCTACGCGAAGGTCTTTTGTTAGCTTTCCGCTTAGGCGAGCCCCTCCAATGATATTATTTTCTATAGTATTGCCTACAGTATCTCTCGCGATACCTATACGCCTTGAAAAAAACGGACTAAAATCAAAACCGTTACCAAAACTAGCGAAAAGATCATTGTTATCGATAAAGAATTGCCGCCGCTCTGGCAACGCAATCTCAAAACGGGTAAGGTTGGTAATAAAATTGTCAACTTCCACGGTAGAGAAATCCGGGTTTAAGGTGAGGTCAAGATTTAGGCTATTTCCCACAGATATCTTCGCATCCGCACCAACTTTTAAGTTATTGAGATTTTCCCCGTTTTCAAAGTCACGTGCCGCTATACCATTCACATAAGGAATGAGCGCTAAAGGTGTTCTTGATTTTCCCAAGGGTTTTTCAAAGACCATGTCCCCCATAAATGCAAGATTATATATCTGCTGATTTTGTGGTATTCTGGTCCATGAACTTCGTTCGTTTGATTGTGTTTCTATACGGTAGCTGTTAAAGCGCCATTTGGTAACGCCCTCCTCAAATTTGAAGGAAGTGAGGGGAATGACCATTTCTGCGGTAAAGTAATCGTCATAGATTGTTGCATCTCCTTTCCACTTCATATCCCAAGCTAGGTTAAAATCATCTTGGCCGGCGCCACCGTTTGCTATGAGGGCTTCACGGCGTACGCCAAAAGGATTTATTCCAAATAAAAAAGCATTCGTGCCATCATTAAAGGTGTCAAAAACCAAAGAGAAACTGTCACTTCCGCTTCCCCTAAAATCGCGCTGTAAAGATTGGGTCGCATAATTTTTTCCGCTGGAATAGGCTTTAATGCCTACATATAAATTCTTGTTGTCATATAGAATTTTTATAATAGATTGTTTTTTTGCCTGTATTGAATCTAAAGGGAAATATTCCCAGAAATCAGTAGCGCCATCATCAGCCATTTCCCAAATAGGCTCATCTAACCTCCCATCTGGGATAATGGTTTCGGAAATCTGTTTTACTACGAAAGTTTTGCGCTCTTTTTGGGCAAAAACATCGGTAATAAAAAGTAGAAAAACGGAGACAAATAATACTTTTGCCATTAGTAAGTTATCTAATTGATAGCCAAATTTAAATTTTTAGGTCTGCAAATAGCCTTCAAAAGAATGTTTATCATTATAGTAGGATAATTTTTGGCTATATATTTAGCCAATAGGTAAATTTCAGGTTGATGGATCTGTACTTGGGTTCAAAGGAATTTACGAAGTAATTATCGTTATAGACAATGAAAAGGTCAGATAAAGGAGCAAAACGCCATTGCAACCTAGAGTTGATTCCTAAATTATCACGTTGGTTACTATATTGAAACAAGGTTGACCAAAATATAGATTTACTAAAGGTTACACCTACCCTTGGGCTAACCAACCAAAGGTCTGCGCTAGGATATGGATCGGGTAAGCTTATCTTATCATAATTAACATTTAGGCTTAACCTAACTTTTGGTTGAAGCCGCAATGTTGCTTCTGCGCCTGCGGAAAATCGTTCACCATTATAAAAGTTACCAAAGGTTGCTTCGGTTTCAACGGCAAAGACATTGGCTTCATTTGATTTATAGCCAACACCAAGTGCACCAAACGTATAGTCTTGATCGCTAGGTAATTCAATGGCACCATCCGTATTGGTAGGGTCAAAAGGCTCCGTCAAAAAAATATATTGATTGGAGTATTGTATATTGAACTCAGAGAAGCTCTTGAACCGAAATTGGTAAGTGGCATTAATTTCATAGTCCGTATTCTTGTAATCCAAAGTAGGTCGCCAAACTAAAATAGGAAAAACTTCAAGTCCATGATTGTTTAAGGGACCGGACTTTGGCCAAAAAAGCCGTTGTATCGAAGTCGCTGATTTAATAATATCGGTCCGGCGAATAAAACCTAAATCCGACCTAAAATCATCATTGACATAGGCCAAATCTGTAAATACGTTCCAAAACCTAGAATTCCTTCCTAAGAATGCGCCGGCGGATAAATTCCCCTGATTATCCCCAGGCTGAAAAGATTTATGTGTATAAAATTTTCCTGACCAGACATTGTCTGAACTTGCCAAGTTATAATCAATGCCTATAACACGGTTGTATTCATCTTCCTCGGTCAAGTAGTCCTCATTGCCAAATGCCTGGCGGTTTATGAAAAACATACCTATGTTTGAGCGCGCAAATACGCGCTGCTGTAGAGCGAGCATCATGTTGTTATTGGAGACTATTTCCTGTTCCTCGTTTTTGGCAGTTTGTATATTCAATAGTCCCAAACGAAGGTTTTTGTTCAATTTACCACTTAGGCGTAGTCCGCCTAAAATATCATTTTGTATGGAATTATCCGCGCTATCATTGGCAATGCCAATCCGTCTCGAAAAGAAGGGGTTGGCATCTCTACTGCCTCCAAAACTTCCAAAAAGATCATTATTGTCGATAAAGAATTGACGTCTTTCCGGTAGGGAAACTTCGAACCGTGTTAGGTTGGTAAAAATAGCATCCACCTCCACATTTGAAAAATCGGGATTAAGTGTTACGTCCAAATTCATCCCATTCCCAATAGCTACTTTTGCATCCCCGCCAACCTTTACCTTACTTGATCTTTCATTGGTTTCAAAATCTTGATCGGCAATTGCATTGATGTATGGAATTATGGCCAAAGGCGTCCTTGATCTTCCAAGCGGTTTTTCAAAATGCATATCGCCCATAAAAGCAAGATTGATTACGCTTTGGTTCTGCGGAATAACGAACCAATTACTGCGCTCGTTGGATTGCATGTCAAACCTATAGCTTTGAAAACGCCATTTCGTTTCACCTTCGGAAAATTTGAGTGAAGTTAATGGTATCGCCATTTCAGCGGTGTAATAGCCGTCGAAAATTTTACTTTCTCCACGCCACTTTACATCCCAGGAAGTGGTAAAACCACTTAAATCCTGCCCTCCTCCAGAGATTAAGACTTCACGTTGTACCCCCATCGGGTTTATTCCAAAAAGAAAGGCATTTGTGCCATCATTGAAAGTGTCGAAAATAATGCTGATATTATCATTACCACCCGCCCTAAAATCGCGCTCCAACGAAGGAATTACATAGTTGCTACCGGGGGTATAGACTTTCATTCCTACATATAGGGTAGTTTCATCGGTAAGCATCCTCATATCGGTCTGGTGAACGGCAGGAACATTATCGGCAGGAAAATATTGTTGAAACTCGCCAGCACTTTCAGCTTCTTCCCAGACGGGTTCATCCAATATCCCATCAATCAAGATGGGGTCTAAAGTATGCTTTACCGTGAATGATTTAATGGTATCCTGGGCTTTAAGGAAAATACAAAAAAGCAAAAGCACGAAAGTGCTTAAAAACTTGGTCATTATATGGAGGGTATGTTAGTTTGGTTGACCAAATTTAAGTTTTGTTTCTTAAAACAAGGAATAAACTTATTTTGTTTTTTTTGGTTTTGGGTCCCTTTTCGCTTCTTTCAAACTCTTCATGAGTATCCATTCAATTTGTCCATTGGTACTGCGAAACTCATCTGCAGCCCATTTTTCAATGGCCTGCAGTATTTCTTCGTTTACGCGTAATGCAAATGGTTTTTTCTTACTCATGCAAATTCTGGGCTAAATTTTTTCAATTTAAAGTTTATCCCCCTGGTAGATGAATTTCTGTAAATTAGTGATTAAGTGTTCCGGTGTTGACAATGGGCGCAACGTCCTTATCAGAACAAAGTACGACCATTAGATTACTGACCATAGCAGATTTACGTTCATCATCCAAGGCCACCAAATTTTTCTTACTAAGTTCCTCCAAGGCCATTTCTACCATACTTACGGCACCTTCGACAATTTTGTGCCTTGCCGCAACAATGGCGGTAGCTTGTTGTCTTTTTAGCATTGCATTGGCAATTTCCTGGGCGTAGGCCAAATAACCTATGCGTGCCTCAAGTACTTCAATTCCAGCCATGGACAAGCGTTCCTGGACTTCCTGTTCCAATGCCTCGCTAACCTCGTTAACACTGGAGCGTAAAGTAATATCTTCATCCAGACCTTCATCGGCAAAGTTGTCATAGGGGTACATACTGGCCAATTTACGTACCGCTGCATCTGTTTGTACGCGTACAAAATTCTGGTAGTCGTCAACATCAAAAGCCGCCTTATAGGTATTCGTTACCCTCCACACCAAAATGGTGCTAATCATAATGGGGTTGCCCAGCTTATCATTTACCTTTAAACGTTCACTATCGAAATTACTGGCTCTTAGCGAAATTCTTTTTTTAGTGTAGAGCGGATTCACCCAAAACAGTCCATTTTCCTTAATGGTACCTACGTACTTACCGAACAGAAGTAAAACCCGAGAACTATTTGGATTTACAAGTACAAAACCCGCCAGCATGATTAAGGCTGCAAATATCATAAATGCACCAACATAAATTCTAAGAAGGGCAATTCCTCCTAGTAGCAAGGCTAAGGCAACAAAAAGCATTACATAGCCATTTTGTGCATTGTGGTTTTTTTCGACTTTCATAAGATTTGATATTAAATTGATATCATAAATATATCATATTAATTTAATACTACCAATAGTTAAGTTCAATAAAATTCATTTTGGAGACTAACCTTCAAATTTTCTTGGTCTTTTTCTTATTCGGATTCTTGAATAGGCGTTTAAAGAAACCGTCTCGCTTAACCGGTTCGCAATCAAGGGATTCTATTACAGCGCCATTGGGTTTTGGAAAAGAAGTTTTCGTTAAGGGATTAAATTCTTCATTCTTATTTAACTCTTGCATCCAGCGGGCAAATAAGGGTAGTGCCGCATTAGCTCCTTGGCCTAAATTGGTAGAGCTAAATCCAATTTCATGCTGGTCCATTCCCACCCAGCTAATATGTACCAGGTTTGGCATTAAGGCAACGAACCATGCATCCTTATTGTTCTGGGTTGTACCGGTTTTACCTGCAATATCATTGTTAAGGCCATAAGTATTGCGTAACCTGGATGCCGTCCCCGTATTCACCGTTGACTTCATCATTTCAATCATGGTCTGGCGCGGTTTCTTTCGAGAACGCTTTGTTCTTGCTCAATGCTGATTTAAACTCAGCCAAGACCGAATCTTTGCTATTGGTGATTCTTCTAATCAACAAAGGTTTAATGTGTCTGCCATCGTTTACATAACTGGTATAGGCTTGGGCCAAATCTAAAATTTTGATTTCGCCGGTACCTAGTGCGATCGAGGGTTCCTTTGGGAGCGTTTCTTCGATACCCATGGCTTCGGCCATTTCCAGTACATTGTTTATACCTGTTTTCTCCAATACCTTTACGGCAATCGTATTTACCGAGTTGCTCAAACCTTCTTGCATGGAATAATTAAGGTAAGCTTCTTCCTTGTCTCCTGAGTTACTGGGAGACCAACCTTTTAAGTTTTTGTATTCCACCTCTTGCGCAGAAAAATACGTACAGGGTGTTATCCCTGCTTCCAAAGCTGCTGTATACACAATAGGTTTAAAGGTAGATCCAACTTGACGCTTGCTTTGCGAAATGTGGTCGTACTTGTAATGTTTAAAATCGATACCACCCACCCAAACAAGTATTTCCCCATTGTTGGGGTCAACCGCCAATGATCCTGTATTTAGGAATTTGGTGTAGTGCCGAATACTGTCCATCGTACTGGCATTTACCTCTTCGTCACCTTTCCAGCTGCTAAAAGTTCGTTTTCTTATATCGTTAGATAGGCTATCTATAATCTGTTGGTGTAAAAGGCCTGCACTCTTCATTTTTTTGTAGGTGGCTGTTCTTCCTGCAATTTTCTCCAATAAGTTTTGATCCTTTATCCAAGGAGCATTTTTGCCATACCCCTTTTCAAAATCCACCTGTAACTTTTCCATATGCTGCACCATGGTGCGCTCAGCCAGTTGTTGCATTTTAAAGTTAAGGGTTGTGTATATTTTGAGTCCGGATGTATAGATGTTATACTCCGCCCCATTTTCATTTTGTAAGCTGATCCAGCGTAGCATCTCTTTCCTCACCTCTTCCCTAAAATAGGGAGCCAGTCCCGCATTATAATCGAACTCCCTATACTCTAAATCAAGGGGCTTGGACAGGAGTTCAACTTTTTGTTCTTCTGAAATAAATTCGTTGGTATGCATTGCATGGAGCACTAGGTTACGTCTTTCCACTACTTTTTTCCGGAAATAATCGTGGATTATAGCCATAGGTTGCCTTTAACATGCCCACCAAGGTGGCGGCTTGGTTTATGCTTAGATTTTCTGTGCGCGAATTGTAAAATTTTAGCGCCGCACTTTCAATACCAAACGTATTATCCCCAAAGGATACGGTATTGAGGTAATTTGTTAAAATTTCATCTTTTGTAAAAGTATTTTCCAAGCCTACGTGCAATGATCATTTCCTTGACCTTATCCACCACGATATTGGTTCTCTTACGGTCTTTTCTGGGATAAAGATTCTTCGCCAATTGTTGGGTGAGCGTACTTCCACCGCCCGCAGAAGCATCGCCCATAAGTATGGTCTTGAAGCCAACGCGAACAAGGCTTTTGAAATCGATTCCGGAGTGGTCATAAAAACGCTCATCTTCAATAGCAATCAACGCTTGTTTTAAATGCTCAGGAAATTCTGAAAATGCAACGGGTTGGCGGTCATACAGGTAGTATTTGCCTATCAAGACACTATCTGCCGTAAAAACTTCAGACGCAATCTGATATTGAAAGTTTGAAAGCTCTTTTTTGGAAGGTATTTTGCCCCAAAGACCTACATAAATAGTGCCGATGAAGATTAGAAAAAGGGACAATACACCAACAATCCCAAATCCAATAAATTTGAGTAGCTGAGGTTTATTTTTAATAAAAAATCGGATCTTGTTCTTCATTTTTGCAAGTTGTCATTATAAATTTAACCTTTTGGTAGTTTTAACAATACCTTAAAATTTGAAGTTTTATTTTTGAACAAAAGTATTATGATGAAGTATAGTTTTGTACTCTTTTTTCTGGTTTCCAGTTTTTCTTTCGCCAATGAAATAGTTTGGTCCAAAACGGGCCACAGGGTTGTGGGTGAAGTAGCTGAAAATTATTTAAGTAGAAAGGCCCAGCGGGCCATCAATGATTTATTGGATGGGGAAAGTTTGTCTGCAGTAGCAAATTTTGCAGATGAAATTAAGGCAGATAGGGCCTACAGCAAATTTAGCGCTTGGCACTATGTGAATATTCCGCAAGGAAAAAAGTATGCAGACATTGAACATAGTGAAAACGGGGACTTGGTACAAGGAATAAATACCTGTTTGGAAATTATAAAAGACGAAAAAAGCAGCAAGGAGGATAAGTCTTTTTACCTTAAACTTTTGATACACCTTATAGGGGACCTGCACCAACCTATGCATATAGGCAGGCTAGAGGATAAGGGCGGGAATGATATACAGCTTCAATGGTTTGGTGATGGCACCAATTTGCACCGGTTATGGGATTCCAATATGATAAATGATTACGGTATGAGCTTTACGGAACTTACCTCTGAATATCCAACCCCTACAAAACAGCAGGTTAAATATTTACAGGAAGGAACACTTTTAGATTGGGTAGAGGAATCGCACCAGTTGGCACATAAAGTGTATGATTCCGTAAGCGTAGGTGAGAAATTGGGTTATAGGTATAGTTATGATTGGTGGGATACTGTAGCAGACCAGTTACAAAAAGGGGGTATTCGTTTGGCAGCAGTATTAAACGAAACCTTTAAGTAAAAAATCTTTACCGTTTTGATATTTTATTGCCGGTAATGTTTTTTTGTCTGGAGCATCTAAACCGATCAATTTCATCATTCCTTAGTTTTGCGTGCTTGGTAGCCCTACCTTGCACTCTTTTACGCCACATTCTAAAGCTGCTGGCCTTCATTTCCCTGCGCATGATTTCTATGGTTTCCTGCTCAGATATTCCAAATTGATAGGTGATGGCATCAAAAGGAGTCCGGTCTTCCCAAGCCATTTCTATAATGCGGTCTAATTCCCGTTCTGTAAATTTTTTCTTCATAGCATTGCAAAGATACGAATTAGAAAATTTCTTTAGATTATTTGCATCCCCGTTAAGTTTCATTGCAAAAAAATGGCAACGTGATTAGTGAGGTCCAATATTGGATGGTCCTTTGCTTCTGTAGTTAGGTAAAATTGTTACATGATGCGTTAGTTGATAATCCTAAAGGTTAAATTGAGACGTTCCTCTATTTGTTTTGCTGTTTTCGCAATTTGGTGTTTCCAGAAATGCTGCGTTTTTCCTTTCATGAGTAAGAGACTACCATGTTCTAATAATAACTTATATTTCAAAGTAGGGTCCGTATTGTGTTTTAAATGAAAAAAACGTTCTGCCCCAAAGCTAACGGAGGCAATAATGGGATTCTTGCCTAGTTCCTTTTCATTATCCGCATGCCAACCGTTGCTATCCTTTCCCGTTCTATACCTATTTAATAGGCAGGTCGTAAATTCCGTGCCCGCAACTTTTTCAACTTTATGCTTAATCTCCAATAATTGGGGCGTAAAGAGCAATGGATGCATAGTAATATTCGAATAAGAATAGGGCTTTTCGTTATTGGCATATAATGCCGTTAATCTAGGCTGCGGATAGGTTTTTCCAAAAACAGTGATATCATCTTGGCGCCAAGGGGTATCTTCACTTAAAACCTTTAAGTAATGAGTGGCCTGGGAGCTGGAAAAAAAATTGGGATAATAGTAGATGTCGCTATCGGGCAATGCTAAATCCAGTACGTCATTAAATAGATTAGGCATTAGACCAACACTGTTTTTAATTCATTTCTGTATTCGGACGGATTTTGTCCAGTAAATGCCTTAAAAGATTTGTTGAAATGTGAAAAGTTATTGAATCCACATTCAAAACAAACCTCTGTTATGCTCATGGGTTTTTCCGCCAATAATTTAGAGGCATGTACCAATCTATATTCGTTTACAAATTGGACAAAAGTCTTATTGGTTATTTTCTTGAAATACCTACAGAAAGAGGGTATTGTCATGCTTACCATAGAAGAAATTTCTTCTAGCGTAAGTTCTTCCCTAAAATTATTTTTTACATGGTTAAAGACGATATTGATACGGTCATTGTCCTTAACATCCGTTGAAAAAGAAAAACCCTCTGCATTTAGCATGCGCATGTCCTCAGAATTGCCGAGCTCATTTAAAATATTAAGTATGGATAAGAGTCTTTGGAAATCGGTTTGATATTCCAATACCTCCATCTTGTCCCCAATTTTTCGTTTTGTCTTACCGGAAAATGCAATACCGCCACTGGCTACATTAAATAGACTTTCAATTTTCTTCATTTCCGGAATCTTGAAAAAATCGGTTCCGAGAAAATCCGTTTTCATTTGGATCACGGTTTCGCTCGTATTACCGGTTAGGGCATCCGTAAAACCACAATGGGGAAGATTACTACCTATTAATATAAGGTCCCCATTTGTATAGTAGGAAACGTGACTGCCTATTTGCCGTTTACCAGAACCCCCATTGACATATACCAGTTCCACCTCTGGATGAAAATGCCAAACATTGTTCTTATTGATCCTGTTCTCGTCAAATTTCTGATACGTAAAGGAATTCCCAAAGTCGGGTTCTATAGCCTCAAAAGTGGGTTTGTGTTTTACCATGTTACTTATTTTACTAGTATAAAATTAATCAACTTGATTTAGGTAGATGTTTGCAAAATTAACCATAATCTATGCAAAATTAACCTAAAGGTGTAATAAGTAATTAGTGCTGGTTAAAATAGAACAGAAATTGGAAAAATATGCTGTAGTGTAGCCCTAAGTATGTGGGTATGTTTGTAGTGTAAAATAGTAATAACCTAAAAAAATTAGTAAACATGAAAAATATAGCAAAGATTACAACAGTTGTCGCTTTAATGTTCATCACCACAGTAGGTATGGCGAGTGAGCCAAAATTGAACCTATTACCTAGTAGTTCTACTAAAAGCGTAGTATTGACCATGAAGGCGTCTTCTTACGGCGTAGAAGTTAGGTTAATGGACGCCGATGCGCATCCTATCTATGTGGAACGCATGTCTGAAGGACTTTTTAGTAAAAAACTGAATTTTAAGGATTTGGAAGATGGCACCTATTACTTGTCCGCAGATGATAATCTTAAGAAGTATGTGTACACCATTGTTTTGGAAAACAATGAAATAAAAATCCTTGAGACTGCCGAGGATGTAAGGCCATTCTTTCGAAAAACCGACAAGATGATTTTTATGAATTATCTTAATTTGGATAAAGACGCTCTATCCATTAAAATATATGATGAAGAAGGTAGAACAGTATTTTCACAAAATGTAACCGATGAGATGATAGTAGAAAAGGCATTTAATTTTGCTGATGCCTACCCAGGATCTTATATACTATTTGTAAAGTCTGCCGGGAAAACCTATACACAAGCGTTTGTTGTTAATTAAGTTGATTTAAGTTAATTTCAGTGAGAAGGGGACGGGAGCGTCCCCTTTTTTAGTTCAATACCTGAGGTAGCTGTAAGCCCAAAACATTAGGGCAAATTGCAATGGCAGTCTTAAAAGTAAGAGCCATTTAGGAAAGCCGGCACTTGCTTTTTCACTGGATAACATATAAAAATGGACCAAAAGAAAAATAACGAGCATCGTTATGATTCCATAAATCGCACTATTCTGGGTCTGTTGAAAAAGCAACCCTATTCCCAAAACCACCTCTGCCACACCGCTCAAAAAGACTAATTGTTTGTGAAAAGGAAGATATCTCGGCATTATTCTTAGATATACCTTCGGTTTTATAAAGTGCATCACACCGGCACCAATATAAATGAAGGCCATAAGGTATAAATGCCAAGGATATATCATAATTTATTATTTAGTTAGAACTACCAATTTCTAAGGTAAATTCAGTTAGTACGAGTTCGTTTTTACTATACGAACCACAGGTTGATAATTTTTGGAATGTATTGGTTGTGGGTTTAGGTTAGGTATTTTTCAAACCTATCCTTTTTATATTGGGGTACGGCAGCATTGGTCATAAATAGGGATAACAGTTCCTTATTTTTTTCCTTGGTGAACATAAGTTCATAAAACTGCTGTACGGTAAGTGGATTGGTTGAGCGCTCTACCAAAATGACGGCATCATCCTTAGATACATGGCCTTCCTCAAGAATCTTCACATAGGTTCCGGGGTGGTTATGTTGAACGAACTCCTTTAATATTTTCTGATTTCCAAACCGGATTCCCAATTTATAGCAAGGCTCACGCGGTTGGGAAACTTGTACCAAAGCCTTTCCTATTTTATAAATATCCCCAACCCGTATCTTGGATTCATCCAATCCATTAACGGTAAGGTTTTCCCCAAACATGCCCCAATCCCATTCAAGGTTTGGGTATTTGGGTTTCCAATACGCATAGTAATCGGATGAAAAAAGATAGCAGGCCTTGTTTTCACCACCGTGGTGTACGCGATCAATGATGGTATCCTTTTTAACATCGTTTTTAGTCAGGTAAAGACCTTTATCGATGGGGTATTTAAATATACCCGTTTCTTCTATTTCCCCGTTCCATTCAAAGGAAACGGCTTTGCCTAAATTAGTTGAGATGACCTTCATAATTTTATTATGCCCAATACTTAATACTATTTTGAGCTTCTAAAATAGTACTAAATAGTTCAGATTATGGTATTTTTTTATATTTACTGACAATGGCACTTCTCACATTTATAATTTTTACGGGATTCGTCGCTTTTTACGCAACATGGAAATTACGTAAGGATAAATTAAATACCCAAGACGGTTATTTTCTTGGAGGAAGATCACTTACAGGTATCGTAATAGCGGGATCATTATTACTCACAAATATTTCAACAGAACATCTTGTAGGTATGAATGGCTCAGCCTATAGAAATGGGGCAATTATCATTGCCTGGGAAGTGACTTCTGCTTTGGCCTTAGTCGTGGGAGCTTTGTATTTTGCACCCAGGTATCTAAAAATGGGGTTGACCACTATTCCGCAATATTTGGAAAAACGTTTTGACGGGTTGACACGAACATTGGTCGCTCTTTTATTGATAATTTCTTTTGTTGCTACCTTGTTGCCAATAGTACTTTACACAGGTGCTCTTAATATTGAGGCTATTTTTGAAATATCTGACTTGCTCAAAGTGAGTAAAGACCAAGGTATTTTTATGACTATATGTATTGTTGGTACGGTCGGAGCTGTTTACGCGATATTTGGAGGTCTTAAAATGGTTGCCTATACTGATACGTTAAATGGTTTTGGTCTGCTGGTAGCAGGCTTATTGGTTCCTATACTTGCATTATTAAGTATTGGGGACGGCAATCCAATTTTGGGATTGGAGTTGGTTTTTAACCATAGCCCACAAAAATTTAATGTAATAAGTACCGAGCCAAGTGTAGGACAAGGGTCACGTTCGGCTATTTTGCCTTTTGAGGTTTTGTTTACCGGATTGATGGTTAATCAGCTTTATTTCTGGACAATGCATCAATCTATTATTCAAAGAGTACTTGGTGCCGTTAATTTAAAGGAAGCCCAAAAAGGATTGCTATATACTGGGCTTTTAAAGATTTTGGTGCCACTCATTATTGTGTTGCCTGGCTTAATTGCATACTATTATTTTGAAGAGACCTACTATGAAAACCAAGATAATATCTATCCATTATTGGTGAAAAAAGTGATGCCCTTGTGGCTAACGGGTTTTTTTGTAGCGGTGATGGTAGGTGCCATTTTAAGCACCTTTAACAGCGCCTTGAACAGCGCCGCAACGGTATTTAGTTTAGGGATTTTTAAGCGATATGTGAAAAAGGAAGCTAGCGACGAAAGCCTGGTTAGGATTGGCAAATTAACGTCAGCAATTCTAGCATTTTTCGCCATTTGTATTGCACCGTTTATAGCAAATGCTCCTGAGGGACTGTATCAATTATTACAGGAATTAAATGGTATATTTTTCATTCCAATTGCAAGTGTCATTGTTGCAGGTTTTATTTTTCCAAAGGTTACAGCTAGTGGGGCTAAATCGGGTTTATTATTTGGACTTGCATTCTACGTAATTATGAATTTTGCATTTCAAGTAAATCTTCACTTTGTTCATATTTGGGGAATAGAATTCGTACTTAACATCGTGGTAATGCATTTAGTATCTTATGTCTTCGCGAAAGAAGAAAAGTTTGAATTAATAGATGTAGGAATAGTTAATCTTGAACCTTGGAAGTATGCAAAATCATTTAGTTTGTTTTTGGTTGCTTTTACGATTTTTTTATATATAATATTAGGAAATGTTTAATATTTTAGTTCTAAACAAATACATTAAAGAAATTTTAAGCCATGGAAAAAAAAGTATTCCGGGATTATGAATCCAAGGATATATCCTTGGCCGTTAAGGAGCATTACCGCAAGATGAGAGAACAACAAACCGTAGAGTACGTGCAACGAATGCATAAAAAGTACTTGAGGTTTAATAAACCTATGGACCTTTGGGAAGCCATGTCACATCTGAATAGTCTTGTTGATGTTAGTGATCCAGATTTGGATTTGCCCAACGTGCAACACCTAATACAAAGTGCGGAAGCCATCCGCGCAGATAATAGACCTGATTGGATGCAGTTGACGGGTCTCATCCATGATTTGGGTAAGGTCATGTTTCTCTGGGGTAGCGATGAGGACGGGACGAGCCAAGCCGAACAGTGGGGCATGGTTGGCGATGTTTTTGTGGTAGGATGTGCAATACCGGATTCTTGTGTATATAACGAGTACAATGCCCTAAACCCAGATATGAATGACGTAAGGTATAATACACCTACCGGTATTTATGAGGAAGGATGCGGTATTGACAATGTTAATCTTGCATGGGGGCATGACGAATACTTGTATCAAGTTTTAAATAATCATAAGGAAAATAAGTTGCCAATGGAGGCAATGGTTATGATACGGTACCATTCGTTCTATCCTTGGCATACTGGAGGTAGTTATCAAGAACTTACAAATGAAAGGGATGCGGCCTATTTAAAACTGATAAAGGATTTTAATAAGTATGACTTGTACACGAAGAGTCAAAAAATATATGACTTGGAAGACGTGCTCGATTATTACAAGCCAATTGCCGAAAAGTACTTGGGAATAGGTCCAATCAACTGGTAAAAGTTTTTCAGAACAGTTGAGGTATAAAAAAACCGTTCCAATACAGGAACGGTTTTTTTAAAATATAATTTTTGGTGTTATTTCACCATATCATAGCTTCGCTTTATAAACTCGGTCAGGTCTTTGCCCTTAAGTAAGCCTTTCGACAATTTGGCGAGGTCTAGCGATTGGTTGATTAACCGTTCTTTTTTCTTTGCAGTTTTGGTATTTAATATCTCACTCACCAAGGGGTGGTTCGTATTAACGATAAGATTGAACATATCTGGCATATTGCCCATACCAAACATTCCCCCGCCACCGGTTTGCTGCATTTCCTTCATTCTACGCATGAACTCCGGTTCTGTAATTACAAATGGGGATGCATCACTATCCATAGTTTCTAGCTGCACCGTATAACTCTTGTCCGTGATCAATTCTTCCAAATCCTTTTTCAAGGTTTCTTTTTCTTCATCGGATAATTTTGAAATTTGGGTCTCCTCCTTCTGAATCAATTTATCAACATGATCGGCATCAACCCGTGCAAAGGAAATATTTTCTTTTGAGCCCTCTAATTTTTGCATTAGATGACCTATGATAGGGGAATCCAATAATAAAACCTCATAGCCCTTGGCCTTGGCAGATTCTATATAACTGTGTTGTGCCTCTTTGTCTGAAGCGTAGAGAATCACCAGTTTATCATCCTTATCGGTCTGGGAACCTTTTATTTTTTCTTGTAGTTCTTCAAACGTAAAATAGGAACCGTCAACCGTTGGGTATAGGGCGAATTTATCTGCCTTCTCAAAGAACTTATCTTCGGAGAGCATTCCGTATTCAATAACGATTTTGATATCGTTCCATTTCGCCTCAAAATCTTCGCGGTTATTTTTAAATAAAGAACTTAATTTATCCGCAACTTTTCTTGTGATATAAGACGAGATTTTTTTTACCGCACCATCTGCCTGCAAGTAGGAACGTGAAACGTTAAGCGGTATGTCAGGAGAATCGATGACCCCCCGTAGCATGGTCAAAAATTCTGGAACGATACCCTCAACATTATCGGTTACAAAAACCTGATTTTGATAGAGTTGTATTCTATCCTTTTGAATGTTAAGGTCCTTGGTGAGCTTTGGAAAATAAAGGATTCCAGTTAGGTTGAAAGGATAATCAACGTTCAAATGGATGTTGAATAGTGGCTCCTCGAACTGCATTGGATAAAGTTCCCTATAAAAACTTTTATAATCCTCTTCCTTTAAGTCTGCAGGTTGTTTTGTCCAAGCAGGATTTGGATTATTGATAATATTATCTACCTCCTTTGTTGGTGCAGCGTCCCCCTCTTTTGCTCCTTCAGGTTTTGGTAGTGTTTCTTTTTTAGTACCGAATTTTATTGGGATAGGCATGAACTTGTTGTACTTACGCAACAATTCACTTATTCTGCTATCCTCTAAAAATTCTTTTGAATCGTCTGCGATATGGAGAATGATTTCAGTACCCCGTTCGGACCTTTCTGCCGGTTCCATGATAAATTCTGGCGAACCGTCACAGGACCAATGCACCGCAGGTTCATCTTTATAACTCTTCGTTATAATTTCAACTTTTTCCGCTACCATAAAGGCAGAATAGAATCCCAGTCCAAAATGACCTATAATTCCAGAGTCCTTTGCTGAATCTTCGTATTTGTTAAGGAACTCTTCAGCCCCGGAGAATGCAACTTCGTTGATGTATTTTTTTACTTCTTCCTCGGTCATTCCCAAACCTTGATCGATAATATGTAGTTTTTTACCTTTTTTATCAACCTTTACTTCTATCATAGGGTTTCCATACTCCACTTTTGCCTCACCAATAGTGGCCAAATGCTTAAGTTTCAAGGTAGCATCTGTCGCATTTGAAATCAATTCCCGAAGGAAAATTTCATGATCACTGTATAAGAACTTCTTGATCAGTGGAAAAATGTTGTCTACCGACACATTAATTTTACCTGTTGCCATATGTTGTATTTTTTTGGCCACGACATATTAGGTCATGGCTATTTTTAGTATTATTTCTATACTCTTTTAGTCAAAAAAAATACCACAATGTCTCTTGGTGACAAACTGACAGTTTTTGGGTGCAAAAAGTTTAACAAAACTTTCTGTTTAATTTTTATGGAAATAAGTTAAACACTACTTATATTTGTAGTGTGATTATGAAAAAATGCTATGAAAAAGAATTTTAAAACATAATCACAAGTTGATTATTTATTGGTTAGGTTGTTTGGAAACGTGCTATCATCTTGGTAGCACGTTTTTGCTAAATAAAAGCTAATATTTTATAAATACTACCTCAAATGCTCCGGGCATTGTAACTTTAGTAAAAAGAAAGACTATGGCTACCAAAACAAAGAAAATTACGAAGGAATCTATCCTTACAATGTATATGGACTATGTCCTAGAGAATGAAAAAGTTCCTAAAACAGTTTATAAATTCTGCAAGATTAATGGGTTGGAAGAATCAGAGTTCTACGTTCATTTCGGTTCCATAGACGCCATGCAGAGTGGGATTTGGAATTCATTTTTCACCAATACTCTTTCAGTAATGAAAAAAAATAAGGAGTATGAAGATTTCGCCAATCGTGATAAAATGCTGACATTCTTCTATACTTTTTTTGAGGTGTTGACCTTAAATAGAAGTTATGTCTTGTTTGTAATGGCCCATGCAGAAAACCCTATGAAAAATATGGAACAGGTGAAAGGGCTTCGCAAGCACATCAAGGGTTTTGCGAAGGAACTGATTGTAGCTGGTAATGCGAATAAAAACCTTAAGATTACGAAACATAATCCTCAACTATTTTCTGAGGGCGCCTGGTTGCAATTTATGTTTTTACTTAATTTTTGGAAAAACGATGACTCTCCAAGTTTTGAAAAGACGGATGTGGCCATTGAAAAATCCGTCAATACTATTTTCGATTTGTTCGATAATACCCCATTGGAGAATCTTCTGGATTTTGGAAAATTTTTATATAAGGAAACCTTCGCATAATACAAGAATATACTAGTTGAAAACACTCGATAAAATACCTACGGGAAAGATTGAAAGGGCCAGCAAGCTCGTAAAAACAGGAGCTAAGATTGGAGGTAATTATGCAAAGTACTTTGGAAAGAAATTAATTAATCCAGATAAGACTAAGGACGAATTAAACGAAGATAATGCATCGGATATTTATGATGGTTTAAAATCCTTAAAGGGTAGTGCTTTAAAAGTTGCCCAAATGTTGAGTATGGAGAAGAACATTCTCCCCAATGCTTATGTAGAAAAGTTTTCCTTAAGCCAATTTTCGGTACCCCCCTTGTCCGCGCCCTTAGTCCGTAAAACCTTCAAGAAATATTTAGGCAAATATCCAGAGGAGGTTTTTGATACATTTGAGAAGGATTCGATAAATGCCGCTAGCATTGGACAAGTACATAGGGCTACTAAGGACGGAAAGAACTTGGCGGTTAAAATTCAGTATCCGGGAGTTGCCCAAAGCATTAGTAGCGATTTGGCATTGGTAAAACCTATCGCCATGCGTATGTTTAATCTAAAAGGCAAGGATTCCGACAAATATTTCAAGGAAGTAGAAAATAAACTGATAGAGGAAACGGATTACCTTTTGGAAGTAGCCCAAAGTATGGAAATTACCAAAGCTTGCGCACACATTGATGGTATGGCGTTTCCAACCTACTATCCCAATTTATCCAGCGAACGCATAATTACTATGGATTGGATGCACGGCAAGCATCTAAGCGAGTTTGCCAAAACTGATTTTTCAAAGGAAACAGGGAATAAATTAGGGCAGGCCTTGTGGGATTTTTATATGTTTCAGATACACGGTCTGCGAAAGGTACATGCGGATCCGCACCCTGGTAATTTCTTGGTGAATGAAAATGAAGAATTGATAGCGATTGATTTTGGCTGTATAAAGGAAGTGCCAGATTCTTTCTACAATCCTTATTTTGAATTGGCCAAACCAGATAATTTTTCCGACGATGCCATTTTTACCCATAAATTATATGAATTGGAAATATTGGTCGATACCGATAAACCCGAGGAGGTGCTATTCTTTAAATCCCTATTTCATGAACTTTTGAGTTTGTTTACGTCGCCGTTTAATCAAGAGGAATTTGATTTTGGGGACCCCACTTTTTGGGGTAAAATAGCAGATTTGAGTGAGCATTATGCTTCGGATAAACAAATTCGAAAAATGAACGGTAATAGAGGTTCCAAACATTTCTTATATATGAACCGCACATTTTTTGGCCTTTATAATCTCCTGCACGACTTAAAGGCTAGGATACAGGTGAACAATTATATGAAATACTTGGATTAAGATAGTCGTATAACTATGTCTAGCTGCTTATCCATTATATTTTTAGGAGTGATTATTAATTCTTGTTTATATTGCACTACTAATTTAACCTGTAATCCGCCAGGTTTAAAATTCTACTATGTATAACTCAAAAATAATTGGTCTTGGTCATTATGTACCCGATAATGTGGTAACGAATGAGGATTTGTCCAAATTAATGGATACCAATGATGCCTGGATCCAGGAACGTACAGGTATCAAGGAACGAAGGCATGTCATTAATGGAGATGGTGATACCACTACAACCATGGGAGTCAAAGCCGCCAAAATCGCCATTGAGCGGGCTGGTATAGATAAGGACGACATTGATTTTATTGTTTTCGCCACGTTGAGTCCAGATTATTATTTTCCTGGACCGGGCGTTTTGGTACAGCGCGATTTAGGCATTAAAACGGTAGGCGCCTTGGATGTGCGTAACCAGTGTTCCGGGTTCGTATATGCTATTTCTGTAGCGGACCAATACATCAAAAGTGGTATGTATAAAAACGTACTGGTCATTGGATCGGAACTACATTCCCACGGATTGGACATGACAACTAGGGGCAGGGGAGTTTCCGTTATTTTTGGAGATGGTGCCGGTGCGGCCGTCTTAAGTAGGGAAGAGGATACTTCCAAAGGTATTTTATCTACCCATTTACATTCAGAAGGGCAGCATGCAGAGGAACTTTCCCTAATTGCCCCGGGTATGGGAAAAAGATGGGTTACGGATATTATTGCGGATGATGACCCTAACGACGAGTCCTACTATCCTTACATGAACGGGCAGTTTGTTTTCAAGAATGCTGTCGTTAGATTTAGTGAAGTCATAATCGAAGGACTACAACAAAATAAATTGAATGCCAAGGATATTAATTTATTGGTGCCACATCAAGCCAATTTAAGAATCTCGCAATTTATCCAAAAGAAATTTGAATTATCGGATGACCAGGTATTCAATAATATCATGCGATACGGTAACACAACGGCGGCATCAATTCCTATAGCACTTACCGAAGCTTGGGAAGCCGGAAAGGTGAATGAAGGCGACCTCGTGGTACTTGCAGCGTTTGGTAGCGGATTTACTTGGGGCAGTGTTATCATAAGATGGTAAAAAAAACCCATGACAGTGGTCATGGGTCCTGTACGTCATTATCCTAGCTGGAAAAACCAACCAATCCCCAGTTTTGGATAATTATCTACACCATAATAGACGATAATATTACCATATTGTTACGGTTTCTATCATTAATTGACGCTGTTTATCCTGATATAAAAACAGATTTAAAAATGGTTGGTAAAAACGAAGCCCGGACACTCCAAAATAAATTGGGAACCGGGCTTCTATGCTGATAGGCTATACTAAACACTAACCATTAACTATAAACATATAGCGTTATCAACAATATTAACTTTTATAAATAGAATACTATTAACTATACTAAGAGACGTGATAGTTTACACATAGTTACATTTATTTAAAAGTTTTAAATCTTAAAATTTCATGAAAAAGACCTTAGTTTTTGGAGCTTCATTAAAACCAAATCGTTATAGTAACCTGGCCATCGTAAAACTCATTGCTGCTGGTGTGGAAACCACTGCTTTTGGTTTAAAACAAGGGGAGGTTTCTGGGGTGCATATTAAAACCAGCTTGAACGAATTTAAGGATATTCATACAATTACCCTATACCTTAACCCAAAAAGGCAACAGGAATACTACAACGATATCGTAAATCTAACTCCAAAACGGGTGATTTTTAATCCGGGTACCGAAAACCCCGAATTCTATAAAATTCTCAAGGAACATGAAATTGAGGTCGATGTGGCCTGTACATTGGTACTTCTTGGGACCAACCAATATTAACTGACGACAAAATAACATTATCCCACTTTAGGATTTAGACCAACCGATTTTTTATCCCGAATAAGCCATAAGCCTATAAAGGTAAGTAGCCCGTTTAAAGGTAATAGCTCATAGCCGAAAACATAGCCCCCAAGGTAGGCAGTGGGCATTTTGGCAAGGATAAGGATTAGGGTAACACAGATTACGGCCACCAGCCATACATATTTATCTTTGACCTTGTGTTTCGTGAAAATACCAAACGAAAATAGTCCAAGTAGGGGGCCGTAAGTATAGGAGGCAACAGTGAGCAGCCCATCGATAACGTTTCTGTCTAAAATATATTTAAAGGATATCACTACAATAATGAGTAAGATACTCATACCGATATGCGTTCTTCTACGGATTTTTTTAGCCTCCCTTTCCGGTTTCTTGCCTGTGTTAAGGAAATCTACACAAAAAGAGGTTGTCAAGGATGTTAACGCACTGTCCGCACTGCTATAGGCAGCGGCAATAAGCCCAAGCATAAAAGTGATGGCAACCGTTATCCCAAGGCCGCTATTTAGTGCTATTTCAGGAAATAGCAGGTCAGATTTTGGAGTTCCATCCATTAGGGGTAAATCTATTTTATGGGCATCGGCATAAATAAATAGCAATGCGCCCAGTAACATAAAAACGAAGGTGACTACCACTAGGACAACACTAAAACTGACCATATTTTTTTGCGCTTCGCCCAAGTTCCTGCAGGTAAGATTTTTTTGCATCATATCTTGGTCTAGCCCGGTCATGCAAATTGTAATGAACATACCTCCCAAAAATGATTTTATCAAGTGGTTCTTGGAAGACAGATCATCTGTAAAAATGGTTTTGCTGTAAGTTGCCAATTCTGAAGAGTTCAGAAAATCGATAAAAGTCCAATCCATTTTATCGAGTATAAAATAAATGGATAACCCAACGGAAACCAGCATAAAAAGTGTTTGTAGCGTGTCTGTCCAAACAATTGTTTTTATCCCTCCTTTAAATGTGTAGATCCATATCAATAAAATGGACAGGATTACCGTAATCTCAAAAGGCACGTTCCAGGCGTCAAATACAAATTGTTGCAAGACTATAGCGACTAAAAACAAACGAAAGGCAGCGCCCAATACCCTGGAAACGAAGAAGGAAATTGCCCCGACCTTATAGCTTACAAAACCAAAACGTTCATCCAGATACTCATAGATAGAGGTTACATTCTGCTTGTAATAAATGGGTAATAGCACAAAAGCCGTAATCAGGTAGCCCAAAAAGTAGCCAAATACCACTTGCATATAGCTAAATTGTGAGGCATCTACCCAACCCGGTACGGATATAAAGGTTACGCCAGATAACGAGGCTCCTACCATGCCAAATGCAACCAAATACCAAGGTGATTGTTTCCCTGCCTTAAAAAAATCTTCGTTAGAATCGTTTTTCCCCGTAAAATAGGAAATAACCAATAAGACTATAAAATAGCCACTTATCAGCACTAAAATATGGGAAGGATTCATGAAAATAAATTTGTGGCCAAATTACAAAAAGTTAAAGGATACGAGCGACTAAAGATTGACGTGGATGTATTTATAATCAAGATATTTATAAGTATAGTTTGTCCATGGAATCTTTTTTTTGATATCTTATCGGCTTAAAAAAAATAAAACAGAATTGATGGGACAGGTATTGAATTTGAAATTAGTATTAGGTGTGTTTTTAATTTCCTTGCTTTTTGTTTATGATGTTTTGGCGCAGGATCCATTGCAAATCGATAAAAAAATGGAAAAGGAATTGGATAAACTGATGAAGGACAAAACTATTAAAAGCGCCTTTGCTTACATTGACGCCTTGGAAGAACAAACGAACGCAGACCTTATTGCCTTGACACAGTTGCCGGCTCCACCTTTTATGGAGGAGAATAGGGCCCAGGCCTATCAACAATTATTCCGGGAAGCGGGAGCCGATCAGGTGTGGATTGATGAGGTAGGGAATGTCATTGCGGTAAAAAAAGGAAAAGAAGGAAACAAAGTTGTCGCCTTAGATGCCCATTTGGATACCGTTTTTCCTGAAGGAACGGATGTTACGGTGCAACAAAAGGGGGATACCCTTTACGCACCGGGTATTGGGGATGATACCCGGGGCCTTGCCATGGTTTTGGCTGTGTTCAAGGCTATAAAGGAGAAGAAAATCGAAACTAAGGCGGATGTTTGGTTCGTTGGTTCTGTAGGCGAAGAAGGTTTGGGCGATTTGCGGGGTGTAAAACATTTATTTAAGGACGGTGCACCAAAAATAGATGCCTGGATTTCCATTGACGGTGGTGCCATAGGACGGGTGAATAACGCTGGTTTGGGGTCGGTACGTTACAAAGCAATGTTCACTGGTAAAGGAGGCCACTCATGGGGTGCCTTTGGTCTGGCAAACCCGCATCACGCATTGGGCTATGCAATTAAAGAGTTTACAGAAAATGCCAAAAAATATACCGATCAAGGTCTAAAGACCAGCTTTAATATAGGTAGGATTGGAGGCGGAACCTCCGTTAATTCCATTCCTTTTGAGTCTTGGATGGAGGTTGACATGCGCTCTGTAGATAAAAATAGGTTGAGCGAGATAGACAGTATTTTTAAAATGTCCATGCAAAAAGGGTTGGATGCCTATAACGCTACGGGTATTGAGGACGGCATTGCCTTGGAGTTGATAAAGATTGGGGATAGGCCATCTGGAGAGTTGCCACTAGATACGCCTTTGGTACAGCGGGCCATAGGTGTCACGAAGTTGTTTGGGTATGAACCAACGCTTACTAGGGGGTCTACTAACAGCAACATTCCAATTGCCATGGGAATACCGGCCGTTACCATTGGTCGTGGGGGAGAGGGTGGAGGTGCCCACTCTTTAAATGAATGGTGGCTGAATAAAAACGGTGCAGAGGCAATAAAGTTAGCATTATTGCTTACGGTTGCGGAGGCGGGTTATGCCAACTAATACTTTGTAAGGCATAACCATGGCGATACCCTGCCTTGCCTTTTGTTTATTCTATTTCCAGTTGTCAAAGATTACCCCATAGAATTATTATTCTAATTGGTCTACGGTATATTTTTCAACTTTAATCGTAAATTTATACCCATAAAAACCTATGGATTTTTCATCTAAATTATTGGAGAATGCGGTCTATGAGGTCTCGCAATTACCTGGAATAGGTAAGCGTACGGCCCTCAGACTCGTATTGCATTTATTGAAACAACCAGAACAACGAACGGAAAGTCTTTCCAAAGCTCTCGTAGATTTACGAAGTAAAATATTGTTCTGTAATAACTGCCATAATATCGCTGATAGTAGTTTGTGTGAAATTTGTGCCAACCCTAAAAGGGATGAGGGGATTGTCTGTGTCGTTGAGGATATTAGGGATGTCATGGCGATTGAAAATACAGGGCAATTTAGGGGTAAATACCACGTTTTGGGAGGTAAGATTTCCCCTATGGAAGGTATTGGCCCCCAGAATTTAAAGATAGCTTCTTTGGTGGATAAGGTTAAAAAAGGAGTTGTAAAGGAACTGATTTTTGCATTGAGTTCCACCATGGAAGGCGATACCACCAATTTTTATATTTTCCGGCAAATAGAGGGTCTGGATATAAGGACATCGACTATAGCCAGGGGAATTGCCGTAGGAGACGAATTGGAATATGCGGATGAGGTAACCTTGGGGAGAAGCATTCTTAACCGCGTACCCTTTGAAGGTTCTTTACGACAAGATTAGTTATTGATATTCTAGTAAAATATCAATCAATAGGTAATTATTTTATTATTTTTGCAAAAAATACATACAATAGAAGCAATAAATTATCGATATGCCAAAATTTGAATTGAAGCTACCACGAATGGGAGAGAGTGTTGCGGAAGCAACATTGACGAGTTGGTTGAAAGAGGTGGGGGATACCATAGAAATGGATGAGGCAATTTTTGAAATTGCCACAGATAAAGTGGATAGCGAAGTACCTAGTGAAGTTGATGGCGTTTTGGTCGAAAAATGCTTTGAAATCGATGACGTGGTCAAAGTAGGTGAGACCGTGGCAATAATTGAAATTGATGGAGATGGGGCTGCTGATACTTCATCGGCAACAAAAAAAGAAGTTAATAAGGAAGAACCTGTCCAAGAAGAAATGATAGCCGCAGCGGAAGCTACCGTTTCAAAAGCTAAAGAGGATACCAATTCCAACCCATTAATAATTGGTGATTCTGATCGTTTTTATTCACCGTTGGTAAAAAATATAGCAAAGGAGGAAGGTATTTCATTTGAAGAATTGGAGTCTATTTCGGGTACGGGTAAAGATGGTAGGGTTACCAAAGATGATATATTGGCGTATGTGGAAAATGGAGCACCCAAGGGCGGTAAAACCAATGAAGTTCAGCAAGTTAAACCAGACGGCAATCAAAAATCATCTTCTGAACAACGGGATTCTGCGTTGGACAAAGTCTCAAAACCGACTGCGGATAAACCCAAATTACAGGTATCACATGGTGATGAGGTTATTGCCATGTCCAGAATGGGTAAATTAATAGCCAAGCACATGACGGATAGTGTGGCTACATCTGCACACGTACAAAGCTTTATTGAAGTTGATGTTACCAATGTGGTCAACTGGCGTAATAAGATGAAGGATGCCTTTGAGAAAAGGGAAGGGGAGAAATTGACCTTTACACCAATTTTCATGGAGGCCGTTGCCAAGGCCTTAAAAAAATACCCCATGATGAATATCTCTGTAGATGGGGATAGCGTTATTAAGAAGAAAAATATTAATATAGGAATGGCCGCGGCCTTACCAGATGGTAACCTTATTGTACCTGTCATTAGAAATGCCGATCAATTGAATTTGGTGGGTATGGCGAAAGTGGTCAATGATCTTGCAGCGCGTTCCAGAAACAATGCGCTTAAACCAGATGAGGTGCAAGGAGGTACGTATACCGTTACCAATGTTGGAACTTTTGGTAGTGTTTTTGGTACACCAATTATCAATCAACCACAAGTTGGCATTTTGGCATTGGGTGCTATACGTAAAATACCCTCTGTTATTGAAACATCCGAAGGCGATTTTATAGGTATCCGAAGTAAAATGTACTTGTCCCACAGCTATGATCATAGGGTGGTAAACGGTGCCTTAGGCAGTATGTTCGCCAAGTATATTGCAGATTATCTAGAAGCTTGGGATTCCGATCGCGAGATTTAATAAGGGATTATTTAGAAAGATGTTAGTATCTTTCCCGCCTGTTCTATCATATAGGTTCCCATATGTTTTCTTGTTCTTTGCGTTCTTTGCGTTCTTTGCGTTCTTTGCGTTCTATTGCTTTTCTACTTTTTCTATTTTATAGTATCTCTATTCTTTCTCACGAAAAGGAAAAAGGGTCGGTTCGTTTATTTACCGAGTTCCATTGTGACAAGAATTTTATACGTCAAAATATTGGCTAAGTAAATCATGTGCGCGATCAATCCTTGGTTAATGTTCAGTTGTTTATCTATGATGTAGCGAACGGAAGTGGAGGAAGAACCTATTCCCTTGATTTTGAAGGTAATGATATTTTCAAGGATATTTTTGGAAAATTAGTCTATGAGACAACCGCCACCATGACTTCGGACGAAGTTCGGAAAGGCCTTGTCAAAAAAATAAAATCCGGCCTTTTAAGGTATATTCTGGAATCTGATATGGCGGAGGAAATTTCCTATACCATTAATACGGATGGTACGGGTGAAATAATGGATATCGAAATTGAGGACCCTTGGAATAATTGGTTGTTTGAGTTATACGGCGAGGCCGAATTGGATAAGGAAACCAGTAGAAAGGAGTTTGAGTACGAGGTGGGTTTTGAAAGTGATCGGGTCACCGAAAAATGGCGTATACGGGCAGATTTGGAAATGAATCAGGCCAAGAGTGAATTTACCCAAGACGGGGAAACATTTACGAGTGAGCGGTTTAGGCTTTCTGGGGACGGTAGTGTTGTAAGAAGCCTAACGGATCATTGGTCCTTAGGTCTTTTTGGTGGAGCAACGCACAACACCTTTACCAATTTAAATTTTAGGGGCTATTTAAATCCGGCCTTGGAATACAATATATTTCCTTACCGAGAGGTGCTACGACGTGAAATTGTCTTTGCCTATCGCATGGGGTATTTTTACAACGATTATCTGGACACCTCCGTTTTTGGCTTGGAAGAGGAGGGTATCTTTAATCATTCGTTAGATGTACAGTTAAGGTACAGACAGCCCTGGTGTAATGTGTATGCCAGGTTAAGGGGTTCTACTTTTTTAAAGGATTTCACGAAAAATAGGAATGAGTTATTCAGTAGGTTGTCTGTACGTGTTTTTAAGGGTCTGGCAGTAACATTTTCTGGTAGTTTTGAAGTGATTCGAGATCAAATCAACCTTCCTGCCGGAGATGCCTCCATTGAAGATGTGCTGTTACAGCAAAAACAAATAGCAACGGATTATGAATTAGGCTTTCGCGTAGGGATAAGTTATACGTTTGGATCGGCCTTTAATAATATTATCAATACCCGATTATAGTATCTAGGAAACGATAATACGGGATATCTCGTTGAAATATTTTAAAAAAATTTATCCTTTGTGCATGTTGGCCAAGGTTATTCGATTAATTCATTTTTAGTTTTTTTAATCGACATAAGTCCTTCAATTTTTGTCAATAACCTACTGGCATCCAAGTTGCGCTTATCTAATCGAGTTGCTTTCTCAGCGGCATCTTTTGCGATTTCAAGGCTGTCCATGGCTACGTAGATACTGGCAAAAACGGCATAGGGTTTTGGTAGGGTTGTATCGTTTTGAATCTTTAGTAATCGATTGGCTTTAGAAAGCGCAATTTCAAATTCACCCAGTTCTGCGTGCATCTCTGCGTCATAACCCAATAAAAAGGGGTTGTCCTTTTGTTTATTGTCGGTTAGATGATACAAAGAGTCAATGGCAATAGTAGGACCATACAGCGCGTGTAAAATTTCTATATATTCGGCTTTCAGATAAATTTCGGCAGGATAACGGTGCACCAAATGTTTCAAATTCTTTTCGGCCAATACCAGTACACTGTCCAAAGTCATTTTTGACTTCTGCGGATAAAGTTCCCGTTGATTGGTGAAATCCACGAATGCGGTGTAAACATCAAGGAGTAAACGTTCGTCCCCTTTCAACGTATTTTTAGTTTCCTCTAGCCTTTTGAGGATTTTCAAGCGCTCGTCAAGATTCAAGGTCAATCTGCCCAAAACACCATAGGCAATTAAGAAATTGGAATCTTTTTCAATAGCATTTCGATAATAGTGTTCCGCGGCGGCATACCGGCCATTATCCATAATTTCTTGCCAACCTCGGTTGTATAAACACATGGCCTGCTGTGAGTCTGTACCGTAGGTAAACGTATCTGGTTTTATAGCGGAATCAACTTTACAGGATGAAACCAAACATAGAAGGATTATCGATAATGTATTTTTCATAGCCTAAAGGTATATGGATAATTATTGTTATAAATGATACGATAAATTTTGTAAAACATATCTTTGCCAAAAGCCCTAAATATGGAACTAAAACTCACTAGGCCTATTTGTTTTTTTGATTTGGAGACGACTGGTGTAAACGTGGCCAAGGATCGTATTGTTGAAATTGCAATATTAAAGGTTTTTCCAAACGGTAATAAGGAGAGTAAGACCTGGTTGGTAAATCCGGAAATGGAAATTCCGGAAGAAGTCATCGCCGTACACGGCATCACGAATGAAAAGGTCGCGAACGAACCTACCTTTAAGGAGCTTTCCAAAGAAATTTATAAACTGATTAAGGACAGTGATTTGGGAGGGTTCAATTCCGATCGTTTTGATATTCCTCTCTTGGCTGAAGAGATGTTGCGGGCCGGGATAGATTTTGATATGAAGAATACCGTATCCGTGGATGTACAGACAATTTTCCATAAAATGGAAAAGCGAACCCTTGAAGCTGCGTATAAATTTTATTGCGACAAGGATTTAACCGATGCGCATAGTGCAGCAGCGGATACCAATGCTACCTATGAGGTGCTATTATCCCAATTGGACCGATATCCCGATTTAGAAAACAACATTAAAAAACTTTCTGAATTTTCCAGAAGAAAGAATTCGGTAGATTTTGCAGGGTTTATAGCTTTGGATGAGGAACAAGAGGAAATTTTTGCCTTTGGTAAACATAAAGGCAAAAAAGTACATGATGTGCTAGAGACCGAGCCCGGTTATTTTGGGTGGATGCTGAACGCTGATTTTCCGTTGTACACCAAGAAAATACTCACCCAGATCAAGCTGAGCAAGCTCAATAATAAATTAAGTTAAATTCTTGATTTTCGATAATGAAGATAATATGCATTGGTAGAAACTACGCAGCACATATTGCGGAGCTGAAAAATGAAAGGCCAAGTGAGCCCGTTATTTTCATAAAACCAGATTCAGCAGTTTTGCCCAAACAGCAGGATTTTTATATTCCAGAATTCTCAAATGACATTCATTATGAGGTGGAAGTACTGGTTAAAATAAAAAGAGTGGGTAAACATATCAGTACAGCGTTTGCGCCCACCTACTACGATGAAATAGGACTTGGCGTCGATTTTACGGCTAGGGATTTACAGTCCAGGCTCAAGGAAAAGGGCTTGCCCTGGGAAAAAGCGAAGGGTTTTGATGGAGCGGCCGTAATTGGTGATTGGCTACCAAAAAGCCAATTTAAGGATGTTAACGACCTCAATTTTACCTTGTCCAAGAATGGGGAGGTGGTACAACAAGGAAATACAGGTTTAATGCTTTGGAAAATAGATGAGATAATTGCCTATGTCTCCACTTTTTTCATGCTTAAAAAAGGAGATATAATTTTTACCGGAACTCCTTCCGGTGTTGGCGGAATAAGTCCAAATGACTATCTTTCGGGTAGCTTGGAGAACAAGGAACTTTTTACTGTAACTATTAAGTAATGATTTATAACCTGGATAAGATTAATGAGATGGCAGAGGGAGATCAGGATTTTATAAATTCTGTCATTTCCGTTTTTTTGGAAGAAGTTCCTGAAGATTTGGAAGCCCTTGAAAATGCATTGGCGGCCAAAGACCATGATCAAGTGTACAAGTTGGCGCATAAGATAAAGCCAAACGTAGATTTATTGGGTATGGAGCAGACCCGTGCCATAGCCCTGGAAATTGAGACTTTAGGGAAGCAAGAGGCCAACATGGTAGAAATCGAAAAACGATTCCCAATGCTTAAAAAGGATATCAATCAAGTTGTATCCGAATTAAAAAAGGACTTTCACCTATAATGCTTGCAGAAATTATAACAATAGGCGATGAGATTCTCATAGGCCAAATTATTGATACCAATTCTGCATTCATAGCAAAGGAGCTGAATAAGGTTGGGATATCCGTTTATCAAATTACCTCGGTACAGGATGAACGCGAACATATTTTGAACGCTTTTTCAGACGCCGCCAAACGTGTAGATATTGTATTGGTCACAGGTGGTCTTGGCCCTACAAAAGACGACATTACCAAACATACCTTTTGTGAATTTTTCAATGATGAGCTAGTGGAAAACGCTGCGGTATTGGCACATGTAGAGGAACTCTTCGCAAAATATATTACCAACACCCCAATATCGGACCTTAATAGAAAACAGGCCTTGGTGCCTAGTAAAGCGGAAGTTTTGCATAATGCTTATGGCACCGCTCCAGGTATGTGGATCCATGAAAATGATGTTACGTTCATATCCATGCCAGGAGTACCTTTTGAAATGAAGCATCTGCTCGTAGATGCCGTTATACCAAAACTCTCCTCCTTTTATAAGCGTCCACACATCGTTCACAGGACTATTGTTACCTACGGTTTGGGGGAAAGCTCCATTGCACAGCGTATAGAAACTTGGGAAGAAACCTTGCCTTCCTACTTGAAGTTGGCTTATTTGCCAAATTTGGGCAGAGTTAGGTTGCGCATTACGGCCAAAGGTCCGGATTTGGGGGTGCTTACGGATGCCATAACGGATGCCTGTCAAAAATTGTATCCGCTCATAAATGATATTATGTACGGCTTTGAGGATGATGAAAGCCTGGAGGAAATAGTGGCCAAACTGCTTACGGAGAAAAAAATGACCTTAGCTACTGCAGAGAGTTTTACCGGGGGAAAGATAGCACAGAGCATTACGTCAATCCCGGGTGCTTCCAATTACTTTAAGGGGAGTGTGGTAAGTTATGCCACGGAAGCAAAAATAGATGTATTGGAGGTGCCTAGAGGAATGGTGGAGGAGCATTCCGTTGTAAGTGCTGAGGTAGCCTCTGCCATGGCAAAGGGAGCTCGAAAATTGTTGAAAAGCGATTTTGCTATTGCAACCACCGGAAATGCGGGCCCTGCCAAAGGCGATTCCAATGCTGATGTAGGCACAATATTCATCGCCATAGAAGGTCCCAATTCTCACGTGGTCCAAGAGTTTCAGATGGGAAACAATAGGGAACGCATCGTTCAAAAAGGCGTAAATAAGGCATTTGAACTGCTTCAGAAAGAAATTTTAAAATTGTGATGTTTAATGTTGTCCGTACGATAAAAATGATATAAATTTGCACCCTGTTTAAAAGAAAAAGTCAGCACGATGTCAAAAGTTTGTGAAATTACGGGAAAGAAGGCGATGTTCGGAAACAATGTTTCATTCTCGATCAATAAGACGAGGAGAAGATTTGATGTTAATTTATCAAAGAAACGTTTTTACATACCGGAAGAAGACCGTTGGATTACGCTTAAAGTTTCTACTAGAGCTTTAAAGAGTATCAATAAAAAAGGTATATCTGCTGTTTTAAAAGAAGCAAAAGCAAAAGGATTCGTTATTAAGTAATCTGGAAAATAGAGCGTAAGATGGCAAAGAAAGGCAATAGAATACAAGTAATATTAGAGTGCACAGAGCATAAGGAGTCTGGTCAACCAGGAACTTCTAGATATATTACTACCAAAAATAAAAAGAATACTCCAGAGCGGTTGGAAATTAAAAAATTCAATCCTATTCTTAAAAGAATGACCGTTCATAAAGAAATAAAATAGATTCTCGTTTAGGGAAATCATAAAAATATAAGTCATGGCAAAGAAGACCGTAGCAAGTTTACAGACAAGTTCCAAAAGATTGACAAAGGCTATTAAAATGGTTAAGTCACCAAAATCCGGTGCTTACATTTTTGTAGAGCAGGTAATGCCTCCAGAAATGGTTGACGCTTGGATTGCCAAGAAATAATACAAATAACTTTTAAAGTTTATTGAGCCCCTTTCCTACGAAAGGGGCTTTTTAATTTTTATATTTGAAGAACTAGAGTGAACACCATGAGCCTATTTAAAAATATATTCTCAACACAGAAAAAGGAAACCTTGGATAAGGGTTTGGAAAAGACCAAGACCAATTTTTTTTCCAAATTAGGGAAAGCTGTTGCCGGTAAATCTAAAGTTGATGATGACGTACTCGATAACTTAGAGGAGGTGTTGGTATCCTCCGACGTGGGAGTGGATACCACCTTAAAAATTATTGATCGTATAGAGGCACGCGTTGCGCGTGATAAATATGTGGGAACCGATGAGCTCAATGCAATTTTAAGGGAGGAGATAGCCGGACTTTTATCTGAGACCAATCTCAATGATTTTAAAGAAATTTCGATTCCTACCGGTAAAAAGCCCTATGTAATTATGGTCGTTGGGGTGAATGGCGTAGGCAAGACCACGACCATCGGAAAGTTGGCCTATAAATTTAAAAACCAAGGATTAAAAGTGGTTTTGGGTGCCGCAGATACATTTAGGGCCGCTGCCATTGATCAGTTGCAGGTTTGGGCGGATCGTGTGGATGTACCAATCGTTAAACAGCAAATGGGGAGTGATCCCGCTTCTGTTGCTTTTGATACCTTAAGTTCTGCGGTTAAGCAAGATGCCGATGTGGTGATTATAGATACAGCCGGTCGCTTGCATAACAAGGTGAATCTTATGAACGAACTGACCAAGGTGAAACGGGTAATGCAGAAGGTGGTTGCGGAGACACCTCATGAGGTATTGCTGGTTTTGGACGGCTCTACCGGCCAGAATGCCTTTGAACAGGCAAAACAGTTTACAAAGGCTACCGAGGTTACCGCATTGGCCATTACGAAACTCGATGGAACGGCAAAAGGAGGGGTTGTCATTGGTATTTCCGATCAATTTAAAATTCCCGTAAAATATATTGGGGTTGGTGAGGGTATTACGGATTTGCAAGTTTTTAATAAGTACGAATTCGTCGATTCTTTCTTTAAAATCTAAAATTGAAACTCAGTCTAACTCTTGTTCTATTTTTTTTATGTGCCACAAGTTGGTCACAAATGACACATCCCAAAGCAAGTCCGTTTGCGCGGATAGAACAAGAGGTAGGGCTTACCAAGGTTACAGTTGAATATTCTAGACCTGCTGCCCGTGGTCGTACCTTGTTTGGGACACAACCAAATGGAAATCCCGCTTTAGTGCCATACGGCAGAATATGGAGGGTGGGTGCCAATGAATCCACAAAAATTGAATTTGATACGGATGTTGTTATTCAAGAAAACCAATTGCAAAAGGGAACGTATGCCCTCTACGCATTTCCGGAAGAGGATTCGTGGGAGATTGTTTTTCATAAGAATACATCCCACTGGGGAGACGGCAGAAAGGCCTACGATGCCAAAGAGGATGCCCTAAGGATAACGATTATCCCTGTTGAAACACTTGCATTCCAAGAAAATTTTTTAATCTCTTTTGATGAACTTACCCATAATGGGGCGAAACTAATTTTGACATGGGGCACCACTAAAGTGTCCATACCTTTTAGTGTTCCTACCGGCACACAAATGGAGTCGCAAATTACGAACCGCTTGGAAAATAGCCCAACCGCACAGACCTTTTACGAAATAGCACGGTACTATCAAGAACAGGGTAAAAACCAACAACTAGCACTGACCTATGTAAATAAAGCGATTGAAATGCAAGGAAATACCTATTACTTTCAACGGGTAAAATCGCTGATACTAGCTGATATCGGTATATACGATAAGGCCGTCACTGCTGCAGAACTATCGCTTAAATTGGCTAGAAATAAAGGTAAGGACGAATTTGTGCGCATGAACGAAGCCAATATACAACGCTGGAAGAAAGAACTATGAATACCAAATTAAGCACTATGAGAAAATTTTGGGGAGTATTGTTAATTATTTTTATGTGGTCCTGCAAGGATGAACCAGCTGTGGTAAAAGAGGCACCTATTTTATGGACGCCCTATAATGACTCTGCGGAAGTCGCTGCAAATGCAGATCATGAAAAGGTGCGCATGCAGTATAAGTTGATACAATCCAAAGTGCTTGATAAAAATGATGTGTTTAGATCTTTATACGAGGAAGTATCCAGCTTGAGCGAAACAGAGTATGCCGAATTGGCACCGATGATTTTAGAGCAGGATATCCTAACCATTCGCAAACATATTCAAGAAGATCGATTAAGCTATGAAAACTTGGTCTTGTTTTACCTCTACCGAATTTATAAATACGAATTGGACAATGCAACGACGTTAAATACGGTAATTGCCCTCAATGGCGATGTGGTTGCAGCTGCCCGTAAGTTGGATGAGCTAAAAAAAATAGGAACCACGAGCGAGATGCAGCATCCAATATATGGTATGCCTATCTTATTGAAAGACAACATCAACACCTTTGGTATGAAAACCACGGCAGGATCAATTGCCTTGATGGATAACGAGGTGGAAGATTCCTATATCGTTAAGGAACTGAAGAAGAACGGTGCCCTTATTTTGGGCAAGGTAAATTTAAGTGAATGGGCTTACTTTCTGTGTACGGGTTGCCCTGTAGGCTATAGTGCCTATGGCGGACAGACCTTGAACCCATATGGCCGTCGCGTGTTCGAGACTGGTGGATCTAGTTCTGGTAGTGGAACTGCAGTCGCTGCTAATTATGCCGTTGCAGCAGTGGGTACGGAAACTTCCGGTTCTATACTATCGCCCAGCAGCCAGAACTCCGTAGTGGGATTAAAGCCTACGATTGGCTTGTTGAGTCGCTCCGGGATTGTACCCATCTCCAGTACTTTGGATACACCGGGCCCAATGACAAAAAATGTAATTGATAACGCTATCGTGCTATCGGCCATGCTCGGTTATGATGAGTCGGATCCAAAATCCGTGAAGGAGGAATTTCCAGGAATTTTATCCGCAGGCCTTAATCCTAAGTCATTTAAGCAAATGAGGCTGGGAGCTATTTCCAGTTTAATGGAGAGCGATAGCCTGTATAGGAAAACAGTGGAGGATTTGAAGGCTGCAGGAGCTGCCATTATAGCGTTTACGCCTCCGGAAGTTTCCATGGAGGGTTTTTTGAGCATCCTAAATTTGGATATGCGCGATGATCTACCGAAATACCTAAGTACATTTACCGATACTTCAAAGGTTGAAATCAAATCAATAGCCGATGCGGTTAGGTTCAACAATGTGGATTCTTTAATCCGCATTCCCTATGGCCAAGCTTTGTTTACTGGAATTTTAGCCGATAGTACCACAACAGATGAACTTGATGCAATTAAATTAAACTTGGAAGCCAACGGACGTCGATTCTTTGATGAAGCTATGGATAAACACAAATTGAATGCTGTTTTGTCCATCAACAATTATCATGCGGGCTATGCCGCTGTTGCGAAATATCCTGCCTTAACCGTGCCCATGGGGTACAAAGATTCTGGGGAACCGGTTAGTCTGACCTTCATTGGAAAGCAATTTTCGGAAGCCGAACTCTTACGGATAGGTAGGGCCTTTGAAAAGGGGTCTAAGGTGCGGGTAATGCCAAAAGGCTACGAATTTTAAGAAATAGATTATTTAATGGGGACCTAGTATCATAGGGCACTTTAAAACCCCTTAAGTATTACACCTTTATTAATAAAATCCTTGGTTCAAAGTAAGTCCATAATCTAGGGCTATTGGTTATGTAATTCTCAACGTGCTTTAAGAAATATTTAGTAAAATATCGACGGATAATTCTTTTATTTCAGGGCTTATTGATGTATTTTATTGGTGAATTAACCGATAAATAGTTATGAGCTTACTTTCACAAAATGAATTAGAAATTTTAATGCAAAACGAGAATGAGGTATGTGTCTCGTTATTTATTCCTACAAACCGGAAAGGCAAAGAGGTAAATGAGGGGAAAGACAAGTCACTATTAAAATCTAGATGGGACGAATGTAAAAAACAACTGGAGCAAAAACAGATAGCTTCAGCGACCATTGAAAAATTAGGTAAACCCATTGAGGATTTGATTAAGGATAGCGATTTTTGGAGGCATCAATCCGATGGCTTGGCCATTTTTATGACAAAGGACTTTTTTAAGTACTTTGAATTGCCCATCAATTTTATGAAATATACGCACATTGGGTCTCGATTTTATATAAAACCGCTCGTACCTATATTGTCCGGGGATAGAACGTTCTTCGTGCTTTCACTACAATTACAGGATGTGCGATTTTATAAGGCTTCAAAATATGCCATTGAAGAATTGAACATTGAAGAAATTACTCCGGCAAATCTAAATGAAAGGGTGGGTTACGACTACGAAGAAAAACACCTACAATTTAGAAGCCAACAAGAAGGAGAAGGAAACGCAATGTTTCACGGTCATGGGGCAAGTGAAAAAAATGATAAAACTGAAATATTTCAGTTCTACCGGGCCATAGATAATGGTATCTCCGATTTGTTAAATAAGAAAAATGCACCCTTGTTGGTTTTTTGTCAAGATTATATGTTTCCTATATATAAAGAAGCCAATACCTACAGGAATCTTTTTGACAAGCCCATTCCAGGTAATCCTAATGATGTTGATGTTTTAGGACTTCATGATAAGGCAGTGCAAATGCTGGAACCCTATTTTAAGGAAAAGGAAAATGAAAAATTGAAAAACTTTAATGAAGTTGCGCCCAGTCAAAAAAGTACCATGGTCCATGATATCATTCCTGCGGCTTTCGAAGGTAAAATAGATACCCTATTTATAGAAAATAGGGAGGAAATTTGGGGGACATATGACCCCAAAAATAGAGTAGTTGCAATTGATGAAAAACGAACTGGGGAAAACTATTCCCTTATGAATCTTGCAGCCATAAAGGTTATCGAAAATAAAGGCTTGGTATTCTTGTTGGAATCCGCATTTTTACCCGATAAGAATTCAAAGGTAAATGCACTATACAGGTATAGTTAAAATAATCATGGACTTATCATGGTGTAACTATTTCAATGTATATGCGTAATCCGCAACTATGACTGAATTTCTTGAAAATGAAGTTTTAGTAAGGTTTATTCTACCGTCCTAATAATCTCTTCAATCCGTAATCTAGATTTTTTTTTGATACTTGGTTGATTTGTATCTTCAGGATCGCGATATCCAATAGCAACGGCAAAAAGAATTTTTTGGTCGTCTATTTTCAGTATTTCCTTATATTTTTCAGGCTCAATCCCTTCCATAGGCGTGGAATCTATTTCCATAGCGGCGCAGGCAGCCAAGAAAAAACCCAATGACAGATATACTTGTTGCGAAAGCCAATTTATCGTTTTTTCTGCAGGTTGGTCTTTTACGAATTGTTTATAAAAATTTACGGATCCTTCAGCTAAATTTTGCTCTACATGGCGACCAAACCGTTCAAGATCATTCACAACACTAAAAACAACGAGATGGCTCGCATCCTTTATCTTTGGGCCGTTGAAGTAGGAAGCATCCGCTAAGGCACTTTTTGTTTCCTCTTTCGAAACGAAGGTAAACATCCAAGGTTGACTATTTATGGAAGAGGGGGTCAATGCCAAAATATGTTTTAAATCTTCTATTTGCCCTTTAGAAATCTTACGTGAAGTATCGTATTTTTTAGTGGTATATCTATTTTCAGCTGCTTTTCTAAAATCCATCAGTTTCTTTTTGCAAAAGTAGGAATAGTTGCTTCCTAAAAAGGCAAAGCTTTCATAAGATATTTGTAAAATTTTAGGGGCTCAGGGCATTAGGGGCATTAGTAATCCCCAGAGTTCATTATCGAAACCGGAAGGTCCCAATACTTCTTCGCCGCTTGCGCCACCCATACGTACCACAACTAAATCTAAACTAGGCGCCATATAAAGTCTTTGGTCGTTTTTACCCATAGCGGCATACAGGTCTGCCGGGGCGTTTGGAATTAAACTTCCGCTAAATTCTTGAGTAGTCCCGGGAAGTCTATAGCTATTTTTTCCATTTAACCAGTACAAGTAGCCGTAAGCAGGGTTTAAATCCTGTGATGAACTTGTCATACTTGCAAAATACGAATTGTCGCTTAAAATGGGTGTACCGTTCCAAGAGCCATTGTTTAGGTTTAATATACCAAAACGGGCCATACTCCGGGCTGTACTAAAATAGACGTTATTGTAGCCTACTTTAATAAACGTTCCTTGCATACCGATAGGGTCTTTTATTTTTTCAGAAAAGTAAACGTTGAAATCGGTGTTGGTAGCGCTGGCGATTACCTGATCTAAGAGGGTGTAGGGGGCATTATGGTAGTACCACATCGTACCCGGGTTGTTTAGATATTCAAGGCATTCTGGATCTGTACAAAAGAGATCGTCCAGAGTGTAGTCCAATCCAGTGGTCATGGTCAACTGGTTTTCTATGGTAATGGAGCGTTCTTGATTTGTGGGCAGGTTTGTCCATCCGTCACCCAAATACTTTGCGCTGGATTCCGTAATTGCGAGGAAATCCTCTTGTTGGGCAACGCCAGTGAGCATTGCGGTCAAATTTTTCCCCGCAGAGTTCCAAGCGTGGTTATCGTCTTGCTGAAAATCACCAAAGTATGCCTCCATGACAATACGGCCATTTTTTAAAATAATAAAGGCATCGGTATTTGTACCTTCTAAATAATCCATGAGCGGTTCAACTTGACTTTCGTTCCAACCCAATGCTGCCAAAGAAATGGTTTCCCATTCAGAATCCGCTCTTGATAGGGGTGGAAAATAGGTTTCTGAGGGTACCGGTCCGTCCTCTGGGGAAGATGCATCTTCATCAGTATTGGAATCACTCGAACAGGCAACTAATAAAAACGAAAAGATGACTAGGCTAAGTTTAAAAGAGCAGTTTACGTTCATTTGTATATGGGGGTATACTTAATTTTAATAATCGTTTAAAGATTACCGGTAATTTTGTCCATAACTAACGTTTTTAAAACACCATATCGTATTTTTGCACCCCAATTAAAATTATGAGGACAAAAACCCTTAAAAAGAACAAAATCAATGTAGTAACCTTAGGTTGCTCCAAGAATGTGTACGACTCAGAAGTGCTCATGGGGCAACTGAAGGCGAATAATAAGGAAGTTGCACATGAGGAGGAAGGAAACATCGTGGTTATCAATACCTGCGGTTTCATTGCCAATGCCAAGGAGGAAAGCGTAAACACTATTTTGGAGTACGTTCAAAAAAAAGAAAATGGCGTTGTGGACAAGGTATTCGTTACCGGTTGCTTAAGTGAGCGCTATAAGCCAGATTTGCAGAAAGAGATTCCTAATGTGGATGAGTATTTTGGCACTAGCGAATTACCTGGATTACTCAAGGCGTTAGGTGCAGACTATAAACATGAGCTTATAGGGGAGCGTTTAACAACTACGCCAAAAAACTATGCCTATTTAAAAATTGCCGAAGGTTGTGATCGCCCTTGTTCCTTTTGTGCAATTCCCTTGATGCGCGGTAAACATAAAAGCAAACCGATTGCCGAATTGGTGACTGAGGCCGAAAAGCTAGCCGCCAAAGGGGTAAAAGAGCTTATTTTGATTGCTCAAGACCTAACTTACTACGGACTGGATCTATACAAAAAAAGAAACCTGGCTGAATTATTGGAAGCCCTTGTCAAAGTAGAGGGTATTGAGTGGATACGTTTACACTATGCATTCCCGACCGGTTTTCCTATGGATGTGTTAGCGGTCATGAACCGGGAACCAAAGGTTTGTAATTACCTTGATATTCCATTGCAACATATTTCGGACCGCATTCTTAAAAGTATGCGCCGGGGTACAACCCAGGCCAAAACAACAAAATTACTACAGGAGTTTAGGGCTGCCGTACCTAAAATGACCATTAGAACCACACTAATCGTTGGTTATCCAGGGGAAACGGAAACCGATTTTGAAACTTTAAAGAATTGGGTGCTTGCAATGCGTTTTGAGCGCTTGGGATGTTTTACTTACAGCCATGAGGAAAATACCTATGCCTATTCTTTGGAAGATGATGTCCCAGAAGAGGTAAAACAAGAACGCGCCAACATCATAATGGAAATCCAATCGCAAATTTCTTGGGAACTTAACCAGAAGAAGGTAGGCGAAACATTTAGATGTATTATAGATCGCAAGGAGGGTAATTATTTCATAGGAAGAACCGAATTCGATTCACCCGATGTTGATAACGAAGTATTGATCGATGCGAATAAACATTACGTAAAGCAAGGTGAATTCGTGAATGTAAAAATTACCGAAGCGGCAGATTTTGACCTCTACGGCGAACCAGTATAATCCATACTTTCTGGTTCAAATTCCTGCGTTAATCATAGGTGCTTTAAGTGCTTTGTCTCTTTTCAAAGTTCCGGTGCAGCGATTTTTTTTTGAATCATTAAGTATGAACAATCCGATTATAAAATCTTCAGGATTGGTGTGGAATATTTCCTTTAAAAAGATTTTCAACTAGCGTTGAACGAAAAGTTTGGGAGGTGGGCGAAGAAGGCTGGGAATTGGTTAAAACGGAACCTATTGGAAAGGCAGCCTTACTGTTACAGGGCAACCACTATCAACTTTAAGGTTGTGTTTAAAAGAGATGAAATTGAGGCGCTTTAGTGCTCGTTTTTTGATTTCATCATTTTAAGGGTAAATCCACCCAAGCATAGTACAATAATTCCCGTTACGGCCCATAACCACCATTTATTTTCAAAAAGTGGTGCGGTCTTCATTGTATCCATTTTAGGAATATCCTGAGCTGCCCCAAGTGTAAGTGGCTTCATGTTTTCCGGTAAAGTAATTGGCGTATGGGCAATATCATAATTGGGCGCATAAGCCTCTTTTTTTCCATACACAAGGAAATAAGAAGCCGGTTCCGTAAAACGGGCTGTTACTGTATGGATGTATCCTTTTACCGCAACATCAGAAATTTTTAGTGGTTCGTTATCGTTGTTCAAAATAGTAAGCCGTAATTTTTGCGTTAGTTGGCTGGGCAATGAAAGGCTATTCGGTTCTAAGGAGGAAATTATTGCAGTACCCAAAGGCAAATAAGTATAACGCATTCCCTTTTCGGTTTGGACGCTATCCGCAAGGTAGGCCACCTTAGTAGTTCTAAAATAGTCGTTGGTATCGGCCACCTTTACCGCTAACCTGCTAACCGGTACCCGCCGTTTCAAATCGATATCGATGATCGTGTTCTTTTTTTCTGTTGATGTTTGAATGTGCTGTTTTTGATAGGTCCTGAATTCAGGTTCTTTCTTGGCAGTCTTGGTTACTTTGGCCGATTGCAATGCAGGTTTGGTGGTACTATCTATAATCAACCTAAAATATTCAAATTGCGCATCGGGAAATTTGAGATCGGTAAAAGAATAATTTGTCTGTTCATTTTTAATGGAAAGTATCCTATAGTCGCTCAAAACTGTAAACCACTCCTTTTGGTCTTGTCTTCCTTGCAATGTTATACGCCAATCAAAATTTGCAATTCCAAATTGGAGTTTTATACCATTAACCATCTCTTTGGAGGGAAGCCTGTACGTAAAATAATACCCTTTTTCATTTGAGACCGTATTCAATAAATTAAACGGGACCTCTTCATTAGTATCGAACCCTTTTGATTTAGTTAATAGGTAGGGAGCTTCAATAGTATCGGTTGATGTTATCCCGTAAATGCGAATATCTGTCAAATCGGTATTCAAATCTCCAAATAATTCATTTGGTAGGTGAATTTGGTGCCACTGGTCTTGTATTCCATTTAGTTCCATTTTTTTGGAATAGGTATCCATCTGGCCTATGCCAAGTATGGAAGCCAATAGAAACAGAACTGTCAGTATTTTATTTTTCAATTTCATCAGTAATAATATGTTTGTATTTGTTGTACAGGAATGAGATGATCAATAATAGAATTCCTAAGGAAACAAATACGATGGTTTTGGAAATTGTATTTAAGGAGGTGATGTCGTAAAAGAATAGTTTTAATAGGGTAAGCGAGAATAATACGATGCCCCCGATACGGAGGTATTTTTTCTTTCTCCAGATACCAATTGCTATCAGTAAAAGTGAATACAGCCCCCATAAAATGCTTAATCCCAGTTTGTAAGACTGATTGTTACCTGCAAAATCCATCCAATTGAGTAATTCACTACTTGAAACCCAGATAATGGATGTATGTAGTAAAATTTCAAATGGCACCTTAAAATTTATCTTCATGTAGGCCTGGGTCATCAACTTGCGTATAGAAAATAGGAGAAAGGCAAAAAAGGCAAAAGCGATATACCGGATATAAATTGGGGTATGCCCTATAGTGTAATATTCTGCATATTCATTTAATAGAAAGCTTTCCCTGAGTTCACTTAAGGTATAGAGCCCTGTTGTTAAAAATAAAAATACCAAAAGAAGTGCCGCACTGATTGTGGCAACACCTAAAACCCTATTTTTTAGTTTTAGAAGATTGATGAAGCTTACTAGTCCAATAAATACCATGCTGTAAAGGATGGTACAAATTTTACCATAGTCTAAAAGCATGTAATTGTATTCTGGATACGTATAATTTTCAGCTCCGGTAATGTCAATTTTACTTGCCTCGAAGGTTTTACTCCAATAAAACTCGATTTCCAAATAAAAAGATAGGTATACCGTGATAATCAAGAGGACCGGTAAACCAATGGAAACCAATTTGGAAAATATCGTATTACCATCGTTTTCATTTTTGAAATGGACCCAGTTCATGAAACCGAACGATAATGCGCAAAGAACGGAGGTCAATAGCATTGTATTAAAAAATGGACGTAGCTCGTTAGTGTTGCTATTGAGCCAACCCGTGGAGTAGACTGATCCCCAATCTATTGCTAAACTTAGTGCGGCCAGTGGTATTAGCACATAGGATAAGTATTCGTAATAGGGGACCTTTTTAGTGCGGCCTATCCAGAATAATAGTGCAGCTTCCAGCGCCCAAAGTAAAGTTACCCAATTGCCATCTAACTGTACGGGTATAGCAATGGTAATAAACGTTAAAACGAAGCCCGCGGTCAAATAAAACAGATTGCTATCCGCAAGTTTCTTTCTATAGATGTAAAAAGCGACCAGAAAATGTAGCAAAGCATTGGCCAAGGTAAAAAGGCCAAAAAGGTTTTGGCCATAGTGTAAATTGGACAGTAAGCCTAAGCCTAACCCATAAAATATAAAGGAGTTTAAGAGTACAAGTACAATATCCAGGATAGTGAACTTTTCTGATTTCAGCAATTTGTAGGCGAGGAAGGTGGCATAAAAAAGACCGAAAAATGCGCTTAGAAATGCACAGGCTAGATGAAAATCCCCTTCATTACTCGAAAAGAGTGACCAACTCCCAAAAATAAGCCATGTAAAAGCAAAGGAGACATAGTTAAGTGCCTTCCAGTATTTTTTTAAGGAAATAAGCAAAATGCCAAGATTGATAAGTGCCATATAACTAAACAATACCACCACGTTGCCAGTATCATTGCTCAAAAGAAACGGGATACCATAGGCACCTACTAAGCCAATATGGGCAATAACCTGTTTGTTATAGTTAAGCGATGACACAACGCCAAAAACAGTACATAATAGCATAAGGCCAAAAGCAATGGCTTGTGGAAAAAGAGCGTACAGGTCGTAGGCGGCAAATGTTATAAAATATAGTATGGCCAATGCGCCGCTTACTAACACAGCGCTATAATTGGTGTAGTTGGTCTTTAATCTAAAAGCGAAACCTAGTAAACCCAAGCCTACCAGATAACCTAGGATTATTCTGGTCAACGGACTAATTAAATTATTTTCTATGGAGTACTTGGCTCCTATGACAACCCCAATTACAGTAATTAGGATTCCAATTTTATTGATGAGGTTCTCCCCAATAAATCTTTCCAGATTCGATTTGGTCTTTGGTCCGTTGTACTTATTAACCCTGGCAGGTGGTGGGTTTTCTTGACCCACATTGTGGTCTGGTTTTGAAACAATCGGGTTTTTTTGTGCTGGGTGTTCCTGGGCGGCAGTTACTTCAACATCAACTTCCGAAATATTTGGCTGGGGTATGGAAAGTTCGTCCACAAGAGTAGATTCCTTGGTTTGGGCGTTTCGCAGTATCTGAATGTCCCTTCTAAGTTCATTTACTTCTATATTGAATTCTTGCTGCTTTTTTAAGAGCAATTTCAGTTTCTGTAGAAGTTCTGCAATGTGGTCTTGGTTACTTGCCATGTGCTTGGTTTAATTTCCTTTATCGCCTTGGTTTAGCCATTTATAAACGTAAAAGCCGGAATTATGTTGGCAAGGTAGTACGGTTTTTGACAATAAAACATCCCTGAAACCGGGGTAAAGGGCGACAGGGATATTTTTAAGTGCTAGGAATTATGCGGTAAGCTTGCGTACAAGCTTAGTTTACCATAAAAAGGGCATTTGCGAAAATGAGTTTCCCATTCTCCCAAAAACCTCTAAAAAGTGGGTCGTCTACCATATAAATTACTTTACCACGGCCCATTGGTTCCATACCAAAAATTAAGGTTTCGGCTATTTTTTTCTTTGCTTCGCTTCCGGCAAAACCAGACACCGGCTCGTTGGCACCTTTGGCCAAATAAAAGGCACTTCCATTTTCTAGATAGGCATAGGCACGGTCTCCCAGTTTCAAGGTAAAGTATGTGTCGTCATAACCATAGGCGAGCGGATTTGTGTTGTCCACTTTTGCCTTGAAAATAGCACCAGTAATCTCTGATTTGATCTGTTCCCTTTCAGAGACTTCAAAAGACTCTAGGTTGAGGGTAGAATCTTTCTCGGTTTCCTTTTTTTTGATGGAAAAGTCAGTATCGGCGGAAAGTCCATCAATAGCACCGCCCATGGCAATCAATTTCCCTCCACGTTTTACCCAATCCTTAATCTTTTCATTATTGTTTTCGTTTAGAAAACGGGTATATCCCCAACCATCGGGTAAAATGAGAATATCATATTTTGTTAAATCGACCCTACCAAAGTAATCTTCATCCAATACAGAGATTGGATAGTTCAATTGTTGCTCAAAAAAGTTCCATATTTCCCCAAAACGCAGGGTAGAGGTAGGCGCTCCTGAGAGAACGGCAATTTTCAACGGCTGTAGGACATCCACATAACCGGAACCAAAATCCTTTCCTGAATCTACAAATCCGGTATCGGTTGGCACAAGCTCTTTTTTATGATTCTTGGAAGCGTCGGATAGTATTTGGGTAAAATTATCGAGATTCTTGTTATCACTGTTCGTGATAATGAGTGTGCCACGACCATAGGATTTTCCATCCAATGTAAAAGGTTTGTTTGCATATCTTACCCGTACATTTTGGCGTAATAGTTCTGCCAAAAATTGGGCGTCTTTCATACTGTTCCAATCCGCAATGTAGGCGTAACGATCGGGCACTATATTGTCATAGATACTTGTGGCCATTGACGAATTGCTGGCTGCAATGCTATTTTCGCTGGCAACAGCCTCCAACCCGTAGGCATAGGGTAAAGACCAGGCCGTAATGTCATAGGTGACGGAATCGCTTAATTTAGCCATGGGTTCGAACAATACTTTTACCAAAGTACTTTTCTTCTGGTCGGAAGAAATGACCATGCTCTTATCTGAACTTTTTAGGGTCCCGGTTTTGCCTGTACTATAGTTATATCCTTTCACGGTACTATTTGTACCAACCTGGTATTCAATTTCATGCTGCTCTAGCAATTTTGCCAAGGCTTCCAGTTTATCAGGGTTGCCATTCAGAACATAGCTTTTGTATTTATAATCCTTTTTTTGATAGAATTTTTTGAATTCCTCATTAAGCTTCTCCACATTTTTTGAGGCTACCTCTACGGTCGATAATCCGGTTGTGTGGTGATGTGCAATACGGTCTTTTAAGGTAAGTGTGTCCCCAATACTGGTTGTAATTCCCAATCCGGCACGGCCACTTCCTCCTTGCTCGTAGGTCATTCCTATACCGCCGTTGTAAGTAGGGTAGGTGTCACCATAACTGGGGTAGAGGAGGTCAAAAACTTCCTTTGTAAAATAAAACCAACCGTTTGCGTCAAAATACTTAGCATGGTTTTTACCGATAGTGACTTGAAATTCGCGCTGGAAATCGGTAATTACCTCATGAAAAGGTTCTGCCGCGGGGGCAAAGTAGTATGGATTGTCCACACCCTGTTCATGAAAATCTACATGTATTTGGGGTAGCCATTTGTTGAATTGCTTTAGGCGTTGCTGGCTTTCCACCTGGGTTAGCCAAGCCCAGTCGCGGTTTAAATCGAACATGTAATGATTGCTTCGCCCACTCCACCATCCTTCGTGGTGTTCCTTGCTGTAGGGGTCTACTTGATAAGGACTGTTCTTATACTGGTTGTACCAATTTACATAACGGTCACGTCCATCTGGGTTGATACAAGGGTCAATTAAGACAATAAGGTCCTCCAGATAGGCACTTTTGGTGGTCAATAGTTCATAAATGGTCTGCATGGACGCTTCGGTACTTACACTTTCATTGCCATGCACATTGTAACTAAGCCATACAATAGCTTTATCCGGTGCTCCTGTGCCTTCCGTACTTTTTAAATGCTCCAATCTAATAGCTTCAAGATTAGCCATATTTTCTTCGGTAGAAATCGTTGCCAGAAGCAATGGCCTGCGCTCGTTAGTTTTTCCATACTCCAAAAGGTTCATGCGATCAGGCTCCATAGAAGCCAAGTAGGTGTAGTAATCTACTACTTGGTGGTGTCTGGTAAACTGGGTTCCTAATTCATATCCAAGAAATTCTGAAGGTGATTTAAGCTGTGCAAAACTTAAAAGAGGTAAAAGAATAAATGCGTAGCGTAAAATTTGTTTCATAAGGGTATTTTATAATCCGATGAAACCAAATCTATTAAATAATTATCAGATTAGGTCTTTTATTGAAGGCTATTCATCGAGTAAATCTGTAAGTGATAGTTGCGGTAATTAACGTATTTTTAGGAACTATGCGCACAAAGCGTTTTATATTTACTTTGTTTTTGATTTTTATATGGATATTGATTGTTTACCCTTAGAAAAGACCGGTTATTTTTCAAGATTGATTTGTGATTATGTTTCTACAAATCCCCAATTGCAACCACTCTACAATCGGTTCCCCAATTTAGAAAGTTTTAAGGGACAGGTAGCTGAAAAAGGTAAATCCTATACGCAAGGGCACCGGAAAATTCTATACCGTTCACTTTTGAGCCAATATGAAGGCATTACTGCTTCCAAGAGTACCATAGCACACTTAGAATCCTTAAAGGATGAACATACCTTTACCGTAGTTACGGGGCATCAGCTGAATCTTTTTACGGGTCCGTTATATTTTTTATACAAAATTATATCGACCATAAACTTGGCGAAGCAATTAAAAAAGGAATTCCCAAATCAGAATTTTGTACCTATCTACTGGATGGCTACGGAGGACCACGATTTTGATGAAATCAATTATTTTAATTTCAGGGGAGTAAAATTCCAATGGAACAAGGAAGCGAGTGGTGCCGTAGGTCATTTGGCTACGGAAGGGTTGGATGAGGTTTACCATGCTTTTGCAAACGCCATTGGAGGTAGTAGCAATGCCGAGGAATTAAAAAGGTTATTTCAAAAGTCGTATCTGGAACATCCTAGTTTAACGGAAGCCACACGATATTTGGCCAACGAGCTTTTTAAAGACTACGGCCTGGTCATTGTGGATGGGGATGACCGTGAATTGAAAAGGTTGCTTATACCCTACATGAAAAAAGATATTTTTGAACAAATATCCTTTGATGCGGTAACAGAAACGACTAAGGAGATAGAACAATTATCGCAAGATTATCCTGTTCAGGTAAATCCTAGGGAGATTAATTATTTTTATTTGAAAGATGGTATTCGGGAACGCATTATCGAGAGCCAAGGAATTTTTCATGTCAATGATACCGATATTTCTTTTTCAAGGGAAAAATTGATGGAGGAGATGGATTCGTTTCCAGAACGTTTTTCTCCCAATGTAATCGCCCGACCTTTGTATCAGGAAGTGATACTTCCAAACCTTTGTTATATTGGTGGTGGCGGAGAAATAGCCTACTGGTTGCAACTTAAAGCAGCTTTTGATGTAATGGAAGTTCCGTTCCCAATTCTTCTAGTCAGAAACTCTGCCCTATTGATTACGGAAAAACAGGCAGATAAGTTAAGTCGCATGAATATTTCCAAACCAGATTTGTTTTTGAAACAAAGTAGTTTGATCAACAAGAAAATAAGGGAAATTTCAAACATCGATATTGATTTTAGTCCACAGAAAGAGTTACTTGAAAATCAGTTTCAAGGGATGTACGCGCTAGCGGAAAAAACGGATAAGTCTTTTTTGGGTGCCGTTAAGGCGCAAGAGGTGAAGCAAAAAAAAGGCCTCGACAATCTTGAAAAAAGACTTTTAAAGGCCCAAAAGCGAAAGTTGAAAGATCATGTAGTTCGAATGACCGAGATCCAGAATGAACTTTTTCCTTTGAAATCATTACAAGAACGGCAACTCAACTTCTCTGAATTTTATTTGGAATACGGTACAGAACTAATACCGATGCTCTTTAAGGTGCTTAAGCCTTTAGAACAATGCTTTAGCGTGATTACCAAAAAATAAGGTATGGGCAGGATTGATTCCTTGCGTAGTATTCCTATACTCGCGTTCACCGCTTTCTTAGCAGTTACATTCATTACATTTTTTAAAAATGCCTTGGAGTTGGAGGATGCAGAACAGGCCTATTATTCCCAATGGCTGCGTTTGGGTTATGATGATCAACCACCGCTTTATACATGGTTGCAATACGGCTTTAATAAACTCTTTGGTGTTAATAAATTGTCCCTTTCTATTTTGAGGGGGCTACTTTTTGCCGGAACATTAGTGGCATTATATAAATTCGCTGCTACAAGATTGCGAAATTATGACAGGGCCAAACTGGCTGTGCTTGTTTTGGTACTAGTCCCTGTTTTTATTGATTTCACTTTTAGAAGACTTTCCCATACTTCCTTGTTGTGTTTTGCCATTGTAGGAACTTACCTTGCAATTGAAAATGTATTGCTTAAAAAAGAAATTAAAGGGTATTTATTTTTGGGCGTATGTTTGGGAATAGGCTTGATGTCTAAATACAATTATCTATTTTTTGCGGTCCCTTTTTTCTTGGTTTCATTTTGGGATAGGGACCTAAGGAAGGCGATATGGACTCCAAAATTAATTTTGTCAGTTTTCATGATGGCCCTACTGATTTCCCCTCATTTGTTCTGGCTGCTTTCGGTACGGGAATACCAGAATTTATTGGCAGAAAGTGTCCAGGAAAAAACGGGAAATGGGATGCCTGGCGGTTTGGCCTCCTTTTTGTCCATACTCACCTATATTAAGGGAATTTTGGCCTTAACTTTCATTGGCATTGTAGCAGTTGTAGCAGGGTATTACCAAAAACTGTTAAAGTTTAAAAAATATAGAGGCTCTTGGTTCTCCAAACTATTTTTCTTTCAACTTTTAGTTCTTTGCTCATTTTTCATCATTTTTAAAATCCAGAAGGTCGAGACAAGATGGTTATTGCCAGTATTACTTCCTTTTATAGTATTGTTGGTGTCGTTTATTAGCATTAAGGAACCTAAAAAATGGGTAAGAATTGGTTTCTTTTTATTTTACGGGGTTCTTTTAATTCAAACCCTAAGAACACCCATGGAAAGGATGTTGGGTATCGCATCTTCAGTACATTTCGGATTTGATCCCATCCTTGAACCATTACAGATAAATTACCCCAATCATGTATGGATTTTACCCAACGTTACGTATGCTGGCAATCTAAGACTACTGGCCCCTGAAAAAACCATTATTGCAGCAGACGACTATTCATTGCTATTAAAGGACATTCCAACAGGGAAAAGGGTAGAGGTTACGATTGGTAGAAGGGATTCAGAATCTACTGTCCCCACAGATAGTATCCTTGGGTTTGGAAAGGAAAAAGAAAATATATATTTCTACACCGGTTTAAGGGACTAAAAAAATTCCGTTCCAATCTTCGTTTTCCTTGACGAATTTTGCGCGAATATGATTCGGTCTTTTTAATTTCAAGTACTCTATTTTTTCTGGAACAATGTCAATCATCAAAAAATAATTCGTGTCCTCGAGATAACTGACTTCATCCGGATTTGTAATTTCAGTGCCAGGGCTATTTTCCGTTATGTAATCTTTTCTACTACTGGGCTGCACACCGCTCCAATATTTTTTCAATCGCTCCTCGTCAAAAACAAGATGGGCTGTTCCCTCAATTTTTAATTGCAAAAGATTTTTAGGATGGTATAAAAGTAGGCTTACTTGGCTATTCGCCTTTATATGTGCTACCTTTTTTGTGCGATTGTCTGTGTATATGGTGAGCTTTAGGTCTTGCGATACCTGCCTTAAAACAACAGTGCGCAATCGTGCCAGACCATTTGCGCCCACGGTGGCCAAAGTGAAATAGCGGAATGGATGTCCTTTCTTATGGACACCTTTGTGTAATTCGTCGTTTAATTCTTCGAAAAAAGTATTGATCATGGAAATTTTTTTCTAAAGATAAAAATAATGGAAGTGGGAGGTAGGGTAAAACGCAAGTTGGTTGTTATATATAAAAAGTGCCATGAATCTGAATTTATCTTTAGGTTGATTTTTACGCTTTTGGTTTGAAGTTGGTTTAATTTAGAAGAAAAGCTCAGGGTGGTTCCTGAGCTTTTTTTAATGTTTTAATGATTATTGATTCATAAAACTCACCATAACGACATTGATGAAAAATTTAAGATTTTTTTAATTATGCAAGGGCGTTTATCTTGTAAGGTAGATGGTTTTACTACGACTTAATCAAGGAATACAAATTGTTATGAAAAAGGATTTTATCTTTTTTTACTGTATTCAAATTAATGGTTGGTTGTTTAGAAAGCCCGGTTGGTTACCGGGCTTTTGTATTTTTCAACGATAAACTGTAGTATTTTATAATTTGTAGGAAACGATTTAAAATATTGTAATCCAGTATCTTGAAATATTTTACCTAAAGTATTTGTTTCATTTCACCTTATATTCCAATCGCATGGTGATGGAGGCAGTTTTATTTTTAGATGAGGTGTTGTAAGCTCCTCCCCAACTATAGTCTTCTCCAGAATTCTGACCGGTAATTTGAAAAACGCCCATGTTGGCCGAGACTAAATCCCCTAAGTTACTACCCGCATTTTCTGCTATTTTCTCTGCCCTAATTCTCGCGTCTTCCGTAGCTTTTGAAATCATTTCTATTTTTAGATCTGCCAGTTGGGTATAGTAGTAGCGCGGAGGATACGAATTAAATTGTACCCCCTTGTTTAGCAATTCGGTTATTTCACGGGAGACCCCTTCTATCAAGCCAACATTTTCAGATTCAATTTTAACGGTCTGCATTAATTGATACCCGCGAAAAATGCTACCAACATAGTTTCCATTTTCATATTGGTTATCGCGTTGTTCTGTCGTTTGTACACTATTGAATATTATACTTTCGGCATCAATTCCTTTTGACACTAAATATGCGCGAACTATTTCCTTATCACTGTTCAACTGGTCAAATGCTGATTTTAATACGGTGCTATTTGCAGAAAACTGTCCTTCCCAAACAATAAGATCTGATGTAAAATTCTCATTTCCCAAACCTGTTACGGAAATTATTTGAGGTGGGTTGGCCCTTTGCACATATGCGTTTCCTAAGAAATAAGCAGCTATAATAATGGCTGCCCCAAAAATAATAGCACTAATTTGTTTCATAAAAGAATATTTAAATCAGAATGAAATATAACCAAAAGATACTTTTCAAGAACGGTCAATTTGCTATTTTTGCCCATGCAAAATAAAGTCCTTATCCTAGATTTTGGTTCGCAATATACCCAGTTAATCGGTAGACGTGTACGTGAACTAAACATTTTTTCAGAAATAAAACCATACAATAAAATACCGGAAGATCTTTCCGAGTATAAAGCGGTCATTCTTTCCGGTTCACCTTTATCTGTTCGAGGGGACGATGCGGCCCATACAGACCTTTCAAAAATTCGTGGTAAGATGCCCTTGTTGGGCGTTTGCTATGGTGCCCAATATTTGGCCCATTTCAATGGGGGTAGTGTGGAGAAATCCAACACCCGTGAATATGGCCGCGCCAATCTAAATTTTATTAAGGAAGAGGATCCATTTTTAAAAAAAATTAGTACGAATAGTCAGGTGTGGATGAGCCATGCCGATACCATAAAAAAGCTTCCTGATAATTCCGTTTTACTGGCGAGTACGCATGATGTTGAAAATGCTGCCTTTAAATTTAATGGCGAGCAGACCTACGGTATTCAATTTCATCCAGAAGTGTACCATTCCACGGATGGAAAACAAGTACTTGAAAACTTTCTGGTAGCAATCGCAGGTATTGCACAAACTTGGACGCCAGATGCCTTTGTAGAAACTACCGTAGCGGATTTAAGGGAAAAGATAGGTGACGAAAAAGTGATTTTAGGCTTATCTGGAGGTGTGGATTCTTCTGTAGCGGCCGTATTGCTGCACAAGGCAATTGGTAAAAACCTCCATTGTATTTTCGTCAATAACGGGCTTCTAAGAAAAAATGAGTATACCGATGTACTCAAACAATATGAGGGTATGGGTCTCAATGTAAAAGGGGTAGATGCCTCGGCACGTTTTTTGGAAGATCTCTTAGGAGAAAGTGATCCAGAAACCAAACGTAAAACCATAGGAAGGGTTTTTATTGAGGTATTTGATAATGAGTCCCATTTAGTGGAAGGTGCCAAATGGTTGGCGCAAGGTACCATTTATCCAGATGTAATAGAGTCGGTTTCGGCAACCGGTGGGCCATCACAAACTATAAAGAGTCATCATAATGTTGGCGGTTTGCCAGATTTTATGAAATTGAAAGTTGTGGAACCTTTAAAAATGTTGTTCAAGGACGAGGTAAGAAGGGTGGGGGCCACTTTAGGGATAGATAAGGCACTATTAGGGCGGCATCCTTTTCCCGGTCCTGGTTTGGCCATTCGTATTCTTGGTGATATTACTCCTGAAAAAGTAGCGATTTTGCAAGAAGTAGATGCCATATTTATAGAAGGATTGAAAAAATGGGGTCTTTACGATAAAGTGTGGCAGGCCGGGGCAATGCTTTTGCCGGTAAACAGTGTAGGGGTGATGGGCGATGAACGTACTTATGAAAAATGTGTAGCTTTAAGGGCTGTAGAAAGCACGGATGGGATGACTGCAGATTGGGTTAACCTACCGTATGAGTTTTTGCAAAAAACATCGAATGATATTATCAATAAAGTCCCTGGAGTGAATCGTGTCGTATATGATATAAGTTCAAAACCTCCGGCAACCATAGAATGGGAATAACATGAAATACATACAGAATCAAATCTATATTATTTGCGCTTTTTGCTTTTTGGTTTCCTGTACCGCATTAGGGCAGAAATTTAATACCCACGAGGTAAAAAAAGGCGAAACGTTGGAGAGTATCGCCAAGGCTTACGGTGTCTCCCCTGCAAATATCCTTCAATACAATAAGGAAATAAGACCGGGCCAGCCTTTAAGGCCAAATACCATTTTGGTAGTGCCCGGTGCAAAATCTACCCCGGTATCAAACACCTCCGTTTCCGGTCTTAACGCCAGCGTTATGCAGGATTCCACTGCAAGTAGAAAACCCATTGGGTTTACAACACATCGCGTAAAAAAGAAGGAAACCATTTTCGGTATAACGCAGGAATATAAAATTACCGAAGAGGAGCTTAAAAAATACAACAAGAGTCTATACGCTTCGCCCTTACAAAAGAAAATGGAGCTGAGGATTCCAAAGTACAAGCCAGCTGCTAAACAGGGAGCGGGCCTTAACCCAGATGATTATGAAAAATATGTTGTAGCACCTAAAGAGACAAGATGGAGCATAGCCAATAAATATGGTATTACCATAGATAGTATGCTGGTGCTTAACCCAAGTCTTTCCAAAACAACCAACTATCTTTCTGAGGGGTATGAACTACTTTTGCCTAAAATTGCAGGGAGTACCGTTAGCGATCAAAAAACACAATTGTTTATCTCTTATACCGTTCCGGCAAAGATGAATTTTTATAGGCTGGAGCAGGATTTTGGGGTAAAGGCGGATGAAATTGTTAGGTTAAACCCAGAAATAACCGAACGCGGAGGCTTAAAGGAAGGAATGGTTATCCGTATTCCTGAAAAGAAATTAGATCCAGGAGAAATTAATACGGACAATTATATTTTTTACGAGGTGAAGCCCAAACAAAACGAATTTAGGCTTACCCGTAAATTTGGAATGACCTGGGCAGAGTTGATTCAATTAAACCCTGACCTTAAAGCAGGGTTAAAGGCCGGTATGGTATTGAAACTTCCAAAAGATAAGGTGGGTGATTTTGAAGTACGGAATTCGCTAGTACTGGATAAGGTGGATTTATTGGACAGTATCAATGTAGCCATAAAGCCTAAAATAATGTTTTTATTGCCGTTTAGATTGGATAAACTTGATTTGTCCGATACGGAGACAACAATCAAAACCATTGATAATCGAAATAGTTTAAAGTATAGTTTAGGATTATACTCCGGGGCATTGGTGGCCTTGGATTCCTTAAAATCCTTGGGCGTTTCCATCGATGTGAAAACATTTGACAACCAATTAAATCTGACACGGACCAAGCAGGTATTGCAGGCAGAAAACTTAGGAGGCTATAATGCTATATTTGGGCCGTTGGATATTCCTTCACTTAAGGAAACAGCAGTACAAGCTGCAAAATACAATGTTCCGGTAATCGCTCCCGTTCCGGCAAAGAGCGATATTAGTCTTAACAATGTCTTTTTTTCCTATACGGAAGAACCCGTTTTGCGCAAACATTTACTGGATTATGTGGAGCAACAGTACACTCAAGAAAATTTATTGGTAATTGCCGATGATAAGAGCAAGTTGGAACGGGAAGCTATAGTAGCGCGTTTTCCCAATGCCAAGATAGTTGTTGTAAAGGAAGAGGAAAAGAATATTGGCATTAATAGGGATAAACTACAAGCCTTACTTTCTGATAAAATTCCCAATTGGGTTTTTGTCGAATCCAAAAATTATCAATTAATATCGAGCGTAGTTTCCATATTGAACTCGTTCAACAATACCGCTTTTGACCCCTTAGGCGATGGGGAAAAGTTGAAGGTACAGGTGAGAATGTTTACGACAGATATGAATCCGGCATTTGAAAATAATGTAATCTCAAATACGCACCTCTCCAATTTAAATTTTACATACCCATCCGTTTACAGGCAGGTAGAAAACAATTCGTTCGTAAAAAGATATAGAAACCGGTTTGGGGATGACCCAGACCGTTACGCCGTAAGAGGGTTTGATATCGTTTACGATTTATTACTGAAATTGGCCTATAAGAACGATTTGATCGACATTTCTCGATTTATTGGCGAAACGGAATACAATGGAAATAAGTTTGATTATGAGCGTAAGGATGTTACAGGATATTACAACCAGTCCTCATATATTCTAATGATGGAAGATTTGCGCATTAAAAAACTGGAATAAATATGACAAGTAAAGTAACCTATAACGGGGCACTACGAACAGAATGTGTCCATTTAAAATCAAAAGATTCATTTGTTACGGATGCACCTGTAGATAATAACGGTTTGGGACAGGCATTTTCGCCAACAGATACGATCGCCACTGGTTTGGCAAGTTGCATGCTTACCATGATGGGGATAAAGGCGAATGAAATGGAGGTCGAATTAAAAGGCTCGAATGCATTCGTTACAAAGCATATGGCGACATCGCCAAGAAGAATTTCTAAAATTGAGGTGGAATTGCATTTGCCCAAAATTGTTTCGGAACGAAGTAGGAAAATTTTGGAGAATACGGCAAATACCTGTCCTGTTCAACACAGTTTACATCCAGATATTGAGCGTGTAATCACATTTAATTGGGACCTCTAAATTATATCTTTCAATCCCTATTTTTTATAGGGCTGTGCAATTTTCAGACCCTTCAATGTCAGGAGGAGGTTCCTTGGACACAAGAATTCCGATTAAGTTGGGAGGATTTCAAGGGAGCTGTACCCTTAGGCGCATCTGCTGCCGCGACCACGGCCAGCGGAATCAGCTATGATTTTTCTACAATATATAAAAATGATGAACTCAAGATAGATTTTAGCGTTCTTGCTTTTTTCTACCCTTCACGATCGTGGTACAAGCCCAAAGTATGTAATGATGTAACGCTCTCGCATGAGCAGCTACATTTTGATATTACGGAACTTTACGCACGAAAGATGCGTGCAGAATTACAGCAGGCCAAATTCACCAAAAACGTGAAGGCAGAGGTTCGTGAAATTTATAAACGAACACTACGGCAGCTAAATGATTTTCAAAATAAGTACGATTCCGAGACCGACTATTCCAGAAATAGGGTCGTGCAGCAAAAATGGAATACCGCAATAGCCGAAGCCTTGAAATAATAGAACGATGCCGATTGCTGCCATTAGGGCAAACGATTAGTTTTTAGATTTACAATGCGCTATTTCTAGACATCACAAATCGTAATTCCTTGCTTTAAAGCTGCAAGTTTGTCCTCCCAACTAGGAACAAATTCTTGGGCAACATGACCCGTATAGCCGGTTTCAAGTATGGCTTTCATGACCGCCGGATAGAAAATTTCCTGCGTTTCATCTATTTCATGTCGGCCCGGGTTACCACCGGTATGGTAATGTCCATAATACTGATGGTAGTCTTGAATATTTCTAATGATATCGCCTTCCATGATTTGCATATGGTAAATGTCATAAAGTAGTTTAAAACTTTCCGAGCCAATAGTCTCACAGAGCGAGACGCCCCACTCAGAGGTGTCGCACATATAATCCTTATGGTTTACCTTACTGTTCAGGAGTTCCATTTGGATTACCACCCCGTGCTGTTCGGCCAAAGGCATTATTTCTTTTAGGCCCTTAGCACAGTTCCGCAATCCAACTAAATCATCCATTCCATTTCGGTTACCACTGAAGCAGATTAAGTTGGTGTAGCCAGCTTCTGCTACCAAAGGGATTACACGTTTATAGTCGGCAATGAGTTCTTCGTGTAGACTAGGGTCGTTCCACCCCTTTTCAATACCCAGTCCTGCACCCCAACACATAGAAGCGTGGATATCGTATTTTTTTAACAATGGGAATTCATCCGGACCTACTAAATCGATGGAGCGTATATCCATTTCTACCAAGTGTTTCAGGAAATCCTCAAAAGGAATGGTTCCGTAGCACCAATAACAGACGCTATGATTAATATTGTACTTTAGTTTCTCTACTTTAGCAGCTTGTTTGCTGTTTGCGGTTGCAGTGGATGTAGCTAAGAATCCTACAGAGGCGGCCGCAGAGGTACCAATAAAGTTTCTTCTTTTCATTTGGTTCTAGTTGTTGATTTTTTAAAGATAATTTTTTTAGTTTTAAAAATGGAAATAATTCCGGATAAGGCAAAATTGATAGAATTGGCCCACTATCGTATGCCCTTTGGCAAATACAAGGGAAAGTACTTGGTTGAACTTCCTGAATCGTATTTAATATGGTTCCAGCAGAAGGGATTCCCCAATGGAAAATTGGGAGATTTATTGCAATCTATGTTGGAAATCAAAACAAATAGTCTTGAATCCGTAATTCGGAATATCCAGAAACATTTTCCAAAGGAAAGCCGTTGAGTTCTAACCTCAATTTGTAACTTTGTGTCCCGTAACATAGAATTCTACAAATGGCACAAACCAAATACATCTTCGTTACGGGAGGCGTTACTTCATCACTAGGAAAGGGTATTATTGCTGCATCCTTGGCGAAATTACTCCAGTCTCGCGGTTATAAGACTACCATTCAAAAATTAGATCCCTATATCAATGTGGATCCAGGTACGCTAAATCCTTACGAACATGGGGAATGTTACGTAACGGACGACGGCGCGGAAACCGATTTAGATCTTGGTCATTATGAGCGCTTTCTTAACGTGCGTACCAGCCAGGCGAACAATGTAACAACAGGTAGAATTTACCAAAGTGTCATTGAAAAGGAACGCCGGGGAGAGTTCTTGGGAAAAACGGTCCAGGTCGTACCGCATATCACCAATGAGATTAAGGAACGCGTGCAATTGCTTGGCAATAGTGGGGAGTATGACATTATTATAACGGAAATTGGAGGAACTGTTGGTGATATTGAATCACTGCCCTATATAGAGGCCGTTCGGCAATTGCTATGGGAATTGGGCGATAATAATGCGATTGTCATCCATTTAACTTTAGTGCCATACCTATCGGCAGCGGGTGAGTTGAAGACAAAACCAACCCAGCATTCCGTAAAAACTCTAATGGAAAGTGGAATAAAGGCCGATATTCTCGTATGCAGGACAGAGCATGAGTTATCTGATGAAATTAAGGATAAGCTCGCGCTTTTTTGTAATGTAAAACGGGAGGCCGTTATTCAAAGCATCGATGCTTCCACCATTTATGATGTGCCTATTTTAATGCAAGAGGAGGGCTTGGATAGCGTTACCTTGCAAAAATTGGCCCTACCGAATACCATAGAACCGGATTTAGATCGATGGATTGAATTTTTAAAGCGCCATAAAAATCCAAAGCATCAGGTTACAATAGGTCTGGTAGGGAAATATGTAGAACTACAGGATTCCTATAAATCTATACTGGAAGCATTTATTCATGCGGGTGCTGCCAACGAGGTAAAGGTTAATGTAAAATCCATTCATTCAGAATATATAACCTCCGCCAACTACGAAAGTAAATTAAAAGGTTTAGACGGTATTCTTGTAGCACCTGGTTTTGGTGAGCGTGGTATAGAAGGAAAGGTGAAAGCGGTGCAGTATGCACGTGAAAAAAACATTCCTTTTCTAGGGATTTGCCTGGGGATGCAAATGGCCGTAATCGAATACGCGCGTAACGTTTTGGGGTTGGCCGATGCAAATTCCACAGAAATGGATGAAAGTACCAAGGATCCCGTCATTAGTATTATGGAGGAGCAAAAAAATATTACGGATAAGGGGGGCACGATGCGCTTGGGTGCGTGGGACTGCTCCCTGAAAGAACAAAGTTTGGCGCAAAAAATCTATGAAGGGGCAGCTGAAATATCTGAACGACATAGGCATCGCTATGAGTTCAACAATAAGTACAAGGAACAATTGGAGAAAGCGGGTCTGTTGGCAAGTGGAATCAATAAAGCCACAAATCTGGTTGAAATTGTAGAGTTAAAGAATCATCCATGGTTTGTTGGGGTGCAGTACCATCCGGAGTATAAAAGCACCGTTGCAAGTCCCCATCCCTTGTTTGTTGGTTTTGTGAAGGCAGCTTTGGAGCACAAAAAGGCACAATCTAATGCCACAATGGCATAAACTCCTTATTTGGGCATATATTTGCTTTCCTGAAATGGAAAAAATGCCGAATTAACTTAGAAATACCACATGGAAGAAAAGAAATTTGATGTAAACTCCATAATTGGCTTTGTGCTCATTTTTGGAATTCTCATCTTCATGTTTTACCAAAATCAGCCCACTCCAGAAGAATTGGAGGCCGAGAAGGCAAAACAGGAACAAATTGATGCTGCAAAGACAACCGAGAATGCGGAACCGGAAACCGTACTACCGCAAGCACCACAATTAGATTTGCAAGATTCTACAGCTGTTGCCAATGTGCAAGGTAAACTGGGAGCCTTTGGTTTCACGAAACCTTCCAATGACATCACTACCTTGGAGAATGATTTGGTTGTTCTAAAAATCAGCAATAAAGGCGGACAGGTAGTTGAAGCGAAAATGAAAAATTTCGTCACTTATGACTCTATTCCCGTTTATCTCATAAAGAATGGAAATTCCTCATTTGGGTTAGATTTTTCAACTGCGGATAATCGGGTGTTGAACACGGCAGACCTTTATTTTGAACCAGCCCTTTCAAATAATAATGGCAACCAGGTACTATCGTTAAAAGCGAAAGTTTCTCAAAATCAGTTTTTGGAATACCGGTATGAAATGAAACCAGATGATTACATGGTCGATTTTACTATTCGGTCCCAAGGCTTGAACGGTATTTTGAATAGTTCCAAGCCAGTTCAATTGGATTGGAAACTGAAGGGTATTCGTCATTCCAAAAGTATTGAATATGAAAATCGATATACACGGTTAACCTATAACCATGAAGATGATAAGATAAGTAAACTTTCAGAGGGTAGTGACGATGAGGAAACTGAAGAGGATATTAAATGGATTTCTTATCGGCAGCATTTTTTCAGCAGTATTTTGGCCGCAGATGAACCTTTTAAGAGTGGTAAATTAGCTTCGGTAAATTTGGTGGAGGAAGAATCAAGGACGTTTGGTTTCACAAAAAGTTATGCCTCTGTACTGCCTTTAGAAGTTGAAGGCGGTGAAATTTCGAAGGATTTATACTGGTACTTTGGCCCTACCGATGTAGATGTACTTTCCAATTATGAAGATTTAGGTCTGGCGGATTCCATACCGTTTGGATGGGGGATTTTTGGTTGGATCAACAGGTACATTTTTACACCATTCTATTCATTGATAAGTACATACTTTCCTTATGGTATCGCTATTGTGATTATGACCATTCTGGTGCGTTTGGCGATGTCTCCGGTCACGTACAAATCCTATTTGTCCCAGGCCAAGATGAAGGTATTAAAACCAGAGATTACGGAGCTTGGAGAAAAGTACAAGGACAATGCCATGAAAAAGCAGCAGGAAACTATGAAATTGTATGGTAAGGCGGGGGTGAGCCCCATGAGTGGTTGTGTGCCAGCGGTCATACAAATGCCTATATTCTATGCCTTGTTTATGTTTTTCCCAACATCGTTTGCACTGCGCCAGAAATCTTTTTTATGGGCAGATGACCTTTCGTCCTTTGATACGATCTATCAATTCCCAGAAGGGTTTTCCATCCCGTTCTACGGAGATCACGTAAGCTTGTTTCCAATTTTGGCTTCCATTGCTATTTTCTTTTATATGATGATGACAACGGGCCAAAACATGCCTACGCAACCCGGTATGCCCAATATGAAATTTATCATGTACCTCATGCCTTTTATGATGTTGTTCTTTTTTAACAATTATGCGAGTGGATTGAGTCTGTATTATTTTGTATCCAACATGATTACGATTGGTATCATGTTAGTGATTAAGAATTTTATTCTGGATAATGATAAAATTCATGCACAGATTCAGGAGAATAAAAAGAAACCTAAAAAGGAAAATAAGTTTCAGCGTAAAATGCGCGAAATGATGGAACAGGCAGAAGCACAGAAGAAGAAATAAGCTTTAACATTATTGTTCTAAGTAAAAAGCCCTTTCAATTTTGAAAGGGCTTTTGCCATGGTTAAAGGCTTGGTTTGGTAAGATTTGGGATTCTAAAGATGTCATTAATTTAAGGTAACTGAAAAACTTAGTTGTAAACAGGGATTTCTTGTATGCTAAAAGGGGGTATGGTGTTGTATGCCAAAAGCAATTCTTGTTAAAGACTATTGTAACTTTATCCTTTACAAAAAAAGTCCCAACTTAAAGTTGGGACTTTTTAAACAGTACGATTCAATAAGTATTTCTAATTATTGTTAGTCGTATCCGGTATCATCACTTTATTGATTGCGTGTATAACACCATTATTTGCCTGTACATCAACGGCAATAATCCCTATATCCATTGCTCCAGAACCATCGGTGATGGTTACATTTCCATCGGCATCAATTGCAAATGTCAAAGTATCACCCTCTAATGTAGCTGGAGATTCCAATCCATCGCTCAAATCACTAGACACAATATTAGCACCACCTATAACATGATGTAATAATACCTGTGTTAGTAATTCTTCTTCTGGTACAGCTGCCAATGCATCAAAAGCGTCATTGGTAGGTGCAAATACGGTAAACGCCGGGTTTATTCCGTCCCCGTTACCTCCCATGGTGCGGGAAAGTATTGTAGCGAAAGGTGTATCCGGTGTCAAATCGGTCAACGCTGTTACGAGCGTAGAGAAGTTAGGGTCGGCCGTTGCAAAGGTTACCACCGTTGGTAGGTCGATTACTTCGTCGACAGCGTGAATGATTCCGTTGGTGGCCACGATATCTGCTGCTGCCACGGTGCTAGTTCCGTTCAAGACAACACCATCATCCGTATTCACGTACAGACTTAGGAAATCCCCATCTGCATTGGTTGCCAAGGTGTTAAAGTATGCGTTTGTAAGACTGGCGGCATCTGCTGCAGCACCAGAAATAACATGATTGGATAGAATGTTATTAATTTCGATATCACTATCAAATCCTTCGAAAGCGGTATTCACTGGAGCAAAAACCGTAAAGGTTTCTTCTGCATCAGCCAATAAGGTCGTAAAGGTGGTGTTTCCGTTGGCAGTCAATGCGCCTACCAAAGAAGTTAAATTTGGGTTGGCAACGGCATGATCAACCACGTTTGGTAAACCAATCACTGCATCCACAATATGTACTACACCATTAATGGCCTTGTTATCTGCAGCGGTAACCGTAGAACTACCATTGATAACAACTTGGTCTTCCATTTCGCCGCCCATCGTATTAATGAACATGCTCAAATTAGCTTCAGCAGGTCCAGCGGTGGATAAGGAAGAAACATAACCTGTAGTTAAATCTGTTGATAGATTAGTTCCACTTACTACATGGTTCAATAAAACTTGAGTAAGAACGGGTACCGGAACTGCATCGAGACTTGCAAAATTATTGGCTTCCAAGAATGCCTCAAAAGCGTCATTGGTTGGAGCAAATACGGTGTAAGGTCCTCCTGATGCCAAAACGGTAGGCAGGTCGCCATCTGCAGCGATTAATGCATCTACTAAAATACTTAGACTAGTTTCGGATATTGCCAAGTCGGTAATGGAGCTAAGCAATACATCTTCTAGTGCAACTAGGGCTGCTTGCGGTATTAAAACTTTGTCAATAATATGAACTACACCATTTGTTGCCAAAACATCGGCTGTTGTCACATTGGCTGCTTCTCCAGCAGCATCGGTAAAAGATACTCCACCCTCAATGCTAACACTGAGCGTTTCTCCTTGCAGTGTTGTAATTATTTGGCCGGCAGTGAGTTGGTCAGATGTAACGGCTACATCCACTACAACATGATACGTTAATATAGTGGCCAACAAATCCTGTAATTGCTGATTATTGAAATCGTCCAAGGAATCAAAGCCATCCAAACGTGATAAAAGGTTTGTGAATGCCGCATTACTTGGAGCCAAGACGGTAAAAGTACTTGTTTCAGTGCCTAAGGCGGCAACTAAATCATTACTTGAACTTTCGTCCGCTTTTTGCAAAGCAGCGACTAAACTGCTCAGGTTGTTGCCTTGTGCAACTTCAACAATGTTATCGTTGTCGACGATAACCGGTCCTTGGTCATCATCATCACTACATGATGTAGCGAATACTACCAAAAATGCCCAGATGGTAGTTTTGAAAATTGTATTCAAATGTTTCATGTTAAAAAGTTTTAGGTTTAAACTGTTTATATTATTTCTAATAAAATTAAACAAAATAATATTGTGTGGTTTAATGAAATGTTAAAAAATTCATTCATTTAAGACTTGAATAATGGGTATAATTCGAATTTTAAATGCTAAGAATGCATATATGACAATAAAAATGGTGTTACTAACCATTCGTAGGATACTATTTGGTTCATTAATAAAATAATAAAGTTTAACAGAAATTTAGCTGTTACCACTGTTCAACGATAGGTTTTACCTTGTTATAAGGCCCACAAAGATGTTAAAAGGAAAAAGTACGGCACTCATGAAATTTTGTAATTTTGTTGCGACCAAGTAAAAGAAATGAAAAAAGTAGTAGTTGGACTTTCTGGGGGAGTGGATTCAAGCGTTGCTGCATACTTGTTAAAAGAACAGGGGTATGAGGTCATCGGTCTATTTATGAAAAATTGGCATGATGACTCTGTTACCATTTCAGAAGAATGTCCGTGGTTAGAGGATAGCAATGATGCTTTGATCGTTGCCGAGAAATTGGGAATTCCGTTTCAAACAGTTGATTTAAGTGTCGAGTATAAGGAACGTATCGTAGATTATATGTTTAGGGAATATGAAATGGGAAGAACGCCAAACCCTGATGTGCTTTGTAACCGGGAAATCAAATTTGATGTTTTCTTGAAAATTGCAATGCAGTTGGGCGCAGATTTTGTCGCTACAGGACATTACTGTAGAAAAGGAACTATTGAAACTAGTGATGGCACCCAGACGTATCAATTACTGGCCGGAAAAGATGCCAATAAGGACCAGTCCTACTTTTTATGTCAATTGTCCCAGGAACAACTTTCCAAGACCTTATTTCCAATAGGAGACTTAACAAAACCCGAGGTTAGGCAACTCGCCGCAAAAATGGATTTGATTACTGCCGATAAAAAAGATTCACAAGGCTTGTGTTTTATAGGAAAAGTACGCTTACCCGAATTTTTGCAACAGCAACTGAAGTCCAAAAAAGGAAAAATTGTTGAGGTGCCTGCTACGGTTCCACAGTATATGCGAACTGTTCCCAAATTTGAAAGTAAAATCAAGGAACTTGAATTTTTTTCTGAAAAACCGGAATATAGTATGGCGGATGGCGAAATAGTTGGGGAGCATGACGGCGCACACTATTTTACCAAGGGTCAGCGTAAAGGTTTGCATGTAGGCGGTACCAAGGAGCCCCTCTTTGTTATAGATACCGATGTGGCAGAAAATGTAATTTATACAGGGCAGGGCAAAACGCATCCCGGTCTTTACAGACGTACATTGTTCGTAAAGGACGAAGAAATACATTGGGTTAGGCCTGACCTGGCCTTGGCCGTGGATGAACAATTGGATATAAAAGCACGCATCAGATACCGACAAGAATTGCAAAAAGCGCAACTTTATAAAGTGGACGGAGGAATCTACGTTGATTTTGTGGAAATGCAATCTGCCATAACAGAGGGTCAGTTCGTTGCATGGTACCTTGATGACGAACTTATTGGTTCCGGTGTTATTTCATAATTACGGATTAGGTTTTTCCAATAGCCACACTAACTTAAAGTTTTCCATTTAAATAATCCATATGAAAAATAGGGTAACCGATCTTTTCAAAATTGAATTTCCAATTGTGCAGGCCGGAATGGTCTGGACCAGTGGTTGGCGTTTGGCCAGTGCCGTAGCCAATAATGGGGGCTTAGGGATTATAGGGGCAGGAAGCATGTACCCTGATGTTCTGCGGGAACATATTCAAAAGTGCAAATCTGCCACACCCCATTCCTTTGGGGTTAATGTTCCCATGCTGTATCCGGACATAGATGCGCTGATGCAGATTATTATTGAGGAGGGTGTTAAGATTGTCATTACTTCGGCCGGAAATCCAGCTACCTGGACTTCGCATTTAAAGGAAAACGGAATTACGGTGGCGCATGTGGTTAGTAGTCTAAAATTTGCACTTAAAGCCCAAGAAGCAGGAGTAGATGCAATTATTGCAGAGGGTTTTGAGGCTGGCGGACATAACGGTAGGGACGAAACGACTACTATGGTATTAATTCCGGCTGTAAAGGAGAAAATTGAAATCCCATTAATAGCGGCAGGGGGCATAGCAACGGGTAGGGCAATGTTGGCCGCCATGGTTCTTGGTGCGGAAGGTGTGCAGGTAGGGAGTAGATTTGTTGCCAGTAACGAGGCATCCAATCACATTAATTTTAAGGAAATGGTCGTTGCTTCAAAAGAGGGTGACACCCATTTAACGCTGAAGGAATTAGCGCCTGTAAGATTGCTAAAAAATAAGTTCTATAACGAGGTTCAAAAGGCATATGCCAGCGGGGCATCTACAGAAGAACTAAAAGTTTTGCTCGGCCGTGGAAGGGCGAAAAAAGGAATGTTTCTTGGCGATTTAGAAGACGGCGAGCTGGAAATAGGTCAAGTATCGGCATTGATACATGACATAAAACCAGCTGGCCAAATTATAAAAGAAATTATTGCAGAATATAATGTAGCAAAAAAAGAATTGAATGAGCTCTGAGCTAAACTCCTTCTCCAGAAACTAGTGCCTTTCTATTTTTTAAACTTCCCAAATACTCCATAAGATCACGCAATTCCCTTCTTGAAATCATGCGCCCCATTGCGGGCATGGCAGACATGGAATTTTCCCTTTTTGCAATTCTTCCTAAAGGAATTTCCAATGGTTCAGCTTCTGCGGTTCTTAACAATAAATCATTTTTACGTTCCTCGATCAATACACCCTGTACTTTTTGGCCATCTTTTAAGGTGATGGTTACAGAGCCATATCCCGGAGCCAATCGTGCACTCGGCTCTATAAGTGCCTCTAAGAGCTGTTTCCGGGTAAGGATGTTGGCAATATTGTCCAACGCCGGACCAACTTCACCACCCGTGCCATCTACGGCATGGCAACGTACACATTGAGCTGTTGGGTTATTATTGAAAACAGTCCTTCCTGCCCACCAACTGCCTCCATACATGGTCTCTTGATAGGAATCTGCGGTATACCCCGCGTTCTTAAGTACATTTAGCTGGGCAATTAATTTTGAATCATCAGTAGCATTGACAGCTTCTATGAGGTCTAACATAATGCCTTGTTCCAATTGCTTCTTGCTGGCCTTTTCTATTAAACTCGCCAATATGGCATTACTTTTTTCAGATGGAAGGTCTCCCAACACATTTAACATTTCTTGTTGTTCTGAAAGTGAGCCTTTTTTAAAAATGGGTCCAACAATAGCCGGTAATCTTTCTTTTGGCATAGTTAATTGTCCCAAAAGCCCAACTGCGGCGGTTCTTACCTGCTCGTTTGAGTCTTGCATACCGCTCATCATGGCCGCTTCCATTCTCCCAAAGTCCAGTTTGCCCAGTGCGGTCAATACTGCTGCCCGTACTTCTGGATTTCTATTGGTTTTGAAAATACGGTATAGTGCATCATTGTAGGTGTCTATTCCCACCGCGCTCAAGGTTTTAGAAATTCCGATTAAGATTTGAGAATTACGGCCTTCCAGAAAGATGGGAATATCCTTTTCTATCTTATCCTTTAATTGGTTGCCTACCCGTTTAATTTCACCCCTGTAGCGGCCATCCACACGATCCAACAAAGATGGTTCGTTCCACGTTCCTAATGCTGCAAGTGCTTCTCCCCTTAAAATATTTGGAGCACTTTCCCTTTTTGCGAAATCAATCAAAAGATCCAATTCTTTTTCTCCCCCAACGCGCAACGCGGCATTGATTGCCCGGCGCAGTAACGGTTCTGATGAATAGGTTTCATTCCCAAGTATTTCGGCAAGAGCGGGCAACGATGCTTCAATTGAAAGGTCATCGTTGATGGCTCTTGCGGTTTCCGTAACTATATATTCATCTTCGTCGGCTAAAAACTGCGCTATTTTTGGCTCCTTCAATTTTCTTAGAACTAGGACGGCGGCAAGGCGTAAGCTCTTGTTTTCGCTGTTAACGAGATTAATAATGGGCTCGGTTTTTCCTATTCTTGAAAGTGCCAAAACGGCAGCGTGTCTTAAATATAGGTCCTTATCGTTATTGCTGACAATCATTTCCAACAAGGGATCGATGGCTTTTTCATAGGCCAATCTTCCCAATGCCTGTGCGGCGTAAAATTTTACACGGTCATTTTCGTGGGTAATAAGCGGAATCAGCGCATCGGCAGCAGGCGCGTATCTTAAATCGCCCAAGACTTTTACGCTTTGGGCTATAATCTCTGGGTCGGTATCATTCAATAATGAAAGTAAGGGTTCAGCTTTATTTGCATTGCCCGCAGCTATTTGCCCTATTCCCCAAATAGCATGTATACGTGCGAATCGATTTTCATCATTAGCTAGCACTTTTTCTAGGGCCCTATAGCCCCAAAAAGTCCTCTTTGCCAATTCAAACTGTGCTTTTTGGCGAATACGCATATCGGGATAGCTCAGTAAAGCGACCAAGTTTTCTGTATCATCATCCTCATAATTATGAATCATAAGCCGTTGGGTTACCAAGCGCTCTTGTTCCAGGTCGTTACTGCTCTCGGTAACATCAAGTTTCCATACCCTTCCATAATCCTTACTTCCCCATCCATTGATCCAATCTGCTAAATAAAGTGCGCCATCGGGTCCAAAGTCTATACCCGTGGGTAAGACGCCGGTTAAAATGGATTCATCCGTATTCAGCTCAAAGGAAGCACCTTTAGGCTTCAGGTCGAACGCCCAAATATGGGAACGGCTTGGGTCACCCACGAACTCAACCAAGAAAAACTTATCCGTCCATTTTTTGCCCAAGGCGGTACCAGGGTTGAACTGCATTCCTGTAGGACCATTGTGAAAATTTTGAATTGGAGGAATAATGTAGGCCGCTTGGCCTTCCCATCTTGGGACGAATAATTTTTCATCCATCCAAACATTATAAGCATTGTTCTTTGGGTCTGTGTATTTACCATATTGCCAGTTGGCCCGCCAGCCGGCATCGGAACCCTCAACAATATGCACCAGACGTTCACTTTCGCCTTTGTGGTCCCCATCGTTGTCCGAGGATATAATATTACCATAAGCATCAAAAACAAATTCGTGGGTATTGCGAAGGCCATGGGCAAAAACTTCAAAATTACTTCCGTCTGGATTGCTTCTTACGATAACGCCTTCATTGGGATATTTATGATTGTTACCATCCGCATCAGTTATGTTTGCACCTATATCCCCAATTCCCCAATAAATTTTTCCGTCCGGGCCTTCTATGGCGCCAGACATTCCGTGGCCTCCAAAACCAATATGAACCCCAAAACCTGTCGCAATACTGGTTTTTTCATCCAAAATTTTATCACCGTTAGAATCCTTTAAACGATACATATCCGGACCTATACCTAAGAAAATATCGTTGTCCCTAACCAATAAAGCACCTGCTTGGTCATTTACCTCATCCTTAAAGTCCTTTAATATTTGAGTTGAAACATCTGCAATACCATCACCATCTGTATCCTGCAACATCCATATTTCGTCTTGTTCTACAGTGAGGTCATGCCAATCATGGATAGAATCATTATTCAAATCTGGGAACCATTCATTTTGTTTGCTTAATTCCGGTGCAAAGGTCTTGTGCAAAAAAGCCCTTCTATCCTCAACCGTTTCCAAGGCTATGGACGCGGTCATCCAATCTCGATGCCCACGAATATCAAACTCGGAGTTTTTATTACGGTTAGAGCGGGTGATGTAAACATTTCCTTCATCGTCCATGTCCATCGCTATAGGGTCAGGTGCCAATGAATCTGAGGCCCAAAGGCTTAATTGGAGTCCGTCCGCAACCTGTGCTGTAATACTTTCGCGTGCCTGCTTTACGGTTTCCACGATAGCAGTGCTATCTTCCATAATAACCAATGGTGTTTCCATGGGTTTTTTTGTTTCACAGGAGATAGCAAGAAATAGTGTGGGTAAGATACAAAAGAGGAACTTTCTAAATGGTGCCATTATACGTTGTAAATAGATTAAGATTTAAAAGTAACGAATATTGTATATAATCAACAATGAAAATTTGTGGCTTTTTAAATTGAAAACGAATAATTGTAAGAAAAGTATTTTGAGGTTATGGCAATTTTAACTCCTTGGACAGGGGAGTGAAATTTAAACTTGCTTTATATTTGGGAAAACAACTAAAATATACGCAGATGAAAACTTTAGTGAAGGGGTACATTGTTTTTTATACAATGATATTCAGTTTTGGAATGGCAAGCGCTCAAGAAGGACATCCATTGGAGGGACAGTGGAATTTGAACATAAATCAAGAGGGTAAAGAACTACCGGCTTGGCTCGAGGTGAGGCATTCTGGAAATAACAGGTTAATTGGAAGGTTTACCTACGCCTTTGGAAGTGCCCGGCCTATTGCAGAAGTAGAGAAATATGGTGATGTATTTTCGTTTGAAATTCCGCCCCAATGGGAACCTGGAGCTGCAAACATGGAATTTCAGGGAAAATTAAATGGAGAAATACTAGAGGGTACTATGGTATATGCCGATGGTAAAATTTATGACTGGACAGCCATCAAATCCCCTGATTTGGAATACTATGAAAATACCAAAATGGGAGAGACCATTTCTTTATTCAACGGTAAGAACTTGGATGGATGGGAAGTAAAACCGGAGAATCAATGGAAGGTCGTGGATGGAATTTTAACGAGTCCTAAATCTGGGGTTAACCTGATATCCAAGGAGAAATTTAAGGATTTTAAACTTCATGCAGAGTTTCGGTATCCAGAAGGTAGCAATAGTGGATTGTATTTGAGAGGACGGTATGAAGTGCAAATCGCGGACAATGCCGGATTAGAACCTGCGTCTATTTATTTTGGAGGAGTTTACGGTATGCTCTCACCAAATGAGAATGTTGCCAAAGAAGCGGGCGAGTGGCAAACCTTCGATATTACGCTTATTGGTCGAAGGGTAACAATAATTGCAAATGGCAAAACAATTATAGCCAACCAGAACATAGATGCCATGACTGGCGGTGCTTTGGACAATAATGAGGCCGAAGCAGGACCGATAATGATACAAGGTGATCATGGCCCGGTAGAATTTCGGAAAATGGAAATTACTCCCATAACAAAAGGGTAGGAGTAAAATTAATTTTGGGACCAAAGAAAAAACGGTGCTATTATTTTTGGTAAATAGTATTAGAGGGAAAAGCAACTTTATCAAAGATGCTTTTCCTTCTAAACTGTTGCCCTACCATCAGGATGCAGGCTATTTTTAAAGTGGCCATTAAGTGTATGGGGTCAATCTTCCCAATTTAATTGGGCTATCAACGATAGGGCTTGTTTTTCTTGATCTGTATGTACAAAAATCTCAATCAATTCTGGCATAGGTGAGCCGTAACCGGCCAAGCGTGCAGATGTTGTCTCATCTTTGAGTATGGGCTCAATATTATGGTCTTGAAGCGCGAGCTCCACCCGTTTTGCTTTAATACTGTTACCGCCAAACACTTTTTTATAATCTGAATCCATGTTATTTATTTAAACTCGTGTTGATTTCCGTTAAGTAGGAATTGAAATTTTTAAATGTAGTAGCAAGTATACCAATTTGTTCCTGGGCTTCTTTCCAATTTTTTTGTTCAATAGCTTCTCGAACCCCGGGCAGTGTTTTCACCCCGTACCCCGTATAAAATCCGGGGGCATAAATTTGATGCTTGAACCAAGGTCTTCTAGGAAGCCCTTGCTCTGATGTTAACATGTGTTCCGCTTGCATCAGTTTGTTGTTTAATGCGAACTTGGCATCTTTAGAAAGTTTCGAGAAATCCCTATTGTGAAAATTATCTATGGTTTCATCAAGGTCCGCCAATTCGTTTTGTAGCGAAGAAAAGTCAATAAATGGAACGGCATCTTTTTTCCCTGGCTTTTTGTAATCCTTTGTTGGATCAGCAGCCAATTCGTAGGCATTATCCTCCACAAGTTCATTATGCTTTTTCACCTCTTTACGCATGGTTTCTATTTGCGTAAGGATTTCCTCCATGTATGCGGACACGGTTGAATGCCATTGTTTGAAATTGAGGGGAATGATATCGGCATTTGCCAAGCGCAGGGTAATAAGCCCGGCAGTATTGGCCAAAGCCACCCCATAGGCGAAATTGGGGTCCTTAAACCTTTTGTAATGGGGGTAGGTATCATAAATAGTATGGTATTCGCCACCATCATTCTCACCCCCAAAACCAAGATTCAGGGCAGCTATTCCTGCATGTTGAATAAATGGGGTATAATCTGATCCAGAACCTAAGGCATAAAGCGCAAAGGTATCATCTCCGCCATTGACCTTATTTGCAGCAATACGCCGTTCTTTTACAGATACTTTGGTTTGCGGGTCTGTTACCGTACCGGCAACCTCACTTACCATGGCCTGAAGGGAATGTGAGCCCCCTGCACCTAGAAATCCGCGGCCGTTACCATCGGTATTAATATATGCGACCATTTTTTCTTGCAACTCTTCTTTATGATCCTCTACCCATTCGGTGGAGCCAATTAAACCGGGTTCTTCCGCGTCCCAAGCGGCATATACGATGGTTCTTTTTGGTTTCTGCCCTTTTTTGGCCAGTTCGCCAATGGCTCGTGCTTCCTCCATAAGTGCTACCATACCACTTACAGGATCATTGGCTCCATGAACCCATGCATCGTGGTGGTTGCCCCGCATGACCCATTGATCAGGAAACTCAGATCCCTTTAAGGTGGCAATGACATTGTGGGCGGGCACCAATTTCCAGTCGAATGTTAGTTTTAAATGGACCTTTGCAGGACCAGGCCCAATATGATAGGTTATTGGTAAACCTCCGCGCCACGATTCTGGTGCCACGGCACCGTCCAATGCAGCCAACAAGGGTTGCGCATCTTCATAGGATATGGGTAACACGGGTATTTTTGTAATGGTAGGGGCATCCTTTCTATCCAAACGTTTTGCATCCTTGGTAGCGCCGTATCCCGGGGTTAAAACATCACCGGGATAGGTAGGCATATCCATTACAGAACCTCGTTGCACACCCGTTTTATTTTTGAAGGCCCCTTTAGGGTACACATCACCTTGTCCGTATCCGTCGTCTTGGGGATCGGAATAGATAATACACCCGATCGCTCCTTTTTCAGCTGCCAACTTTGGCTTTATTCCCCTCCAAGATCCCTGGTATTTGGCGATAACAATTTTGCCTTCAACACTAATGCCTAATTTTTCAAGCTCCTCGTAATCCTTGGGAATACCATAATTAACAAAAACGAGTTCTGCTTCTACATCGCCATCGGTAGAGAAAGCATTGTAGCTTGGCAGGAGTGCATCACCTTGGGCCGTAAATGGGTCGCCCTCTACAGGTACGGCAGTAAGTTTTGCCGTATAGGTCGTTGGACCGGTTAGCTCCAGCACCCGTTCCGTAGGAAACGGAAAGAGAATTTGATAGGTTTCGATTTTGGCATCATAGCCCCAAGATTTGAACTGGCTTTGAATCCATTTGGCATTCTCCTCTCCGTTTTGGGTACCTACCCAATGCGGCTCCGCAGCCATTTTTTGCATCCATTGGTCCAAATTAGTGGCAGTTAATTTTTCTTCAAAAGCCTTTTCTAATTGTAGCTGTGCATCAACTTTCTCCTCGGAAAACCCAATTATGGAGTTTTGGGCGTTCAATGTAATTAAAAATAGGGCAAAAAATAAGGTGGAAAAATTTCGTAGCATATAAAGATTTTTGAACAGGAAAGTTACTGAATTAATATTTGAAAAACTGAACTTATATGTCTTCTGAATTCTTCAGCAGAATTTCAATATCGTTAATCAGTCGATCGATTTCAACATCTTTAGTACCCTCGTAAATTCCTCTAATTTGTTTCTTGGTGTCAACCAAAATAAAATTGGGGGTATGAATAAAATCCTGAAGAAGTCCATCTCCAATATCATTTACCGCGAAATAACTATTTCTGGCCAGTTCGTAGATATGTTCCTTATCCCCGGTGGTAATATTCCATTTAGAATCCTTGGCATTATATCGCTGCGAATACGCCCATAGGAGCGGAACACTATCCATTTCCGGAGTAACGGATAGTGATAAAAGCTTCACTTTATCCGTTTTAAGAAAACGTAACTGTAGCTTTTCCATATTTTTGGCCATTAGGGGGCATATGCCAGGACAGCGGGTGAAAAAGAAGTCAACAACATACACTTTATCTTTATAATCATCTTGCGTTATAGACTTTCCATTTTGGTTAATTAAATAAAAATTAGACACGGTATGGTTCGCCTTAACACTTTGCAGGCTTACGTCTACTAAGGCTGGATTTAAATCCGTCGGATTATAAATGGGTAGTTCCTTTTGGTAAATCAATACAAAATAAACGACCAAACCTACAGAAATAAGGAAAGCGGATAGCCTCCATACTATATACTTCCAATTAGGGTTGAATTCCATGCGAATTAAGTTGATACATTTCGTATTTTTTATAAGACAGAACCAGTTATAGTAATATCAGCATGTTCCCAGGCTTTGTCAAACTCTTGTTTAATGGTTTCTGCTTCATCCATTTTATCCTGTGCCCTTAAACTTTTATATAACCCCATTAAGGACCAGCCGTTTTGTCGTAAGACCTCCAAATCTTCCTTATAAACTTTTTCGGCTTCCTCATATTTTTTAGCGGTTACTAGCACTGCCCCTAAATTTTGTCTTGTGGGGATATACCATGCAGCGGGTTCGGTATAAACTAGGCCATCTTCCAATTCCACGGCTTTCTTTAAGTGCGCTATGGCCTTTGGAAGATTACCATTAAGACTAGCAAGCTCTCCCGCAACAACTTCATATGCCACGTTGGCAATGGCTTTGCTATTATCGAAACCTGCGGCAACTAAATTCTCCATTTCAGGATCATTTATCATTTCTTGAATGGCTTCCAATTCTTCTTGTGCTTCTTTCGAATTGTTTTTTCTGACAAAAGCAATGCCCCTAGCATAGTGCCAAATTAATTTTAGGTGTTTGATTTCGGGATTTGGACTGGGAGTGGTCAGAATCTCATTCCATTTTCCAAATCGCGTATAGGCCAATAAGGGCACCGATGCAAAGTTTTGAAGGAAGGGTAACGTTAGTAATTCTCCCGCAGGCACTTTCTCCGCGGTTTTTTTAGCTGCGTCTATTGCTACCTTACTATCGCCTAATAAAGTTGCAGCGGACCAAAGAAAATGTATGTTGTGCGGATAATATCCCAAAGGATACATTCCTTGGGAATAACATTGTGAGATATAATCTTCATCGGCTAAAATAGCGGCCTCATTTACCTTCACGGCATCCAAATACCTTCCTACCCGGATATAAATATGGGAAGGCATATGCACAATATGGCCCGCTGCAGGCATTAAGCCACCTAATTTATCCGCGCTTGCAACGGCTAGGTCCGGCTCGGGTAGCTCAACCATATGAATGTAATAATGATGGGCCCCAGGATTTTGAGGATTGAGAATCATGGCTTTTTCCAAGGCTATTTTTGCTTCCGCAATATTTGGAGATGGGTTTCCATCGGAATCCCAATAATTCCAAGGCACGGTATTCATTACGGATGCCGCAAATAAAATCTGTACATCGGCATCCTCTGGAAATTGTTGTGCGACTTTGGTCATGGCGCCCATATAGGCCATATTTAAATCTTTCACATCCTTGGTTAAATCTTTGCTATATCGATGGGTCAATGCTTCAATTAATGCTTGCTCCTTTTTTGACGCATTTTTGGCAAATTTCGAGGCTTTTGCCATAGCTTCATTATATTTTTCTTTTCTTTCGTCAAGAGGTTGGGGGTCGTTGATGTTTGGCCCTAAGACATAGGCTTGTCCCCAATAGGTCATTGGGGCGGTTGGGTCTAGCCGGGAAGCTTCCATGAACGAACGATGTGCCTCTGCATGGTTAAAGGCATAAGTGAGCTTCATCCCCTGATTAAAGAAAGTCTGTGCCAGTTTTTCTTTGGTGCTGATGGAAAAATTTAGATCACCTAAGTTTTCGAACAATGGAGCAATTTGTTGCGTGGTATCAACGTCATTCAAAAGAAATTTGGCGACAGTACATTTTATAGAATAAAACGAAGCTTTTTGGGTATCATCCAAGCTTTTTTCTGCTGAGATAGGAATCAAAAAAGAAACGACAATTAGCACGGAAGCGGCAAGAAGGAGAAGTCCTATTTTTGTTTTCATTATGTTATTTTTAGGTTGTTTCTAAACTAATGAGGGAACAATTTTTTTAACAGGACCTTGATTTTCAGTCAGTTAAATATAAGGAATACATTAACACTTTTACGTCTTTCACTGTTAAAAATTAATTTTTATCCAGATGAATCGTTTTTTCTGTTTTTGAACTTTCTATGGCCGCCTGAAGTATTTCCATAACAATCATATTGTTTTCAAGGGAATATACATTGTAGGGCTCTAATTTTAATTCGTTATTAATAACCGCTGCAAAAACGGAAAAAGGATCATTAAAAGGTGCCGAGCGCTCTCCCAAAAATAATGTTTCTTCCGTAAACTCACTATATCCCTTGGAAAGCCTTATTCTTAGCTGTGTAGGATTATCAGCATATAAGGCACCTTCCGTGCCATAGAGCTCCATATCCTTTCTACCAATAGGCCAATTCCAGGAAGGTTCCAAGAGTGCCATTTCATTTTCGTAAGTCAAAATTAAGGTGGCATCATCATCTACCTTAGGATTGTTCTCCGCTTGTAATTGTTGCGTGACGGCAGTAACCGTTAAGGGTTTTTCCCCTTTCATAATCCAGGTCATGAGGTTGGCACCATAACAACCAAAATCCATTAGTGCCCCGCCTCCGTTTAAAACCGGATCGGTAAGCCACTCTAAAAACTCACTTGATACCCCAATTTTTTTAGGTCCTTTGTGTCCATCCCGAATGATTACCTTTCGAAGGTCACCAATGGTTCCCTTTTCCAATAAATCAATTGCCTTAACATTAGTCTCATACCAAGAGGTTTCGTAATTGGTAAGCACATGAATGGAATGGGTAATGGCCAAGGTTTCTATCTTTTTGGCGTCATCGAAAGTTGCTGCCAAAGGTTTTTCAACCATTACGTGGATACCTTTAGGGGCGCATGTCTGCACTACGCTCAAATGCGCCTTAATATTGCCAAAGGCCGCTACTGCCTCTGGATTAACTTTTTCAATCATTTCCTCCAGACTATCGTAGACAATATCCATCGAAAAACCGAATTCATTTGAAAGCCTTTTTGCTAAAATTTTGTTTTGTTCCACAATGCCTACAAGTTGAATATCCGCTTGTTTTTCCCTGCCTAGAACCCAACCTACATGGCCATGCGTTAACCCGGCAACCCCTAGTCGCAAAGCTTTTTCCTGTGCTTGGCTAAAAAGGGTGGAGAGAATAAATACAAATAAAACAATATATGTTTTCATCGTGCTTTAAGATTTCAGTTGGTGTAGTTCAAAATATAGACTTTTACAGTGGTTTTCAATCCAAACGGGTATAAAAGGTAGTCTATTTTTTATCCCAAACCAACCTCGAGAAGAGCTAATCAATATCCCACTGAAAAACAGTGCAATAACCTGGTTTAAGTACGAGGATTTTTTTGGGGTTCAAAAGATGGAGATTGGATTAAGCTCATGAAAAAATTGGAACCAGTGTAAATAGTATTTTTTAACTATTGTTTTAAAATCTTAAAAAAGGCTTACGTCAGGGTAGAAATAGATTATTCCTTTTTCATATGATAACATGGGTGCCAGATTTCGCCGATATTTGATTTGGAATCCGATACTTATAAGCTCATTGGCACTTCCATCACCAACACTTTGGCCGCTGTAGTTGCTTTAATAGTGAATGTGTTAGTGTCCCAAATACCAAAACCATCCCTTTTCGTTAAGGATTGATCGTTTACTTCGATTTCACCTTCCAACAAAAAAATATACACCCCATTGTTTTCTTTCTTCAATGTGTAGGTATCAATCGTACCAGATTCATAATTTCCCATATGAAACCAAGCATCTTGGTGGATCCAAACACCTTCATCAGTTGGGTTGGGCGACACTATTTGGTACAGGCTGTTTTTAGTTGCCATATCACCTATCGAAATCTGATCATACCTGGGCCTTACATTTTTCTTATTTGGAAAAATCCAAATTTGGAGAAATTTCACGGGCTCATCCTTGCTTTTATTGTATTCGCTATGCGAAACCCCAGTGCCGGCACTCATTACCTGTACATCTCCCTCTTTAATAACGGTAGAGTTCCCCATATCGTCCATATGCTGAAGATCCCCTTCTAACGGAATGGAAATAATTTCCATGTTGTTGTGGGGGTGGGTGCCAAAACCACGTCCGGCGGATACTACGTCGTCATTTAGAACTCTCAAAACCCCAAAATTCATTCGTTCCGGATTATGGTAATTTGCAAAACTGAAACTATGGTATGAATTTAACCAGCCATGATTTGCATGGCCCCTCGTATTTGCTTTATGTAAAACGGTTTTCATAGCTATTTTTAGATTACTTCTTTCGTCGAACAGAATACTATAAAATTACATATTTACTTTCGTTATAAGGTACTGCTCCGCAATAACAAAAAGTAGGGTTTACCTGTTTTGAATGGTTAGTAAATTAATCATTGCCGAATAATTTAAAGTTGAATTAAACGTTAGTCAAGCAAAAACGGTCCGTATAATGAAATTACCTTTCTTTCTAATAGTAGTCTTCTTTTGTTTAGGGGTTTATGGTCAAAATAGCGCGGATGCCACAAAGCATTTTGGAGCTGGAATTGTGATTGGCGGAGCCGGCGGTTATGCGGCCCACAAATTATTCAATGGACAACGGGGTTGGACTTGGGCCGGAGCCGTGGGCAGCAGTCTAGCGGCAGGTTTAGCAAAAGAAGCCTTGTATGACCAACCAAGGGGCGCCGATTGGGAATCAAGGGACGTGGTTTTTACTACTTTGGGTGGTGTAGTTTCCGGTTTGGCTCTGGACTTGCTTCTAAAAAATAGTAGAAGAAGAGGGGGTGGTCGTAAAGGAAGCAATTGTGGTTGTTTGGTTACTTCGGTCACAGCTCTACCAACTGGCCAAAGCACCTTGTATTTTGAGAATGGTTCCCACAACATCACTTCGACATTGGAGGCTTCCTATTTATTGAGGAAGTTTTAAAGTAGCCCTTTCGCCTTAATTTCCAGATATTTATTGATGGTATTTAAGGTCAAATCCTCTGGTTTGGTAAGAATGGTCTGTATCCCATAGTTGCCCAATTCGTTCACGATCAATTGCTTTTCCAAAATAAATTTTTCTGCAATGGTCTGCTCAAAGATTCCTTGCGTGTCAGTTACGATATTTTTGGCAAATTTAGTCAGCTCCGTATTCTCAAAGAAAATGACAACCAGCAAATGGTATTTGGCAATGGCTTGCAAATAAGGCAATTGTCTATGCAGCGCATCCAAGGTCTCAAAATTGGTATAAAGAAGTAACAGGCTTCGTTGAGGTAGGTTGCGTTTCACATCTACATACAATCTGCTAAAATCACTTTCTACAAAATTGGTCCTTAGATTATATAGGGTCTCCAGAATAAGGTTCATTTGTGAGCTTCGGCGTTCTGCAGCTACCCTATTCTCAATTGTATTGCTAAACGAAAACATACCGGCCTTATCATTCTTTCTAAGGGCCACGTTACTAATGACCAGGGTTGCGTTTATGGCATAATCCAAAAGGTTTAGGCCGTTAAAGGGCATTTTCATGACCCTACCTTTATCAATTATCGAGTATACTGGTTGCGATTTCTCATCTTGAAACTGGTTCACCATGAGTTGCCCTTTTTTGGCAGTGGCCTTCCAGTTAATATTTCTGATATCATCTCCTTGGATATAGTCTTTGATCTGCTCAAACTCCATCGTATGGCCAATACGTCTTATTTTTTTTATACCATATTCAAAAAGGCGGTTGCTGAAAGCAAACAGGTCGTATTTTCTAAGCTGCAGGAAAGAAGGGTAGACCGGTACGCTCTTCCCATGCTCAAAACTATATTTGCGAGAAAGTAAACCCACAGGAGAAGAGATAAAAACGTTGAGACTTCCAAAGTTGTAGAGCCCTCTTTCCGTAGGTCTTATATGATAACTAAAGGATTTTTGTTCACCGCTTTTAAAAGTACTGACTAAGTTAAGGTCCCGTTTTTGGAATTGAAAGGGTAGTTCATCTATTATTTTTATTCGAATGCCAAAGAGGTGTCGATTGGTAACCGTTATTTTTATGGGGTTATTATCTCCGTTGGATAGCTTGTCCGTAACCATCCTTTGCGCAATGATGTCTCCTTTTGAAACAAAAAGAAGCAAACCATCCAGTACCGTGAAAATCAGTAGGAGGTAAAAAAGCGCTTTGGAGAAAATAAATACATTTTCTAGAATGAAGGATACCATAAAACAGAGAATTACCCCTGTGAGAGCGAGGAAGAACCGTTGTTGAAAATATAGGGATCTGAACACCTTTTTCATTACTGGGCTATCTGGGTATTTCTATGGTTTGAATCAAATCTTGAACTACTTTTTCAGCCGTGAAGCCCTCCATTTCCCGTTCTGGGGTCAAAATTATTCGATGGCAAAGGATTGGGCCAACCACTTTTTTAATATCGTCTGGGGTTATAAAGTCCCTGCCATGAATGGCCGCTACAGCTTTTGAAGCGTCTAAAATAGCGATAGATGCCCTGGGAGAGGCGCCTAGGTACAAATTGGCATTCGTTCTCGTATTGTTTACGATGGCCGCAATATACCTGAGTAAGTTATCCTCCACGATAATATCTTTAATAACACGTTGGTATTCTGCTATTTGAGCAGCGGACAGAACTGAATTTATAAGTTCCTCAACAGCGCTAGTTTTTTGTTGGTGTTTGTGTTCCAAAATTTGGATTTCTTCATCCAGTGAGGGGTAGTTTACTTTAATTTTGAACAAAAAGCGGTCTAATTGTGCTTCGGGCAATCTATAGGTTCCTTCTTGCTCAATAGGGTTCTGGGTTGCAAAGACTAAAAATGGGGGCTGCATTCCATATTCCTTTCCGTCTATGGTAATTTGGCGCTCTGCCATTGCCTCGAATAAGGCGGCTTGGGTTTTTGCCGGAGCCCTATTTATCTCATCGATCAATACAATATTTGAAAAAATAGGGCCTTTTTTGAACTCAAATTCAGAGGTCTTTACATTAAAGATGGAAGTTCCCAAAATATCACTTGGCATTAGATCCGGCGTAAATTGGATTCTACTGAAGTCAACGTTCATGGTCTTTGCCAATAATTTTGCCGTAACGGTCTTGGCGACTCCCGGTACGCCTTCAATCAACGAATGGCCATTGGCCAAAATAGATACGATAAGCAACTCTATCATTTCTTGTTGACCGATAATTACTTTTCCCAATTCTGATTTTACGGTGGCTACGGATTCCTGAAGCTTTGAAAGGTCTACCCGTACACTAAATTCTAAATTATCGTTATCTTGAATATTATCTTCCATATATAGTTGTAAAGGTTTTTAATTTTTCTGATAGGCTTATTGTATCCCGTTCCGTATGTACTTGTTTTTGATTGAGTGCAACTATAAATTCTACCAATTGCTTGGTTTCTTGAATAGACTTGCCCGTTTTAATTGCTAGTTGTTGCATAAACCGCTCATTTAACAGGGAAGTATCCAAGTAATAGTTGCGGCGTACCTCCGATAAAAAGAACGTAATCTTTTTTCTGTTCAGGTTAGTGTAATCTTTGTTTTGATGGTACAATGAACCCACAGTACGTGCAAATTCTACCGAGGAATTTTCAAGGGGTTTAATGACGGGGATGATGCGCTGTTCCCGTTTGGCCTTGAATACGACAAAGAGCAGTAATCCGCCTAATGCAAGGTAGTAGCTCCATTTTAAGGCCGGTTGGTTGAGGACAAAGCGAAGTGGCGATGTAATGATGACTCGCCCACTTTTTTTATAATCGTCCCAATACAAGAATTCATTTTTGAGGTACGAAAAGGTGTAGGCCACATAGTTGTTAGCATCGCTTAAAAGATAATAATTGGTATAGGCCACAGGAAGGGCGTTCACCAGAATATTCCCTTTACCGAATTCGGTCTTTATAAAATTAGGAACCCTTTTTTTGACCGCCTTATCCTCTTGAATGAACTTTTTTTCCTCAAAGTTTATGTAACCAAGAATTTGAGTTTTCGCTGTGTCAATACTAGAGAAATAGGCAGGATAAACACCTTTTTGATAATTGAATAAAGTGTTTTTATACCGGTTGTTCGTAAGTTCAACCGAGACGGTATCCTCGCTAAAGTCATACCTGCGATCTATAGTAATGTTCAAGGTATCGGCTAAAAATCCGCCCAGATCACTAGTAGCAATAAAAACATCGTTTCCTTTGGCCACATAGTTTAATAACTGGTTCGTTTCTTGCTTGTCTAACGAAACAAAATCATCAATGATCATATAGCTTGATGCTATTGCTGAATCCCTTCTTACTAAAAAGTCGTAAACACTTTCTACTACTATTTCTATTTCAGTATTCGGAAAAATGGTGGGGAGTTCATTGAAAAGTATAAAGCACCCAAAAGGAATTTTTGAACTTGCAGTATAGGAAGGACGCCAATTTAAAGGCCTGGGGCGAACTATTTCAGTAACAATGATTCCAGTGAGTACCACGGCCAGAACACCTAATAGAATTTTTGAACGCCTTTCCAAATTATTGTTGTATTTGTTGGTTTAGGGAATCAAATTCCAATAATGATTTTTTGTAACGAACTGCATCGATGGGCTGTTCCCCATACCAGATATAGTCATATAAATAAGCTATTTTTTTAAAACCGGACTGCAATGCCTGCGGCCTTATTTCGTTTAAATAGTCCGCGTTGGTTTTGTCAAAATGCCACGCAATGATATCCTTTTTTGAAAGCAGTTGCAGGCTTAACAAAAATTGATATCGAATAGCCAAGCGATAATTTTTTTCTTCAATTGCAGCATTTAACAGCTGGGGAATATCAATTGCTTCTATATGCTCCTCACCCAGTTCAATAGTACTAATTGTTTTGGCCTTCTTTGAGAAAAGTGAATTGAAACTTTCGTTGGTAAATAGTCTTACCAATAGATAAATGGCCAATAGGGCCATTAGAAAGTATATCAAAAGCTCTAAGAATTGGAGTGCTTCAGGAGACATTTGTATTCCAAAAATCTGTTCCAATCCTTGGCCTATCCAATTGAGAAAACGGGCCAAAAGATTTTGTGATTCCCCCGTTTTGGTTTCGTAGTTAAATTCTTCACCTGTATACCTCTTGGAAAGTTCATTGCTTAGTGTTCGTTCAATTACGGTAGACGTAGTATCGATTCTAATAATACTATCATTGCTCTGCTGCGAAAATGCAAAACATCCAATCACTAAAAATAATAAAAGCGACGTTCTTTTTTTCAAGCTATTCGTTTAAGCCTATTTGTTCTATTCTTGCCCTAGCGCTTTCGTTATAGGTTTTCTCATGCAAGGCGTAGTATAGGATACCGTTTACAAACTGACTTAGGCATTGGCCATAAACCAAGATAATAAGAACCAGACAAGTAGAAAGCGTATAGATAACCGTGGCAACAATAGAGTGGCTGTAATCCACATTGTTTTCAACGATATGGAAGGTGTATACACCAACAATAATGCCGGGCACTATTAAGGTTATCATGAGTAAGATGCCCAACAATAGACCCAAAATAAAATTAACCCCAACCGATTTCCAAAAACTACCGGAAACCAATTTCCAGCCCTCGCCCAGCGCTTCGGTGACTCCTTTCTTATTTTCTAACATATCAAAAAATGAAACCCCAACCCATGCGGTAACAAAAAACTGTAACGTGTATTGTGCGAAAATGCCCAAAATGGGAATGATCATCAATATAATTGCAACAACAAAGAAGACCAAATAAAGAGGAATCAATAGCAAGATGAAAAGCATGATAGCACCAAATTGCCCCTTAACATAATCCCAGACCTCTTTTTTATTGAACCTATTCGTTTTTGTTTCAACATATTTGATCATATAGCCACTGGCCAGGGAATAGTTTAAAATGGCTATAAGAATGAAAATGCCGAAAAAAAGAATACCACCAGTAATCAGGTAGAGGTAATAGTTTTGGTCTATAGCGGTATCTCCGGTAATCGAGTTTGGGTTGGATTCATAAGCGATAAGGCCTATAAATCCAGAAACCAATAAATAGCTAGTAATCAAAAGGCCTACTAAGAATATGCCATTATAGCTCACAAAAACATTGGTGAAATTTTTTATGTTCTGTTTAAAAAAATCAAAATAAACGGAAATAATTTCTCCAAAATCACGGTTGACCCGCAGTGGTATGTAATTTTCTTTCATAGTTCTTGTTCAAAAGAATGGGGTATGCCCAATAATAAAATGTTATGAGTAGTAAAGAAGCTCCAATTATTAGGAAAGCCAACCAATTGGGCATGTTGGTATACCGTGTTATGAACCCTTCAATAAACCCGGCTATAATAAAAAATGGGAGGGTACTTACCACTACTTTTAAACCGTCTTTAGCTCCTTTCATAAAAGATACTCGTCTAGAATATGTTTTGGGGAAAAGAATACTGTTTCCCATGATAAGTCCGGCACAACCGGCAATAATAATTACGGATATTTCAATGGTACCATGAAGCCAAATCTGTTTGTTCGCTTCAAAGAATACCCCCTTGGTATAAAAAAAAGTAATGAAGGCGCCTAGCATGATCCCATTGCTAAATAGAATATAGGCTGTTCCTAGGCTAGTAATGACACCAAAGGAAAAGGCTAGAAAAGCCACCCTTATATTATTAATCGTGATTCCTAGGAAACTTCCTATTTCGCTCCCGCCCTTATATATTGCTGCCGGATCACCATTGGCGATGTTGTTAAGGGTCTCATTTACATAGGCATCGCCCAATATGAGGCGTACAAAGGTAGCGTCGTTGAGTGCGGAAAGTGCTCCTATAGCGGTTGCCGCACAAAAAATCAGGAATGCGATTCCTAAAGTATTGTGATACTGTTTAAAAAACAGGGGAAATTCCGTTAACCAGAAATGTAGCACCCGGTTTTTACTTTCCTTTTTGTTCCTATATATGTTTTGATGGGCCTGGGAAGCCAAGCCGTTTAAATACAATAAAGTCTTACTTTCTGCGTAATAAGTTTGCGCGTAGGCCAAATCATTGGTAAGCTGAATGTAGCCGTTGGCGAGTTCATCGGGATTTGTTTGGGAGCCAAGGGTAAGGGCCTTTTCAAATGCTATCCATTTTTCTTTATTTTGCTTAACAAATGCAGCTTCGCGCATAAATACTATTTACCTTGTTAAATTTAAGACTTAATGAATAACCTTCAAATCAATACAACGCAAAATGTCAATCTTAATTATACCATTGTAAGTATAGGGGAGCGTATCGTAGCATTTTTTATAGATCTTTTTATTTTGTACCTCTACAGCGTTTTGGTCAACCTTGTAGGGGACGCCATTGGCTACGTTTATGATGACCGTTGGACACAGCGGGGGCTTGTAGCCTTAATTTTTTTGCCCGCCATGTTTTACACGCTATTACTGCATATTATTTTTAATGGCAGGACGGTGGGTAAAATGCTTCTGAAAATGCGGGTGGTGAAAGTTGATGGATCTCCCGTACATTGGAGTAATTATTTGGTTCGATGGATGTTGAGGTTGGTCGATATTTGGTTGTTTGTTGGCTCAATAGGACTTTTGACGATTTTGTTTTCTGAAAAAAGGCAACGCCTGGGCGATGCTGCAGCCGGTACGGTGGTTATAAGCACAAAAAATAGGACTTCGGTATCCCATACAATTTTGGAAGAACTGGATGTTACTTACGTGCCAAAATTTACCAATGTAACCCTTTTAACGGATAAGGATGTTCGTTTAATTAAGGAAACCTTTACTATTGCAAAAGGGAGTAGCGATTTTAGAACCTTGAAAGCATTGCGCGAGAAAGTGGAAAGCATATTAAAAACCAATTCTGAATTGTATGATATTCAATACTTGGATACCGTTTTAAAGGATTATAATTACTTTACGCAACAGATATAGGCTATGTTTTATTTCATCGTTGATATTTTAGGAACCATAGCCTTTGCAATTTCCGGAGTGCTGGTGGCCATGGATAAGAAATTGGATGTTTTTGGTGTCCTGATTATTGCTTTTGTGACCGCTGTGGGCGGCGGTACTTTAAGAGATCTTCTAATTGGTATACGACCTGTAGGCTGGTTAATGGCACCCATGCATTTACTCATTATAGTAATAACGGTGGTTCTGGCCATAGCCTTCGTAAAACAATTGAAGTATTTTAGAAAATCCTTATTTCTCTTTGATACGATCGGTATTGGACTATACACCATGGTAGGTGTTGAGAAAGGCCTGGCGGCGAGCCTTTCCCCAATTATGTGTATAGCATTGGGTACCATTACGGCTTGTTTTGGTGGCGTGATACGTGATATCCTTTGTAATGAAATACCAGTGATTTTTAGAAAGGAAATTTACGCCACGGTCTGTATCCTTGGCGCTATGGTCTATTTTTTATTGATACAGTTCCCCATCAACGATACAATAGCCTATAGTTTGGCAATTTTAACGATTATCGTTACCCGGATCTTGGCCGTTAGATTTAAAATTTCATTACCCAATATTTACGCGAGAGGTTCGTAACTTATAGAGGAATACATTTTTAAATTGGTAAGAACCTTGGTGTTTAATGGTTATCGAAAAAGAAATTCTTTGGCTGATAACCTTTAACGAAATACTACTCAATGACCTCCGCTTTTTCTATATATATGTTATGCATGGGCCAATCCCCTTCCCCAATAGGTTGGTTATTAATCTTGTCCACGATATCCATGCCCTCTATAACCCTACCAAAAGGGGTGTATTCACCATCTAGGTGGTACGACCCTGGATCGGTTACCACGATAAAAAATTCGTAAGGGGACGCCAGCATATGCGGATTATCACGTTCACTACTTGGCATAGATATGGTACCTCGATCATGCCTATGTCCTTTGCGGGTATCCGGTGGTAAGAGGTACCTGCCTATATCGCTTCTCTTTTTTCCGGTTTTGGCATCATCCGAATTACCTCCTTGAATAATGAAATTCTTTACGACCCTATGGAATTGGGTGTAATCAAAATAGCCTTTGCGCGTTAAATAAATAAAATTGGCCCTATGGTAGGGAACGTTTTCATAAAGTTCTATGACAAAACTTCCTAAATTCGTAGTTATTTTAACCTTGTTAGCTTTAAGGGTCTTTTCATAGTTGAAAAAGAAATTGATGGCATTATCCTCTGTCAGTTCAAATTCATCTACTTCCTCCTCCTCCTGAATTTTTTTTTCTTCTGAGCCTGCTATTTCTGTTGAATCTATGGTTTGCGTTGGTTGAGATGTTGTACTTTCAGTGTTGTTAGAAGTATCTTTGCAGCTTACGGCAAGTAAAGCTGTAGTTAAAAAATACAAAGCGCATTCACGTAATTTCATGGATTTCGAGTTTTTTGAACAACGAATATCAAAAATAAAAAATCTACCGCTACCGGGAGAGGCTTCACAGTATAAAATGGCGCCAGAAGGTCGCTTACATGAATTGAAGCAACTGGATTTGCATAAGAAAAATCCAAGAAGTGCAGCGGTCATGGCCTTATTTTATCCGTCTTTAAATCATAGTACGAACCTTCTGTTGATATTGCGAAAAACTTATAAAGGGGTTCATTCCAATCAAGTAGGATTTCCGGGGGGCAAAGCAGAAAAGGCTGATGACGGACTCCTAACAACCGCCCTAAGGGAAACCCACGAGGAGGTTGGGGTAGTGCCAAAGGATATAACGGTAGTTAAAAAAATCACCGAAATTTTCATTCCCCCCAGTAATTTCATAGTGCATCCGTTTATCGGTCTCTATAAGAAACCAAAGCCCTTTGTTAAACAGGATACGGAAGTGGAAATGATTTTGGAGATTCCTATTCTGGATTTTATGGATGAAAAGAGTGTCGTGCTAAAAAAGTTAAGCACATCGTATGCTATCGATATGGAGGTACCGGCCTTTGAATTAAATGGTTATATTGTTTGGGGAGCCACTGCAATGATGTTGAACGAGATTAAAGAATTGATAAAGCAAGTGTTGTAATTCATATTTATTTATTTTAGCATTTATGGGATTATTTAAAACTAACCCTTTTGGGCATAACCTTTTTCTGAAAAAATGGCTAATTCGTATTTTGGCCGTTCTTTCGCATCAACGCTATAAGCGTTTCAATACCTTGGAAATTGACGGGTCTGAAATCATTAGGGCCTTACCGGATAGAAATGTTTTGTTTGTAAGTAATCACCAAACCTATTTTGCGGATGTGGTGGCCATGTTCCATGTGTTTAATGCCAGTTTAAGTGGAAGGGAAGACTCCATTAAAAACTTGGGGTATATATGGCAGCCCAAATTGAATATGTATTACGTGGCCGCTGCGGAAACCATGAAAAAAAGTCTTTTGACCAAAATTATGGCCTATGCAGGTTCTGTTAGCGTAGAACGTACATGGCGCGCGCAGGGCCAAGAGGTGAATAGGCAGGTAAAAATGAGTGATATTTCCAATATTGGAAAAGCATTGAACGATGGTTGGGTCATTACCTTTCCTCAGGGAACTACAACCCCTTGGAAACCATTGCGAAAAGGAACGGCTCACATAATCAAAAAGTACAGGCCTGTTGTTGTACCTGTCGTAATCGATGGCTTTAGACGTTCGTTCGATAAAAAGGGTCTACGGATCAAGAAAAAAGGAATACTACAATCTATGGTGATTAAGGAACCGTTGGATATAGATTATGATAATGAATCCACAGAATCCATCATTGAAAAGTTGGAATATGCTATTGAGCAGCACCCTTCGTTTTTAAAAGTTATTTCCAAGGAAGATTTATTGGCCTATGAAGAGGAAAATAAACAACGTAAATTTAGGAAGCCGTCTTAGATTTGCAAATTTCTTAGTTCCCTATAATTTCTATTCAACTTTCGCAGTAAGAGTCCGTAAATCAGGAAGTAAAACAAGGACAAAAAGGCAACAAAGCCCAAACCAAAAACCCCAATTCCAATGATAAGGGATATTTTTAATTTCTCTGGTGAAACATCCCTAAGTTGATCGCTCATCTCTGGGAAAGCGCTGATAATATCATCATTTAAATAAATCCCCAACATCATGATGAGGAAAATGAGGACCGCCATACCAAGTGAAAAGATGATGTAGTGCTTAACCGTTCTTCGGGTCTTTATGATTTTTCGCATTAGGTTTTTTGTGTTTTCCAAAACGGAAATTTCTTTGAACCTCAGGTAAAATTGATAGATAAAATACAGGACCACTAGATAATAGAAAATCGAAATTCCGAAAAAATAATTGGAAACACCCATATCCTCATACACTTTCATGGTATCGGACATGCCTGGAAGGAGATAGAGTAACTGTGGCAGTACAAACTCCAGAATACTTATAATTAAAATCCATTTTACAATGGAAGATGATTTTTTCCATATCATTTTATGGATTTCCTCATAGCTTAATTTGGGAACGTCAAATTCCTTCTTTTGCCAGTCTTTTTTCAATAATTCCAATTCATCCGTCATAAGATCAAGGATTCAATATGGTTCTTAATTTTGTTTTGATACGATTCATCTTTACACGGGCGTTCACCTCTGTTATACCCAAAGTGTCTGCTATTTCCGTGTAGTTCTTGTCTTCTAGGTATAAGAATACCAATGCCTTGTCCACATCTCCCAATTGTTTTACCGCCGTGTACATCAATTTAAGTTGCACCTCTTCCGTTTCATCATATTCATCTGCCTTTATCTTGAAAATGACCGAATCATAATCGACCGTGTCCAATCTTTTTTTGTTCTTTCGATACAAGGTAATTGCCGTGTTCAGTGCTACACGGTACATCCAGGTACTGAATTTTGCCTCTCCCCTAAATTTTGGATAAGCTTTCCATAATTGTATTGTAATCTCCTGAAAAAGGTCATTGTGTGAGTCGCGATCGTTGGTATATAATGTACACACCTTGTGGACAATGTTTTGATTGTCCTGCAGCTCCGTCACAAATTTGTGTTCCAGGTCCTTGTTCACTCGTGGTTGGTATTCTTACGTTGTTAGTCTTGGGAACGTTCTTTTTGTTACAAAAAAGTTTTCTAGAAATGAAAAAGTGCTCAAGATTACCTGGGCACTTTTCTAAATGGTTCGCAGTATTGATTATTTGCGGTAATCCAAGGCGGGGGCCCGATCACCCAAAAGTGGAATGTATTTAAAGTTCGCTCCTCTTTTTTCCAAAAATTCGGCTTTCGCATCCGCTATCATTTTCTTATCCTTAAATAAATCGATGGCTGTCATGGTTAGGGTTTTTGCTGCAACCATCATTCCCTTTCTACCAATAGAAGTTCCGCCGGCAGCAACGGCCTGCCAACTGTGTGCTGGTGTTCCAGGTACCCAAGTAGCTGTACCTAGCCCAACCGTAGGAACCGCGTAGCTAACATCACCCACATCTGTAGAACCACCTGCGCTAACGTCGGTCTGAAAAGGTTGAACGTTTATAGCGGTAGCTAAATTTGCCTCCTCCATACCCAAAGTCTTTGCAATTTTGTCGGCAAATTGTTTTTCATTTGCAGTATACGTTATGCCTCCTACCTCAGTTAAATTCTCGTGCATAAGTTTCTGTAAGGTTAAGTTAGCTAACAGGTCATGTACACCGCCAATCATTTCATAATCCATGGTGGTTCCAGTCCCCAAAGAAGCACCTTCGGCTGCTTTGACTATACGATCAAAAATGTCGATAACTACATCGCGATTGTTATGACGTGCATAATAGTAGACTTCTGCAAAATCAGGAACAACATTGGGCGCTTTACCACCAGCGGTAATTACGTAATGGATTCGCGCTTCTTGGGGTACATGTTCGCGCATCATGTTCACCATCATATTCATCGCTTCCACACCATCTAGTGCAGAACGCCCTTTTTCAGGCGATCCGGCCGCATGGGCAGAAATACCGTGAAACCTGAACTTGGCAGATTTATTGGCCAAAGAGGCAAAAGCACTAGCTTCATTTTCATCACCCGGATGCCAGTGCAAAGCAACGTCTACATCATCAAATAGACCCTCGCGCACCATATATACTTTTCCAGAACCTCCTTCTTCGGCGGGAGTACCATAAAACCGTATTGTACCTTCCATCTTGTTAGCGGCCAACCAATCTTTAGTAGCTATGGCAGCAGCGGTTGATGCAGTTCCAAAAAGGTGATGTCCGCAAGCGTGTCCAGCTGCCTTACCGGCCGATTCCTTTTCTGCAACGGCTTTCTGCGACAGACCGGGTAGGGCATCGTATTCGCCCATTATGGCAATAACCGGCGTGCCGTTGCCATATTCCGCAATAAACGCGGTGGGTATTTCAGCAACTCCCTTATTGATTGTAAAACCGGCATCTTGAAGCGTTTTCTGTAACAACGCTGAACTTTGGTTCTCTTGATACCCCATTTCTGCAAACTCCCATATATTTTGGGCTATAGTTCCATAGGTCTCGCTTTTCTGTTCAAGATTTTTTATAATTTCCTTTTTACTTTTCTGCGCTTGCATTGAAACAAGGCATGTGCTAAGTGCAGCACATAAAATATAGAATTTTCGCATGTTTGTTCCATTATGGGTTAGGTGCTAAAGATACTAAAAACACCATGTTGTTTTAAAGTAGGTTATCATTTGTTTAAATTTACGGCTTACCTATTAACTATGAACATACCCCTTTCAAGTTATCCACGGATCGTAATCATTGGTGGTGGCTTCGGCGGAATATCCCTGGCAAGGCGAATGCGTAAAAAAGAAGTACAGGTGGTGCTGCTCGATAAGAATAATTACCACACATTTCAACCTTTGTTGTATCAAGTTTCTACTGGCGGTTTGGAGCCTGACTCTATAGCCTACCCACTGCGAAAGGTATTGATTGGCTATGACAACTTTTATTTCAGGCTGGCAGAAGTGATTGAGGTGAGGCCCGATAAAAAGGTATTGAAGACCAATATAGGAGAACTTAAGTATGATTACCTAGTGTTAGCAACCGGTTCTGAAACCAATTTCTTTGGCAATACAGAAATTGAAAAATATGCCATGGCAATGAAATCCGTTCCGCAATCCCTTAATTTGAGAAGCCTGATACTCGAAAATTTTGAACAAGCTTTATTGACGGATGATTATCATGAACGAGACGCGCTAATGAATTTTGTTATCGTAGGCGGCGGTCCTACTGGAGTTGAATTGGCCGGAGCACTGGCAGAAATTAAAAAAGGCATTTTACCTAAGGATTATCCAGACCTGGATACGCGCAGGGCACAAATTAACCTTATCCAAGGTGGGGATAAACTCCTGGACGGTATGAGTGCGCAAGCTTCTAAAAAAGCAGAGGATTTTTTGGAGGAATTGGGGGTACAGGTTTGGAAAGGAGTACGGGTTACTGGTTATAATGGCAAAACCGTAACTACAAAAACAGATTTAGCGTTTGAATCTGCTGCCGTAGTTTGGGCGGCAGGTGTAAAAGGTGCCAATGTAAAAGGACTGGACGCAGTGGAATTGTTGGCTGCAGGAAATAGAATCAATGTCAACGAATTTAACCAACTCAAGGCATATCCTGAAATATTTGCTATTGGTGATATTGCTTGCATGGCCAGTGTGGAAAACCCCAGGGGTCATCCTATGGTAGCGCAACCGGCGATGCAACAGGGAAGGCTCCTGGGGGAAAACTTAATAAACCTCATCGAGAACAAGCCCATGATACCTTTTGAATATGTTGATAAGGGTAGTATGGCTACAGTAGGTAGAAATAAAGCAGTGTGCGATATAAAAGGCTTCCGATTCCAAGGGGTTTTTGCTTGGTTTGTTTGGATGTTCGTACATCTGTTTTTTCTCATCGGATTCAGGAATAGAATGGTGGTGTTTATTAACTGGGTCTATAATTACATTAAGTTCGATAGGGAAGCCAGACTAATCATTAGGCCTTACAAAAGGGATTATAGTCAGTTCAAGGACTAACCCAAGACGGTCGTCTTTTTGTGTCCTATAATTTTGGACTTCATTTGATAGTGGGTTTCTGTATAAAGCTGGTCGTTAAAGTCTTGCCAAGTATTTCTTTGGATAGATTTTTTCAATTATCTTAAGAAGAATATTATTTACCGGAACCCTTTATGAAACTTCTTATTGTTGTTTTATGGTTTATGTGTGCTACCACGTTGATGGCCCAAAAAATTGAGGAACAACCCAAAACACTCCCGTCTTCCTTGCTTGGTTTGTCCATGTCCGGTCATTCGTATCCCGTTTCTTTAAATGGGGATATACATAAATCATTTCTGGTTGTTTATGGCATTTCTACAAACACAAAAGTGGAGCTTCAGGGTTTTTATGATACTTATTTATTAACCGAACGGTTTAGAACCAATTTTGGGGGTAAGTTTTATTTAAGTGAGAAACTCTATGTTTTTTCCGGAATGGAAATGGAATGGGCAACAGGAAACTTAATACGTGTACCTGTACCTGACTCGTATCGTATAGGAGTGGTGGCAGGTGCCGGGTACGATGTTAGTGAAAATTTTATGATAGCGGTTAAAAGCAATATACAGGTAAATAGTGCTCCGATTGGGCTCTATGGAGAATCTTTAATTAAAATGCCCGCAGTATATACTATTGGCAGCAAGCTAAGATTCTAACTACTTTTCCTTGGATGGTAGGTATTCATGACCTGCGCCAGATGTGATCGGTCTACATGCATATATATTTCCGTGGTCGTAATGCTTTCATGTCCCAACATTTGTTGAATCGCCCTAAGATCTGCACCATTTTCCAAAAGGTGGGTTGCGAAGGAATGTCTAAACGTATGCGGACTAATATTTTTATTTAGGTTTATTTGGGCTGCAAGATTTTTTACAATAGTGAAAATCATAGCTCGGGTAAGTTGCCTCCCGCGCCGGTTCAAAAATAGGATATCTTGAAATCCTTCTTTTATATCTAAATGAACCCTAATCTCGTTACGGTAAATCTCAATATACTTTTTATTTACTTTGCTAATCGGAACAAACCTTTGTTTGTCCCCTTTGCCGGTAACTTTAATAAAATCCTCTTCAAAAAACAGATCGGATATTTTTAAATCCAAAAGTTCTGAAACCCGCAGTCCACAACCATATAAGGTTTCCAGCATTGCACGGTTACGTTCCCCTTCAGGAGCGCTCAAGTCTATGGCGGCAATCAATTTATTTATTTCGTTTACCGATAGGGTATCCGGTAATTTTCGCCCAATTTTAGGCGACTCAATCAAATCTAAGGGATTGTCCTTTCGGTAATCCTCAAAAATCAGATAGTTGAAAAAACTTTTTAAACCAGAGATAATCCGTGCCTGTGAGCGTGGATTTACGACCTTGGCCACTTCATAAATGAATTGTTGTACCGTATCCTTCTGTAGCTCTAGGGGTCCATCAGTTAAGGCGTGACGTTCTAAAAAAGATATCAGTTTTTCAATATCCCTAGTATAACTTTGAATGGAATTTTTGGACAGTCCCCGTTCCAATTTAAGATAAACCTTATAATCTGCAAGTGCTTGGGTCCAGTTCATTCCATAAAAAGTTGAAAAGATTGTAATTTATCTCAAAGGTATTTAAAATACCTAGATTCTGGATTTAAAGCAAGGTGCTCTGTAAACCTTGACATGGATTTTTTTTGAATAAATAGGTGTTGATGGGGCATGGAACTCCTAAAAAATAGAAACCATATAATTTTTCAGTTTTTCATATACTTTTTGTGGATAGTGCTATTCCAGTTTTACGGTTTTTAAATTCCTTGCAAAGGTTTTTAATTGGCTTAAAATTCAATTAATTTGACAATTAGTAACTTAAACGGTAATTGGACATTTCCAATAGCCCTTTCTCTCGGTACCTATGGAGAGCATAGATTACTTTTATAATAATCCTGGTTGATTTGCGTTAAAGACCTACAAAACTTTAAACAAAAATCATGACAAAAGGTTTTTTTTAATCTTTTGCCAAACAACCCTAACCAATGAAGATTTCACCGCTCAATAACATCGTACCCATACTACTAATTTTTTCTTTGATAAGCCTTACAAGCATCAGGGCCCAGGAGGGTTTTAAGATGGGAATACAGGCAGGTTTGCCCTTCAACGATTTTAACGAGGCATTGAGTGTAGTGGTAGGCGCTGATGTATCCTACATGTCTCCCTTGGGAGAAATTGTAGATATAGGTTCGTCCGTGGGTTTCATCCATGGCTTTGCGGAAACATTTCAGTCAGAAATTGTCAGAAACGATTTAAAATCCATTCAATTTGTACCGCTTTCTGCGGGGCTCCGTTTATGGACTTCCAATGAATTTTCTTTTGGCGGCAATGCCGGATACGCCTTTGGTATTTCTGATGGAAATGAAGGCGGTCTGTACTACCGGCCTATGATTGCCTATTTGATGAGCTCTAGTGTGGAGGTCAATTTTTCCTACACGGGGATTGAAATCGATGAAGCTACTTGGAGTACCTTGACCTTGGGCATTGTGTATAATTTTGAGCCCAAATACCGTACGCGAAGGTAATTGTGGTTAGCCCAACCTCCCCAACTCCACTCCCATAGTTTCCTTTCTAAATTAAGCCAACATTTGTTACTTTTACCAAATGAAGATTATTATAATCAATGGACCTAACTTGAACCTACTTGGTAAAAGGGAACCTGAAATTTACGGGGGCGAATCTTTCGAGGATTACTTTTCAAAACTTCAATTCAAGTTCAAGGCTATAGAATTGGAATATTATCAATCCAATATAGAGGGAGACATCATTTCCAAACTTCAGGAAACAGGGTTCTCTTACGATGGCATAGTTCTGAATGCCGCGGCATATACGCACACCTCCGTTGGTATTGGTGATGCAGTAAAGGCCATAAAAACTCCCGTAGTGGAAGTTCATATTTCAAATACACATCAGCGCGAGGCGTTTCGGCACAAGTCGTATATCTCTCCCGTAGCTGTGGGCGTTATTCTAGGGTTTGGCCTAATGAGTTACGACTTGGCCATTGAAAGCTTTAAGAAGTAAGCTTTTCTGGATTCTCGCTATTGAAGTACATTCATGCACGACCAAGTATGGATGATAGGCCCTTGTCAATGACTAAAGGCATGCCTTGAACCTAACTTCCTTGAACTTTTTTAACATCCGCGCCACCCCAATTTAGCGTACATAGTAAAAACTCCCGTTTACGATGAAGAAAATAGGCTACTTTCTAGGTGTTGCAATATTTTTATTACACTTTTCATGTTCAGATGATGCGGAGGTGTCCCTACCACCGGTACCGGATGATTCCATCTCTATTACCAATGCTTTTTCCACTTTAAGTTTTTCAAGGCCCTTAGATTTACAGAGCCCGGCAGATGGTACGAACCGTATTTTCGTAGGAGAACAAGGTGGAATAATAAAAGTTTTTACAAACGACAGCACTGTCACCACAACCCAAAATTTTCTGGATATTTCCAATAGAACGGTGAGTACAAGCGAACTCGGGCTACTAGGTTTTGCATTTCACCCAGATTATAGTACAAACGGACTCCTTTATGTAACCTACACCCCACGGGAGAATGTATCCGTTATTTCGCAATTTAAGGTGTCCGCTACAGATGCAAATAATGTGGACCTTTCCAGTGAGCTCGTATTGCTCGAAATTCCCCAACCGGCCACCAATCATAACGGAGGACAACTGGCATTTGGTCCAGATGGATTCCTTTACATTGCGTCAGGAGATGGGGGAGGTGCGGGTGATCCCAATGGGAATGCCCAAAACCTAAGCAATCTGCTGGGTAAAATTTTACGAATTGATGTGAACAATCGGGAGAATGGGCTTAATTACGCTATTCCATCAGATAATCCTTTTGTTGGCAATGCAACCGCACGGCCTGAAATCTATGCCTACGGCTTACGGAATCCATGGCGGTTCAGTTTTGATGTTGCTACGACTGCCCTATATACCGGGGATGTGGGACAAGGGGAACTCGAGGAAATAAACCGCATTGAAAAAGGCGGTAATTACGGCTGGAATATCTTGGAAGGAACCTCCTGTTATTTACAGAGCGATTGTGATAGGGCAGGGACCATTGCCCCTATTTTTGAGTATAACCATAGTGCTAACGATAGATCCATAACCGGTGGTTATGTGTATAGGGGAAGTGATTTGCCTGGGCTACGCGGCTATTATATTTATGGTGACTTTATATCTGGTCGTATATGGGCATTGGACCAAGCCGGGAACAATCAATTGCTCGCGGAAACAGGTTTGCCCATAGCTTCATTTGGGACAGATACCGCAAACGAATTGTACCTATGTAGTTTTGACGGGAAAATTTATAAATTTTCAGAAACCAATTAAGCTGGTTCCGTTGCAGGCCGGAGGTATTTTTCCTCCACGTAAAACGTAGCGAACGGTAACAAGGAAGCTATAAAGAAGACCAGCATCCGTTTAAAGCCCCATTTTTTGTTATAGCAAACTAAAATTGCCAATACGATAAAGGCGATAAATAGCACTCCATGGGCATACCCTACAAGTTTATTGGGGCCAGGAATATCTGCCCAATATTTTAAGGGCATGGTTACCCCGAACAACGCCAAATAAGAAATACCTTCCAAAATTGCCGTTGCTCGAAATAGTTTTATCATGCTAATTTGTGTTTTGAATTTTTTTATAGATGGATTACCTCATCATAGGCCGCTGCAACCGCTTCCATAACGGCTTCGCTCATGGTTGGATGGGGGTGGACCGCTTTTAATACCTCATGGCCCGTAGTTTCTAATTTGCGACCCAAAACGGCCTCAGCAATCATATCCGTTACCCCGGCCCCAATCATATGGCAACCTAGCCATTCACCATACTTTGGCATCGAAAATTACTTTAACGAATCCGTCGGATGCTCCAGAGGCTTTAGCCTTTCCACTCGCAGAAAAAGGAAATTTACCAACTTTAATATCAAACCCTTTTTCCCGGGCCTGTTTTTCGGTTAAACCAACAGACGCTATTTCGGGAGAGCAGTAGGTACAACCCGGTATGTTCCCATAATCCAAAGGTTCTACATGCATGTCCGCAATCTTTTCTACACATAAAATACCCTCTGCGGAGGCTACGTGTGCCAATGCTTGTCCTGGGGTTACGTCACCAATGGCATAATAACCCGGTATATTGGTCTGGTAATAATCATTAACCAGAATTTTATCCCGATCTGTGGCAATACCAACGTCCTCAAGTCCTATATTTTCGATATTCGATTTTATACCTACCGCAGATAAAACAATATCGGCTTCCAAGATTTCCTCTCCTTTAGCTGTTTTTACCGTTGCCTTGACCCCATCGCCAGAGGTGTCTACCGAGGTAACTTCCGCCGAAGTCATTATTTTGATTCCGGCCTTTTTGAAACTACGTTCCAATTGCTTGCTCACGTCCTCATCTTCCACCGGTACAATATTGGGTAAATATTCTACTACGGTAACCTCCGTGCCCATGGCATTGTAGAAATAGGCAAACTCGATACCAATGGCACCACTACCTACTACAATAAGCTTTTCAGGCTGTTTGTCCAAGGTCATGGCCTTTCGGTACCCAATTATTTTTTTACCGTCTTGGGGTAAGCTTGGCAATTCCCTACTCCGTGCCCCGGTCGCAATAATGATATGTTGCGCACTGTATTCCGTTTCTTTCCCATCTTCCGCTTTCACGGAAACTTTCTTCCCAGATTTTAGGGTACCATACCCATTTATTACTTCAATCTTGTTCTTTTTCATCAAGAATTGGACCCCTTTGCTCATGCCATCCGCTACTCCACGGCTGCGCTTCACTACGGCATTAAAATCCTTATCCGCCCCGTCAACTTTTAAACCATAATCCTCTGCATGCTTCAAGATATTCAAAGACCTGAGCAGATTTCAACAAGGCCTTAGTAGGAATACACCCCCAATTTAAACAGACCCCTCCAAGACTTTCCTTTTCTATAATGGCAGTTTTAAAACCCAATTGTGATGCCCTTATGGCGGTTACATATCCTCCAGGACCACTACCTAAAACAATGATGTCAAAATTGCTCATATCTTGATGTTTTTCGATTAAAATTGAGGTGCAAAAATACAAAACCTAATCGGAATTGATAAAGGGATTTCAAAATATGCAGCTATTGTTTTGCATCTTATTGAAATTGGGCGTAGTAAAGCTTAGGGAACTTGTTGTAGGGTATAAATATAAGGCTGTCTAAAAATCCATCTGCTTCGTCTTTGCGAGGAACGAATGCAATCTGTAAAATGTTGGTAACCAACAGACAGAGTACTTCACTTCGTTCGTAATGACCTTTAAAACAGACTATTTAGACAGCCTATTTGAAAAAATGGAACCTTGTTTATTTATCCGCAGGAACGAAATCCAAGGCTACACCGTTTATACAGTGCCTTAAGCCAGTAGGTGCCGGACCATCTTCAAAAACATGGCCCAAATGACCACCGCAAGTAGCGCAATGCTCCTCGGTTCTTTTGTACCCTATTTTATAGTCTACATCGTACGCTACATTGCCTTCGATTTCTTGATAGAAACTGGGCCAACCCGTACCGGAATCAAATTTGGTTTCACTTTCAAATAAAGGGGTTGCACAGGCTGCGCAAACATAAGTTCCTTTCTTCTTGTTATCCAAGAGGTCGCTGGTAAACGGATTTTCTGTGGCCGCCTCACGCAATACATAAAACTCGGCATCGGTCAACTCCTTTTTCCATTCTTCCTTGGTCTTTTGAACCTCGAACTCCTTAGTTTGGCCTGTCTTTTCAGCGTTAGCCATTTCTTTTTCCTGTGATGTACCTTTACAGCTTGCAAAGAGCACCAACAATGCGATTCCAATTTTTATTTTCATTTTCCAATTTTTGTTTTAGACGTTTCATGTCTGGTTTCCTTTCAATATATTCTATTTACGGAAGTATTTAGGTTAAGGTTTTCAAAAAAAAGGGAGGCACAAAAAAAGAGGTCGTGAAATCTAGACTTCACGACCTCTTGAATTTTAAATCACTTTTAAATCCTAATCAAGTTTAACCCGTTGAATATCCGCTTCGGAAATTCCCAAATGGGACAGAACGGAATTGATGTTTGAGGTGTCCAATTTAGAAGTATTACCTAAGTTGGCAGGAATTACCACAATTCTAAAAATTTGATTTTGGGCTAATTCCAAGGGTAGTAGATTTGCATCGAATTCTGGTTCAATAAATAAAGTGTAGTCACCTTGGGTAAAATCAAAATTGTAATACAGCAAGCCCTGTTCAAGAAAGAAAGGCTGGGGAAGCTGACGCCAGACGTCTAAACCATCAACAATATTTTCAAGCCGATATATTAATATGACATCATCGGGGATTAGTATTACATCAGAAGGATATTGTTCTGGACCAAATTCATATGTGTTTGTATTTGAGTTTAAGACTAAATCAATATCTATTTCAAACGCCAATGCTTCAAATTCTTCACCAGCTGGCCCTTGTTGTCCATCTAAACCGTCTCTTCCATCAAATCCGTTTAATCCTGGGGGGCCTTGAGGTCCTTCACAGGAAATAAATAAAATGGTAACCAGTGCTCCTAAAAGTAAGTTCAGTTTTTTCATAAGTTTATAATTATTCAGTTTATGTATTTATTTTGGTTTGTTGGTTCAAAAAGCGTTCCACTTTTGGTAATTCAATATATAAATCGGATATTAACTGCTGTATTTTTAACAAAAAGCAAGCATGGTCTATGGTCTTTCAAAGATGTCTAGCTTTGCTTAAAATTAATCCAAAATATGTCTAACGTAAAAGTTCACTCCCTATTTTCCGATTTTGATATTAGCCTGTTTAAAAGTGGCAAGCACTATCGCCTTTATGATAAATTGGGGTCGCACCTCGTTGAGGTAGACGGTGTAAAGGGAACCTATTTTGCAGTTTGGGCACCCACGGCAAAATCAGTAGCGGTTATCGGGAATTTTAATGGATGGAACGCAGATGAACATCCACTTAACGTACGGTGGGATTCCAGTGGTATCTGGGAAGGTTTTATACCTGATATTGGCAAAGGCGAGGTCTATAAATATAAAATACAGTCTAACAATAACGATATATGGACCGAAAAAGCAGATCCTTTTGCGCGCTACTGCGAGCAGCCTCCAAAAACGGCATCGATTGTCTGGACGGCTAATCATAAATGGAAAGATAAGGATTGGATGGGCTACAGGAAAGAAAAGAATGGCTTGGACAAACCCTATTCCGTATATGAAGTCCATTTAGGCTCTTGGAAAAAGAAGGGAGGAAATACCTTTATGACCTACAAGGAATTTGCGGATGACCTTGTGGCCTATGTAAAGGAAATGGGCTATACCCACGTAGAATTCATGCCCATTATGGAGTATCCCTATGACCCGTCTTGGGGGTATCAATTGACCGGTTATTTTGCTCCTACTTCTAGATTTGGGTCGCCCGAGGAATTTAAGTTACTCGTGGATACCTTTCATCAAAACGATATTGGGGTATTATTGGATTGGGTTCCTTCCCACTTTCCGGAAGATGCCCACGGTCTTGGATTTTTTGACGGGTCGAACTTATATGAACATCCGGATAGAAGAAAAGGATACCATACAGATTGGAAAAGCTTAATCTTCAATTATGGTAGAAATGAAGTGCGGGCATTTCTAATTAGCAATGCCTTGTTTTGGTTAGACCAATACCATGTGGATGGCCTAAGGGTAGACGCCGTTGCCTCTATGCTGTACTTGGATTATTCTAGGGAAGATGGGGAGTGGGAGCCAAATATCTACGGGAACAATGAAAACTTGGATGCCATTTCCTTTATCCGTGAACTTAACGAGGCGGTTTATTCCAATTTTGAAGGGGTGCAAACCATTGCGGAAGAATCCACTGCATTTTCTGGCGTCTCACGGGCGGTTGAATTTGGAGGCTTGGGATTTGGAATGAAATGGATGATGGGCTGGATGCACGATACGCTTCAATTTTTTCAAAAGGAATCCATTTACAGAAGGCACCACCAGAACGATCTTACCTTTAGCATGACCTATGCCTTTACGGAACATTTTATGTTGCCATTTTCCCATGATGAGGTGGTTTATGGCAAACAATCCTTGGTCTATAGAATGCCGGGCGATGAATGGCAGCGATTTGCAAATTTGAGACTGCTTTTTGGTTACATGTTTACACACCCCGGCACAAAACTTATGTTTATGGGAGGTGAATTTGGGCAAACATCCGAGTGGAATTTTGAAGAAAGTTTGGAGTGGCATTTGTTGCAATATGATGGACACTTGGGAATACAGACATTCGTGAAGGAATTGAATCATCTTTATAAAAATTCTCCTGCTTTATATGAGAAGCAGTTTAGCCCAGCAGGATTTGAATGGATTGATTACAGTGACCATGAAAATTCCATCCTCACGTATGTGCGAAAAGGTCACGATGCGGAGAATGATTTGATTATCGCTTGTAATTTCACACCGGTTCCCAGGGAAAATTACAGGATTGGCATGCCCAAAAAAGGAAAATTAAAGGAAATTCTAAACAGCGATGATAAAAAGTATGGCGGGGGCGGAAACTTGAATAAATCCATTAAAACCGTGGCGACCCCTTCACATGGGCATAAAAAATCGATTGAAATTACGATTCCACCTTTGGGAATCGTTATCCTAAAATAGCATCAGGATATTTAGTTTATAGTGTTCTATGGTTGTTATTTTACTTTTTTAAGTTCAGTGTTTTTAATTTTAATTTGATGTATGCAAAAAATAGAAATTTAATGATTACAAATACAGAACTAGAATATAAGGGGAACCTATATCCCAATCATATTGTAGAATTTACCCAGGATACGGACAAGCTTTATTTTACGACAGATAACGGAGTGGTCTTACAAGTTACCATTCTCAGGGGCAGCGTTATTCGGTTTCGATATGCTACCAACTATAATTTTGAACCTGACTTTTCATATGCGATTGATCCCGAAGGGACCGTGGGCTACAGTAAGTTGGAAGTGGAGGAAAATGACACTGAATACGTAATAATTACTGCTCGGGTGAAGGTTTTGGTCGATAAAAAAACCCTGCGTACGCAGATTTCGGACCTAGAAGGTATTATTATCAACGAGGATGAGCTGGGCTTCCACTGGGAGGAAAATTATCAATACGGTGGTAATACCGTAAAAATGAGCAAGATTACCCAAACTGGCGAGAGTTTTTATGGTATGGGCGATAAGGCAATGCACAGTAACCTTAAAGGCAAGAAAGTAGAAAACTGGGTAACCGATCAATTTGCTTTCTCAAAGGAACAGGACCCATTGTACAAAGCGATACCGTTTTATATAGGCTTAAGTAAGGGAAAGGCGTACGGCATATTTTTTGACAACAGTTTTAAAACCCAATTCGATTTTTCGTTCGAGCGTAGGAATACCACTAGCTTTTGGGCAGATGGCGGGGAAATGAACTACTATTTTATTTACGGTCCGGATATGGCCCGGGTCGTAAGTTCTTACTCAAATCTAACGGGTACACCAGAACTACCGCCATTATGGGCTTTAGGCTTCCATCAATCAAAATGGAGTTATTATCCTGAAAGCAATGTTAAGGAGATTGCAAACGAATTTAGAAAACAAAGAATACCCTGTGATGCCATCTATCTTGATATTGATTATATGGATGGGTTCAGGTGCTTCACTTGGGACAAGAATCATTTTCCCGATCCCAAAAGGATGATTGCCGAACTGGAGGAAGAAGGATTCAAGACCGTGGTAATGATCGATCCAGGTATTAAGATCGATCGCGACTATTGGGTATATACTGAAGCATTGGAAAACGACTACTTCTGCAAACGGGGAGATGGACCCCTGATGCATGGGAAGGTATGGCCCGGTGAATGTAATTTTCCAGACTTTACCAATCCCGAAGTAAGGGAATGGTGGGCCGAACTGTACAAGGAATTCATGACGGATATTGGGGTACATGCCGTTTGGAACGATATGAACGAACCTGCCGTAATGGAGGTGCCTTCAAAAACGGCTCCCTTGGATACAAGACATGATTATGACGGCCACCCCTGTACGCATAGAAAAGCGCATAATGTATACGGCATGCAAATGGTGCGGGCCACTTACGAAGGTGTAAAGAAATATGTCTATCCAAAACGCCCGTTCGTAATTACAAGGGCTGCTTTTGCGGGTACGCAACGGTATGCGTCCACTTGGACTGGCGATAACGTCGCCACTTGGGAACATTTATGGATTGCAAACGTGCAAATGCAACGCATGTGTCTTAGTGGCTATTCGTTTGTAGGATCGGATATTGGCGGATTCGCTGAGCAGCCCGACGGTGAACTCTTTGCCCGATGGATACAATTAGGAATTTTTCACCCGTTTTGCAGGGTGCATTCCAGTGGAGATCATGGGGAGCAAGAACCTTGGTCTTTTGGGAACGAGATAACGGATATTGTTAGAAAATTTATTGAATTACGGTACCAGCTCCTCCCTTACATCTATACCATGTTTCACAAGTATACCAAAGAAAACCAGCCTATGATACAATCACTGGTATTCTTTGATCAGGAGGATTCGCAGACCCATTTTAGGACCGACGAGTTTATTTTTGGCGAAAAGATATTGGTCTGCCCTATACATGAACCTAATGCCCAAGGCCGCAGAATGTATATTCCACGAGGTAAATGGTATGATTTTTGGACCCATGAGCCGGTAACGGGCGGTAAGGAGAAATGGGTGGCAGCAGGTTTGGATACCTTACCTATCTTTATAAAAGAGGGTGCCATTATCCCGAAGTACCCCATTCAACAATATGTAGGGGAAAAGAAGATAGAAGAATTACTTTTGGAGGTCTATTTTAAGGAGGGTACAGAGACTTCGGAGGTGTATGAGGACGCCAATAACGGTTACAATTATAAAAAAGGGCGATATTCACTCAGTAATTTTAAACTTACCGGAAAAGAAAAGTCGCTTACTATTCAATTGTTCAAGGACGGTACTTTTGAGACCGAATATGAAAAAATTAGGTTCAATTTCCATGGACTCCCGTTTAAAATTAATAAAGCGATGCTTGATAATGAGGAAATTTCCTCAAAAAGTCTATCATCGAACGGAGAAAATGTTTTGCAAATAGACAAAAACTTTACGCTATTGCATATAACTGGAAAGTGATAACTTTGTACTTTACGTTGCATAAAATCGAAAACTTGAAAATGAAAAAATTAATACTAATTTGCGTCATATTTATAGGGGTTTCAGCCTGTAAGGTCAATCCATTTACGGGTCAAAAAACATTGAATTTTTACCCCAATAGTCAAATTTTTCCAACTGCTTTTGCACAATACGACCAATTTTTGAATGAAAATAAGGTCGTTACCGGAACTTCGGAATCACAGATGATAACGAAGGTAGGTCAGCGCATTTCTGCGGCTGCGGAGCGTTGGTTGGCGGCCAATGGGTACCCAGGTTATCTTAAAGATTACAAGTGGGAATATAATTTGGTTAAGGACGAGACCGTAAACGCATGGTGTATGCCTGGGGGTAAAATTGTTTTCTACACCGGTATATTGCCTATATGTCAAGGTGAGACAGGTGTGGCTGTGGTTATGGGGCACGAAGTAGCCCATGCTTTGGCGGATCACGGGGCCCAGCGTATGAGCGCTGGTACTTTGCAACAAGCAGGAGCAGTAGCAGGGAATGTTATTATCAACGATCCAGAAAAGAGAAACATTTTCAATCAGGCCTATGGTATTGGGACCCAAGTGGGGGGGATGTTGCCTTTTAGCAGAAGCCACGAAACGGAAGCGGACCGTATAGGACTGCAGATAATGGCCATTGCAGGGTATGATCCCTATGAGGCTGCGGAACTTTGGAAACGCATGAAAGCAAATAGTGGGGGAGCGGCTCCACCGGAATTTATGAGTACCCACCCCTCAAATGATACGCGTATCAACAACCTTACGGCATGGGCTCCATTGGCTGCAGAGGAAGCTGCTAAATTTGGGGTGACCAAGTTCAACTAGAATTTAAAGGTTTATTGTATATTCGAGCCGTTCCGCAAGGGGCGGCTTTATTTTTTTTCATGGGTAAATCGTTGGCTTTAAAAGGAAGTAAGAAATTATTGAATGCTTGGGCGTTTTATGATTGGGCCAATTCCGTTTATAGCCTCGTGATATCCTCTGCCGTATTCCCCATTTTTTATGGAGCCTTGTTTCGTGTTGCCGGCATTGAAAAAGTAGCTGTTTTTGGAGGTGAAATTGCCAGGGCGCCATTAATAAGTTATACGACTTCCTTGGCCTTTGTTTTTATCGCGCTTATTACGCCATTGGTTTCAGGTGTTGCGGATTACCTGGGCAATAAGAAGATTTTCATGAAATTTTTCTGCTATTTGGGAGGCTTGTCCTGCATTGGTCTGTATTGGTTTTCCCTAGAGAATATCTACGTTGGTCTGGGCTGTTATTTTTTCGGTTTGGTAGGATTTTGGGTAAGTTTTGCTATCAATAATTCGTATTTGCCAGATGTAGCATTTCCAAAACAACAGGATTCAATTAGTGCAAAGGGTTTTTCTTTGGGCTATATAGGCAGTGTTCTGCTATTACTATTCAATTTGGCCATGGTCATGCGTCCAGAGGTATTTGGAATTGTTTCGGACGAAAGCGGCGCGGCAGAAATTAAGGCGATGAAATATTCGTTTGTGACCGTAGGTATTTGGTGGATTCTTTTTGCGCAGTATAGTTTTTATTATTTGCCCAAGGGCTATAAAAAAGAGGGCGAACGTACCAACGTCTTGCTCAACGGCTTTAAGGAACTAAAGCTTGTTTGGCACCAATTGGGCGACCAACTTAAACTTAAAAGGTATTTAGTTGCATTTTTCGTCTATAGTATGGCCGTACAGACGGTAATGCTGATTGCAACTTACTTTGGGGAGGAAGAAATTGCATGGGGTACGGATACGGAGCGCACCACCGGCCTTATTATAAGCATATTGGTGATACAGATCGTGGCAATTTTTGGTGCTACCCTTACGGCAAAGGCTTCCAAAAATTTTGGAAATGTTCGAACCCTAATAGTGGTCAATTCTTTATGGGTCGTAATTTGTATTTATGCCTATTTTCTTGAAACACCAATTGATTTTTACATAGCCGCAGGATGTGTTGGTTTGGTAATGGGGGGCATACAAGCGCTTTCACGGTCCACCTATTCCAAATTTTTACCGGAAACAAAGGATACCACTTCTTTTTTTAGTTTTTATGATGTAGCGGAGAAAATTGGAATCGTCATTGGTACGTTTGTTTATGGTTTTATTGCCCAATACACGGGCAGTATGCGCAGCTCCATTATATTTTTAGGTCTTTTCTTTTTAGTGGGAATGTTATTGCTTGTACGGGTAAAGGAATCAAAAAAAGCCCGCTAAACGTTCTACGCTCAGAGGACCTTACTTGGTATCGAATACTTTTTTATTGATTATCCTTTGGAAATATCGCCTGATCCAGACGTTTTAGTATCAATTTTTTCAGGATTACCGCGGTAGGAGATATCCCCTGATCCAGATACCCTTGCCTTAATGGATTTATTTGCAGTTACCTGAATATCCGCAGAACCGGATACGGTCGCGTTTACATGATCGGCTTCAAGTTCGTAGGCCTCAATGTCCCCACTTCCGGAAACGGTTGCTTCAAAATCTGTTGTACTACCACTTAGCGTAATATCACCGGAGCCAGACATACTGGCCGACAAGGAATTCGTTTCTATATCCAGCGTTATGTCACCGGAGCCGGACATGGCAGTACTGAAATTATTGGATTTTAGCTTTGTCTTCCCAACGATATCGCCAGAACCGGACATGGAGACGGCGTTTATGGATTCTACGGGCACGGTAATTCGAATACCGGATTTCCAATTGCTTGTTTTTAAATTAACGCCCTTTTCGGTCTTTATGACCAATTTGCCATTCTTTACTTCTGTAATAATATATTCCAATAGGTTTTCTTCACCTTCAAGTTTTAGGGTTCCTTCGCTACCTGCAACAAGGTCAACATCAAACCAACCGGAGACGGAAACACCATCATAATCTCCAGTATTCCGTTCAATCGTTACATTGTTGCCATTTCCTTTTACGGTCTTGCCCCATTGCGCAGAACAGGATAAGGAGATAATACCGATACATACCAATAGACTTAATTTTTTCATGTTTTTCATTTTTAGATTGATTGATTTATTTTTTAGTAAAACTTATGCCTCCGTAATCACTGGTAAGGGTTACCAGGTTACCGCTATCTTTTGATCCGTAATAACCCTCGTAGTGTTTCTCGGATGATTTTTCTGTACGCACATTTATGGTAAAGTCATCTTTGCCACTTACGCCTGAATAACTTGTGGTGATGTCGAAATCAAAATGGTATTGTGCATTATATCCAATTTTGATGCCTGTGTAATCTGTTCGTATACTTACATTACCGGCGTCTGCAGCCAATTCCTCAATTTTTATAGCTCCGTAATCTGCATTAATATCAACATTGCCATGTACAGTGCCCATGGTAACCGTTATGTAGTCCCCGTTACCATTGATATTGTTTACTTCTTTTATGTCCATGTTCCCATAATCACTGGAGTAATCCAAGTTTTCCATTTTTCCTATGCTCGCATTGGTGTAGTCAGCATTGACTTTTAAGTTGCCCGCGGTATCAATGGTAAATCCAGAATAATCTGCCCTTATTTCACCGCTATTGATATACCCAATGGTAGATTTAGAAGTATAATCAAAATTTAACTGATTATTTCTACCGTGTAACTCCCCAAGTTCCAACCTACCGTAGTCACAGCTTATTTTGGCATGACCATCAATTCTATCCAAGATAATATTACCGTAGTCATTATTGAGGTCCACATTGTTCTTGATCGGTACTTTTATGGTGTAGTTGATCTGCATGTTCACATTATTGTTATTGCCCCAACTCCAACCCCAGCCATTATTGTTTTTATTGAAAATAGTTTCCGCGGATACCCTATCGCTACTGGCTTCAAAATCTACAGAAATCTCATCCAATTTCTTTTGAACCTTTTCCTCATTATTGCCATTCGTTTTTATTTGTACTTCAATAACGACCCTGTTTTCTTTCCACGAGGTAATGTTGAGGTTGCCGTAAGAATTACGCACTAGCAGTAAGGCATTGGGGTTAACGGTGAACTCTTTCTTAATTGTTTTCTCCTTGGTATGCTTTCCGTTGAGATCACGGTCATGGGCCGTTGAAACGGTAGTTGCTAGCAATAGCAGTAATGTTATTCTAAATAGTATAGTTCTCATTATTCGCATTTTTTAAATTCTTAATCGTTTCTATTTGAATCATTACCTCATTGAGTAAATCGATCCGTGTTTGAAAATTCGTAATCATGGCGCTCAAGATGAGTTTGCTGTTGCCTCCATTCACTAAATCCTGTTCCATTTTGGCATAGTTCAATTCAAGTTTTTTTAATTGGGCCATGGTATCGTTGATAATCTTTTCCGTTTCTGGGGTTGCCTCGGATTGTAGTTCTTTTACTTGCTCCTCTATGAGACTGGCAAAATAAAATTCTGTCTTTGAGGCTTCCGGGGATATTTTCGCAACCTGCTCATCTACGGTATCGGGTGTGTTCAATTGTAGATAACCCACACTAAAGAGTAGTACAACTGCGGCCGCTACGGTACCATATTTAAGCCAGGTCCTATTTTTCCTTGGGGTCAGACCAACCACCCCTTTAGAGGCATTCAACTTGTCTATAAAACGCTGCTCATGGCCCTGTTCTGGCTCTTGGATGTCAAATCCTCCCTGTAGTTGCTTAAAAAGCTTTTCTATAGTATCTTCTTTCATCAATTTGCATGTATTAATTTTTTCCTTAGACTTTCTTTAGCCCTTGAAACGGTAGTTCTGCAGTTGGCATAACTAATATTCATAATCTCACTGATCTCGTCATAATCATAACCTTCTATTAAATGTAAGGTCAAAGAAATTCTGTAATTATCCTTTAATCCTTTCATGGTCTCCATCACTTTTTGAGCCTTTAGTTCTGTGAACACATGATCGGAGGCAATTCCATCATTATCTTCGACCTTGTATAGTACTTCATCCAAGGCAACTTCATTTTTTTTACGTTGCTTCCTATAGTGATAAATGCTGTTGTTGATTACAATTCGTTTCAACCAGGATCCAAAGGTTACTTCACCCTTGAACGTATGCAATTTCGTAAAAGCGCTTAGAAACGATTCTTGCATAATGTCCTCCGCTAGTGCGGTATCCTTTACAATCCTGATTGCCGTATTGAACATGGCCCTGTAATACTTGTTGTACACTTCTAGCTGCGCACGTTGCTTACCGGCCATGCATAACTGCAACAGCTCATCAATATGTTCTCTTTGTTGGCTCAAAAAGTGATTGGTTTGTATAATGATGATTCAATTTACGGTTTGTTACAGTTTCAGCAATTAAATATTATTTTTTATAGTACGTAATACAGGTATAATATTTTGATTAAATAGTTTGGTTGGCATAAGAATTGAAATAATAGAAAGTAAAAGAAACCGAAGTTGCTGTGAAACTTATGTAATAAAGGGTCTTACAGTGTAATTTAATAAATTTTAAAAATTAATTTCTGTACTTTAATGACAGAATGACCGATATATGAGCATGGAAGATTCTAAATTTTCAAATTTTGACAATATGTCCTTACAGGGAATCGATCAGGATTCTGAGTTAATACCCTTGTTGACCCCTGAGGATGAAGAGCAAATGAATAGTGAGACCTTACCGGAAACTTTGCCTATTCTGCCCTTACGTAATACCGTACTTTTTCCTGGCGTTGTGATACCTATTACGGCGGGTAGGGATAAAAGCATCCGTTTAATAAAGGATGCCAACAATGGTTCTAAGGTTATTGGGGTTGTTTCCCAGAAAGACGAGGAAACCGAGAACCCTGATGTAAAGGATATAAACACCTTGGGTACCGTTGCCAGAATATTGCGGGTTTTACAAATGCCTGACGGTAATACCACCGTGATCATTCAAGGTAAGAAACGTTTTGAGATTGCAGAGGTTCTGACCAAAAAACCGTACATCACCGCTACCGTTAGAGAGACGGAAGAAATTAGACCGGAGAAAAGTAGTAAGGAGTTTTTGGCCATAATCGAATCCATTAAGGATTTAGCCTTAAAAATTATACGGGACAATCCTAATATACCAAGTGAGGCGTCCTTTGCCATTAAGAATATTCAAAGTGATTCGTTTCTTAATCAATTTTGTTTCTTCCAACCTAAATTTGGATGTAAAGGCAAAACAAGAACTACTCGAAATTGGAAGTCTACAGGAAAGGGCCTTGGCCACCTTGAAATATATGAACGTAGAGCTACAGAAGTTGGAGCTTAAAAATGACATACAGTCCAAAGTTAGAAGTGATCTCGACCAGCAGCAGCGCGAGTATTTCCTGCATCAGCAAATGAAAACCATCCAAGAAGAATTGGGAGGTGTTTCCTATGACGAAGAACTGGAGGAAATGCGTACGCGTTCCAAAAAGAAGAAATGGGGTAAAAAGGTAAAAGAGCATTTTGCCAAGGAACTTTCCAAAATGCAGCGTATGAATCCGCAGGTAGCGGAATATTCCATTCAGCGGAATTATTTGGACTTGCTGTTAGATTTGCCTTGGAAAGAGTATTCCAAGGATAAGTTCGATCTAAAGCGTGCCCAACGTATTTTGGATAGAGATCATTACGGTCTGGAAGATGTGAAGCGCCGTATTATTGAATATTTGGCGGTTCTAAAACTACGTAATGACATGAAGTCTCCTATTTTATGTCTATATGGACCTCCCGGAGTTGGAAAAACCTCTTTGGGGAAGTCCGTTGCCGAAGCCTTGGGCAGGGAGTACGTGAGAATGTCTTTGGGTGGATTGCGTGACGAAGCCGAGATTAGGGGACATCGTAAAACCTATATAGGTGCCATGCCCGGCAGAATTATACAGAGCTTAAAGAAAGCCGGGACCTCGAACCCAGTGTTTATTTTGGATGAAATCGATAAATTATCGAACAGTCACCAAGGCGATCCCTCTTCGGCTATGCTGGAGGTTCTTGATCCCGAACAGAATAGTGATTTCCATGACAACTTCTTGGAGATGGGTTATGATCTTTCTAAAGTGATGTTCGTGGCTACCGCCAATAATCTTGGGGATATACAACCTGCGCTCCGTGATCGTATGGAAATTATTCATGTAAGCGGTTACACCATTGAGGAAAAAGTGGAAATCGCAAAAAAACACTTGCTGCCCAAGCAATTAAAGGAACACGGGCTGGATAAAAGTCATTTAAAGATAGGAAAACCGCAATTAGAGAAAATAGTTGAAGGATACACGCGGGAGTCTGGTGTGCGTTCCTTGGAGAAACAGATAGCCAAAATGGTACGTTACGCCGCAAAATCTATTGCCACGGAGGAGGAGTATGATGTTAAAGTGAGCAATGAGGATGTCGTAAAGGTTTTGGGTGCCCCTAAAATGGAGCGCGATAAATATGAAAACAATGAAGTTGCGGGTGTAGTTACCGGATTGGCCTGGACCAGCGTTGGGGGAGATATTCTTTTTATAGAATCTATCCTATCCAAGGGTAAGGGAACCATGAATATTACCGGGAACCTAGGAAAGGTGATGAAAGAGTCGGCTACCATCGCAATGGAATACATTAAATCCAATGCAGATCGTTTTGGAATAGACTCGGGCATTTTTGAAAAGTACAATGTACACATTCACGTTCCTGAGGGAGCTACTCCTAAAGATGGCCCAAGTGCAGGTATTACCATGTTGACTTCGTTGGTTTCCCTTTTTACCCAGAAACGTATAAAGAAGAGCATTGCAATGACCGGGGAGATTACGTTGCGGGGCAAAGTCTTGCCTGTAGGTGGAATTAAGGAGAAAATTCTAGCGGCCAAACGTGCCCGTATAAAGGAAGTAATCCTTTGTGCAGATAATGAAAGGGATATCAAGGAAATAAAGGAATCGTACTTAAAGGGACTTACGTTTCATTATGTAAAGGAAATGTCTGAAGTAATCGATATTGCATTGACCGATCAAGATGTAAAAAATCCAAAGGAACTCTAGGCTCTATTTTTCTGTGTACTTTTAGGTAAATGAAAAAAATTACGATAGCGGTTGACGGTCTGTCCTCCACAGGTAAAAGCACCTTAGCCAAGCAACTGGCCAGGCAATTGCACTATATCTATGTAGACACGGGTGCGATGTACCGCACGGTAACGCTTTTTGCCATGCGCAATGGTTGGATTGAAAATGGAGTTGTGGACGAAGAGGCTATTGGTAAAGGATTGAACGACCTTGAAATGAAATTTAAGTTTAATCCCGATGCTGGCTTTGCCGAAATGTTTTTGAACGGTGAGAATGTAGAAAAGGAGATAAGAACCCTGGCGGTTTCCAAAAATGTGAGTCAGGTTGCGGAATTGGGACAGGTACGCACCAAATTGGTGGCGATGCAGCGGCAGATGGGTGCGGAAAAGGGGGTTGTGATGGATGGTAGGGATATTGGCACCGTTGTTTTCCCCGATGCGGAACTTAAAGTATATATGACCGCATCACCGGAAAAAAGGGCAGTAAGAAGGTATAAAGAGTTGCTGGACAAGGGAGAGGACGTACACTATGCGGATATTTTGGAAAATGTCCAGAAACGGGATTATATAGATTCAAACCGCGCCATATCTCCATTGATCAAGGCGCTGGATGCTATTGAATTTGACAACAGCGATATTGGTTTGGACGATCAATTCCAACGAATTTATGAGCATGCCCTACGAATAATAGAAAAGACAAGTACTAAATAATAAAGAGGGTCGGCAACAGCCGACCCTCTTTATTTGCTTCAAAAAATTTCCTCAAGGCCATAGGGCCGATGAAATATCCTTTACGAATTATTTTTTTGGTATGACCAATACCTGATCTGGATGGATGACATCCGGATTTTTTAAAATATTTGTATTGGCATCAAAAATGGCCTTGTACTTCATGGCGTCCCCATAATAGTGCTTGGCTATTTTACTTAGCGATTCACCACTTTTTACAATATGCCGGTGGTAAACGGATTCGTCACCTACAGTAATATTCGCTTTAATATCCGAGGGACTCTCACCACCCAGTTCTTTTATTTTGTCCCAAATTAAATCCTTTTCAAATGGGGTTTTTGCCTCCCCTTTAATTTTAAGGACATTCCCTTCAACGGTAACGTTTCCATCCTTTATCCCTAATTGCTCGCCTAGGTCCAAAACTCCTTGGTACTTTGCTTTCACACTCATAATCGTACTTATTTTTAATGGTTAATTTAAGAAATCAAGATACTCATATAAAAGGTATTCCGCATAATTAATAGGTTATTATTTTTAAAGTGGAACTATACCAGGGTTTGGTTTGTCTCTTTTAGAAAAAAGATGTATTTTTGCACACCTTTTTTGCAAGGAATTCAAGAGAAAAAGGGTTGAAAACAAATAAGATAACTGCTTTCATAGTCGTTGCCTAAGTCTTGATAAGGGTATGGAATACAAATTAATAATCAGCAAATGGCTGAAGAAAAAACAACAGTAGAAGTAGAAGAAACTACGGAAGCTACACAACAAAACGCTGCAGAGACTCCGCAGCAAGATCCACAAGAATTTCTAGAAAACTTTAATTGGGACAAATACGAGCAAGGTATTGAGCGTGTTGATGATGCCAAGTTAAAGGAATTTGAAGAATTGGTTGCCGAAAATTTCGTTGACACTGCCGATGAGGAAGTTGTTGAAGGAACCGTAGTATATATTACGGATAGAGAAGCGATTATTGATATCAATGCAAAATCCGAGGGAGTTATTTCCTTGAACGAATTTCGTTACAACCCAGGTTTAAAGGTTGGTGATAAAGTAGAGGTATTGATCGATATTCGTGAGGATAAAAGTGGTCAGTTAGTTTTATCGCACAGAAAGGCAAGAACGATTATGGCTTGGGATCGTGTAAACGCGGCCCATGACAAGGAAGAAATCGTTAGTGGTTTTGTGAAGTGCAGAACTAAAGGGGGTATGATTGTTGACGTTTTTGGAATTGAGGCATTCTTGCCAGGTTCACAGATTGACGTGAAACCAATTCGTGATTACGATCAGTACGTAAACAAAACAATGGAATTTAAAGTCGTGAAAATTAATCACGAATTTAAAAACGTTGTAGTTTCCCATAAAGCGCTTATTGAAGCGGATATTGAAGAGCAGAAAAAAGAAATCATCAGTCAACTTGAAAAAGGACAAGTACTGGAAGGTGTTGTTAAAAACATTACTTCTTACGGTGTCTTTATCGATCTTGGAGGCGTTGATGGTTTGGTACACATTACCGATCTTTCCTGGAGCAGGATCAACCACCCGAACGAGGTTGTTGAACTAGACCAGAAATTGAACGTTGTAATTCTTGATTTTGATGAAAACAAATCTAGAATCCAACTAGGTCTTAAGCAATTGGAAAAGCATCCATGGGAAGCTTTGAGCGATGAAATCAAGATTGGTGACAAGGTTAAAGGTAAAGTAGTCGTAATTGCTGACTACGGTGCATTTATTGAAGTAGTCGAAGGTGTTGAAGGATTGATTCACGTTTCTGAAATGTCTTGGTCAACGCATTTGCGTTCAGCCCAAGACTTTGTAAATGTTGGGGATGAAGTTGATGCTGTGGTATTGACATTGGATCGTGAAGACCGTAAGATGTCATTAGGCATCAAGCAATTGACTCCGGATCCTTGGACCGATATCACTACGAAGTACCCTGTTGGCTCTAAGCACAAGGGTATTGTGCGTAATTTCACAAACTTTGGGGTATTCGTAGAATTGGAAGAAGGTATTGACGGACTTATTTATATTTCCGATCTTTCTTGGACCAAGAAAATCAAGCATCCATCAGAATTCACCAACGTTGGTGATACTTTGGAAGTTGAAGTTTTGGAACTGGATGTTGATGGACGCAAGTTAAGCTTGGGCCACAAACAAACGACCGAGAATCCATGGGATAAGTACGAAAGCGAATTCGCAGTCGGTACAAAACATAAAGCGGCAATATCCGATATTGTTGATAAAGGTGCTACCATTGATTTCAATGAGGATATCACTGCATTTGTCCCACAACGTCATCTTGAAAAAGAGGATGGTAAGAAATTGGGCAAAGGTGAAGAAGCTGAATTCCAGATTATCGAGTTCAACAAGGACTTTAAGCGTGTAGTGGCAAGTCATACCGCTATCTTCCGAGAAGAAGAGCAGCGTAATGTAAAAGCGGCTGTCAAAAGACAAGCTGCCAGTGCAGATGAGGCAAAGCCTACTTTAGGTGATGCTAACGATGCCTTACAAGCATTGAAGGATAAAATGGAAGCTGCAGATTCTAAAAAGAAGAAGTAAGGCTTTCAAATATCATTTACTTAAATTTAAAACCCTTGACTATTTAGTCAAGGGTTTTTTCATTTAGATTTTAAAGGGTTGGGAAATCCAAGCAAATCGGTAAAGTGGAATTTTTTATTTGCTATGGGATAAAGTCGCTTCAACATTATGTTCAGAGATTCTATTCACAGCGTTCACCACCGCTTACTTTGAAAAATCAATGCTAGACTTAGATTGATTCCCATTCCTATTCCACTACTTTTATTTCATGTAAACCGCTAATGGGCCGGCCGTCATAGGTAATCCCTTCCACCCTTACCAGGAACGAACCTTCCTTATCCCCGGTAAAAAAATCAACGTTGGATCTTCCATCGTTGTCAAAGGCTAGTTTCGGTTGCCAGAATAGGGTGGAGCGGTAATCCGGCTTTTCGGGGTCTTCTTTGGTATAGTCCGGGGTATAGAATTCTTTGGTCTTATAGAAACCTGGTATTTGGAAGACGACTATGCCAGGGGTTTCCGGTTGGGCTACGGCATCCGTATCCATAATTGGGTTGGTATACACGGCGATAACACCGTTGGCGCCCCGACTTCCATAAAGCGAAGAACCAGCTCCGACCATTACATCCACAAAGCTAATTTCGATTGCTCTTAGTATTTGAAGAAATTCAAAACTCGTTGGTACACCGTTTATAAGTACTAATGGGTCATTGCCGGCCATGAAAGTACTCAATCCGTTAATGTACAGCTCTTGTCTTGGGTAAACACCGCTAACCGTAACTCTAGGTAACCTTGCTAGGAGATCTATAGCGCTCATAGATTCATTTCCGGTAACGTCCTCCCTAAAAATGCGTTTTCCAAATGGTCCACTGGTAAGATATGATGTAGGATTTGCTTCAGTAGCAAGTTGTTCCCTCGTTTTTTTCTTTTCGGTCACCGTGACCTCCTCTAACAGGGTCACCTTGTCCGGGTCGTGCTTAAAATCGTTCACTTTTCGTACATATTCCTCCTTCAGGTATTCCTGGCCTAGCTCTAGGGTTTCCCTGTCGGTACGTTCCGATTTCTTTAGTTTGGAGCCCAGTTTCGGGTTCTGCTGGTCCAGCACGATCGAGAAGTTCTTCTTTTTGTACTCGAACTTGGGCACGGAGTCGTAGGCCTCAACGGTAGTGCTCAGGCTATCTGTAAAATAAAAGGGCCCGAACTCGAACTTGCCCTGTGGACCCGTTTGCTGCTTGGAATTGATAAGGTCCTGTCCGAAGATGTTCAATGTAGCGACCGTAGGCCTAGGTTGGAAGGGGGCCTTGAACTTGGTGGTCCTACCAGTGACCATAATACCCTTTTCGGGCGCATATTTGGGTATCTTGCTAACGTTTTTGGAGAGTATTTCCTTCCATACAAACCTTCTCCAGCCGTGGGTGAGCATCAGGGCATCCAAAATGAACCTGCGCTGCTTGGAATCATCCAAGAAGAAATAATCGGGGTTTGCGACACTCCCGCCCAGATCGGAATCCAACAGGAGCCAGCTTTTGATATTGGCGCCAGAGTCCTTCCTGGTAGCGCTCCTTGATACGACTGCTATGGAGAAATCTCCTTTTAGCGGTTTTCCGCTATTATCGGTCAGTGCCATATCCAAGCCCACTCTGTCGCGAAGACCGTAGGCCCTTTCTGATGTTGAAATACTGAGAGCGGCATCGTTTTCAGGATTGTCTATAAAGATCAAGCGTTCACTTATGGGTTCGCCGTCACCGGAAAAGAGGGTGAACTGTGCCACACCGTCCTGAAGCTTCTCGGTAAAGATCTTTGTGGCGTAGGAGGTCTTGTCCTGAGAGTTTCCTATTCTTTTAAAAATGAGGTCACCTCTGAGATGACCTACCAGCAAGGTGCCTTCAAGGCCCTTGTCGGTAGTGCTCGCCACCTGTACCAGCACGTGGCCCTCCCTGTTCTTTAGGCTCAGTACGTAACCGGAATCATGTGCTTGCGGCAAGGGGAACTTAAGTTCGCTACCGTTGAAAATTACGCTGGCATGGTAATCCTCGCCTTGCAGGGGTACAAAGCCTACGCTACCTAATCCGAATTCAAAGCTCTCGAAGGGCTCCACGACCTCGTCCCTAGAATTTTTGATATATCCGTTAAGGGCTATGCCGTTTCCCTTAGTGTCGAGTATTTCCAGTCCCATTGTGCAGGGCAGCCCGTTGACCAGGTTCCCGCCTTCCGGGAAAAACTTGATGTTGGGCTTCCCGGCCACCGGGCCTGGCTTGGTCCTGTCAAAACCGCGGAGTGACGTCGCCAAGGGCACTTGTTCCGCATTAAGCCCGGTACGCACCTCCTGCACGAAAATGGGGATGCTCTTCTCGAAAACCACGGGGCCGTCCTCGTTGAGCATGTACTTGGTGTAAGAGCGCAAGGTGTATTCACCCTGTGCGATGTCATCGTCCAATAGTATGTCACCCGATGTACCAATGTCCTCAACGAAGAGTTTTCGTTTGGCCACTACACTGTCCCTGTCGTTTACCAGCTCTACATAGACCACCTTGCTCTTGTCTGAACTGTCGTGAGAAATACCGTCTACCAGGTAGGTTTTGAACCAGATGGTCTCACCATTGGTATAGAGGTCCTTATCGGTATGCAGATAAGTCTTCTCCGGTGCCAGGTTGCGTCCGTAATCCGTAAGTATGGCCTTCACTTTCTCTAAGAGTATATAATCCTGTGGATGGCTCTTGAAAGAAAATACGGATAAAACGATAACAAGACCAAATACCATAGAGATACGAACACTTTTCATAGTAATACTTTTAACGTGGTTCTTAAATTAGTAATAAAAGACTATTTTTTTAATATTATTAACAAATGTTTAATTAAAATGGAGTTTAGTAAAGGTTATTTCAATAATTATAATCAAAAACATTGGATTTAGAATAGGGTAATTTGTTTGGACCAGGGTATTTCTGTAATTATGGTGGTATACAATTCTATCATTAATGGAACAGCTTGCACATAAGTGCGGCATTAAAAATTCTAAATGAACACTTAAACAAAAAAGGTGTCAATTTAACTTACCAAAGTGTAACACAAAAATGATAATCAAGTATTGCAACATTCCTTTTTTGATTAAGCCCCTGTTTTAATCAAGGATGCTTTGAACAGAATTCCCTATTTTTGTCCAGTCAAAAAGCCTGGGTGGTCTATTATGAGTCAAAAAGTCTTACTCTCTTCCAAGGAAATCAACATCATCCTACATCGTTTGGCTTGTCAACTTCTTGAAAATCATCTCACTTTTGAAAATACGGTACTCATTGGAATACAACCTAGGGGTAAGTTCGTGGCACAGCGATTGAACAAAATTTTAAAGGAGGAATACAAGGTAAAGCACATTGATCTCGGTTTTCTCGACATCACTTTCTACAGGGACGATTTTAGACGTGGGGACAAAACATTGGAAGCTACCAAAACCAATATAAATTTCTTGGTCGAGGATAAAAATGTGGTGCTTATTGACGATGTCCTGTATACGGGGAGAAGCATTAATGCGGCCTTAACGGCCTTGCAGTCTTTTGGTAGGCCAAAGGATGTGGAACTACTATGTTTGATTGACCGCAGGTTTAGTAGACATTTACCCATACAGCCCAATTATAGGGGTAGACAGGTAGATGCAATCAATGAGGAGAAAGTAAAGGTAATGTGGGAGGAGAATGACGGAGAGGACATCATCTATTTAGTAAACAGGTAAAATAACAAAATGAGCGAACTGAGTGTGAAACACTTACTGGGAATCAAGTATCTTAAGGAAACCGATATTCAGCTTATTTTTGAAACCGCAGATCATTTTAAGGAAGTCATTAACCGTTCTATTAAAAAGGTTCCTTCTTTACGTGATATCACCATTGCCAACATTTTTTTCGAGAACAGTACACGTACCAAGTTATCCTTTGAGCTCGCAGAAAAACGATTGTCTGCAGATGTGCTCAACTTCTCGGCAAGTCAGTCTTCCGTGAACAAAGGAGAGACACTCATTGATACCGTCAATAATATACTTTCCATGAAGGTCGATATGGTGGTCATGCGACATCCCAATCCAGGAGCTGGTATATTTTTATCCAAACATGTAAAGGCGTCCATCATTAATGCTGGAGATGGTGCCCACGAACACCCTACCCAAGCCTTGTTGGATTCATACTCCATACGCGAAAAGTTAGGCGATGTTGCTGGTAAGAATGTAGTTATCGTTGGGGATATATTACATTCCAGGGTGGCACTCTCTAATATTTTTGCCCTTAAACTACAAGGAGCCAATGTTAAGGTTTGTGGGCCTAAAACCTTGCTGCCCAAACATATAGATTCATTAGGGGTAGGTGTGGAAATGGATTTGCGCAAGGCTTTGGAATGGTGCGATGTGGCCAATATGCTTCGGATTCAGAACGAACGATTAGACATAAGTTACTTTCCTACGACACGGGAGTACACTCAACAATTTGGTGTCAATAAAAAGTTGTTGGACAGTTTGGAAAAGGAAATTGTAATTATGCACCCGGGACCCATCAATAGAGGGGTGGAGATTACCAGTGATGTAGCGGATTCCAAACAGTCCATTATTCTAAATCAGGTAGAGAACGGTGTAGCCATACGCATGGCGGTAATTTATTTATTGGCTTCTAAAATTAAATAATATGGTTTTTGACAAAGACGAAATGTTGACGATCATCTCTCAAGAAAACCCATCCATAGATCGGTTTTTGGAGCATTTGGAAAGAGAATACCCGAAATTGAAAAATGATAATTTAGTATTGGATCTTTTGGGTTTTACAAAGTTGACGCCCTATAATGTAGTGGCTTTTCTTGAAATTTCAAGGAAGCACCGTAAAAATGGGAAATCATTTGTAATCGTATCCCAGAAAATATCATTTGAGGATGTCCCGGAAGAGATAAACCTTGTGCCAACACTTAAAGAGGCAAGGGATATTGTGGAAATGGAAGAAATTGAACGGGATTTGGGCCTATAGGCAGTACGAACGAAATGAAACATATTTTAGGTCTAGTGAATTTAGTTTATATGCGCATTAATACCGATAAGGTATGCGGATAACCATTTTGGGCTGTTATGCAGCGACACCCCGTACATTGACCAATCCTACAGCCCAAATTCTTGAGATAAGGAACCACATGTTTTTGATCGATTGTGGGGAAGGGACCCAGGTTCAATTGCGAAAGCACAAGATTAAATTTTCACGCATCAACCATATCTTTATATCACACCTTCATGGAGATCACTTTTTTGGCCTACCGGGTTTTATTTCTACCATGCGCCTTTTGGGAAGGGAAAGGGAATTGCATATTTATGGTCCCAAAGGGATAAAAGAAGCGATTACCCTATTATTAAAACTGGGAGATTCCTGGACCAACTATCCGCTCTTGTTCCATGAGCTTACTGATAAGGGACCGGAAGTTTTATTTGAGGATAGCAATGTATCTGTTTCGACCTTACCGCTAGACCATAGGATTTATACCAACGGTTTTTTATTTCAGGAAAAGCCAGCGGATAGAAAACTCAATATTGAGGCAGCAGAGGCTTACGGTATTGACAAGGCTTATTTTAGAAACATTAAAAAAGGTAAGGATGTGACTAGGGAGGACGGGAGTAAGGTGGCCAACACTGTACTGACCTTTGACCCTCCAAGACCTAAAGCCTATGCTTTTTGCAGTGATACAGGTTACCTCCCGGCATTGGCAAATCTTATTAAAGAGGTGGATGTGCTCTATCATGAGTCCACGTTCCTGGAATCTGAGCTACCTTTAGCTGCTAAAACCAAACATTCAACAGCAATCCAAGCGGCCAGGATTGCAAAAGCGGCAAACGCCAAAAATTTAATTCTTGGGCATTATTCAACACGATATAAATCAATTGAACTTTTCAGGGAAGAGGCCTTGACCGAATTCAATACAGTTCATCTCGCCGATGACGGTAAAATTTTTGATTTTTAGATGTTCCAAGAATTGACCCAATAGCTACCTATCATTTTCTTGGGAAACAGTACACGGGGAATAGTGATTTATTTTTAACCAATTTTTCCCTAGCTTCTCTAGGTAAAGGTCAGCTTTGATATTTATTCGGATTTAATTGCGCTTAATTTCCTTTCTTTTTAGAACTTTGTCTATCTTGTTTTTAAGATGAAAAAGATGGAGAAAGACTTAGGCGAGTACCGAAAGAGTTACGAGAAAAGTGCACTAATGGAGGGTAGTATTTCAGACAACCCCTTACAGTTATTCCAAACCTGGTTTTATGAAGTTGAAAAATCGGACGGTATTGAAGAGCCCAATGCAATGACCGTTTCTACGGTAGGTATGGACGGATTTCCAAAGAGTAGGGTAGTATTGCTTAAAAAGTATACGCATGAAGGTTTTATTTTTTACACCAACTACACGAGTGAAAAAGGTAAGGCCATTGCAGAAAACCCAAATGTGTGTATTTCCTTTTTTTGGCCAAACTTAGAGCGACAGGTCATTATAAAAGGGGTAGCAGAGAAGCTAGCCGAAAACTTATCCGATGGCTACTTTGATTCTCGACCAGATGGCAGCAAACTGGGTGCTATAGTTTCCGACCAAAGCAGTGTCATTGAATCCAGAAAAGTGTTGGAAGACAGTTTGAAGGAATTGGAAAAAGAATACCGTAATAAGGACATTGAGCGTCCGTCCTACTGGGGAGGTTATTTAGTAAAGCCAGTATCCATGGAATTTTGGCAGGGGAGACCCAATAGGTTGCATGATCGCATTAGATATACTTTGACACCAGAATTTGATTGGAAAATAGAGCGGTTAGCGCCATAAAAAATATAAAACATGAAGACTGTATTATTAATGCGGCACGGGAAATCTTCTTGGGAACTGAATGTAGATGATAGGGATAGGCCGCTGCAGCAAAGGGGGGTAGACGATGCCCATTTGGTGGGAGTAAAAGTAGCGACCAAGCAATTGACGATAGACCATGCTTTTTCCAGCCCTGCAAACAGGGCTTTGCATACGTCGATGATTTGCCTGCGCGAATTAAAATTTCCTTTAAATAAGTTGAGCATCGAGCCGGATTTATATGATTTTTCCGGGGAAAAAGTAATTAATTTCATTAGGGCTACGTCTAATGACTTGGATACTATTCTTCTCTTTGGCCATAATAATGCTTTTACATATATAGCAAATGCCATGGGAGATACTTATATTGACAATGTACCTACAAGCGGTTTTGTACACCTACAGTTTAAAGAGAACGAATGGTCCTCGATTGCCCAGGGATCAACACAACAAACACTATTTCCAAAGGAATTGAAAAAATGGTAAAAAGTAATAATCAGTATGTTAATAGGGAAATAAGTTGGTTGTGGTTCAATGAACGCGTATTGCAGGAAAGTGCGGATAAAAATGTGCCTTTAATTGAACGGCTACGTTTTTTGGGGATTTTCTCGAATAACTTGGACGAGTTCTTTAAAGTACGTTACGCAACGGTTAAGCGAATAGTAGAAGCCGGTAGAAGTGGCAAAAGCGTGTTGGGCGGTGAGAAAGCCAAGGATCTTTTAGAAGAAATTACCAAAATCGTAATTAACCAGCAGACCAAGAGTTTGGTCATATTGAAGCAGATAGAACATGAGCTTGAAGGCAAGAATATATTTATCCTCAAGGAAACTGAATTAAATGATAGTCAGAAAGAATTTGTAAAGGAATACTTCCTAAAAGAGGTTAGTCCGCAATTAATGACCATCATTTTAAATGAACTTACCCAGTTTCCAACCTTGAAGGATACGGCAGCCTATTTAGCGGTAAGAATGGTTATAAAAAGTGATGCTAGCAAAAAAGAGAAACGCTATGCACTTATCGAAATTCCAAAGGGTATAGACCGGTTTGTGGTGCTGCCGGTAGAGGGTGATAAGAGCTTCATTATTTTGTTGGACGATTTAATTCGCTATTGTCTGGATAATATATTTACCATGTTCGAGTATGAGTCCATTACGGCCCATATGATCAAGATTACAAGAGATGCTGAGCTGGACATGGATAATGATCTTAGTAAAAGCTTTATCGAAAAAATATCTTCAAGTGTCGAGCATAGAAAAATTAGTGATCCGGTCAGGTTCGTATATGATAAGAGTATCGGTAAGGATACTTTGGCTTTTTTAAAGGATAAGATGAAAATTGAGGATACGGATAGTGTTATACCCGGAGGTAGGTACCATAACCGGCGCGATTATATGGGCTTTCCAAGTTTGGGAAGGCAGGATTTGCTGTATGAGAAAATAACACCGTTACCTGTTAAAGGGCTAAGTGTAGAAGGAAGTATTTTGGGCAGTATTGCCAAAAAGGATTATTTACAGTATACCCCTTACCATACCTTCGCCTATATTTTAAAATTTTTACGTGAAGCGGCCTTAGATCCTAAGGTCCGCTCCATTAAAATAACGGTGTATAGACTGGCAAGCAACTCACAAGTGGCCGCATCATTAATCAATGCGGTAAAAAATGGCAAACAAGTTACCGTACAGATAGAACTGCAAGCGCGTTTTGATGAACAAGCGAATATCGAGTATGCAGAGCAATTACAAGCAGAGGGGGTTAAACTAATTTTTGGGGTCCCCGGCCTTAAAGTACATAGCAAAATTTGTATCATAGAGCGAGAGGAAGGGGATGCCCTAAAACGTTACGGATTCATCAGTACGGGTAATTTTAATGAATCTACGGCAAGAATCTATACGGATTATACCTTATTTACGGCCCACGACCCAATTTTAAAGGAGTTGAACAAGGTCTTTGATTTTTTTGAGACTACCTATAAAATTAATAAGTATAAACACCTAATCGTTTCACCACATTATACAAAAAACGTATTTCAGAAATTGATCGATGTGGAAATAGCGAACGCCATTTTGGGTAAGGAAGCCTACATCAAAATAAAGATGAACAGCTTTACCTCTTACAAAATGGTGGATAAACTGTATGAGGCCAGCCGGGCAGGCGTAAAGATTCAATTGATTGTTAGGGGCATCTGCTGTTTGGTGCCGGGTGTAAAGGGCATGAGTGAAAACATTGAGGCGATAAGTATCGTGGATAAGTTTTTGGAGCATACGCGTTTGTTCGCTTTTGCCAATGGAGGTAATCCTAAAGTATACATTTCATCTGCAGACTGGATGACCAGAAATTTAGACTATAGGGTTGAGGTAGGCTGTCCCATTTATGACCAGGATATCAAAAAGGAATTGATGGATACCTTCGAGATTTGTTGGAAAGACAATACCAAAGCCCGTGTTTTTACGGAAAAACAGGATAACGCATACCGTAAGACAAAACCGCCTAAAATAAGGTCACAATTTGCGACATATGATTATTACGCAAAGGATTTAAAAAAGAAATAGTAGCTTAACCGTGAATGCTTTCTTTCGTACCTAGGTCTTTCATTATTTTGGCCTCGTAGGCCAATAAATCCTGCCATTTTTTATTCACTTCCTCTACGTCCCCATATTTACGGGCAAATTTAAGGAACATGGTATAATGGCCTGCCTCACTAATCATGAGTTTATGGTAGAAATCTGCAAGTTTCTTGTCCTGTAATTCTTCGGAAAGGAGTCTAAAACGTTCACAGCTTCGCGCTTCTATTAAGGCGGCATAAAGAAGGCGATGAACCAGTTGGGTAGTACGGCTCCCTCCCTTGGGGAAGAATTTTAATAATTCTTTTACATAATCGTCCTTACGATCTCGCCCTAAGGTTTTACCACGTTCAAGGATAAGTTCGTGGACCATTTTAAAGTGTCCCATTTCTTCCCTTGATAGGGCAATCATCTCATCTACAAGCGCTGTATATTCAGGAAAAGAAACGATTAGGGAAATTGCTGTACTGGCAGCCTTTTGCTCGCAGTAGGCGTGGTCGGTCAAGATTTCGTCGATATTTTTTTCTACAATATTCACCCACCTAGGGTCGGTAGGTAATTTTAAGCCCAACATATATCTATTTTGAACAAAATTAAAAAGATTTTGATGACCGTACTAATTATAATTTGTCCCTATTCTAAGCGACTTACTAGTTAATAATATTTATTTTTGAGGTAATGGATAACTTCAGTATCGAAAATGCAGGAAACTAGGGAGATTAAGGATATTTTAAAGGAATACGGTCAACTGGAGAGTTTGGCTTGGCTGAACGAAAAAATAGCAAAATTGGCAGAAAATAAATCAACTAAGGATTTATTTATGACCTATAGTTTGCTGAGTACCAAGTTTGATGGTGTTAAACCGGTTTCCTTTGGCCAGGATGGGGGTAAAAAATTAATGTATTTTAAGCTGCATGACGCCAATCTGCTTCAAATAGCACGCATTTATTTACTCTCGGAAGTATTGCAACAAGACCAATCCTTCTACACTCCAAAAGTTGCCAATATTATTCAAATTGCGGATACCGGCGAATTGGAAACCTTTTTGAAATATTTAGTACTGTTGCCCAATCCGGAGGCCTACAAACAGACTGCGGTAGAAGCACTGAGAACGAATATCGCTACGATTTTTGACGCCATAACCTTGAATAATCCCTATCCTACAAAATATTTCAACGACCAACAATGGAACCAGATGTACTTGAAAGCTGCTTTTATGGAGCGCGATTTATCGCAAATAGAAGCTGTGGATGAACGTGCAAATGCCGATTTGACCCGTATTATCTCTGATTACGCGCACGAACGCTGGGCGGCCTCAAGAAAGATAGATCCCTTGTTTTGGAGACCGGTTTCAAAGTTTTTGAACGAAGTCCTCTTAGAGGATATGAAAAGATTGTTAAACAGTGGGGATAAGGCAGAAAATTATGCGGGAGCATTATGCTGTTATTCTTCAAAAAACGATACAGCACAGCAGCTATTGAATAATTATCCAGATTTAAAGGAAAAAGTTGCCTCAAAAGAAATACGTTGGAAAACGCTTAAAAAATAATAGAATGGATGATACAATGATGATTATAGACCCACACGTTCATATGACCTCTAGGACAACGGATGATTACGAGGCCATGGCCGCGGCAGGGGTAGTTGCAATTATAGAACCTTCCTTTTGGTTAGGACAGCCAAGGACACAAGTAGGTTCTTTTCAAGATTACTTCAGCAGTCTCGTGGGCTGGGAACCGTTTAGGGCCAGCCAATTTGGGATTAAACATTATTGCACTATTGGCCTTAATTCAAAGGAAGCCAATAATGAGGCATTAGCGGAGCAGGTAATTGAGCTATTACCACTTTATTTACATAAAGAAAATGTGGTTGCCATAGGTGAAATAGGATATGATGACCAAACCCCGGCAGAGGATAAGTATTTTAGAATGCAGTTGGAGATGGCCAAGGAATTGGGCATGACCGTTCAGGTGCACACGCCTCATCGCGATAAAAAGGCAGGAACCATAAAAAGTATGGAGGTTTGTATGGAGCATGGTCTGGACCCGGGCAACGTAATCATAGATCATAATAATGAGGAGACCGTTAAGGAAGTTTTGGATCGTGGATTTATTGCGGCCTTTACCATCTACCCAAAAACTAAAATGGGTAATGAGCGTATGGTGGAGGTAGTCAAGAAATTTGGCAGTACCAATATTATCGTCGATAGCTCTGCGGACTGGGGGGTTAGTGATCCTTTGGCGGTTCCCAAGACCGCAGCACTGATGTTGAAACGGGGAATTGATAGGGAAGATGTGAGGAAAACCTGTTACCAGAATGCATTGGACGCTTTTGGTAAAAACGGAAAAATGAAGGAGGCCCATTGGTTAAAGCCTACCGGCATCAATCAATCCAAGCTCTATAACGACAATAGTGTATTAAGAGGGCAAGCCCCAAGAATTGACGAAGATCAAATTACCTAGAATGAAGGAGAAGCTGATGGGTTTTGCAAGATTGGCAAGACCCGCCAATTTACCTACTGCCGCCGCGGATATATGTGCAGGTATAGCCATTGGCCTCTACGTGCAATCTATAGATGCGGATTTATTTCTTCCGCAGCATATAGGAATGGTTTTAACCTTGGTATGCTCATCCATCTTTCTCTATGCAGGTGGTGTGGTCTTTAATGATGTTTTTGATGCGGGGCTGGATGCTGTTGAACGTCCCGAACGTGCTATACCAAGTGGAATTGTTTCCATGAGCGAGGCCAAAATTTGGGGTGCCTTATTGCTTGTTTCCGGAGTTTTATTGGCTTTTACCTGTACTATTTTGTCCGGTGTAATCTCGGTACTATTGGCAGTGGCTATCCTGGCCTACGATGCTTACAGTAAACATCATGCATTTTTCGGCCCCTTGAATATGGGAGTTTGTAGGGGGTTGAACCTACTCCTAGGCGTGTCAATCTTTGGTTCTGTGGGACCGTGGTGGATTTCTATCGTACCCATAGTCTACATTTTTGCAATTACCATGATTAGTAGGGGCGAAGTGCATGGCAACAATAAGAACCATATCCTTTTGGCAGGTATTCTATATGCAATAGTTGTAGTGGCAATTGCGTTACTAATAGGATTACAGACCAATTCCTTGTTGATTGTGGTGCCTTTTTTGATGTTGTTCGCTGTTTTAATCTTTGTACCCTTGTCCAGGGCCTACCATGAAAATTCGCCTAAGAATATCAAAAAAGCCGTAATTTCAGGAGTATTGTCGCTAATAGTAATGAACGCTTGCTGGGTGGCCGGTTTTTCGAGTTGGTATCTGGCGCTAGGGGTACTATTGTTATTCCCCTTATCCATAGTTTTGTCTAAATTATTTGCCGTAACCTAAGAATTTTATGCAATTACAATCTATAAAACAGTCTTTTAAAGTACATTATGCGTATCAATTGTACTTCACAAAAGGACTATTCACTCTTGAAAATCCTTTATTTTCGAATTTAATAGCTGATTATCAGGGACTGGAACCAGTGAAATTATTTTTCGTAGTTGACGATGGTGTAAAGAAACACCATCCTGATTTATGTTCCCAAATTGAAACCTACTGCAAGCATTTTAAGGAAATAGTAAGGTTTACGGCAACCCTTGTTGTTCCTGGTGGGGAACAATCGAAAAATAGCGAGGCCGCTATTGAAGCAGTCCTGAAAGGGGTGAATGATCATAAAATTTGTCGTCACTCATTCGTAATCGCAATTGGTGGGGGCGCTGTTATAGATATGGTGGGCTACGCTGCAGCCATAGCACATAGGGGCGTAAAATTAATCCGTATACCAACAACCGTGCTTTCGCAGAACGATTCTGCTGTGGGCGTTAAAAACAGTATAAACGCCTTTCAAAAAAAGAATTTTTTAGGAACTTTTGCGCCACCTTTTGCAATAATCAACGATAGCGATTTTCTTCAAACCTTAGAACAGCGGGATTGGATCTCTGGAATTGCCGAAGCCATCAAAGTGGCGCTAATCAAGGATAATTACTTCTTTCAGTACATCGCCCAAAATGCCGAAGCCTTAAAAAATAGGGAAATGGAACCGATGCATTACGTTATTTATAAATGCGCGGAAATGCATATGGAGCATATTGCCCAAGGCGGGGACCCGTTTGAATCTGGTTCTTCAAGACCCTTGGATTTTGGCCATTGGGCCGCCCACAAAATGGAATTCATGACCAATTACCAAATGCGCCATGGCGAAGCGGTAGCCAAGGGTATCGCACTCGATGTTACGTATGCCCAACTTTGCGGACTGATTACGGAGACCGATTTACATCAGATTTTAGATGTCATGAAAAAAATTGGCTTTGACTTAGCCATACCCATGAATACTCCAGAGGAAGTTGATATTTTGTTAAAGGGAATCGAGGAGTTCAGGGAGCATCTTGGGGGCCAGCTTACCATAACCTTAATATCTGGATTAGGCATAAAGCATGATGTACATACGATTGATATGGCACGCATGAAAGATGCGGTATTAAAATTGAACCATCAGATGGCCTTAAATTAATTGTATGCAGGTAAAAAAAGACCTCCATTTAACCTATTGCACCAACATTCATCCAGGGCAGGACTGGAAAAGTACGTTTGATAGTATAAAAGCGAATGTACCTATTATCAAGAAATCTACCTGTGGGGAAGAAAACTTTGGTTTGGGGCTTCGCTTGTCCAATAAAGCAAGTGAGGAATTAGATCAGGGAAATAATTTTTCCGAGTTCCAAAAGTGGTTGGAGGATAACGCTATTTATGTATTTACCATGAACGGTTTTCCATATGGTAATTTTCATGATGAACGGGTAAAGGATTTGGTCCATGCCCCAGATTGGACCAGCCCGGAACGGCTAAGCTACACAAAAAGGCTATTTCGCCAGCTTTCAGAATTATTGCCAGAGGGAATGGCCGGTGGCATCTCAACTTCACCTATATCCTATAAATATTGGCATAAATCCAAAGAAGAAACCAAAAAAGCCTTTGAAACAGGGGCGCAGCAACTCGTGCAATTGGTCAATTTTTTGGTGCACTTGGAGGAAACTACGGGAAAATATATGCATTTGGATATTGAACCTGAACCGGACGGTCTTTTGGAAAACAGTGATGAGGTTTTATCCTTTTTCTCGGATTTTCTATTGCCAATCGGCATACCGTTTCTTGAGAAAGAGTTAGGTTCTACAGGCTTAGAGGCAGAAGCCTTACTTAAAAAATACATTACCGTTTGTTATGACATCTGCCATTTTTCCCTTGCCTATGAAGAGCCCAGGGAAACCTTTTTAAAGTTTAAGGCCGAAAACATCCTCATTGGTAAAATTCAAGTAAGTGCGGCATTGAAAATTATATTTAATGGCGCTAATGATGAAGCTATTTGGGAGGAACTTTCAAAATTCAATGAACCCACTTATCTTCACCAGGTAACAGAAGAAATAGGCGGTTCCGTCAAGACCTATAGCGATTTGCCCGAAGTCCTAAACAATAGGGGTACCCATAGGGAGTTAAGGGCACATTACCATGTGCCTATTTTTTTGGAAAAGTATGGTTCATTATTTTCCACACAGGATCATATTCTAAAAACAATCAATTACATTCAAGAGCATCCGGTCTGCGAGCATTTGGAAATTGAAACGTATACCTGGGATGTGCTGCCATCAGATTTGAAACAGGATTTGTCAGAATCCATCGCTAGGGAAATTGAATGGTTGAAAATACGCATATAGCATGAAAAAAACGGTTGTGATTAATGTAGTGGGGCTTACGAAACGATTGATAGGGGAGCACACACCCTTCATTTCATCATTTTTGGAAAGGGGAAAGGCATCCTATATCAAACCTATGTTACCGGCAGTAACCTGTGCCGTGCAATCCACCTACGTTACGGGAAAATGGCCATCTGAACATGGGATCGTTGGGAATGGCTGGTACTTTAAGGAGGAGTGTGAGGTGAAATTTTGGAGGCAATCCAATAAGTTGGTGCAGCAATCGAAAGTTTGGGATGATTTAAAGGAACAATATCCAGATTTTACCTGTGCCAATCATTTTTGGTGGTACAACATGTATTCCAATGTGGATTATAGTATAACCCCGCGCCCTAATTATTTGGCGGATGGAAGAAAAATTCCGGATATCTATTCCCATCCCGCCGCGTTGCGCGATCAGATGCAAAAAGAGCTGGGCACTTTCCCGCTTTTTGAGTTTTGGGGACCTAAAACGACCATAAATTCGTCGAATTGGATTGCAAATGCCGCATTATTGACAGATAAAGAACACAACCCTGATCTTACGCTTATTTATCTGCCGCATTTGGATTATAATCTGCAACGCTATGGAATCGATTTTAATGTCATTTCAAAGGATTTGTCTGAAATAGATGCGGTAGTACGTAAACTGGTAGCGTATTACGAAGAACAGGATAGCCGGGTAATCTTACTTTCGGAGTACGGTATAACAAATGTTAATAGACCTGTACACCTGAATCGATTATTGCGAAAGAACGGATTTATTAGTATTCGTGAAGAACGTGGATTGGAATTATTGGATGTGGGAGCAAGCGCGGCCTTTGCCGTTGCGGATCATCAGGTGGCCCATGTGTACTGTAAGCATAAGACTAATATAGAAGCTGTTGCCAGCCTTATCAAAAAAGAAAAGGGCGTGGAAAACGTTTTGTATGGCGAAGATTTGAAGGCGGCCCATTTACAACATGAACGTTGTGGAGATATTGTCGTGGTTGCGGACAAGGATTCCTGGTTTACCTATTATTTTTGGTTAGAGGATTCCAAGGCACCGGATTATGCCAGGATGGTGGATATTCACAAGAAGCCCGGTTACGATCCCGTAGAAATGATGACGGATCCCAAAGACAAACTGGTAATGGCAAAAGTTGTTGGAAAATTATTGAAAAAGAAATTAGGTTTTAGAACTGTTATGGATATCATTCCGCTGGATGCCAAATTAATAAAAGGTTCCCATGGCCGGTTGACAGAAGATGAAGATGACCATCCTATCCTTATAAGTAATTTTGGAGAGTGCATCAATAGCCAATCAATCCAAGCAGTGGATGTGCGTGGTATTATAAAAAATCACTTGGTAAACTAAGTCCTAATGAATCATTTTTTTAAAGTAATAGGTTATGTGTTCGCCCTTTTATTTGCAGTGGGCGCAGCAGTTCAGTATAATGATCCAGATTCCATGCTTTGGATACTAATTTATTTGCTTGCAGCCCTAATTTCTTTGGTATTTGCTTTGGGTAGGCTAAAAGCGGCTATTCCGCTCGTTTTTGGGGGTTTCGCTTTGGTTGGTTTTCTGTTTCTCTACCCGACCGACTTTCAGGGTTTTGATTTAAATGATGGTGACATTGTTACGGTAGAGTTGGGAAGGGAAGCCTTTGGGCTACTAATCATCGCTCTAGTGCTATTGATTTTCGGTTTCCGCTTGAAGCGAAAATCATAGGTCTAGATCAAATTCCTTTCGAAGTAAATCGATAACCGGATTTTTCTCCCTTAATTTCTGATATTTCTCTTCCGGGGTAAATGCGAATTTTTTAGCACTTTCTTCATTGACCGTAATTCTCAATTGAATGAAATGGTTGTTCAATTTGGAACGCAAATATTCTATCAGTTCATACTGTTCCCGCTCGATTTCTTTTTTCATGGTGCCATTGGGCAGCTCAATATGAATCGTGAAATCCTCTTTTAGTTTCGGGAGATCGGTATTCAGGTTTGAAGCAAGAATCTTTTGCCCGTTATCATCAATTCGATTCACAAATTCGGCCCAATGCTTTCGCAGCTCTTCTTGGGTAAACTTGGATTTTGGTAAATTATCTTCATCGATTACCACCTCGATTTTATTGAGTTCGTGTTCTTTTTTCGCCTTTAAACTGGAAATAGACAGCCCGGAAACACGCTTGTTGGCCACATTGATATTGATGTTCTTAGCTGCTGCTAAATCAGGAGAGCTCTTTTCCTCTTCACGCCCAACCTTAGGAGTAGCTGAACTTTCCGGTTTGGCTTCAACTTTAGCTTCCTCTTCGGTTCTTATTTCGGTAGCAGGTTTTTCCTGTTGATTTACTGCAAGTGAACTTGTATTTTCTTTAACTGCTTCCTTTATGGGCTCAGTTTCTTTTATAGGTATTTTAGGAAAGTTCTTGTAAAAGGACGCTGGAGCAATAAAATCTATAGTTTTATTATGAAGCGCTACCGATTCAGGATTTTTTTTTTCTCCATCAAAATCGATAGAGGCAAGTTTCATCAAGGTAAGTTCAACCAATAGGCGTTGATTTTTACTGGTTTTGTACTTAAGGTCACAGTCATTGGCAATATCTAGCCCACGCAATAAAAAGGAAGCAGAGGTACGCTGGCTTTGGTCCTTGTAGAGTTGTTGTGCAGCTTCGCCAACCTCTAAAAGGGGTATGGTGTCCGGATGTTGACATACCATCAAATCCCGGAAATGTGATGCGAGACCGGAAATAAAATGGTGCCCGTCAAAACCTAAGGACAAGGTTCTATTCAAGAGCAGCAAAAGATTGGGAATATTATGTTCTAAGATAAGATCTGTAGCTTCGAAATAAGTGTCATAATCCAACACGTTCAGGTTCTCAGTTACTGCCTTGCGGGTTAGTTGCTTCCCCGAAAAACTTACCACTCTATCAAAGATGGATAGCGCGTCACGCATGGCGCCATCCGCTTTTTGTGCTATGATGTGCAGTGCATCCTCTTCCGCGTCAACACCTTGGTTTTCAGCAATATATTTTAAATATTCCGCAGCATCTTTTACTGTTATACGCTTAAAATCAAATATTTGACACCGCGATAGAATCGTAGGGATGATTTTATGCTTTTCAGTGGTTGCCAAAATAAAAATAGCGTGCTTTGGAGGCTCCTCCAAGGTTTTTAAAAATGCATTGAACGCAGATTGGGAAAGCATGTGTACCTCATCGATAATATACACCTTATACTTGCCAACTTGTGGAGGTATGCGAACTTGGTCGATTAGGTTTCTAATATCGTCTACCGAGTTGTTGGATGCTGCATCCAACTCAAAAATATTGAAGGCAAAGTCCTCGTCCTCCCGTTCCGTACCATCTGCATTTATTTGTTTGGCCAAAATACGGGCACAGGTCGTTTTTCCTACACCCCTGGGTCCACAGAATAAGAGTGCTTGGGCCAAGTGGTTCTGGTCGATAGCATTTTGCAACGTATTCGTAATGGCCTGTTGGCCCACAACATCCTTAAATGTTTGGGGCCTGTATTTTCGTGCCGATACAATAAATGGTTCCAAAATTTGCTACAATTAGTCAGATACAAATATAAATATAGCGCTTATTTTCTGAGCGATTTAAAAATAGAGATCATCCTTAGTTATCAACAATTGCAGTACATTTGCGGCAGCAGGCCACCTTATCGCTTCCGACAACGGGAGAGGAAAGTCCGGACACCATAGTGCGGTATAGCGGGTAACTCCCGTCCACTGAAAAGTGAGGACAAGTGCAACAGAAAGCAAGTACAGTTAGGCTGTAGTGAAACCAGGTAAACTCTATACGGTGAAACGTCATGTAAATCGGTGTTTGAGGGCTGCACGCCCAAGCCGAAGGGTAGGCGGTTGGAGCATTGGGGTAACCCTTTGCCTAGATAAATGATAAGGGTCCGTGTTACGGAAACAGAATCCGGCTTATGGCCTGCTTTTTTTAATGAGGTAGTAATTTCAAGGAAATTGCGTCCCCAAATAAACCTTGTGCGGAGCCGATTGGTTCGGTATATGCGCTTCTTCTAAGTTTAGTTCTCAAGGAAATAATGGTATTCACCAAAGTCAATCCTTACAAAAGTGAAATGGAATTAGTCCCTAATATAGAAAAACAATAATTTTAATTACCGTTTAAAAAAGCTAAAAACGCTACCTCCATATTTTCGCGAGTTATTGAAATGGGGGAGGTGTTCAAGCCCCGTTTTACTCGAGTGCTCAATAATTAAAACCCCATCCTCCAAAAGAAGGTCATTCTCGAATACCAGTTGGGGCAATTTTTCAAAATCCACCAAATCCATATCATAGAACGGGTCTGCGAAAATGATATCGAATTGCGCTGTATTTCGTTGTAAAAAGGCAAAAACATCACTTTTCAGCGTACGAATATCCATGTCTAACATGGCTACTGTTTTGTCTATAAATTGAATACAACCCGCATTAGCGTCAATGGCTAAAATTGAGCCTACGCCCCTTGAAGAAAATTCATAACTGATGTTTCCGGTGCCGGCAAAAAGGTCAAGGACTTTTAAATCTGGGAAATAATAGGTGTTATGTAGAATATTGAACAAACCCTCCTTGGCCATGTCCTTGGTTGGTCTTACAGGTAATTTTTTGGGCGCAAGTAAGTTTCGCCCCTTATGTTTCCCCGAGATTATGCGCATTATAAGGTGTTTATTAGTGTAAAATCTATAGTGTTGGAAATTGATTCCCCCATTTTAAATAAGGGTGGGGAGGACGGAGTAAAAATATGTAGGTGCTTAATGTAAGTGTAACTTAGTTTAAAGATGGCATCATCTTCCTCAATTGCCCCGAATAAACGAACAGGCACGGTATTAAGGTCTAAATCTAGCTGTTCCAGCACAAATAGCAAGTAGTATACAAAATCCTCTTTTGTTTGGTAGTTGAAACTATTGTAGAGGACTAACTTTCTTTGGTTGAGGACGGTAATATCCAGTTGATTCCGATGTACGTAAACATAACAGACTTCTCCATGGTCCGAACTCTTATTATTGAGGAGGTATTGGAGTAAAACCGTGCCATTGTGCATGTAGGTAAACGCTCCAAACAATCCGTAGATATAATTATTGATATTCATGTAAGGTACATACACGTTTACCAAGTCTTGGTGTTCAACTTCATCATAGGATAAAACATCTGCGGCAAGAACCTTGGTGTTGAATTTAAGGTACTCCATGAGTTTGTCTGAATGGAATAAAGACTTCGGCACAAGACCAAATAGGGTGTTTCTATGAACAACCACAACCTCGTCAAACTGCTGTTGGCCCAGCTCATGCCTTTGAAACAGCTTTTCCAATGCATCTAGAATGACCATAGGGGTTTGTTCTTCCTCAAACTCCTGCTTGTCAGACGCTATCAGTTTTTGTGAAACAGTATCTGCCACACAAAAAGAAAGTCCATTCAAGCTAACTTGAATGGACAATTTCTTAAAATTCTTATCCGCTATATCTGCGCTTTTATTGATCTTCTCTTTTGTCATAAATTGGTGGCCAGTTACCGCTGGTGCTCACTTCATCCATAGAGCCTACTCTTATTGTAGGACCATTAACTTCCTCTACACTTAGCGCCGCATTCTCACGGGCCAACAAATCGTTTGGTTGGTCATACAGGATAACGTTCTTATCAACTTTAGCTTCAAAAACTGGAGCCCGATAGCCGCTTCTATCTACAAATCCTGCTTTCATATCAAACTTTTCACCATTCGGTGCAGTCGGTACGTCCATTAGATTCTTATAGCGGGTATCTTTTTTAAAGAGCGAATCCTTCACGGAAACAAAACCTAAGGTATCTATAATTTTTACCTCTTTCAATAAATCGATTCCATAGGCTTTATCAAACTCCATAAAAGAGGAATCCCTTTGTTGTGTGATTACATATTTACCGGTGTCGATAAACGTTATAAGGCTATTAAAATCATTTGCATATTTACCGTTCACCGTTTTATAGGCTTCTTGTGAGTTTCTAATGTCCTTCAATTTAGCAACAACCTTAGCAAAACGCTCTTGTTTTACTTCATTGAATTTAATCGGTCCTGTTACGGAATTATAAATTAGGTATCCTAATGCAATACACCCAACCCAAAGTACAATTTGTATAATGGTCTTCATTTCGTATGTGTTAATTTAATTTAGTGGTCTTCACAAATCTACAATTTTTTTTTAATGGTAAAAGTTTTTGGCCTAAAAATCATCTTTATCTTTGGGGCTCATGAAACCAATAACTCCCGCGTCTTTTTATAGTCTATTAGAAACCAAGTTTCCACACACACCAACTGCCACGCAATCAGTAGCTTTACAAAAATTGGCCGAATTTACCTTGTCTGGGTTAAAGGAAGAGGTCTTTTTGCTGAAGGGCTATGCCGGTACCGGTAAAACGACTTTGATAGGGACTTTGGTGAACAGTTTATGGAAGGTTCAAAAGAAGGCTGTACTTATGGCACCAACAGGTAGGGCTGCAAAAGTAATGTCTAATTATTCCCAATCACAGGCTTATACGATTCACCGTAAAATTTATTTCCCAAAGAAGCAGAGCGGTGGAGGTGTCTCGTTTGTTTTGGCTCCAAATAAACATAGGGATACCCTATTTATAGTCGATGAGGCTTCCATGATTCCAGACACGGCAGCGGACTCCAAGCTTTTTGAAAATGGTTCCTTATTAGATGATTTAATGATGTTCGTGTATTCTGGGCACCAATGTAAATTGTTGCTAATTGGTGATACGGCCCAATTGCCTCCGGTACATTTGGTCTTGAGTCCGGCACTGGATGCTGATAAATTGGCATTGAACTATAATAAGGAAGTCATTAGGCTGGAGTTGGATGAAGTGGTGCGGCAGGCAAGTGATTCTGGGATTTTGGCCAATGCTACTTTATTGCGAGAGCAATTACAGGGCGATTTTTTCGATGACTTCAAGTTTAATGTTAACCCGTTCACTGATATTGTTAGATTGATTGACGGGAACGAGATACAGGAGGCCATAGATAGTTCCTACGCAGAAAATGGTAAGGAAGAAACGGCTTTCATCGTTCGTTCCAACAAAAGGGCAAATCTGTATAACCAAAATATTAGGGAGCGTATATTGTTTTTGGAAAATGACTTGGCCGTTGGGGATTTTATGATGGTGGTAAAAAATAATTATTATTGGCTGAAACCTAATTCCGAAGCTGGCTTTATAGCGAATGGTGACATCATTGAAATACTTGAAATATTCAATATCAAGGAAATATACACCTTTAAATTTGCAGAAGTAAAGGTAAAGATGGTCGACTACCCCAATATGCCTCCGTTTGAAACCGTATTGTTGCTGGATACCATTACGGCAGAATCCCCATCCCTTTCGTATGAGGATGGGAATCGGCTCTACCAAGAAGTTATGAAGGATTTTGCCCAGGAAAAATCGAAATACAAAAAGTTTTTAGGCGTCAAAAACAACAAGTATTTTAATGGCCTACAGGTTAAATTTTCCTATGCAATCACCTGTCATAAGTCTCAAGGAGGGCAGTGGAATACCGTTTTTGTGGAACAACCGTATTTACCAAATGGTATGGATAAGGAATATTTAAGGTGGCTGTATACTGCCGTTACCCGGGCAAAAAATAAATTGTACCTCATTGGTTTCAAGGATGATTTTTTTGTTGATTGAGAAAAGATTATTTTAGTGAACATGGTCATTTTAAATAGGGACCATTCGAAATTATAAAATGGATACCCAAACAATTTTAAGTATTTTTCTAGGGATTGGACTCGCTGCTTCGGTAGGTTTCAGGGTATTTTTACCCTTATTTGCGTTGAGCCTGGCCTCCTATTTTGGGGTATGGGAATTGAATGCAAATTGGGAGTGGATTGGTAGCTTGGTGGCGGTAATGACCTTGGGCATAGCTACTTTATTGGAGATTTTCGCCTATTTCATTCCTTGGTTTGATAATCTTTTGGACACTTTGGCAGTACCTTTAGCCGCAATTGCGGGAACGGCCGTAATGGTGTCTACGGTAGCAAATTTAGATCCGGTAGTTACCTGGTCTTTGGCGATAATTGCTGGCGGCGGTACGGCAACGGCCATAAAGGGTGCCGGGGCAACGGGCAGATTGGCTTCCACGGCTACTACGGGTGGTTTGGCAAACCCGGTACTGGCAACTGTTGAAACCGGAACCGCAGCCGTAGTTACTATAGCCTCAATTTTTGCCCCAATGATTGCCGCGGTCTTGGTCATTATAATTTTGGCAATCATTTTTAGGATATATAGAAGGTTGCGACCAAGGACAAAAACGTAAAAAATAGATTTTAGGTGAAGATAATAGCAATGATTCCGGCGCGGTATGCGGCCTCTAGGTTTCCGGCAAAACTAATGCAGGATTTGGCAGGTAAGCCAGTAATTCTACGAACATACGAAGCAGCGGTCAAGACCAAGCTTTTTGATGAAGTCTTTGTAGTTACGGATAGTGCTATAATTTATGACGTAATCGTTGAAGCCGGTGGACAGGCAATGATGAGTCAAAAGGACCATGACTGTGGTAGCGATCGTATCGCCGAGGCAGTAATGCAGATGAAGGTGGATATTATTGTAAACGTTCAAGGAGACGAACCCTTTACGGATAGGGAAAGTTTGGAAGGGGTTATAGAGGTCTTTAAAAATGATATTCACAAAGAAATAGATTTAGCCTCGTTAATGGTGAAGATTACGGATGAAGAGGAGATAAACAATCCAAATACCGTAAAGGTAATTGTGGACAATAGAAACTTCGCTTTGTACTTTTCAAGGTCTCCTATTCCTTATCCTAGGGCAAAAGATGAACGGACCACTTATTTTAAGCACAAAGGAATATATGCATTTCGTAAAAGTGCCCTAATGGATTTTCAGCGGTTACCGATGTTGCCCTTGGAGGCCACGGAGAAAATTGAGGCCATCCGGTATTTGGAATACGGGAAGAAGATTAAAATGGTAGAAACCACCGTTCAAGGAATAGAGATAGATACACCAGAGGATTTAAAGAAAGCACAGGCGGCATGGAAATGAATTTTGACGGTATAAAAGTCATCGGTTTTGATGCTGACGATACCTTATGGGTAAATGAAACCTACTTTAGGGATGCCGAAGAAAAGTTTGCGGTGCTATTGGAAAAGTATGAAACGAAGAATAAAATAGACCAAGAGCTTTTTAAGGCCGAAATCAAGAATTTAGAACTCTATGGCTACGGAATTAAAGGGTTTATGTTATCTATGATAGAATGTGCATTGGAACTTTCGAATAACACGATTTCCCAAAAAAATCTGGGGGAAATCCTAGAAATTGGAAAAGAAATGATTTCCCATCCGGTAGAGTTATTGGACGGGGTAGAAGACGTTTTAAAAGTTCTAAAAGATAAGTATCGGTTAATCGTATTGACGAAAGGGGATTTATTGGACCAGGAACGAAAACTGGCGCGCTCCGGACTCTCGGAGTACTTCCATCATGTGGAGGTGTTGAGTGATAAAAAAGAAAAAAATTACGCTGATTTGTTGGCGCATCTACAGATTCCGACCAATGAATTTTTAATGATCGGGAATTCGCTAAAATCAGATGTATTGCCCTTGTTAAATATTGGGGCGAGAGCGGTACACGTTCCCTTCCACACCACGTGGCAACATGAAGAGGTGGCAGAGCCGCCCGTGCAGGAGAAAAAGTACATTACGATGTCAAGCTTGAATACTATTTTGGATTATGTGAATTGAAAACGGGAGAAATTTTCCTGTTATAAAACCCAAACGATATTGTAAGGAACAGGAGTACAAAGTTCGACGCAAGCGTCGGAGGATTTAAATCTCGCTAGCCGAGTTAAAAAAAGAATAGCATTGAAAAACATACCAACAAAGGCTTCAGAAAGATATCGGAATTTCCCAATGGTACCCAGAGTTGTATATGGCAAGGGGAGTTTTAACCAATTGGGCGATATCTTAATGCCAATGCGGAAACACTCGGAAGCGCCAATGATTTATTTGGTAGATGCTGTTTTTGAAGGAACGGATTTGATAGGAAGAATTCCCTGTATATTCTGTGATCAAATCATTTTTATTTCTGCGGACGAGGAACCAAAAACTGAGCAGGTAGATGCCCTAGTAGACCTGTTGCGCAATACATTTACCGAAATGCCTTCCGGGATAATTGGTATCGGTGGCGGAACCCTATTGGATTTGGCCAAAGCGGTAGCTATCATGTTGACCAATATGGGTAATGCGTCTGAATACCAAGGTTGGGACTTGGTGGGTAGGCCGGCAATTTACCATGTAGGTATCCCTACGATTAGTGGAACAGGAGCAGAGGTTTCGAGGACCACCGTTTTGTTGGGTCCTGAAAAGAAGTTGGGTATAAATTCAGATTACACCACTTTTGACCAAGTGCTTCTAGACCCTGATTTGACCATAGGAGTTCCGAAGGACCAGTGGTTCTACACGGGAATGGATTGCTACATTCACTGTATCGAATCTTTAAATGGCACCTACCTCAATGCATTCAGCCAAAGTTACGGGGAGAAATCCTTGGATTTGTGTAAGGAGGTGTTTTTGGGAGATTTCACTGAGGCCGATAATCGTGAAAAACTGATGATGGCGTCTTGGCACGGTGGTATGAGTATCGCCTATTCCCAAGTGGGCGTGGCACACGCAATGAGCTACGGTTTGGGTTACGTTTTGGGAGTAAAGCACGGTATTGGTAATTGTCTGGTATTTCAATACCTGGCCGAGTTTTACCCCGAAGGCGTTGCACTATTTAAAAAAATGATGGAGAAGCACCAAATCCAACTACCTAAAAACATCTGTAGGGAACTATCCCAAGCACAAATGGATACCATGATTTCAGTAGCCCTTGGTATGGAGCCTTTATGGGAAAACGCACTGGGGAAAAATTGGAAAAATGTCATTTCCCCAGAAAAACTCGAGTCGATTTACACACAAATTTAATTTAGCCCAATCTTTGAAGTCGAATGTTTTTTAATGTTCCATCAATGATTTAAAAGCTTTAGGAAAAATGCAGCAGGTAGCACAATTTATATATTTCAAGATTATGGGCTGGAGGGTAAATGGCACCTTTCCGTCGCACTTGGATAAGTTTGTAATAATCGTAGTTCCGCATACCAGTTGGTGGGATTTCTTGTTGGGGCTGGTAATCCGTAAAGTATGGAATGAGGAAATAAATTATATAGGTAAAAAAAGTCTTTTTGATTCTCCGTTCGGATGGTTTTTTAGATGGACGGGAGGCGCACCTATTGATCGTTCCAAGACCAATGATACGGTAAAAGCAACTGCGCAGGTTTTTAAGGAAAGGCAAAAATTTAGATTGGCCCTCTCTCCTGAGGGTACCCGTAAAAAAGTAGATAAATGGAAAACGGGTTTTTATTTCATTGCCAAGGCCGCAGAGGTACCCATTGTACTCGTTGCCTTTGACTACGGTAAAAAGGAAATCAAAGTCTCAGACCCCAAACTTCCAACAGAAGATCAAAACGAGGATTTTAAAAAATACCAAGCATTTTTTGAGGGGGTACAGGGTAAACACAAACGATAACTATTAATCGTACCAAATTCGGGTAATTTCTACCCATTCGATAAACAACACTTTTTTTTAACATTCAGAATAAAACCCGATATAAATATTCCCGTAAGTATGGTCGAAAACAATTAAATCATACATTATGAATAGAAATTTTTTAAAAATTGGATTTTTTATAGCCTTGGGAACATCAATAATTGTGTCATGTAATAAGGATGACGATGGTGTTGATGGTGGGCAGAATTTAGAAAGTACACAATTATATGCTTCAAATAATAATGACGGAGACGTCACCGTATATGATCTGGTGTCAGGTGATGTAAAAACCTTTGCTACTGCTTCAACAATGGCAGAGGGGGTTTATTATGATGCCAATACTGATGAGATTATTCAGGCTTCCCGCTCTTCAAATCAATTAAACGCTTACACAGGTATTTCTGCATTATTAAATGGGACTTCGCTAAATATTTCGATTTCCGCCTCCGTTTCAAGTGAGTCATCATTAGAAAGTCCTCGAGATATTGCGGTTAAGGATAATTTTGTAATCGTATCCGACAATGCAGATGTGGATGGAAATGATGCTACGGCAGATGGGAGACTTTTTATATTTACCAGAACGAATGGTTCCTTAATTCTTAGGAACACAATAACGACAGATTTTGCCTTATGGGGAATAGAATTTGTTGGCAATGACCTCTATGCCGTAGTGGATAAGACAAATCAGTTAGCCGTATTTGCTAATTTTACGGCAACGAATACAACGGATGCCACGGTGAGTGCCACAAAAAGTATCGCAATAGAAGGTATTGTTAGAACACACGGAATTGCCTACGATAATGGCACCATGATATTGACCGATGTTGGAAGTGCTATGGATGATGCCGATGGTGCGTTCCATATCATTTCTGATTTTGATGCAAAGTTTTCGGCTGTATCCAATGGTGGAATTTTAGCCGTAGTGGGAAATCAAACACGAGTTTCGGGCGCAGCAACGTCCTTGGGTAATCCGGTTGCTGCAGAATATGACGCAGATTCCAATACTGTCTTCATAGCAGAAGCAGCAAATGGTGGGGGTAAAGTTTTAGCTTTTTCCAATGCAAATGCAGGAGGTAATATTACACCTTCTTTGAATAACAGTTTATCTAAAGCATCATCGCTTTACTTTTATAGTAATAGTTAGAATAATTTTTGTTAGGTTTTGTTATTCAAGTGGCTCGCTTTTATAGACGGGCCATTTTTTGTCGTATCCTATGTTGTAAGGCATTTTAAAAGGCTTCCTTCTAATTTCTGAGGAGTTATTCGTAGTTCCCAGCTTCCTTTACCAAAATCTTTTTAGCTCGAGAGGAATTACTATCGACTCGATAAGCGACATCTATTTTTAACATTTTGAATAAAACCTTTTGTTTAGTGCTACGTAAATAGATTGAAGTTTAGCCAAGAAATAGTGGGTCTGACAGCAAGAAAATAAAGTGGACTTACTAACCAAAAGCTTCAACGTGTAACTGAAAAGTTTTTTTAGGTTGTTTGTATAGTTGGAAGAAGGTCCGTTTTTGGGAAACGGACCTTTCTTATTTTTCAGTTTTATAGTTATGAAAGGTTTATTAATAGCAAATCGATGACCTATTCCTCCATGGAGTGATACACATTTTGTGTATCATCTTTATGTTTATAACGTATTGATTTTAAATAATTTGAAAATTTTATGATTGAAATTAGTTCGTTATTTGTTCGATTTTGGTGGATTATTCGACACTAGCCTATTAATCT
>CAWFGA010000013.1:0-35557 GCA_963815225.1 uncultured Flavobacteriaceae bacterium
ATTAATAGCATAAGATGCTGTGGCATCGAATAAATTACCCGTCAAAGTGCCCGAAAGATTATATTTTAAGTTGGCATCCAAATCAAAACCCCCTATGGTCTTGGCATATCTCCCGCCAAGTGCAATCTCCGTTCCCTTTAATTGATTGGGTAATATGGACCCGTCCTCATTTATTAGACGACTATCAAAATAATAATTGTAATTATATAGATTAAGGCTTGCGGTTACACGACCCAAGGTTCGGTTATAAAATTGGGCATTGACCTCATTGTTGAAGGTCTTTAGATAGGCTTTGTCATCAATTTCCGATAGGATAGCCGTACCGAACAAGGTATCGTTAGCGGCCTGCATAAACTGATAGTATTTCGTTTCATAATCGAACGCATGCCCAATAGACAGGGATGTTTTTTCAACTCTGGACAAGTCTAGTTGCCGCCGTATCAATTTATAGGTATGATCTAGATAATACCTTTTGCCCAAAACCTTATTGTCCGCATCATTTAAAAATACATCCACCCTGGGCCTATTAATAAAATCCTCATCACCCGATTCGAATTGTGATTCTTTTTGGGAAAGTCCACCATTTTCCTCGGACAGAATATTTTGTGCGGCTATATGTGCCCGTAAGGCATACCTGCCATTCTTGGAAAGGTAATTTGTTGTGGTGGTAAAATTACCGGATTGTATCTGATTAAAATTATATTTCCCCAAAGACCTATGGCCAATATACCCAATTGAAAAATTAAGCCTTCTTGAGGTATTGAACGCCAGATTGGCATCTAACAATTGCCCTTGTTCCAAGGTTGTCTTAAAAAAAAGCTCGGTCATGGGCGTAGCTACATTGTAATAGACAATTTGCTCTTTTTCCAAATACTTGCGGTCCTTGGCCATCGCACCCAAATTGGGATATAAATTTCCCCTTTCAAAATTAGCCCCCAATTCATTATACGCTTGGCCAATGTTGGAAAAGGACATAAGCTCAAAATCATCTTCCCGTAAATAATTGTATTTGTATTCTTTTTGAATGGTAAGCGTAGTATCCAAATAGGTGGTGTCCCTTTCAAAGCTAATTATCTTATAATCCTGGATGGTTATGCCTAGGGTATCCCTTACCGTACTTTGAACAGGCTTTAACGGCCTTACTCTTTTAGCGGGCGGTACCGAGTCAACACTGTTAGAAGGTTTTTTACTCTCTTCCTGACCAAATGTGACAAAAGAAGCGATTAGGAAGAAAATTAAGAATGCATATTTCATGAAAGAAGCTTACGCTGGCAAAGTTAATTTTTTTGTTCCTAAGTAAATGTGAAAGTTTATAGTAAACGTAGACCCTCCAAAAGGGGTATTTATAAACGTAATGAACAAAAAATAATTTATGGGAAAAGTCAAAAAAACTGTAAATACTGGTTTCAGACTTAAAATCCAGTAATGCTGAACGACCAATCTAGTAAACAGTTGTTCTAAATATTTTCGTAGATTTAGTTTAGGAAAGAGGGAATTTGCAGTTGATTTTGTATTTGTCGTATCCCAATAAATTGAGTTTGATTAAAATAAAATTGTATATCCAACTTAGTATTTTCCAATTAACTATTTAATGAGTTTTCGTCATAAGCTTAGTGAACGTTCTAATTTCCCTCTTCGATTTGTAGTTTTTATAGCACAATGCAAGTAGGAATCGACCATAAAATATTATAGTACCGAATAACAAATTTACATTATAGCTTTTACAAGCTTTAAATATTTTACTCAGTAAAACAACTTTTAAACAGAGGTAATAAGCACTTATGTAAAACAAAAAATGCTCCATTTCACATAGGAGCATTTTTTATTTTAAAACTGTTTAGTCTTAGAACCCAGGATTTTGTTCTAAGAATGGAGATAAATCTCTTATTCCCTGCGGTATTGGAAAAATAGTTCGATTTGCTCCTGGCACGGACTGGTCTACTTGTGGCTGTCCTGGTCTTCTTAGATTCAAACCATTACGTAATAAATCCATTCTTCTTTGGCCTTCAAAAGCTAACTCTTTCCTTCGTTCATTTAATATAGCATCCAAATCAACATTTGCTAAATCACTTAATCCAGCCCTTGATCTTAATCTATTAATATCATTTACTGGCGTACCTCCTACACTTGTGCCCGCCCTTAAATTAGCTTCAGCCCTTGTCAAGTACATTTCAGTGACCCGAATAACAGGAGAATCATCCGAATTATTGACCCCTTCTGGGAATTTGCTCGTAAAAATAGCATTGGGACTAACCGCACCAGGACCTTCTTGATTGAGTTCAGTAAATCGTAAATCGCCAGCCTCTTCCGCATAAACATCTAATAAGTTTTGCGTGAAAGGCGCGTCTCCACGACCTAATGGTTGAGGATTGGTTAGACCAGAAAAACCTTGACCACTATCTTGACCATCCACTTCATTATTCAATAAAGTAAATATATGCTCTGTAGAGGCAGGTTGATCAAAAAAGGTATAATCTGATGCTAATTCATAAAATGGATTATTTATAACCATATTAGCCATATTAGCAGCATCTTCCCATCTCTCCTGGTAAAGATAAAGTCTTGCCAATAAAGCTCTTGCCGCACCTGGGTTTGCCTTAGTTCTAGTGTCGGCAGCCAAAAGAGGTATTACAGCAAGCAATTCAGCTTCTACAAAATCCTGGACTTCTCCTAAAGTTGATCTTGGAATTTCCAAGCCAGTTTCTGAGGTAACCACCAAAGGAACGCTTAAATTAGCAGTACCTTGCCCTACCTGCAAAGGCTGTCCAAATACAGTAGAAATATTAAAATACACTAAAGCTCTCATGAACCTTGCTTCAGCAATAGCCTGAGTTCTCTCAGCATCAGTAAAGTCATCTCCAGGTACATTCGGAACATTATCAATCACTAAATTGGCCGCCCCAATTGTCTCATAGTTATCATCCCATATTCCAAATATGGAGGTGTTTGTTGCCAGAGTAGAATAATTACTAACCTCTTCAAAAGTCGAAAAAGTACCTTCAAAGGCAACATTATCTGATTGCCACTCTGTCATCAACTGTAAGGTACCATTTAACACATCATCCTGTTGCGCTCTATTATATATACCTATGACAGCTCCTAATGCCGTAGCTTTTCCTGAAAAAACGATTTCATTAGCAATATCGTCTTCAGGTAATAATTCCAATCTATTTTCACAAGAAGAGGCTATTATTAATAAAAGGACCAATATTGTACTTAATTTATTTTTATTCATCTTTATTTATATTAAAAATTAAATGATCTTAGAATGTAACGTTCATTCCTAATGTAAATGTCGAAGCCTGTGGAACTGTAAAGAAATCCTGACCTAGAGTACCAGCTCCGTCTGCTCTATTAGATCCTTCCGGATCGTATCCTTCCAAATCATCACTTTTAAAGGTTAACAAGTTGGTACCTGTAACATAAAACCTTAAATTGGATATAAAAGTTCTATCAATAAAACTTCTTGGCATTGTGTACGCCAACGTAACGTTCTTTAACCTAACAAATGAGGCATCTGCTAACTGCGCTGTTGAAGTTTGCGCGAAAGTAAAGATGGTTGAACTGCTAGGACTAGGGGTAAACGCTTGGTCACCTGGTTGCTGCCAAACATTTAATAATCTAGTAGTCTTATTAAACCCACTAACTGGATTTTCAGTAAACTCCCTAGATGTAAGTAACATATCATTACCAACAGAATAATTAAATAATGCACTTAAAGACCAATTTTTAAATGAAAATGTATTTGAAAAACCACCTACAAAATCAGGGTTACCTTGGCCCACTATCCTTCTATCCGCAGCAGTTGGACTTGTTGTTGGATTATCATCAGCGTCTAACCACTCCGCATCACCAGTCTGCGAATTAACCCCGATGTAAGGAATTAAATACCATGAGTTTGCAGATTCTCCTTCCACTGCTCTTTGCGGCGAGTTAGCCAAAGAGCCACCAACCTGTTCTACAAATCTTCTTCCCTGCTCATCTATACTTGAAGTTTCGGGCAAAGAAGTAACCTCATTTTCGTTATAAGCAATATTAAAATTCGATTTCCAGCTAAAACCATCCGGATTATCAAAAATAGTAGCGTCAACAGAAAATTCTACACCTCTATTCTCCATTTCACCGATATTCTGAAGAATACTATTAAGACCATTGTTGAAAGTGGGATCCACCGGAACATTTAGAACTAAATCATCGGTTGTTCGGTTATAATATTCTAGATTGAAAAACAAATTTCTATTAAAAAAACCTGCTGACAACCCAATATCCCATGTCGTTGTGCTTTCCCATTGCAAATCAGGATTTGCTAGTACAAGAGGAGTTAAACCAGATTCCCCGTTATAATTATTAGTCCCAAAAGTCCCCAAAGCAGGGAAGAAATTCGCGGATGTAAATATTCTATCGTTCCCGGTAGAACCATAACTACCATTAAGCTTTAATCCTTGAATCCAATCCACATTCTGCATAAATGGTTCTTCTGAGATATTCCATCCTGCAGCTGCAGACCAAAACGTACCAAATCTGTTATTTGCTCCAAATACAGAAGACCCATCACGTCTTAAAGACCCTTCTAAAAGATATCTACCATTGGCATAATCGTAAGACACCCTACTTAAATATGAGACCAAACTAGTTTCATCGCCACTGGAAAAAGTAGTTGGGAAAGTAGACGCAGATTCTATATTCCTTTGGTCGTCCGACAAGAATCCAGTACCATCGGCTCGTAAGACCCTAAATGCATTCTCTTCAAATGAATATCCCGCAAGTACACTTAAATTATGGTTCTCCCCAAAAGTTTTGTTATAGGAAAGTAAACTATTTACAATAACCCTGTTCTGTTGAGAAATTCTATTCAACGCTGATCCACCCGGGGTCAACAACTCAACATTCCGTTGTATAAAATCATCAAAATTTCTATCAATCCCCAATTCCTGTTTAAAACTAAGGCCTTTCAGGAAGGAGGATAAATCAAAGTCTAGATAAGCATTACCAATAATTCTGGTCGTATTCTGATCATTTTGATTTAATTGTTCTTGGGCTATAACATTTCCCCCTCCTACGTTACCTGAGGTTCTAAAATTTCCATTCTCATCAAATGGTCCTCTATCCGGCCTTTGCAATATTGCTACCGTATATGGACCGCCAAAAGAATTTTCAGAAGGCGTTAGGTCGAAGTTGTTTTGGGATACATTCATATTCATGCCCGCAGTTAACCAATCAGTAGCATTAGCTTCTATATTGGCCCTAAAACTTGTTCGATCCAATGAACCACCAATTAGCGGAACTTCTTGATTTTCTCGTGTAGCTCCTATGAAATAACTAACTTTTTCATTACCCCCCCGCACGCTAATATTGCTGTTGGTTGAGACTGCCGTTCTTGTAACCAAATCAAGCATATCAACATCATCACCGCTATCTGTCAACAAGGTTTGACCTGTTACTGATCTTATTGATGTTGTAAAGTCGATGAACTGTTGAGCGTTCATTAAATTTGGGGAGTCGGTAAGATTAGATACTGATACGTTGGTATTTATATCTACCGTCACGCTTCCGTCCTTTCTTCCCCTTTTAGTAGTTATTAAAACCACACCATTTCCACCTCGCGAACCATAGAGCGCAGCAGCAGCGGCAGATTTTAATACGGATATACTTTCTATATCATTAGGGTTAATAGTGGCCAAAGGATTAATTCCCTGTCCTGTTCCTTGAGTTAGCGTATTAAAAGTATCGCCAAGAACCACACCGTCGACAACGAATAAAGGTCTGGAGTTACCCCCAATAGAATTTGTTCCTCTTATTCTAACTTCAGGAGCTGCTCCAATTGTACCTGAACTACTAACTACTTGAACGCCAGCTGCTTGTCCCTGAAGGATGTTTTGGGGTGAGTCCACTACCAAATCTTCTATGGCTTCACTGCCGACTTCCGATACACTTGTAATTACATTTTTTCTGGATTTTTCTCCATATGCAACAACGACTACTTCTTCCAAGGCTTCAGCGTCATCCTCCATTTGGACATTAATACTATCGGAAGAACCAATAGTTCGACGTACCGTTTTCTGACCAATATAGCTGAAACGCAATTTTTGACCCACCTCGGCGTCAATGGCATAATTACCATCAAAGTCGGTTTGAGTACCACTGGTTGTTCCAACAACTACAACTGACACCCCAGGAAAAGGCATTCCATTTTGGTCGGTTACCGTACCGGTTACTGTTTTTTCCTGAGCATAGGAAAAAGAAATGAATAGTACCAATAATGGTATTAAAATCCATTTTAACTTCTTTTTCATAAAATTTGTTTTTGAATTAGCTTGCGCCAAAATTCATAAAAATTGTTAAGTAATCCAAGGTTCTTTAACTAAGCATAGGGGCATATGTTAAAAATTTTTTGTTTATTATTATTAAATCAATACTTAGAAGTCAATATTGATTTAAATTCATTTTTTTAACTTAAAAAATTCTTAAAATAAGCAGGGATTTAACATTCATATCGATTTTATGTTGCAAAAATTTCACAAAACCTTAAACGAAGCAGGTACGGATGAGGCAGGAAGGGGTTGTTTGGCAGGACCCGTAACCGCAGCAGCAGTGATTTTACCTGCGCAATTTGAAAACTTAATTTTAACAGATTCCAAATTACTGAGCGAAACTAAAAGAAACCTTTTAGAACCTATTTTAAAAGACGAAAGTGTTTGCTTTGGCATCGCCCATGTCTTCCCTGAGGCAATTGATTCCATTAATATTCTGAATGCCTCCATATTGGCGATGCACAGGGCCTTGGATGAGTTATCGACCGATCCTTCCCATATAATAGTAGATGGTAATCGATTTAAAGCTTATGGAAACATTGCTTATACTACTATAATCAAGGGAGATTCAAAGTATGCAAGTATAGCCGCAGCATCTGTTCTTGCAAAAACCACCAGAGACAGGTATATGCTACAGCTTCATGAAGAATTTCCTATGTATAATTGGAAAAAGAACAAAGGGTACCCCACCAAGGAACATCGAGCGGCTATTGAAAAATATGGTGTTACCAAATACCATAGAAAGTCCTTCAAGCTTCTCCCCCATAGTATACCTTACTCCCTTAAATAGTATAACTTTGCAGAAATACTTTAGCATGCGGCTGCGTTTATTTATCGTATTCATTACTTTTTTCTTTATTAATTGCACCTCAAACAAGGATACCAAGCAATCCATTCTAAGCTTTATTCCCAGCAATGCCTCCGTAGTTTTCAAAATCAACGATTTTGAAGCCTTAAAAGAGGAACTTGCTTCCAATGAAATTTTAAATACATTGGAATCTTCAGGTGCATTCCAGAAAATTTCAAAAAAAATATATCCCCTATCACTCCTTGCGGATCAAGAAAAAGGTGTCCTTGCATTCACCATGATAGATAGCGTGGACTTTGATTACATCTACATCAGTAAGGATAGCCTTGCCTTTATAGATTTGGACAACTTAAGCAACAAAAAAATTGAATCCCTAGACGAGGGTAATTCAACCTTCATAAAATATCAAATTGAAGATGCTGTTTTCTATAGCACATCCTTTGAAGGCAATTCAATCTTAAGCTCCTCAAAACCACTTTTGGAAAGACTGAACGAAGGGAATCAAAATAAACATACCAACGCCTCCTTGAATAAATTTTATTCAGTATCAAATCCTGATAAATCCCTAAATCTTTGGGTAGATTTAGTCAATTCAAAATCGATGCTAAATGAGCTATTTGCAACGAATAAAGAGTTGCGTACTACTGGAAAAACAATGTCGGTAGATGTAGCCTTGAATGAAACTAAATTGCTATTAAATGGTGTAATCCAATTAGATACAACGAATAACAACTCGTTAAAGCTGTTTAAGGATACAAGGCCAACGCTAAACAAAACAAGTTCGTTCGTTCCAAGCAACGCCCTTTTCACGAAGTCTTACACTTTGGAAAATTTTGAAAACTTTATTGCCAATAAAGAAGGAAATATTACCAAAACTATTACCGCAGACTCCCTATTGCAAACAGTGGAGGAAATTGGTTTGGCAGTAGTCGAAAATGACTCCTTAGCGCTACTTAGAACCTATGGTACTGCCACTCTTTTGGATTTCATGAATCGAGAAAAAGTTGGAACAACGGAATTTGAGGAATACGAAATCTGGGAACTTAAAGCCAATTCTAAAATATTAGAACCTATAAAGCAACTTATAGGGCCATCAGGGTATACCTATACCTGCATCATTGAAAACACTTTTTTATTCGCCAGAGACAGGGAGTTCCTGCAAAAAGTGCTGAGTAGTTATAAAAGTGGGGACGTTTATAACAAAACAGATCTCCTCAGAAATGCAGCATCCGAATTGCCCGCGTCCTCTACCCTATTGATCTTGTCCAATTTGGAAGGGACTGCCAAAATTTTAAAAGCCAATGGTAACAGTGAATTATCGGAGATTCTCGCTAAGAGCAACCTCAAGGACTATTTGTTTGGACAACAGTTTATTTCCGATAACGGTTTTTTCCACTTTAATTTTTTGGTCAAGAAGATTGCCGAGGAAGTTGAAAAAAATACGATTTCCTCAAGCTTTGAAGTAAAATTTAGCGCTGACCTTTCCATTCCACCACAATTTGTGACCAATCATAAAGATCGTAGAAAGGAAATACTTGTTCAAGATCAAGACAATATGGTTTACTTGATTTCTGGGAGCGGTAAAATACTTTGGAAAAAGCAATTGGAAGCAACCATACAAGGTAAAGTACACCAGGTGGATATTTACAAGAACGGTAAATTGCAATTCGCTTTTACCACCAATAACGCGTTTTTGATTTTAGACCGAAATGGTAAGGAAGTTGCCCCTTTTGCCATGAAATTTGAAGGAGGTAACCTAAACCCGCTTGCCGTGTTCGATTATGATGGAAAGAAAGACTATCGTTTTTTGGTTACTCAAGGGCCGAAAGTATTTATGTATAATACGAAAGGACAAATCGTAAAAGGTTTTAAATACGAAACCGCCGAAGCTGCGATTCTAGATGCTCCCCAACACTTTAGGGTCGCTAAAAAAGATTATTTGGTGTTCAAGCTTGAAAATGGACAGCTTAGAATACTCAATCGCGTAGGTGATACAAGAATACCCGTTAAGGATAGATTCTCATTTTCTGCCAATGGTATTAAACTTTATCAAGATAAGTTCACCTTCACCACTGAAGAAGGAATTCTTTATCAAATAGACACCAAAGGGAATCTCGCGCAAAATAACCTCAATCTCACAAAAGATCATGGTATGGATGCCACATCCAGAACTTTGGCGGTCATCAATGATAATATTCTGAGTATACGCGGCAAAAAGGTAGAACTGGATTTAGGCGTATATACTCCTCCTTCTATTTTTTATATAAACGACAAGATCTATGTATCCGTGACCGATATCCAAAACCAGAAAATATACCTGTTTGATAGTCAGGCCAAGGCCATCCCAAACTTTCCGGTTTATGGAAATTCCATCATTGACATGGGTGATATGGAAAATGACCAAAAATTGGAAATTGTTACCAAAGATCAAGATAATTCCATTAAAGTCTATAGCATAAATTAATCGGCACAGATTTTAGTGGCTTCTGCCTACTGTTTCTTACCAACTGTACAAAGCAACTTTGAAGTGCTGTTAAAATTGAATATTTTTAATGCATTCCTTTTATTTAGTAATTGGATGTCAATTAATTTAATTTTCAAATTCTAACCTGTACTATTATGAAAGTGAAATCTATGTTTTTAGCTTGCTTTGCCTTAGTGGCTTTTTTCAATTCTGGACTTGCCCAAGATGGTTGTAGCAAGTTCTATCCTATGACCGAGGGAGTCTCCATGGAATACACGAATTATAACAAAAAAGGAAAGGTAGAGGGGGTTAGTTCCTTTAAGGTTACGGAAGTAGATGCAGACGGAACTACCACAAACGCGACGATGGCCATAAATCTTAGAGATGATAAAGGTAAGGATATCTACACTACAGACTATAAGCTTTCCTGTACCGGTAATATGGTTACCTTGGACTACGAGTCCATTTTACCAAGCGATATGATGAAACAATATGGAGATATGGACATTGAAGTTTCGGGTAACGATATTGAAATTCCAAATGACTTAAGTGTAGGCCAAGATTTGGCCGATGCCAACGTAACTATGAAGATAAATATGGGCGCCATGAACATGAACATGGCCGTAGATATGACCAACCGCAAGGTTGAAAAGAAAGAAAATGTAACTACTCCTGCCGGCACCTATGATTGTTATGTCCTCTACAGTGAAAACCACTCCAAGATGATGATGGCAAACCAAATGTTCCCGTCAAGGGTATGGCTAGCAGAAGGCGTAGGAATGGTAAAACAAGAGACCTATAAAAAAAATGGGAACCTAATGAGTAGTACCATGCTAACATCTTATTCCAAATAGACCGCCCGCAGGATCAGGATTTGCCAACGAGAACCTAATTTTACTTCATCGTTCTAGAAAAGTAACGATGGATTCGATTATTAGAAATAGCGTAAAGCATCTGAACTAAAAGACGGAAACTAAACTTCGGATTTTTCGTATATCCATTCTGCCTCGAACAGGGTTTTAAAATGGACTAGCAATTTTTTCTTTACCTCATCCATATCCACTACTTTTTGTCCTAGCTCCAGATTCAAAGAAGTTACCGCTTTGTCCTTGATGCCACATGGAATCATCAAATCAAAATAACCTAAATCCGCATTAACGTTCAATGCAAAACCGTGCATCGTTACCCATCTACTGGCGCGCACACCCATCGCACAGATTTTACGGGCAAAAGGAGTGCCTACATCCAGCCAAACCCCGGTCTCCCCATTAGAACGTTCGGCTTTAAGACCGTAATCGGCCAAAGTTAAAATGACCATTTCTTCAAGCAGACGCAAGTATTTGTGGATATCAGTGAAAAAATTATCCAGGTCTAAAATAGGATATCCTACAATTTGACCCGGTCCGTGATAAGTAATGTCCCCTCCCCTATTAATTTTATAGAATTTTGCCCCTTTTTCCGCAAGTTGATTTTCATCTACCAAAAGGTTTTCGATAGCGCCGCTTTTGCCCAAGGTATAGACGTGCGGGTGCTCTACGAACAAAAAATGGTTATTGGTGGCAATACGGGTATCCTCTCTCCTATTTTTTATTTTGAGGTCTATGATATCCTTGAAAATTTGCTCCTGAAGATCCCAAGTCTCCTTGTAGTCCTTCAGTCCTAAATCTAAAAGTAGTACATTCTTGTTCATACCAACAAAGATACGAATACATGGTATTTAAGCCACTATGATTAAGAAGCTTGGCATCAATTAGGATTGTTAAGAATGACCAAAGCAGCAATAACTCCTGGCACCCAACCACAAAAAGTAAGTAACAAGACGATTAGAAAGGAACCGCATCCCTTTCCTAAAACGGCCAATGGTGGAAAGAGAATGGCGAGTAAAACGCGAATAAAACTCATTTGATTACTATTTTGATTGATTGATGTTCCTATTTGTCGCAGTATTGACCCTAATGTTACATTTTTTTATAGTTAAATTTAAAGCCGTTCCGCATCCGTTTAGTTAGATAGTTATGAGAAAAATAAATTTAATTTTTAAACTATCCCTCTTATTATGCGTAGTCGGCGTATTTCATTCCTGTAGTGATCCTGAACAAGATTTTCAAAAACCTCTTTTGGAGGAAGTATTGAATCAACGAAGTATTGACTATTTGGCACTTGGCGACAGCTATACCGTTGGCGAAAGCGTGGATTATGTTGAAAGTTTTCCAGCCCAATTGAGTTCAAGGGTTGAAAAGGACTATGCATTTAAAGTGAATACAACCGTAATTGCCCAAACTGGATGGCGAACAGATGAACTTTTAAGCGCAGTAGACCGGCGCGAGAATACAACCTATGCTTTTGTTACCTTATTGATCGGCGTAAACAACCAATTTCAAGCCAGGCCGTTTTCGCAATACGAAACGGATTTTGAGCTTCTTTTGAAAAAGGCTATACGTTTTGCAGATGATGACCCCAATAGGGTGGTTGTACTCTCCATTCCAGATTATGCATTTACGCCTTTCGGGGAACGCAATGGCTCCCCAGAAATATCCATCGAAATTGACCACTATAATTCCTATGCAAAAACCGTTTCGCGCAACCAGGGAGCACAATTCCTTACGATTACCGATATAACCAGGGATGGCTTGACAGACCCTGAATTGGTGGCAAAGGATGGTCTGCATCCCTCTGGCAAGGCCTACGCAAAATTTGTAGAACGTTTGTATCCTTTAATCCGTTCCAGATTGAAAGATTAATCGATATCGATTATATTTGCCAGCTAAATTAATGACGGCATGCAATTATCGGAGCAAGAGCTTATCAGAAGAGAAAAATTGGAAAAATTACGGGCGCAAGGTATCAATCCCTATCCTGCGGCACTATACCCCGTAGATGCTACTTCTGCATCCATTAAATCCAATTATGAGGAAGGAAAAAAAGTTGTAGTGGCCGGTCGTTTAATGTCGCGGCGTATTCAAGGAAAAGCATCCTTTGCAGAAGTTCAGGACAGCGCAGGTCGTATTCAGGTCTATTTTAATAGGGATGAAATTTGTACCGGAGACGATAAGACCCTATACAACGAGGTGTATAAAAAACTGCTCGATATTGGGGATATCATTGGTATTGAGGGAGCATTATTTACTACCCAGGTAGGCGAAAAAACCATTATGGTGAAAAAGTTTACCATGTTGAGCAAGTCCCTACGCCCTTTACCGCTACCCAAAAAAGATGCCGAGGGTAAGGTATATGACGAATTTAATGATCCAGAATTACGTTATAGACAGCGTTACGTAGATTTGGTGGTGAACCCAAAAGTAAAGGAAACCTTTATAAAACGGACCAAGATTACCAATAGTATCCGTGAGTTTTATAATGAAAAAGGATATTTGGAGGTAGAAACCCCTATCCTTCAACCCATTCCCGGAGGCGCGGCTGCCCGTCCGTTCTTAACACACCACAACGCCCTGAACATTCCATTGTATCTAAGAATTGCAAACGAGCTCTATCTCAAAAGACTGATTGTTGGAGGATTTGATGGGGTTTATGAATTTTCCAAGGATTTTAGGAACGAAGGTATGGACCGAACCCATAATCCGGAGTTTACCGTAATGGAACTTTATGTAGCCTACAAAGACTACAATTGGATGATGGACACTACCGAACAACTATTGGAAAAGATTGCCCTGGATGCCAATGGTTCCACCAAATTGAAGGTAGGCAAGCACGAGATTGAATTTAAAGCACCGTATGCGAGGGTCCCGATTCTTGAGGCTATAAAAATACATACCGGTTACGACGTAGCCGAAATGGAAGAACAGGAATTGCGTGCCACTGCACAAAAACTAGGTCTTGATGTTGACGAAACTATGGGAGTTGGCAAACTTATCGATGAGATTTTTGGGGAAAAATGTGAGCACCATTACGTACAACCAACCTTTATTACGGATTACCCGAAGGAAATGAGTCCGCTCACGAAAGAACATCGATCAAACCCCGCTCTTACGGAACGGTTTGAATTAATGGTAAATGGTAAGGAGCTGGCAAATGCCTATACGGAGCTGAACGATCCCATTGACCAACGTGAACGTTTTGAAGAGCAATTGAAACTATCCGAAAAGGGCGATGATGAGGCCATGTTCATTGATCAAGATTTTTTACGTGCCTTGGAATATGGCATGCCCCCAACTTCGGGCATTGGTATTGGCATTGATCGTTTGGTGATGTTAATGACGAACAATTCCTCTATACAGGAAGTACTCTTCTTTCCACAAATGAGACCCGAAAAGAAACCGGTTCAACTATCCGATAGTGAAAAGGCCATTTTCGAATTGCTGAAAAAAAGTCAAAAAATGGAACTGAATATGCTAAAAGAACAAGCAGATCTAAGTAATAAGGCTTGGGACAAAGGCATTAAGGGATTGACTAAACAACAGCTGGCAAAAGTCTATAAGGAAGGTGAGACCTTGTGGGTAGAACTTTCCAAATAGTATACTTTAAAGAAATAATAGTAGCTTAGAAGCTGGTAAACCCAACCAGCATGAACCTAAGCAGTAAAGTGGGACTCTTTTTAGGACCACTCTTATTTTTTATTATTCTTGGACTTCCACAACACCTCATTTCAAATCAGGCGGATGCCGTAATCGCAGTCGCACTTTGGATGGTCCTATGGTGGGTTACCGAAGCGGTATCCATATCCGTTACCGCCTTACTTCCCCTGCTGTTGTTTCCCATTCTAAAGGTAATGCCCATTGGCGATGTAGGTGCAAATTATGGCAGCCCAATCGTGTTTTTATTCTTTGGGGGCTTTGTTATGGCCTTGGCACTGGAAAAAGTTAATCTACACAAACGTATTGCCCTAAATATAATTCGCCTTACAGGGGCAACTGCAAACCGTGTAGTTCTGGGATTTATGATCGCAACAGCGGTATTAAGTATGTGGATCAGCAATACGGCAAGTACGGTGGTCATGCTTCCCATAGCCATGTCCGTTATCCAATTGTTAATCAATGATGCCGATGGTTTCACCAAGGAAGATCGGAATTTTGCCCTGAGCGTCATGTTAGGCATTGCCTTTGCCGCAAATGCAGGCGGTATCGCCACGGTCATTGGAACCCCACCAAATTCTGTACTCATCGGTTTACTGGAAAATGAATACCATATTGAAATTTCATTTTTAAAATGGATGGTTATCGGGCTTCCTTTTTCTACGATAATGATTGCTATTTGTTATTGGGTTCTGGTCAAGGGCTTCTTTCCTACCCGAAATTTAAAATTCAAGGCTTCCAAAAATATTATACAGACGGAGTTAAAAAAATTGGGACCAACTTCAGGTAAGGAAAAAATGGTTCTGGCATTGTTTGCCATTGCAATTTTCCTATGGGTGTTTAGGACCTTGATTAACGCTACAATCCCCATGCTTGGATTATCGGATACGATGATCAGTATTTTTGCGGCCATCACGCTTTTCACCGTGCCCTATAACTTGAAAAAAGGAGATTTCATTCTCGTATGGTCGGACACCTCAAAATTGGCCTGGGGAATCTTAATTCTATTCGGGGGTGGACTTTCGTTGGCCAACGGCATGTCCGTTACCGGAATCGTAGATCTTGTGGCCGCTACCATCGCCCAGAGTAATCTTAGTATTCTCTTGACCGCATCCTTATTGATTCTCTTGATGCTGTTCATGACAGAATTGATGAGCAATGTGGCATTGGTAGCCGTATTGGCCCCGGTAGTGGCAGGTATTGCCATTGGCTTGGACTTGCCTATTACCCACTTGCTTATCCCAATCACCATAGCTAGCAGCTGTGCCTTTATGCTTCCCATGGCTACCCCACCCAATGCAATCGTATTTGCAAGTGGCTACATCAAAGTCCATGAAATGGCACGTGCCGGTTTCCTTCTAAATTTGATTGCAGTCGTATTATTGATCGGATTATTTCACTTTGTACTTCCCCTACTATTTTAAACTATTTTTCCAAATTCAGTCGGCCAAAACCTAACAACACAACTTTGTTAACCAAAAACAAAGCCTTTGCGGTCACAAAGGCTTTGTCATTGACTAATTCAAATAAAAAATAAAATTACTTCTTATTTAATAGACGCAATAGGAAACCAATTGTTACAACTTAGGCTTAAGAAATTATTAACTAAACCTTTTATTTATTTTTTCAACCTTTGGTGAAAAATCGAAAAAGAATGAAAGGAAAGTTACTTTTAAGAACACTATTTATTTTATGCCTTTTAGGCTACCAATCCACGGAAGCCCAAATCTTCAAAAAGAAAAATAAGAATACTGAAAAGAGCGATGAGAAATCGAGCAAGGATAAGATACAACCTTACGACAAGGTCATTACCAAAGACGCCAAAACAGATAGTGGACTATTTACTGTTCATGAGGTAGCGGACAAACACTATTTTGAAATCCCTGATTCACTTTTTACGAGGGAAATGTTGATGGTGAGCAGAATATCCAAAACCGCATCGGGCATTGGCTTTGGTGGCGGTAAAATTAATACCCAGGTGTTGCGATGGGAAAAGAAAGATAAAAAGGTCTTGCTCCGCGTTGTCTCCCATGATGTCGTAGCAGCAGACTCCTTACCAGTTTATGAAGCGGTGGTCAATTCAAATTTTGAGCCGGTCCTGTATTCATTTGATATAAAAGCAATCAAAAAAGATTCCCTTAGCACTGCAACGGTAATCGAGGTTAATGATATTTTTATTAAGGACACCAAAGCCTTGGGCATGCCAGAACGTTATCGCAAACAATACAAGGTTTCCCGTTTAGATGATGACCGGGGGTATATAGAGTCCATAAAAAGTTACCCTTTAAATGTAGAGGTAAGGCATGTAAAAACCTATCTGGCCGCTAACCCGCCAAGTAATGAAAGTTTAGGGTCTATATCCGTAGAAATCAATAATTCTATGGTATTGCTACCTAAAGAGCCCATGAAACGCCGCTATTTTGACAAGCGCGTAGGATGGTTTACAAGCGGTCAAGTAGACTATGGTTTGGATGCACAGGAGAGTAAGACGGTTACATTTTTGGACCGGTGGCGCTTAGAGGTCAAAGATGAAGATTTGGAAAAATTCAAGAACGGGGAACTTGTCGAGCCTAAAAAACAGATTGTGTACTATGTGGACAGAGCTACCCCTAAACAATGGGTACCGTTCATAAAACAAGGAATCGAGGATTGGCAGGTAGCTTTTGAGGCTGCCGGGTTTAAAAATGCCATCATCGCCAAAGAACCCCCCACCGTTGAGGAAGACCCGGAATGGTCGCCTGAAGACGTGCGTTATTCTGTAGTACGTTATTTAGCATCGCCGATACCCAATGCAAACGGACCGCATGTGAGCGACCCTAGAAGTGGAGAAATCTTAGAGTCTGACATTAACTGGTACCACAACGTAATGAGTTTATTGCGAAACTGGTATTTTGTACAAACTGCCGCCATAAACCCGGATGCAAGAGGCGTTTCCTTTGATGATGACGTTATGGGTAGACTTATCCGCTTTGTCTCTTCCCACGAAGTAGGACATACCCTAGGCTTACCCCACAATATGGGCAGTAGCGTTGCCTATCCTGTTGATTCGCTCCGTTCCAAAACGTTTACCCAAAAATTTGGAACCGCACCATCCATAATGGATTATGCCCGTTTCAATTATGTGGCGCAACCCGGTGATGAAGGGGTAGCCTTAATGCCAAATATTGGGGTATACGATAAATATGCTATTGAATGGGGTTATCGTCCCCTATTGGATACCGATGCGGAGGCTGAAAAGCCTATCCTCGATAAATGGATATTGGCCCATGCCGGAGACCCACTTTACCGCTTTGGCCATCAGCAAGTAGGCGATATTGTCGATCCCAGTTCCCAAACCGAAGATTTAGGGGACGATGCGGTAAAAGCTAGTGAATATGGTATTGCCAACTTAAAAAGAATCGTACCAAAACTCATTGAGTGGACGGCAGAAGATGGCAAGAACTATGAAGACCTCGACAAATTGTACGGACAAGTGTTTGCGCAATTTAATCGCTATATGGGACATGTTTCCAACAATATTGGTGGTGTTTACGAAAACCATAAAACCTATGATCAAGAAGGTGTAGTCTACACAGCGGTTTCAAAGGACCATCAAAGGAAAGCAATGGCCTTCCTGCACGAACAATTGTTCCAGACCCCCCAATGGATGCTTGATCAAAATATTCTAGACCGAATTGAATATTCCGGATTTTTGGAACAGATACGGTCGATGCAGGTCCGCACTTTGAACAACACCCTGAGCCTTGGAAAAATGGCCCGACTCATTGAAAATGAAACTGCCAATGGCAAGGAAGCCTACTCCTTACTGCAAATGATGAGCGAGTTACGCAAAGGAATCTGGTCTGAATTGGAAAAGGGAAGGGCTATAGATACTTACAGGAGGAATTTACAGAAAGCACATATAGACCGGTTACACTATTTAATGACTGCCGAAAATCAATCCAAAGCTTCAGACTTTGGTGGATACAGAAAATCAACAGCGGTAAATACAAGCCAGTCCGATATTCGAACCTTAGCACGCGCTGAACTGAATCTTCTGCAACGTGATGTTAAAAATGCCAAGGGCAGGGTTTCGGATACCATGACAAGCTATCATTTAGATGATGTTGCTGAACGAATAGAAACCATCCTAAATCCAAAATAAGTCTAGGGTGCTTAACCGACTTTTTTGCCGAATCGACGAAAAGTCAATAAATACGATAACTGGTAGACCCGAACCACATCGAATGGAATATTGACATCAAAAAAAGCCCATTTCACAACAATGGGCTTTTTCATGTCGCTTTGTTATTTAGTTTAGCCTTGTAACTAAAAACCCCCAAATCATGACAAATAAAATAAAAAGTCTTCTTTATTTAAGTTGTTTCATTTTAGCATCGGTTGTATACCATCAATCCATGCCTTTGGAACTTAAAGAGGAACTTGCAACAAATACATTGGAACAAGAAGCCGATATTGTCATAAACCCGTATAACGAACTCAATCAACAAATAGCAACGAACTAATATAATCTGATCTTACCTAGTTGAAAAAGCGCAGCTTCTGGCCGTGCTTTTTGCATTTTATACGCCTTGCGATGCCGTTAATTTTTTCCCAAACCAAACGTAACTTTTAAACCAATGGTTAAAAATATGGTCCAATTGGTGAATCAATAAATTATATACGTATGAAAAAATTACTAATGGCCATTCTTATAATGGCAGGCCTATCAGCTATGGCACAAGGCAATGAACGAAACGGAAAGCGGGAAGCAAGGAAAGACCTTACTCCAGATCAAGTTGCAACCCTACAGACTAAAAAAATGGCACTTGCATTGGATTTGAACGCCACGCAGCAATCCAAAATGAAATCAATGCTGACCGAAGATGCAAAAACGCGCAAAGAAAAAATGGAAAACTATAAAAAGCGTAGGGAAGAAGGAACAAGAATGACCACAGATGAAAAGTTTGCAATGCAAAACGAACGCTTAGATTTTGAGATTGAACGTAAAAAGGAAATGAAAGCACTTCTAACTTCTGAGCAGTATGAAAAATGGGAGAATATGAAGCATGAAAAAAGAATGCACCACAAAATGAAAAAAGAACACCGCAAAGGCAAAATGGAATCTAGACGCGATTAAAAACAATTGCTATTATAAAAGGTCTGCCCTGTGGCGGGCCTTTTTTGATTTAACATAGTTGGGGGCACCCATTTTAAAGTTCCATATATCCAGACAAAAGCGAATGGTACTCACCCAAGGCATATGTAAGTGCAGCCCTATCAATTCCATGAAATTCCGTTTTCCTAGAATCCGCCTAACCTTATGCCCAAGGAAAAAAATTTAGGTTTAATAGAAAACTATTTACTATTTAAAAATAGCTACATTGCTAGTAATTATGACCAATCGTAAACCAAAAAACCCATGAAAATTTTTAAAACCATTGTCACCTTTTTACTGGCACTACTCATGCTATCTGGTGCATTTAACCATATCTATTCACCGGAAAGTTATAGCGCGTTTATACCTGAAATCTTTTCAGAATCCTTTGCCAACATTTCATCCGCAATTCTCGAGGCCGTTATTGGCATTGCCCTTATAATCCCAAAATATAGAAAATGGGGCGGTTTAGGTTTTTTTATATTAATGATAGCTTTCCTTCCCTTACACATTTGGGACTGGACCAAAGAAGTCCCTGCACTAGGTTCAAAAGTTGCAGCGCTAATTAGGATAGCCATCCAGTTCGTCCTAATTGCCGCAGGTTGGTGGATTTATAAGGGAAATCTAAATAAAACCTAAAGCTGTATGGAGTGCAGGGCTTCAATGGTTTCATCCAAATCTGCATAGCTTAGCGCATCGTTCAGAAAATAACTTTCAAAGGCACTGGGCGGAAGGTATATCCCTTTTGCTAGCATTCCATGAAAATAGGCCTTAAAGGTAGCGTTATTGCCTTTCGCGGACGAAACAAAATCCACCACCGGTTCCTCCGTAAAATGCACGGAAATCATACTGCCAAATCGATTAATTTGATGTGCTATCCCCTTTTCAATGAGCACCTTGGAAATTCCTTTATGGAGATACGCTGTTTTGTCCTCCAAGCTCTGGAAAACTTCCGGTTTGTTATTTAATTCCGTTAGCATTGCCAGACCGGCACTCATGGCCAATGGATTTCCGCTCAGGGTTCCCGCTTGGTAGACGGGTCCGTCCGGCGCCAACTGATCCATAATCTCGGTTTTAGCCGCAAAGGCACCTACTGGTAAACCACCACCAATGACCTTTCCGTAGGTTACGATATCCGCTTTAATATTCAGGACTTCCTGGGCACCGCCCCTTGCCAAACGAAACCCGGTCATTACCTCATCAAAAATCAGGAGAATTCCTTCTTTATCACAAATGCCCCTTAAACCCTCCATAAAGGATTTTTCAGGAACAATACAGCCCATATTACCGGCAACGGGCTCAATGATAATTGCCGCTATTTCCCCTGCATTGGCAGAAACCAATTCCTTTACACCTTCTAGGTCATTGTAGGCGGCCAGCAAGGTATCCTTGGCCGTGCCTTGGGTTACTCCAGGGCTATTGGGACTCCCAAAGGTTACCGCGCCACTGCCCGCCTGGATCAAGAACGAATCTGAGTGACCATGATAGCAGCCTGCAAATTTTATAATCTTGTCCTTACGGGTATATCCCCGTGCTAAACGCACGGCGCTCATGCATGCCTCGGTGCCGCTATTGACGAACCTGATCTTATCCATGTTCGGCACCATGGAAATTGCGAGGCGTGCCAGTTCAGTTTCAATTTCGGTCGGCATTCCAAAGGAGGTACCATTTTTTGCTTTTTCAATTACCGCATTGATAACTGGTTCGTGGGCATGTCCTAAAATTAAGGGTCCCCAAGATGCGATATAATCGATAAGCCTATTGCCGTCCTCATCGTACAAATAAGCGCCTTTAGCACTTTTTACGAAGATAGGGTCCCCACCAACAGCCTTGAAAGCCCTTACCGGAGAATTTACGCCACCAGGTATATATTTCTTGGCCTCAGCAAACAAGGCACTACTCCTTTTGTATATCATGATTGTTAATTGATAGTATTTACTTTGACCTTAATACGCTGGCCTACAGAAATAGCCGAACTGCGTAGATTATTCAACTGCATTAGTTCGTCCACGGACATGTAGTATTTTTTGGATAGTGAATACAGGGTATCTCCACGCTCTACCGTATGCATTTTTTCCGATTCGGTCGCTACGACAGTCGTTTGGTCATAACCTGCTTTTTTGACGGATAGATCATATTTATAAAGCTCATGCTTTTCAATTAAATAAATCAATTTTTGTGGGTATTTTGGGTCAGTAGCGTATCCTGCTTTTCGCAATCCTTTTGCCCAGGCCTTATAATCCGTCGGTTTAAAATCGAATAAGAAATCATATCTGGACCGCGAAGTAAGGAACTCACTATGGTCCCTAAAAGAGTACATTGGATGGTTGTATTTTCTAAAACATTCCCCTTTTTCATCATCATCATGAAAATCATAATCGCCTTGCCATCCTTTATGACATTTTATGCCAAAATGGTTATTTGTCTTCATCGCCAACTCCCCCTTCCCATAGCCACTTTCTAAAAGGCCTTGTGCCAAGGTTATGCTTGCCGGTATTCCATAGCCCATCATTTCCAATTGTGCCGTTTCGGCAAAGGTCTCGATGTATTCGGTAACGGATTCGATTCTAAAGGAAATGAAGGATTCCGGTTCCTTGGGCATTTTTGTTTCGGCAACTTTACCCGAGGTGTCGGTATTTGCCCTATTTCGCTCATTCATTACGTTTTTAGTACGTAACTGATCGGAATACGCCTTTTTAGATTTACAGGATGCAAAGCATATCCCAATAACCAAAAGCAGTATAATATTCTTTTTCATATATCCAACAAAGGTAAATTTTTCTTTTTCAGAAGCCTATTCATACCTGTAATTCCCTGCAGGCCACCGGTATGAATTGCCAAAATTTTCGTTCCCGGCACAAAAGTATCACCCCTGATCATATCTAACAACCCATAAAGCATTTTTCCGGTATAAATCGGGTCCAACGGAATATGGGTCTTTTCCTTGAAATCGTTAATAAATTGCACCAATTGCTTATTTATTTTTCCATAACCCCCAAAATGGTAGTCGGTAATTAACTTCCAGCGCTTGTTGGCGGTCATTTTTTGGATATCCAAATTTAAAAAATCACCTTTTAAGGCTGAAAATCCCAAGACCTGCTGATGTTCTAAGCTTGAATTCACCAGACCCGCAAGTGTTCCTCCGGTACCCACACAGGTACAAATTTTATCAAATTGTCTATCCTCCTGATTCAAAATTTCCTCACATCCTTTTATGGCCAATGCATTGGTGCCACCTTCTGGCAAACAATAAAAGTCACCGAATTCTTTCTTTAAATCCGATAAGAATTGAGCCGATTCTTTGTTGCGATACGCTTCCCTGCTCACAAATTTTAAAGTCATGCCATGCTCATGTGCTTTTTTTAAGGTGGGGTTCTGTTGCCACCTAAACTCCAACTCTTCCCCACGTACTACACCAATGCTTTTAATGCCTTTGTTGGAAGCAGCAAAGGATGTAGCCGCTATATGATTGGAATACGCTCCCCCAAAAGTTAAAACCGTGGTGTATCCGTTATCTATGGCCTCTACCAAATTGTACTTTAGCTTTCTATACTTATTGCCGGATATAAAGGGATGCAATAAATCTTCTCGTTTTAAGGCAAGCACAATTCTCTTTTCCTCCAATATGGGCAGTTGTAAGAATAAGTTATTGCTTTGCAATGGGTTCTCTTTAGCGACAAAGATATTTAATAAAACTATAGGGTTTTCTATTGGAAATGTAATCCAACTCCCGTTCCTTGGCATATGCCTCGCGTTCAAAACTAATATTTTGGTAGGCCCTATAGGCATTCAAATACCATACAGTGCGGAACATCCACTCCAATAGGTATAAAAGGTAAAAAGGCACAATCAACAATTCTAATTGCTGCCTAAGGTGGATACGCTCGTGATTAATCAGAATATCATCTTCCTTTAGGGTTCCAAATTTTACAAATATGAAGGGCCATAAGGAGAGGCCCACATAGTTTTTATAGAAGAAATGCCTAAAAACCAATATCATAGATCGCTGTTGGATTCATTATACCAAAGATAAACCCAAAAATTGTAGAAATAAAAATTGCCCAACTTTGTTGCCAACAATACGGGTTAACGAACCATAATCCTCTTAGGTAATATAAAATAAGGGATTGGAAAGCGTGTTTTAAACGTTATCAACAGAAAGACTTAATTTTAGTATCTTATAGCTTAAATGAAAAGACGATGAAGAAAATTATCCCAATAGAAGAAGGTGACTCCTATTGGTCGGAAAATGGTTACAGGGTATTTACCGAACAATATCATTTGAAACGAGGGTATTGTTGTGAGAGCAGTTGCCGGCATTGTCCTTATGGTTACGATGCCAAAACCAATCAACAATAGCACTTTACAGGAGATTCGGCATGATTATTGAGACTATTTTATAAGAAAATAAAGTACTTAAAATATAACGTTATGAAAAAAATAAAATTCCTAGGCCTTCCACTTTTACTTTTGGTTCTAATAACCTCTTGCACCTCTGTACGGGTATTATCCGATTACGATCAAAAAGCGAATTTTAACGGATATACTTCCTATGCCTTCTACAAAACAGGCATTGACAAGGCACAGATATCAGACCTTGACAAGAAACGGATTTTAAGGGCCATTGAAACGGAAATGAGTTCCAGAGGCTTCGTAAAATCCGATAACCCAGATTTATTGATTAGCATTTTTACCAAAGAGCAGGAACGCGTAGATGTTTACAACAACAACTTTGGCTGGGGCTGGGGTGGCGCCTGGGGCTGGGGTGGTGCTTGGGGCTGGGGTCCTGGCTGGGGCTGGGGTCCAGGATTAGGTTGGGGCTGGGGTGGCAACAACGTAAGTGTAAGTACCGAAGGCTCCCTTTATATCGATTTGATCGATAACAAGACCAAGGAACTGGTGTGGCAAGGAAAAGGAGAAGGCACATTGTCCAACACCAATAACATCGCAAAAAAAGAAGAACGCATACGACAATTTGTAAATCAAATTTTAGAGCAATATCCCCCAAATGCAGTAGCGTTAAACTAAAACTAATTTTACGGAAGAAAGGAAAGGTTTTTAAGAACCTTTCCTTCTTTCTTTTTTGGGATTAAGCTACCGCGCCACTTATTTTTTCAGATTAGCCCTTCATGAAGTCGAGCCCTACATCATGGTTTAAATTGCACTATTTTTATAATAGCGGAAAAATAGTTTCATTTTTGACCTCATTTAGAACAAAGGCACTTTTTACGCCACCAATGCTGGGTAGTGAGGCAATTTTAAACTTTGCAAAATTATAGTAGGCATCTAAATTTTTCACTACTACCTTGAGGAGAAAATCAAATTCGCCACCAACAACGAAGCATTCCACTACTTCGGGATATTTTTTCACTTCCTTAAAAAAATCGTCCATCATAGCTCCTTTCTGTGTTTCCAGGGAAACGAAACTGAAAACGGTAATACTTTCCTCAATCTTTTCCTTATCCAAAATAGCAACGTAGTTCTTAATGTAGCCCTCATGCTCCATACGTCTTATACGTTCGTAAACCGGGGTTTTGGTCAATCCTAGTTCTTCTGCTATGGATTTTGCACCCGTTTTAGCGTCCCTTTGAAGGATTTTTAAAATCTCCCTATCGATGCTATCTAATTTATCTGTCAAAATTTTTCCTGTTTTATGAATCCATGTTAGGCGCAAATAGTCTTTATTACTGCTTTACTTTAAATAATCAGTTCTTTTTACCAAATTATAAATTTTATTGCACTAAATAGTCTAATTACAGTATATTTAAAAGAAAACCATCAAACATGTTTCATCTTGGCTCAAGCTAACATTGCTCGCTTTAAAGCTCCATTGGACAGTCATTGTAATGAAAGAATTTACAGATTTTCTGGAGCCTGTGAACAAGCTTGCGGAGGAAAGTGACGGATTTATATGGCGCCTAATGGATACCGAGGGCAGATCAGCTTCCTACATTGAATCCCCCTTTAAAGACGAACTCATGGCCATCAACATCAGTGTTTGGAAAGATTATGATTCCCTTACGAACTTTGTTTACAGTACGGTTCACAGTTATTTCCTCCGGAATAAAAAGAAATGGTTTGATGCCAATGGGCCATCGCAATTTATAATGTGGTGGATTCCTGAAGGGGAAATCCCTACCCTAGAAATGGTCAAGAGCAAATTAAACCATCAAGAAAAACATGGCGATACGCCCCAAGCATTTTCAATGAAGCAGTTGTTTGATGCACAAGGCAGTGCCATTAAAAAATAAATAAGAATGAGTACAACGGGCTATGAGAGCAATCCTATATTGGATAAACTCCCTAAACATTTAAGACAGTTCATTAAACCGCAGAACTATGGGGACTACACCCCAATAAATCAGGCCGTATGGCGCTATGTGATGCGTAAAAATGTTGCCTATCTCAGCAAAGTTGCCCATAATTCGTATTTGGACGGATTAAAAAAAACAGGCATTTCCATAGATAATATTCCTAATATGTACGGCATGAACCGCATTTTGAAGGATTTGGGCTGGGCGGCAGTCGCCGTGGATGGTTTTATACCCCCAGCCGCCTTTATGGAATTTCAAGCGTACAATGTATTGGTGATAGCATCGGATATTAGACAACTTGAAAACATAGCCTACACACCTGCCCCAGATATTATACATGAAGGGGCCGGTCATGCTCCTATCATTGCAAACCCTGAATACGCGGCGTATTTAAGACGTTTTGGGGAGATTGGATGTAAAGCGATTTCAAGTGCCAAGGATTTTGAACTGTACGAAGCGGTACGCCATTTGTCTATCATTAAGGAAGCCAAAGGTACTGACCTCAATGAAATTGAAAAAGCGGAAAAGCATATTGAATACTTGCAGGAAAATATGGGCGAACCAAGTGAAATGGCCTTAATTCGAAATCTACACTGGTGGACGGTAGAATACGGACTGATCGGAACGGTAGAAAATCCGAAAATATACGGCGCAGGTCTATTATCCTCCATTGGGGAAAGCGAATGGTGCATGACGGATAAGGTTAAAAAATTACCTTACTCCCTGGAAGCGGCAAGGACCTCTTTCGATATTACAAAACCGCAACCACAGCTCTTTGTAACCCCAGATTTTGCATTTTTGAGTCAGGTATTGGAAGACTTTGCCAACACTATGGCACTGCGCAAAGGAGGGCTTGAAGGGGTGCAGAAATTGATAAATTCAAAGGAACTTGGCACCATCGAACTAAGCACAGGGCTTCAAGTATCCGGGAATTTTGAATCGGTCATTGCACATGAGGGGAAACCAATTTATTTCCAGACAAAAGGAAAATCTGCACTGGCATTTAGGGAGCAGGAGCTGGTAGGACAGGATACCAACCAGCACGCAACGGGCTTTGGTTCTCCCATAGGCAGGTTGAAAGGAATCAACATCCCTATTGAGGAGATGAGTCCTAGAGATCTAAAAGCTTATAAAATCTATGAGGGCGAGATTGTTTCCTTAGATTTTGAGGGCGGCATCAACGTAACCGGAAAAATAATTACAGGAACCCGAAACTTACAGGGCCGCATTATCCTTATCACCTTTGAAAATTGCAAGGTCAGCTATGAGGATACCATTTTGTTCGAATCCAATCAAGAACCCTATAACATGGCCATTGGGGAGGAAATAGTTTCCGCATATCACGGACCTGCGGATTTGAAAAGTTTCGATTTATTGGACCATACCTTAAGTACGGGGAGTGAAAAAACAGATTCCAGCACCTTAACAGCGCTTGAATCCTATTATATGCAGATACGCGCATTTAGGGAAGGTAAAAATACTACGATTTCCAGGACCAAGGTTTTTCAGGAGATAAAGGAAAAATTTCCCTTAGATTGGCTATTGCCCATTGAAATTTATGAATTGGCCATGGATAGTGGGGATAAAAACTTGATGGAAACCATTAAAGGGCATTTACATGCCATTAAATTGGAAAACCCAAACTTGGGCAGATTAATAGACGATGGATTGGAATTGGCCGCTAACGGAACAAAGGTTAAGGCTTAATGTCTTTTAAGGCGTCTAAGGATTCTAGGATACGCTCTTCGTAACTAAGTCGCCAACCCATTGAATTGGTAAGGATGTAAAATTTCTGTAATTCACTTATCAATCTATTCTCAGCATTGGAACGCAGCGAAGAAGCCTCCACTTTTTTCATAAGTGAATTCTGTACGGTCTGCTTTATTTTATTGTAATCTGCGGCATCAAACTGGTTTAGGTAATCTGCGGTAACATCATAGTACTCAAAATCTGGATTCAATTTAATTTCTGGCGCTGGAATATTTTTTATAAAAACTGTTCTGGAGCTTTCGTCGATTTCAAAATCAATCTTACTCAAATCATACGCTACGGTTACGTCTGCATTTACGACTACCAAGGCTCTTTTTTCAGCACGTAAAAGCGGCCCAAAGAGTTCCTTTGAATCCTTATAGTTATAAACCTCCGCAAAATGCCCCTCCGTTACGATCAGTTTTGCCACGTTTGCTATTTCCTGCTGAATAAGCATGGAATTCTCCTGCAGCATCGATTTATCGTTTTTATCCTCGCTACACGAACGGATGATAAGACACAAAGGATAAAGTAATTAGCACACCGGCAATAAATTTTTTCATGGGTTTGGAAAATTAAAATCCATAAAAGGATAGACCCTCCTTATATCCTCAATTTTTGAATGGATCGATTTCATAAATTTTTCATGGGATTTACCGGATGGGTTAAAGGGACGGTGCTGTGTTGCTTTTTGAATTTCGTCCACTTTATCCATAACCACTTGGGCATCCCTAGCAATCCAAGCTTCACAAAACTTACCCCAAATATAAGTGATGGCCACCGTACTTGGATGTACCATATCTGCCGTGTAAAAGCGGTAATCGCGGAGCTCGTCCATCATAATTTCATAACTGGGAAAATAAAAAGCTTCGCCGGCATTGACTACGGCCTGTACCGCACTTATAAGATGTGCTTTACTTTGCTGGTTCTCCACAAAACCATCCTTGAGATGGCGCACCGGAGAAACGGTAAAAATAAATTGAGCGCCCGGGTTTACTTTGCGGGTCTCTCCAATTATATCTAACAAACACTGCTCAATTGTGGGGATATCCAAAATTTCTTTCGTGAAATTAGCTTGGGGTACTTTATGGCAATTGGCAACTATTTGTGCGTCAGCCTTATTTCTATATACCCAAGCAGTACCTAAGGTAATGCAGATATGGGTGGCATTTTTTAACTGTTCCCCGCTTTGGGGCACTTTTTCGTTTAATTGCACCAGTAATTCACCTTTTAAGGAATTACTGAGCTTGGAGTGCACATCAAAACAATGCCATTGATCGTTTAAAAAAAATAAATCCTCTTCCGTGTAGTGTATATTGCCAAGGGCCCTGCCTACCATTTTTTTGATGGCCATTGGATGAAACAATATCCCGAAGGGATTACTGGTTTGCTTAAATTGATAATACAAAAATTTAGCTCCAATATGCTCTGAAAAACAAGAACCTAAAAGCACTACCTTGCTATGATAATCTATAGGTTTTGATGCTTTCGTTATAGGAACTTGGGTCTGGAGTTTCATTTTGGTCGCACACGTTCATTCAGCTTATGAAAAACCTGATAGGGATAGATTTCATAAATGGCATTGGCTTCATTAAAAGAGTTTTGCCCGTTCTCAAAAGCAAATTTCTCCAATTTTTCCCCTTCTTCAAGATTTCCTAGTTTTACTAAACTTCGCCCCTTGAAATATAAGGCATCCGCGAAATTAGCATACACTTTCAAGGCCATATCAAAAGAAGTGATGGCATCGGTATAATTGCCCAGTTCAAAATCTGCTATTCCTAGATAAAACCAATCCAAATAATGGCAAGCTTCCTGGGGTGGATCATTAGGGAAATCCACAAATTGCTGTTGCTTGCTTTTTAGTAAAAATTCTTTGGCCTTTTTAAACTCATTGAGCTGCAAGTAATTTAATCCAATATAGAAATTATAGGTATGATCCATGACATAACCATCGCCGTAGTCTTGTATAGCCTGTAAAAATTCTGCTATGGATTTAATATAGTCTTTTGAGAATATACATTTCATAAAAGCACTATAATCCAAATATTTCTTGGGGTCGTTTGCCACAGCCTTCTCTAAAAAAGGCTTTCCCAATTGATATTTTCTAGTTTTGTATAAAGGCATTGCTTTTTGCTGCCATAACCAGGCATTATCAGGCTGTATGGCAAGTGCGGAATCCAGCAATTGTTGATGCTCCCGGGAGTGCAAGGGCGCCTTAAATGCCTCCGTAACGAATCCTTTCAATCGAATGGAATCCATCCCGGACAACTGAACCTTTTCAACGCTACCCTCTTCACCGTTTTCTTTATCGGCCTTTGGAGTACTACAGGAAACAGCTAGGAGCATTAATAATACATACTTTTTCATAGACCTGTTTATATTTAGCTCTTTGCGGATGTTAAGGGTAAAAAGAACCGACTATTCCAAGTAGCGCTTTGCGTTTTGCAGCGCCTCTGAAATACCCTTAGGGTTCTTACCACCCGCCGTGGCGAAGAAAGGTTGTCCTCCTCCCCCTCCTTGGATGTAGCTTCCCAATTCCCTTACAATAGTACCTGCATTTAAGTTTTTTGAAGCTACCAACTCCTTGGAAATGTAACACGAAAGTAAGGCTTTACCGTTTTGTTCCGTCCCAAAAAGTAAAAAGAGATTATCCTTTTCATTTCCCATTTCAAAGGAGAGGTCTTTAATTGCACCGGCATCCAAATCTATCTTTTTGGCCAGAAAAAGAACCCCGTTCACCGCTTCCAACTCTTGGAACAATTCCACTTTTAGGTTTTTTGCCTTATCCCGTAGCAATTCTGCTACCTGCTTTTTCAAAGCACTGTTTTCTTCCTGTAGGCTAGAAACTGCTTTGATGGGTTCTTGACTATTCCCCAGTACTTCCTTGATATTCGTAAGCAGTTTATCGTTTTCATTATGGAATGTTTTTACGGCATCGCCTGTAATGGCCTCTATTCTTCGGATACCTGCAGCGACCGCACCCTCTGATTTTATTTTAAACTGCCAAATATCCCCCGTATTGCGTACATGGGTGCCCCCACATAATTCTATGGATTGCCCAAACCTAATGGTACGGACAGCGTCCCCATATTTTTCCCCGAACAAGGCCATGGCGCCAGCTTCAACCGCCTCCTTCATTGGCACATTCCTTTTTTCCTCTAAAGCCAATTGCCCGTCAATCCGTGCGTTGACAAAATTCTCCACATCCCGCAGTTCATCCGAAGTAAGTTTTGAAAAATGCGAAAAATCGAACCGTAAATATTTAGAATGAACGGCAGAACCTTTTTGCTCCACATGTTTTCCCAAAATCTCACGCAAAGCCTGATGCAGCAAATGGGTCGCCGTATGGTTCGCTTCCGTTCTGCTCCTTTGCTTTCTATCCACAACGGCATTAAAGCTTTCCCCAATATGCTTGGGCAAGTTCTTGGCAAAATGAATGATTTCGTTATTTTCTTTTTTGGTGTCGATTATATAAACAACATCGCCATGGGCATCCTCCAAGTACCCTTTGTCCCCAACCTGCCCACCGCCTTCGGCATAAAAAGGCGTTAGGTTAAATACTAGTTGGTACTGTGTTCCTTCCTTTTTGGAAACTACTTCACGATATTTCATGATTCTTACATTGGCCTCCAAGGTATCGTACCCTATGAATTCCTGTTCTTTATCTTGCTGTAGTATGACCCAGTCCTGTTTGGAAACTTCGGAAGCGGACTTGGAACGTTTCTTTTGCTGCTCCATCGCGGCATCAAAACCCGCTGTATCCAAGGCATATCCTTTCTCTTGCAGGATCAAAGCGGTTAAATCTATTGGAAACCCAAAAGTGTCATACAATTCAAAAGCTTTTGCACCATCTACGGTCGTGCCTTTGGTGTTGGATAAGATGGTATCCAGCAATACCAATCCTTGATCCAATGTTTTCAGGAAGGAATGTTCTTCTTCCTTGATAACGTTCTCAATTAACTGCCGTTGTTCCTTAAGCTCAGGAAAGGCGTCTCCCATAGATTCTGTAAGCACATTGACCAGACGGTACATAAACGGCTCCTTGGTATTCAAAAAAGTGAACCCGTACCGTACCGCCCTACGCAGGATTCTTCGTATAACATAACCTGCCCCGGTATTACTGGGGAGTTGCCCGTCTGCTATGGAAAAGGAAACAGCACGTATATGATCACTAATTACCCGTATGGCGATATCCACCTCATTGGACTTACCGTAACTTGAATTGGTGATTATCTCTATTTCTCGAATTAAGGGTGTAAAAATATCAGTATCATAGTTAGACTGCACCCCTTGCAAGACCATACAGAGGCGCTCAAAACCCATACCCGTATCTACATGCTTTGCAGGTAAATTTTCTAAAGAACCGTCTGCCTTGCGGTTGTATTGCATAAAAACCAAGTTCCAAATTTCCACCACCTGTGGATGATCTTGGTTTACCAAACTGGCTCCAGGTACTTTTGCCTTTTCCACCTTGGACCGGATATCCACATGTATTTCCGAACACGGACCACAAGGACCTTGATCTCCCATTTCCCAAAAATTATCCTTCTTGTTCCCCATGATGATGCGGTCATTTGGTACAATCTTTTTCCAAAGGTCATAGGCCTCAAGGTCCTTTTCCAATCCATCCGCATCCGTACTTCCCTCAAAGACGGATACATACAGGCTTTCCTTATCAATTTTCAAAACATCGGTCAACAACTCCCATGCCCATGTTATGGCCTCTTCCTTGAAATAATCCCCAAAACTCCAGTTGCCCAACATTTCAAACATGGTATGGTGGTACGTATCCTTACCCACCTCTTCCAAGTCATTGTGCTTCCCACTTACCCTAAGGCATTTTTGGGTATCCACAACCCGTGCATTCTTAGGTTGACTGATTCCTAAAAAATATTCTTTAAATTGGTTCATTCCCGCGTTGGTAAAAAGCAGGGTTGGATCATCTTTTATGACCATTGGGGCAGAAGGCACTATTTTATGATTCTTACCCTTAAAAAAATTCAGAAATTGGTTTCGTGTATCCTTGGAATTCATCTAAAATGCTAAGCTTTTACAAATTTTAACCGTTTCTATTAAACAATTTTTATATTTGTTTGTTGCGTTAAAATTAAACCACAAAAATAGGATAATTTACATTCATGTCTAAAGTAAAGTACTATTACGATCCGGACACCTTGTCCTACCGCAAAATAGAACCCGAAAAATCTAAGCGCTATAGAAATATTGCCTTCTTTATTTTGGGCGCTTGCCTATTTGGTTTTTTATCGCTTATCCTACTTTTAAACACAGACCTTATCAATACACCTAGGGAACTTTCCTTGGCGCGTGAGGTCAAAAACTACGAACTTCAATACGAATTGCTGAACAAGAAAATGGAACAGATCGAAGATGTTCTAGGCAATATTGAAGAGCGTGATAACAATATATACCGACTTTATTTTGAGGCAAATCCAATACCCGATGAGCAGCGTAGGGCCGGATTTGGGGGGATAAACAGATATAAATCCCTTGAAGGCTTCAATAATTCGGAAATGATCATATCCACCACAAAGCGCTTGGATATTATTAAGAAACAAATGGCGATCCAATCCAAATCCTTGGATGAGATTACTAAATTGGCTGAGGAAAAAGAGAAGTTGCTACTATCCATACCCGCTATACAACCCATTAACAATGAAGACCTAACCCGTATGGCATCGGGGTATGGTTGGCGTTCAGACCCGTTTACCAAGGCACGAAAAATGCATTATGGTATGGATTTCACCGCACCAAAAGGCACACCGGTTTACGCTACCGGTGACGGTCAGGTAACGCGTGCAGATAATAACTCATCAGGTTACGGAAAACACATCCGTATTGAGCATGGGTACGGTTATCTGAGTCTTTATGGGCATTTAAGCCAATACAATGTAAAACGTGGCCAAAAAGTAAAACGTGGGGACCTTATTGGTTTTGTAGGTAGCACGGGGCGGTCCGAGGCACCGCATCTCCATTATGAAGTGTGGAAAGATTCTGATAGGATCAACCCCATAAATTTCTATTATGGAAGTTTATCGCCAGAGGAATTCGAGAATATGTTGAAATTCGCCAACCAGGAGAACCAATCATTGGATTAATGCAGCTAAAGCTCCCAGAAAAACGGTATTACGGTATTGGCGAAGTGGCCAAGGCATTTGGTGTAAATACCTCATTAATCCGTTTTTGGGAAAAAGAATTTGATGAACTACAACCCAAAAAAAATGCCAAGGGAAATCGAAAATTCACCCCACAGGATATTAAAAACTTGCAATTGATCTATCATTTGGTCAAAGAACGAGGATTTACCTTAGATGGTGCTAAAATTCATCTCAAGGAAGAAAAACAGAAAACCCTATCCAATTTTGATATTATCCAAAAGTTAGAGCGCGTAAAAGCCGAGCTTATTAAAATCAAGGACCAACTTTAATAACACAACCCTATTAATACCACTTCCATGAAAAAAGGAATCATTGCATTGATCGTAGTAGCAGTAATCGCCCTTGGCCTCTATCAATGGGGCGTAAGTTTTAACAATACCGCCGTTGCCTTAAAGGAGACATCGACAAAAACTTGGGCCAACGTAGAAAGTGCCTATCAGCGCAGGAACGACCTTATTGGAAATTTAGTAAAAACCGTTCAAGGGGCCGCTGATTTTGAACGGGGCACCTTGACCGATGTTATCGAGGCAAGGGCAAAAGCAACGTCGGTAAACATAGACCCGGCCAATATTACGCCAGAACAACTTGCACAATTTAATCAGGCCCAGAGTGGTCTAAGCAGTGCCTTGAGCCGCTTGTTGGTTACCGTGGAACGCTATCCCGAATTAAAAGCGAATCAAAACTTCCTTGAACTACAGGCACAACTTGAAGGAACCGAGAATAGAATCAATGTAGCCAGGGATCGGTTCAATGCAACGGTTGAACCCTATAACCTACACATTAAAAAGTTCCCTAATTCCGTTTTGGCCGGAATTTTAAATTTTGATGAACTTGCCTATTATCAAGCAGATGCAGGTTCCGAAAATGCCCCTGATGTAAATTTTGAATTTGATTGATTCACCAATGTCCAACGTAGAGGATTTTTTGACGGCTTCGGAAGAACAGGAAATAGTAGATGCTATCCTGAAAGCGGAACAAAATACTTCTGGCGAGATACGCGTGCACCTAGAGGCCCACTCCTCGATTGATCACTATAAACGTGCCCAAGAAGTTTTTCATCTGTTAAAAATGGATAACACGAAACACGACAATGGTGTACTTATTTACGTTGCGGTAAAGGATAAAAAGTTTGTTATTTGCGGCGATAAGGGCATTGACACCGTTGTGCCAAAAGACTTTTGGCAAAGCACAAAGGATAGCATTCAACACCATTTTAAAAAAGGGGAATTCAAGGATGGCCTCGTTGCCGGTATTTTAAAAGCCGGGGCGGAACTAAACAGTCATTTTCCTTGGCAAGCCGATGATACCAATGAATTAAGCAATGAGATATCTAAAGGTTAGCCTAGTCTTTCTTCTTCTTTGGTGCAAACCACTTTGGAGTCAGTTTGAAATTCCGGAAAAACCGACCGTACAAACCAGTGTCTATGATTACGTAGACTTGCTAGACGCCCAGCAAAAGAAAACCCTAAGTCAAAAATTAGTTCGCTATTCCGATAGTACCTCTACCCAAATCGTGATTACAATCATTGCAAGCACACAAGGAGAAAATATCAACTACCTAGGGGCACAGTGGGGTCAAAAATGGGGCATCGGTCAAAAAGGAAAGGATAATGGTATCCTTATCATCCTTGCCAGGGATGATCGTAAAATAGCCATTAACACGGGGTACGGGGTGGAAGGTTCCTTAACGGACGCCCTTTCCAAACGCATTATTGAAAATAGTATTTTGCCCGAGTTTAGGACCGGGGACTACTATGGTGGATTGGATAAGGGGTCGGATGTGATTTTTCAAGTACTAACCGGAGAATTCCAAGAAGATAGAACCTTTGAAAATGGTGAGGGATTCCCTTTTTCTTCCATATTGCCCTTTATCATATTTATGGTCATCCTTTTCATTTTATGGAGCAGAAAAGGAGGCAACAATAATGGCCCAGGTGGGCGCAGAGGTCTTAGCCCTTGGGATATGATCATCCTCAGCAATATGGGACGTTCAAGCGGCGGCTTTGGCAAAAGCAGTGGTGGTGGATTTAGTGGAGGTGGATTTGGTGGGGGCTTCGGTGGGGGCGGCT
>CAWFGA010000014.1:0-192726 GCA_963815225.1 uncultured Flavobacteriaceae bacterium
TTTCCAACTTCAACCGGCACCTCCAAAATCATACCGCTGACCGTAGCCCGTATCTGGGTATTGGCCGCATTGCCATAGCCGGCCGTAGTACCCGTTTTTACAATATCATATCTTTTATTGGCGGCGGCATACGCCTGTTTTGCCTGATCGTAAGTAACTTGTGCCCGTTCCAAATCTACCTTGGAAATCACTCCTTTAGCGAATAAACCTTTTTGTCTTTCAATGTTTCTTAGCTGATCGTCCAGATTTATTTTGGTTTCGTCTATTGTGTTCCTGGCATCGTTCAAGGCATTTAAATTGGGTACTACCTTAATCGTACATAATAAATCCCCAGATTTCACATAATCTCCCCCTTCCACAAATATTTCCTGAATTACTCCCGAGATATTGGGCTTGATCAATACTTCCTCCAAAGGAAGGATACTCCCGGTAGCCATGGTCTTTTTTACGATGGTCTGGGTAGAGGGCTCCTCTGTCTCATAGACCAGAGGGTCCTCAGCATTTTTTTGATATAAATAATACATAGACCCACCAAAGGCCAAAACGATGATGAGTAGAATACTGATTGTTGCTGATTTTTTCATTTGTCTGATTGGTTTATACTTGCTGATCAATGATTTTATTCTGTTCGTAATGCTTCAATAGGTCTTACCCTTATGGCGCTCTGTGCGGGGATGAAGCCCGCCAACAACCCGGAGAAAATGAGTATGGCCAAGGCACTGGCCACCACCCCTATACTTACACTGGGGTTAATGAACATATCCACGGGTCCAACAGCTTCCAAAACGGCATTCACACCATAAATAAAGGCGGCCCCAAAAATTATACCTACCATACCCGATATAATGGTAAGGAAAATGGATTCCATTAAGATTTGTTTTTTTATGGATAAAGGAGCTTCACCAAGGGCCCTTCGTATGCCAATTTCCTTTGTCCTTTCCTTTATTACAATCAGCATTATATTACTTACCCCAATAATACCTGAAAGTAATACAAGTACCCCAACAAAATAGGCTACCCAACGTAGTGCTCCAAACAGGCTTTCCACCCGGTTGAATTGTTCATATAAATCAAAATACCCAACGGCCCGTTTGTCGTCTGGATGAATTTTTCTGTTCTCCTTGACCACATTGACAATCCGTTCCTTTAAATTAGAAATTGAGTTACCGTCCTGTGCAGTAATGGCCATCCAACCAACGTCATTCCCCATATTAAACGCTTGGGAAAACGCGGTAAAGGGCACAAATATTTCCTTTTGCCCCTCTTCACCATCCCCCTCGTTGCTTTTCTTTTTATAGGTGCCTACCACCATGAAATTGACCCCTTGTATTTTAACATAGGTTCCCAAAATAGTTTCACCCTTATCGTACAATTCATTTTTTACCCCATCGCCAATGACCGCGACCTTACGTTTATCATCAATATCGTTTTGATTGATGAACCTACCGGAGGTGATGGTCATGGGTTCCTGCCTAATGATTTGAGGATAGTCTCCGTACACATTAAACGCTCCTGTCTTTAAGCCGCGAACTACATTATTACCACCCCCGAAACCTCCCAGCTGATTACGGGGCGAAATAAACCGGAGATTAGGCACATTGTCCTGTATTGCCTGTACATCCTCCAGCTTAAAACTAAATCTCCTTCCTTTGGGCAAGCCCTTATAGGCGATGGTCGTATTTCGTGACCACATAAACATGGTATTGGTTGCGATATCACCAAAATCGGCTCGTATACCGTTCTCAAGTCCCTTTCCTGCAGCCAGTAGAATGATTAGGATGAAAATACCCCAGCCTACACCAAACGCAGTAGCCAGGGTCCTAAAAACATTTTTGGACAGTACTTCCAGTATTTCTTTCCAACGATCTCTATTGAACATCCTTACTACGGTCGTTTTTTAATAGTCTTTTTTTGAATGGCTTAATGCCTTTGTTCTTTACTTTAGGTACGCTCTGCAAGCGATAATTTAACACCAAATTCATATTTTGAAATGGGTATAGAATCTTTCAATCCGCAGCCCAACCCGCTCTTGCCCCTGCTAATTCATTCATCACGTAAGGCTTCAATAACATGAATTTTAGCAGCTCTCCATGCAGGGAAAAACCCTGCAACAACACCGGCAAAAATGAGCACAAAAACCGTGGTCAATGCCACATTAAAATTCACGGACGGATTTAAAACGTAATCCACCTCTACATGCGGGCCAACAAGTTCCAACAAGCCCATACTCAAAATGAGCCCGGTAAACCCCGCTATTGCCGTTATAAAAATAGCCTCGTGCAATATCATCCCTACAATGGACCAAGGTTTCGCTCCCAAAGCCTTACGGATACCAATTTCCCGCGTACGTTCCTTAACAACGATAAGCATAATATTACTTACCCCAACAATGCCTGCAATAATCGTACATACCCCTACAAACCAAAAGAAAAATTTTATGCCCCCCATTAAGGAATAAAAACGCTTTGCCTCCTCCATGGGATTGTAGACCTGTATAGCGCTTGTATCGTCAGGTGCCACCGTATGGGCCTGTTGCAAATACGTTTTAATGGAATTTTTGAATTTTACGGATTGTGCTACGGCGGCATCAAAACTAGCTGCGGGAGGCAAAGTATAAGATAAGTTGTTTAAATAGTCTGCACCATTAAATACCTGTTGTGCCGTACTTACTGGGATGTATATACGGTCCTCCTCCCGTTCACCACCTACATCTCCGTAGACACCTATAATTTTAAATGGAATGCCCGAGATATCCAAAAACTCTCCCACAGGCGTGTCAAGGTCTTTGAATACTTCTCGCGTTATCTTATTACTGACAATGGCCACTTTGGCCTTTTGGCCTTCATCCTGGGCATTAATAAATCTACCTTGAGACATAAATTCATTTTCAATGAATTGAAATTGAGGGGATATGCCTTGCACGGAATAGGCCAATGATTCCGTCCCATAATTGACCAGTACATCCCTGACAAAAACCCTTGGAGATTTATTCTCGATTTGGTCCTCCAATAGCTTTGCCGTAAAATCGTAGTTTTCATTACGCAACTGTATTCTGCGGCCCGGATTCATCCCTTTATACTCCTTTGTGGTTACCCCGGGCCAAACCCAAACACTCGTGGCAGCATCCTGCTCAAACTCCTTGGCGATACCATTTTGCATCCCTTGTCCAAAACCCAATAAGATTACTAGAATAAAGATGCCTGAAGCAACGGAAAGCCCGGTGAGAAAGGTCCGCAATTTATTTTTGCGAATCGTATCAAAAATTTCCTGCCATCGTTCTAAATCGAACATGTGATTGATTGGTTTGATTGATTGATGAATGTGACAAAGACGTCACTTAGTAATAGACTAATCAAACTACATATTGTTACACTAAAAATGTTAAAGTTTAAAAGAAGCTTAAGCGCGCATCTTTCTATACACAAAATAGAAAACCCCGGCCACCAAAACGTAAGGTATGGCCATTAAATAAACGATACCATTGTTAATCCCTTTTGCAGCATTCCCTGTAGTTTCACTTTCAAGAACGGCTCTGCACATAGCACATTGCGCCTCTACCAAGGAGGGCACCAAAACCAAAAAAACAAGCACTACAATAAAATTCAATTGTCTCTTATGCATAATAAGGGGATATCATTAAATAAACCACAACGCCCGTAATGGCAACATACAACCATATTGGAAAGGTGTAACGCGCCAGGGCCTTATGGGCTTCAAATTTACCAAAATAGGCCTTGGAGTAAGTGCGCAATACCAATGGAATCAAAGCAATTGATAAAACGATGTGGGTAATAAGAATAAAAAAGTAAACATAACGCAGTGTTCCGGCACCTCCATATACGGTAGAATCCGATGTCATATGATAGGCAATGTACATCACCAAAAAGAGTAAGGACAATCCGATATTGGTTGTCATCAATTGCTGATGCAGTTTTTGATTACCCTTTTTTATGGCCCATACCGCAACCAAAAGTAGTACCGCCGTTAAACCATTTATCGTTGCATAAATGGGAGGCAAAAACGAAAGTGGCTCTACGTTCGGTATTTTTATGCCAAATAACAGTGCAACCACTATGGGTATGACGATTGAAACAACCGCTATGATTCTATTGAATTTTCTTTCGTCAGAAACGTTTGTATGCATAACTCAACTCTTATTCTTTTAGCAATTTTTTTATGTCTGCCCTCAAAATACCTATTTCCTCTTCCTCTCCTTGATCATTAGTTCCCTTCTCCTCCAAAATAGCACCGCGGTAATATACGATAGGGTTCCCAAATTCATCTTTGCGCGAACGCAAATAACCCTCCTTATCCACCAGTGCAAATAACCCGGAATGTTCAAAACCACCTGGCACCTCTGGCATTTCTGCGGCAAAAATATTAAAGCCTGCATTTGCCAAATCAAAGACTGCTTCCTTATCACCAGTCATCAAGTTCCAATTAGCAGTATCAATTTCATATTTTTCAGCGTATGTCCTTAAAACCTGTGCGGTATCAAATTGAGGCGTGATACTGAAAGATGCCAATGCAAAATCCGGCTCTTTTTCGAATTGATTCTGCAAGTCTACCAAATTGGTCGTCATTATAGGGCAAATACTTGGGCACCTCGTAAAAAAGAAATCGACCACGTACACTTTGCCCAGATAATCCTTATCTGTTACGACTATACTATCCTGATTGATGAACTCGAAGGATGGAACCTTACGTTTTTTACCATCCAACAAAATATAACTCAGGGAGTCTTTGTTCATGCTTACATTTAAGCGGTCATTTTGTACAACAGTGCCAGAGGATAACCGCTCTACAATAATGGGAACGGTAATGATTCCAAATATTAAAACAATTAGCGAAACCCAAACGTAAGTATATTTCTTATTCATTATTTAGATCTTTGCGCGTTGTTCTTTTTGAGGGCCAAACGATACTCTGCCAATATGATCTTAACATCATCTTCCATCTTATTATTTAGATCCGCCACGGAATTTGAATTAAAACCAAATTTCGTACCCTCGTCCTCATCTTGGGTCCTTCCTCTTAAATTTAGGTCTTTGTCTATAATAAAAACAAAGGGGGTGCCGTAGGCATCATCCAACTGCAAGTCGGTTTGCAAACTAGAAAACAGCAACTTAATCTGATCGGGATCGGCGAAGACGAAGTTCCATTTTTCAATGTTAGCCAAAGAAGCCAATTCCTGTTTCAGTTCATTTACTTTATCCTCCGTACCGACGGGCACAAGCATGACAAATTGAAAATCATTGAACTCATGAAAACGCTTGTATATTTTTTGGTTCAGATTGAAAGCATTGCCCTTTCTAATATCCACATTACTGCCCAAAAAGCCCAAAATGGTAATCTTATCCTTAAACTTAACGGCATCGATCACCTCCAATTCTTGAATGTCCTTTGTTAACTCCGGTAACTTCCCAAAATTATTTACCCCAGACGCAAAGAATAAATAAGCAACTATAGGTAAAATGAATAGAACAATTAAAACGAAGGTCTTTTTCATAAAATTAAGCTAGGCTAAAGCGCTATTAAATACATTGCATACACCCTAAAACCAGTAAAGCACGCATGGTACAAAAATAAAAAAGACGGTGATGAAACCGTCTTTTAATTCTGTTAATTCTGTCTTAGAAATTCCAGCTTATATAGCCATCCTTGTAGATGTTATAAATATAATCCGCTTCAACCAAAAGGATAAATACGAGGTAGATTACCAAAAAAATCGGGGTCCAAACTATAGTCCTTCTCAATGCCGATTTTTCATCACGTAAGTGCATAAAATCCCAGGCGATATAATAGGCTTTCACCAAAGTTAGTATGATAAATATCCAATTTAGCGACTTCATACCCAATACATAGGTGTCTGTCAATATTTCAGGTTTTAGTATACCCAAAACTACCTCTACAGCCGTAACAATGGTAAGAAATGCCAAAACGCCCCATATTTTTTGGGTATTCGATTTGAACTTTACCAATCCTCTAAAAATTTCCAATTTATGTTCGTGTGCCATTTTATTCTAATCTATAAATACAATTACTACAAATGCGTTTGTCCTCTTTAGTTGGCGCTTAAACCAAGTAGAAAAACGTAAATACAAATACCCAAACCAAATCTACAAAGTGCCAGTACAATCCAATTTTTTCAACCATTTCATAATGGCCTCTTTTTTCATAGGTGCCCAATATTACATTGAAGAATATGATGACATTGATAACTACACCAGAAAATACGTGGAACCCGTGAAACCCGGTTATAAAGAAAAAGAAATCCGCGAACAACCTGCTTCCATATTCGTTATGGATTAGGTTAGCGCCTTCCACCACTTGGGTTGCGTCCGCTAGTTTCGATAGGGTTGCCTGTCTATCCAACACGGTTTTTTCACCAGCTTCGTTAATAGTCTCCGTTCGTATCAAAACACTAGGATTGGCTTTGACCCCTTCTAAAACTTCGTTTACAGTATAGGTAGGTAAGGCTTTCTCGCCATAGTACCATACTCCATTCTTTTTTTCGTGCTCTACACGTTCGTCAGGGATGGTAACGGCAAATTCCGACAAGGCCACCCGCTCCCCTGAATCCGCATCTACAAATTGAAGTATTCTACCTCCTTTTGTTTCCAGGGCACCATAATCCCCTTTTATGAATGTGGCCCACTCCCAGGCTTGAGATCCAACGAAAATTGCTCCTCCAATAATGGTTGCGAACAAATACCAAATTACGGCGTTCTGTTTCATTTTATGGCCCGCATCTACAGCTAAAACCATAGTTACCGATGACATAATCAATACAAAGGTCATGAAGGCAACATAAATCATGGGATAATTACCATGAAAGAAAGGAACGTGGGTAAAAACCTCGTCCGCAATAGGCCAAGTTTCAATGAACTTAAATCTTGAAAAACCGTAGGCCGCTAAAAATCCGGAAAATGTCAAAGCATCCGATACCAAGAAAAACCACATCATTAATTTACCGTAGCTTGCTCCTAAAGGTTGGTTGCCACCACCCCAAACATTTGTTTCCGCTCCCGTTGTCACCGTAGAATCCATATACTGATTATCGTTTTAATAAAACTTTAGCAAATTTACATTTTTTTGAACTATATAAAAGCTGATTTCAGTTCAAAACTTATTTTAAGCAAAATTTATTTTACAAAGGTCATGAATAGCACCAAATAAATCCATAATAGATCTAAAAAGTGCCAGAACGTTGCCCCCAATGTTACCCCTAAATATTCATTTTCATTATATTTCCCCCTATTCTGGTTGTACAATACGACCAATAACGAAATCATCCCCGCAACAACATGAACGACGTGCACCATGGCAATGAGAAAGACATAAGACATTTTTATACTACTGGTGGGACCCGTAAAATAATACCCTTCCGCCACCATTTGTGAAAAACCAGAAAATTGGAGTACAATGAAAACAACGCCCAATACTAAGGTAAGCCATAACAATGCGGTTCCCCTACTGCCCTGCCCCTCCTTAATCGCCTTCTTTGCCAACATATAGCTGACGCTGCTCGCGATAATGACCAAGGTACTGTATAAAAAAGCTTGGGGCAAGCTAACATCGCTAGCCCAATCCTCCCTGCTACTACTTACAATATAGGCACTGGTCCAACCAGCAAAACCCATTATTAGACTGACTATACCGAACCACAGCATCATTTTCTTTGCCCGATCGTTCTTCTCCTTCGCAGTTCCTTGTGTTAAATCCATATCAGTTTAAAAATTTATCGATTACATATACTATCTGCATCAGGGTGATATAGCTGACGCTGGCCAACATCAATTTTCTAGCAGATATATTGTCTCTTTTTGCATATAAGCTAAACGCAAAACCTAACATTACGGCGCCCATTAAAAAAATAACTATGGCGGCCGCGATAGATAATTGTAATCTTCCGGTAATACCAAACACCGGTATTACGGATATGACCATCATCCAAATAGTATACATTATTATTTGCAGCACAGTGGCGCCATCCTTTCTACCCGTGGGAAGCATTTTGAAGCCTCCTTTGGTATAATCATCATTCAACATCCATCCTAAGGCCCAAAAATGAGGAAACTGCCAAAAAAACTGTATCATAAAAAGCGTACCGGGCTCTATACCAAATTCATTGGTAGCAGCCACCCAACCCAACATGAACGGAATGGCACCAGGTATAGCCCCCACAAAAACGGCCAAAGGTGTTACCGTTTTCAAGGGCGTATATACACTTGTGTAGAGGAATATCGAAATTGCCCCGAACATTGCCGTTTTTGGGTTTAATAGGTACAGTGCCAAAACCCCTAACAAGGTCAACACTACCGCAATCGTCATTGCCGAATTCACGGTCATTCTACCGGCAGGAATTGGCCTATTCTGGGTGCGTTTCATCAACGCATCCAAATCCTTTTCTATAACCTGATTATAAGCATTACTTGCCCCAACCATGCAATAACCACCAAATGCCAGCAAGAGCACTTGCACCCATTGAATTTCATAGGCCCCTAAAAAATAGCCGGCAATGGAAGAAAAAACGACACTAATCGCCAGCCTAGCTTTGGTAATCTCCTTAAAATCGGAAAAAAGTAATGCCGCAACACTATTCTTAACCGAGCCAACGGCCGTTTTCATAATTATTCAAATAGGAGTGCAAAGATAACCCGCAGGTCATATTTCTGCAACCTTATATTTTTATTTCTGCTATATTTGAGTAGAACGGGAACCATCCCTTAAACGCTAGAAATGAGAAAATTAAATTGGGTTTTAACACTCAGTGTGTTATTGCTAGTTTTTACACCATCCAGTAGCCAAGAAACGGAAGTAACAATACAGGTCGACAGCTTGTCCAAGGATGTATATATGCTTACCGGGCAAGGCGGTAATATTGGGCTTTATGTGGGTCCTACAAAGGTTTATATAATCGATGATCAATTTGCGAAGTTGAGCCCAAAAATAATGGCAGCCATAAAAACCATCACCGATAAGCCGTTAGCCTATTTATTCAACACCCATATGCATGGGGACCACACCGGGGGTAATGCCGCTTTTAATACGGAAAGCCTAACCTTGATCGCACAAGAAAATGTTAGGAAAAGCTTGGAAACTAAAGTGGCAGAAAAACCTGAACTGGGCAAGGCCATGCTCCCTGAAATTAGTTTTAAGGACGAACTCAAGATATATGATGATGGGGAAACCATTATGGCTTTTCATGTGCATAATGCACATACCAACGGGGATGCAATGATTTACTTTATGACCAACAATGTTATTCATATGGGCGACACCTATTTTGCAGGTCGCTATCCTTATTTGGATTTAAATAATGGCGGTAGTGTTGACGGCTTTATAGCGGCCCAGAAAAAAGCCCTGCTGGTGATTAATGAGGATACGGTTATTATCCCCGGCCACGGTAGACCTTCCAGTAAACAGGAACTTACCGCCTATGTAGCCATGTTGGAAGAAATTAAGAGCAAAATTAAAATCGCAATCAATGCAGGCAAAACCTTGGAGGAAGTTGAAACGGACGATTCGTTGTCCGCCTCCTATGACGAGGATTTTGGAAGCAGTTTTATCAATCCAGAGCGGCTCAGAGCCACCTTTTACAACAGTTTAAAGAAGTAGAACCAATAATTAAAACCATAAAAAAATCCCGGGCAGTTGCTGCCCGGGATTTTTTTATGAACTAAATTGTTATGACTACTGTAATTTAAAGTTAATTGGAATACTAAAGGGAACACGTACCGCTCTTCCTCTTTGTTTTCCGGGAGTCATTTTTGGTAATTTTCCAATAATTCTCGCTGCCTCCGCCTCTAGATTTTTGTCCGGTCCACGCATTCTTATATTTCCAATACTACCGTCTTTTTGGATAACGAACATAACACTTACCCTACCTTGTACACCCATTTCTTGGGCAATTTCTGGGTAACGGAAGTTTTTACCAATGTGTTTTTGAATCATTTCGTTGAAACAAGCCCTCTTATCTGGAGCACTTTCGCACCCTGGAAAAATAGGAACATCTTCAATTACAGCAAAGGGAACATCTACATCTTCCTCAATCTCGTCTACAATTACATCGTCAACCTCAACAATTTCTTCTTCTTGACTTGTCTCCGTAGATTCTATTACTGTTTCTTCCACTTCTTCCTCATCTTCCACTACCTCAATGATCTCCGGGGCGGCAGGTGGTGGTGGTGGTGGTGGTGTTTTAATTTGTTCTGTCATTGGAACTTCCTCGTCCAAAAGATCATCCACATTCATTGAAATGTCGTAATCATTGACTTTGTCATAGGTTTTCCACTCAAATGCTACATACGTGAATAACATTACTGCAAATAATCCAATAACAAAATAAAGACTACTGTTCTTTGTTAAATCCGCTTTCGGACTCTTTTTAGGTTCCATATCTATTCAATTTAGTGTTTGCTAATTTAACTAATTAATCCATAAAAATGCAACTTATATTTTCATTTTAACGACCGCCCGCTGAAAAATAGGTGTCGCAGCAGTGCCATGGCCGCAATAGCACCGATTGAATTCGCCAAGGCATCTCGTAGATCTCCTTGTCTATCGACTGTTGCAATCTCTTGAAATACTTCAATAATTATGCCATAGCCAATGGCCGATACCGTCAATTTCCATAGAAAAGAAAACCCTTTTTCTCGGCTCCAATCCAACCTTCTTAAGGCTAAAAATCCCAAAAATACCATGACGAAATAAAATGTAAAATGGACGACCTTATCTAAATGGGGTATAGAAAAACGTGAGGTACTTACCCCTGAAAATGAAAATAAGCTGGAAAGTGTTACGAACACCAACCAGCTTATAAACATTATTTTAAACAACAGGTTTTTAACCACCTATAATTTCCTTGTAATCGGCATCACTTAATAAGGCGTCTACCTCAGCAGCATCACTCAACTTTATCTTCACCATCCAACCTTCGCCATAAGGGTCTGTATTCACCTTTTCCGGCTCATCTTCCAATGCTTCGTTAAATTCAATGATTTCTCCAGAGAGGGGAGAAAATAAATCAGATACCGTTTTTACGGCTTCCACCGTTCCAAAGATAGCCTCACGCTCCAAAGTTTCATCCAAAGTATCTACTTCAACATAAACAATATCGCCTAATTCACCCTGTGCAAAATCTGTTATGCCCACAGTGGCAATATCGCCCTCTATGCGCACCCATTCATGATCTTTTGTATATTTTAACTCCGCTGGTATTTTCATCGTTCAATTTTATTTTTTACTTCGGCAAATGTATAGTATTCCATTTAGGATATCAAAAAATAAATTATAGTCGCTTTGAAGCGAAAAGCTTTCCGATTGCTAAATTGATTATTTCTGGAAAAATCGTTAGTTCCCAAAATTGTACCGTATGGTAAAACCTGTATTGATGGTTGTCTGTGGAAACGCAGTAGATACCGCAAATTGCGAGAACGAATGATCGTAAAAGAACAGTGCATTCAAATTCTTACTCAGTGCATAATCTGCTTGAAATTTTAACGACATCAAATTTTGACCGGAAGTGATTTGATTGTTATCGATATCGAGATTTCTGATAATCGTAATATTATCGCGCAAAGTAACATCGGCCTTTAAATTTAAATCGCCTTTTAACCGTGTTTTGTTACCACCAATATTCGTGACAAACTTCACGTCCTTAAAGCGGTAGCCCAAGCCTACCGTATATTCTTTACCGTTAATTTCGGTCATTAAATTATTATCAAAACTTAGGGACAAAGTTCTGTCCGTTCTCACCTCTGCAAGTACACTTATGGAATTTTGCATCTCAAAATCTACCCGTGCCAATGGGTTGAACTGATCTGTAAGTACCACGTTGTTCAAGATTAGGTCTGGGAGCAAATCCCCGTTCTCGGTATTTATTTGCGGTAAACCGTCTTTTTGCAATTGAACCTTTTCCAAGTTTGTTTGAAAGGAATTTATACTGTATGCAGAGCGATAACCGTGGCTCAAAGAAAAACGTCTGAATTTCTTTTTAAACCATTTATTTTTCATTAATCCGGTATACTTCACATTCCAGTTTGGGATGGGAATATCCCTAAAGGTATCCAAGTTAACCCTACCGGCATCCTGACCGGTATAAGCCGCAAAAAATGCCGGTAATAAAACCTCTTGTTGGGTCTTGCCGTATAATTGTGGGAAACCGTCGGCATCCAGGGTACCGGGATTCTGTCCACGATCTTGGACCAACCTGTTAGCAATGGTAATCCTGTTTTCCTTGAACTGAAGGAAGGTATCCGCATCAAATTCGTCACTCTTGCCAAATGCAGTACCGATCATCATTGTAGAGATACTGAAGCTACCGTAATTATTACCTAACTGTATGTTGTATTCTTGATCCTCTACGTTGAAATTTTCTTGATAACTGTTTGAAAATTGCCGATCTGCAATGATGTCTATGGTAATATCTCGCGTAGGTTGCGCCGTAGCCGTAATGTTCAACTGTTTATTGGTACGTTGCACGAATTGCTCGTTGAACTCTGGAAAAGTTGTCAACCAGCCGTTTCTGGCGGCCTCAAAACGAACATCGGACTGGCTACCGAAAACAAATCCAATAGTTGGCCTCGCGGTTCCTATGAAACCGACAGATTGGGTATACCCAGGAAGCACGGTTCCATTATTTTCACTATAGTTAACGTTTAATCGTTTTACCATGGTAACGATATCCACAACGGTATTGAACAGGTCACTCGTTTTTGGTTTTATTTTTTCCTGATCCCCTGCAGGAACTCCGGCTTTATCCCTTCGTATAGGTGACGTTGATGCCGCTTTGGGCGCCTCCCGTTTTTTTAGCCCTAACATGTCATAGAACTTCTGCATGGTAAGTGATGAAGTTAGGGTATGCGTATTTGCATTTTGTACCGTATTGATATCCTGCCCAGCCACTTCGCGCAAGGCATCGCCTCCTCGTTGCCAATCAAAGTTACTGGTGTAGGTATATTGCGTACTAATGAAATCCAGCACCGGAATTTTAGAAAAGGGCACCTCATAATTCACCTGCATTTGCTGTGAATGCCTGTTGGGTTCGCCAATATCAAAAAACCCGTCCCACAACCCTAAGGTATTATCAATGCGGTCAATGGATTCGGCAGGCTCATCCTCGTTAAAATAATTTCGGACAATATTATTGTTTGATGCCGTAAGGTTCAAACGCAAGGATTTGGTCAAATTATAATTTACTGCATACTGCCAATTGAACAGATAATTCCGTTGCTGTAATTCCGGTAGTTCCAAACGATCTACACCTTCCTCGCGCACATCCCTAAAGCGTTGTGCGTTGAACTGACGATTAATATTGGAATTCACCCCAATGGTAGACGGTAATAAATTAAGGTTGAGATCTTTTAACCATTGCCAGTACCTACCTCTAAACAAGGAGTCGCTTTTGGCAAAGGGTGCTACCTCTACGGGGTCAAAAGCATGGGTATACACAAAACCTGTATTTACATTTTGATCCCGTAATTGTGCTATTTCAAAATCGCGATGATCGGTCTCATTGTAGGAATAATTGAAGGTAAAATTTTCAATGTCATAAAAATTGGCATCCGCTTCCTCTCCACGGTTTTTGCGCACCCCGATCAAATTGATACTCGTTCTTTTTGTATAGTCTTCCGCTTGTTCCCTAATTTCATCGGCAGCCTCTTGGTCTGGTGCAGCAGCGATTAAATCGTCCAATTTTAAATCGTCGTACACGGGATCAAACTCTGGGGTAATCAATTGTTCCGAAATACCATAATTGAACGGCAACTGAATGCCCCATTTTTTGGGAAGTAACTGACCTACGTTCACATTGGTAACCACATCGTAGGAGACCGCATCTTCCCTTGCACGTTCGTTGGGCATCTGATCAATTGATCCAAAACCCGATGTACTCTTGCTACCCGTGGCGTTTATATTGGCAAAATCCGCAATATTCGCATCCAAAGCGGCAACGGCGGCCCAACCTCCATTGTTATCCAGCCCTGCCAAGCGCAGCTCATTGAACCATACTTCTCCCCTAGCAGGTAGATTGTCCTGGTTCTTGATGCCTACCATAATACTGCGAATACTACCTAAAGACGGATTCCCTTTTATCGCAATACGTACCCTTCCCGGTGTACGAACAGCAAACTCATCAACGGGGATAACCTCGCCGTTATCGACTTCAAAAAAGCGCATTTCACTTAAATCGCCACCGGTGATCCAAAGGGATTTTACCTTGTTCAAATCGCTAAGCGATATGTTAAGCTCATTGATTTCTGGCCAAATCTCACTTTCAGATACAGCGGTAAAAGGCGTAAACTGCAACGGCAGTTCTATTTGGTAGTAGTTCTGTGAAAAGTCGGTTCCCATGCGGAGAAATCCTACCAATGGGGTTGAGGTATCGGCATAGTCGCTATCCACGATTTTCTCCGCATGCATGAACATCTTCAGTTTTTCGTATTGACGGATATCAATATTCAAATTCTTGAACACCCCACGGGAATCTCCCGGTTCTAAATTCTCGACCAAGAGGGACAAGGATTGCTCATTTTGGCGAATGATGGTATTGTTATTGTTCAATTGTTCCCGTATAACGCCTGGTGGCAAAACATACGGAATTGGAATACGACTGCTGTTCTCCTCAATGTTTACCGTATTTACATCCAAGGTAGTACCGTCATCGGTAGGGTTATTGTCCACATCGGGGTCTTGTAAATTTTTGGTATAGGTACGCCAGTCTCCACGTACAAGGTCCAAGGTTGCAAAACGTAATACGGTAGGGCTGTTAAAGCCGGTCATGTACATCCGCATAAAGCTGATGGACCTAAAATCCGTTATCCCCCCAATGGCATCGCTAAAATCACTCAATGGAATTTTATATTGGATCCATCTGTAATTGACCTCATCGCCATTAGGAATTCTATTGCCGGCAGCCACACCTTCGCGAATATCGGTCACGTATTTATCGTCTATGGTCGTATTTGGCGTAATGGGAATACGGTACTCGTAGTAACTGTTTACGGTATTCATGGTAAGGTCACGATCAATATCCTCAACATCGGGCAAGGTGGTAGATCCCCTGTTCGTATTGGTCACGGCCACCGGTGAGTTTCCATCCGGGTTATTGAAATCGAAATAGCGCTCCAAAATACTTCCCTCCCTGTTCAAATAGTATTGGTAGTTGTCCAGAGCAGGGTCCTCGCCTCCATTATTGGTATAAATACTGCTTTCCGCGGCATCGTTCAATCCATCAAAACCAATATCCTGTAAATTTCTGTTGGGTTCACTGGCATCAAAGGCATAGACCAAGGACTGTGTGGCAGGTACTTCACCCCAAGTGGTGGGCGCTACAAAATCATTACTTTCTACACCCGGCAATCCATTTTCATATTGCTTCTTACCATCGCGCAATATATCCTCGGAAATATTCCCCAAATTAAGGACCAGTTCACCGGGCCCGGTAGAAATACCGTCCACGTAGGGGTCCATAACCCAAAATTGAATGAATTCCACATTGCTCTGTTCAAAATCCGTACTGCTCAAAGAACGCATCATACCTCCCCACCGCTCGGTAGGTGCTTCGCTTTCAAAATTGGGGTTGTTGTTATAGGGTCCTTTGGTGGTTGGGTAATAGACCATATCCAAGGTACCCTGTACCTGCGTCTGCCCTTGGGCAATATCGGTCTGCGGAAATACCTCATCTATAAAAATTCTACGGGTAGGGTTAATTGAAATGTCATCATCGCTAATCCCTGGTGGTCTTTGATTTGTATAGAATATGGGATCAATCGTGTACCATGCCAATTTGGCCCTGCCGTATCCGTTCAATAAATTAGCGGGGTCCTCTGGAGAGCTTCCAAAAAGCTGGCCTGCATCCCCAAATTCCAATGGTGTACTGGAAATGGTCCACCCCAGAGACGCCCGAATATCGATTAAGGCCTGTGCCCCTTCAAAATCATCCAAATAGGTGGTGGTTTCCCCTTCAAAATCTGCATTCTTGGGAGAGCTTGGCTTTAACATGGCCATTTCTGCCCTAAGCGACACGTTGGAGGGAACATCAGTATCAATATTAGGGAGTTTGTTGACCATACGGGTCAACCAAGGTACCTCGGTAGAGAAATTACCGTTCAATCCAAAAATGGTATTATTCACGGGCTCTACCCCAAAATTAGATTTTTGGGTCAATGGACGTTCATTCAGATTGAGCAAAGTACCGCCCAAGACAAAATTTTTATTGAATTGATGTTCTACATTAATACCTGTAAAACGCCGGGTTTGTTGGCCAAACACCGCATTGTTCTCCACGGATATGTTTATGGGCACATTGGATGCCTCTAGACTGGGATCTAAAATCTGGACGGTACCAGCTTGATAATTGACGGTATAGTCAATACCTTCCTGTAACTGCCTACCGCCTGCCGTAACCCTAACAGATCCTCTTGGAACGTTGAATGCCCCAATCGGAATTCCGTTGCTGCCTTCAGATTTATATCTTCCCTTTAATAAGAATTTATTTTTTTCGGGATCCTGCAATGCCGCCGCCTTCGTCAACTCATACATATCCCTAAATACGTACTGCTCTTGGTTGGGATTATAGGCTGTTGGATTATTATACTGCCCACTATTTCCATTTTCCAATTCTTCGAACAGAAATTGACCAAACGGCTCTACCTTGGTAAATACGATCCTTCCTCCTTGTACATCTATAGTCTGGCCGGGGACAAAATCAAAGAAACCGTCACCACCAGGTTGAACGTCGTTATAGATATTTAATCGATCTAGGTTAAAGACATTTAACAAGATACGCTCCTCAAATCCGTCGGGCCAACCAGAACCAGGGCCGTCAACAATTGGTGTAATGTAGTTTCTTGGGGTAGGATCAGAGTATAGAATATTCAATTTAAAATCGTCCTCACTCAAGCGGAATGCACCTGTTGCGTAAATATTCTTCATCATCAAATCCCAGATAGGGTCATTGATGTTGGTAATATTACTTTTTAACAATTTTAATATCAGCGTGTTGTTCTCAATAATTGGGTTGGCACCTTGTGAAATTGTGGTAGCATCCAATCCGCCATTGGCGAACTCACCTACTTGAAACACCTCTCCTTGAAAGGTATATTGGAAGGCTACCCCTAAAACCTCATCATTACTAAGGCGCTGGTTTAAGGAGATGTAGCCCAATTGGGAATTGAACTCAAAATCCCTTCCTACTTCCAGTTTCCTTGCATTTTCCAAAAAAGAATAATCAAAACCTTGATTTGGATAATATCCACCAACAAATCTGCCTGCCTCAAAGCCTGCTTCAACGGTAGCAATTTCCCTAATGTTATCATTGAGTGCACCACCACCAGTACCAATTAGGGCAGGATCATAATCATTCGCATTGTTCCTAGGTCTTAAGTCTGCCGGACCATTAAAAAACCCGGCCGCATTCGCATTATTCTGCCCTACCCTGGTCTTGACAACATCCGCTTCCCCTAAATCCTGAATGGCCACCACATTACGCACATTTAAGGTTTGTTGGCTTCTATTGGTCACCCATACCTCTATCCGTGTAATTTGCACTTGGCTCTGGATAAACGGGTAGTTTGATAGCGCACGATCGTAATTGTCCCTAAAATATTGGGCCAGGAAAAAGTGTCTGTTCTCGTCATAATCCAACGCGGTAAGCGAAAATTCGTTTAAGGTACCGCCTCCTTGAGCCACTACCGTATTGTTTTGCGAACGTTGTTCGGAGAAAACACCGGTAACCGTAGTTTTCCCAAACTGTAATTGCGTCTTTACCCCAAAAAGGCTTTGCGCTCCCTGAATCAAGGAACTGTTCAAGGGCATGTTTACATTACCTACTTCTATAGACTGTATAATGTCATCTTCGGTAGGGGTATAATCCAATTTAACGATATTCTGAAAATCAAATGTGGCTTCGGTATCATAGTTAGCGGTAACCTGTAGGCGTTCCCCTATTTTACCTAGCATGCTTAGACTAATACGCTGATCAAAATCAAAGGAAAGATTGGTCCTATTTCTTGGGGAAAGTGATGGGTTATCGTTTTTTTGCCAAATAACCCCTAAATCCATTGCAACGGAGCCTTGTGGAATAATTTCAATGGTATTTCCTCCAAATATGGATTGAAAGAAGTTGTTGTTCACATAGAAGTTGGGCAACAGGTTTTTACGGGCTTCCTCACTACCTGCCTTTTTACCGGAGTATGCGTCGGACTTTTCCTTGAAATAGCTTTTGATACCTTCTCGTTGAATCAGCTCAAAATACTGTGCCGGTGTAAGAATTATAGGATATCCAATATTAAAATCCCCCACGCTTTCATTGTAGATATACCGGTCCAGCTTTGGGTCATAAATATATTTGGCAACGATACTGTCCGGGTTTTCCAAAAGAATCCTTCCTAGGTCATATCCCGTCTTCGTAGAATCAATTTCCTGTTCATTCGTTTCTTGCGCCATGGAACTTTCCATGAAAGCAAAAAATAAGATGAATAGAAAGCTATACTTAAAAGAAAATTTAAGATTTTTAATCGCCCCGATTTTTTAAACTCGTTATAAATTTTTGAGCGCGAGTTTTATAATATTCTCAACGCTTAACGAAGCATCTTGATTAAGCACTTTATCGACAACCCTTTCTGCCTGTTTACGTGCGAAGCCTAGAACTTCTAAAGCAGATAACGCTTCATCTTTATTTGTATTGTTCGCACTGAGGGAAAGTTCATCAATATCGTAGACTTTCAAGACCTTGTCCCTAAGATCAAGAATTACACGTTGAGCGGTTTTTGCGCCAATACCTTTTATGGCCTGGATTGTGGGTACGTCCCCATTGGCAATAGCGTCCCTAATTTGAGAAGGAGACATGGAAGAAAGCATGGTTCTGGCAATACTGGATCCAATACCAGAAACCGATAGCAATAACAGAAAGATCTCACGTTCAGACTTTTCCATAAATCCAAAAAGTGTATGTGAATCTTCCTTAACTTGTAGATGTGTGAAGATTGAGATATTCTCCTGATCCGGAAGTTTTGAAAACGTATTTAAAGAAATATTTACGAAATAGCCTACACCTCCACATTCCACAATGACGTGTGTTGGATTTTTCTCTACCAATTTCCCTCTTAAATGATGTATCATATTCCCTAAAATTAAATAGGGAAATCAAGCTATACCCTATTTCCCTATTCTGAGTGTTATCCTGAATTCAATTACTTTATTTCTTTTGCCTTTTTGCGTTTCTCCCGTTCTTGGGAATCGATAGCGGCAACTGCGGCCATATTTACAATCTCATCCACACTGGCCCCCAATTGCATTATATGGACAGATTTCCGCAAGCCTACCATTATAGGCCCAATAGAGTCTGCCCCATTAAGTTCCTTCAATAGTTTATAGGTGATATTGGCAGCTTCCAAATTGGGGAATATTAAGGTATTGACCGTTTTCCCTGCTAGTTTAGAGAAGGGGAACTTACTTTGATGCAGTTCTTTATTTAGGGCAAAGTCTGTTTGGATTTCCCCATCAACCACAAGACTGGGGTTGTTTTCGTGTAGCATCCGTACAGCTTCCCTTACCTTTCTGGCATTTGGGTGGGAAGAAGATCCAAAGTTGGCATAACTCAACATGGCCAAAACCGGGCTAAAACCAAAGGTAGAAGCTACATTCGCAGTCATTTGGGCAATTTCTGCCAATTCCTCCGCATTGGGTTCAATATTTATGGACGTGTCCGCCAAAAATAGGGGGCCACGTTCCGTAATCATGATATTGACCGTGGCCACCTTTTTAACCCCGGTAGCTCTGCCAACCACTTCCAGAATTGGTTTTACGACGGTCGGGTATGCCCTTGAATACCCTGAAATCATTCCATCCGCATCGCCCTCCATAACCATCATTGAACCAAAATAGTTGCGTTCCCGCATTTTTATCTTGGCCGAGTAAAAAGTAACCCCACTGCGTTTTCGGCTTTCCCAATATTTGGTCGCATACCTAACATGACGCTCATCAAACTCTTCAGACATGGGATCGATAATCACCAAATCCGCATCGAACTCCAACTCCTTTTTAAGCTCAAGTATAATTTCCTTTCGTCCCAGAAGAATCGGTTCGGCAATGCCTTCCTCGTGGACGATTTGTGCCGCTTTAAGAACATCCAAGTGGTCGGCTTCTGCAAACACTATTTTTTTTGCGCTGGATCTGGCCCTGCTATGCAATAGCCTTACTACTTTATTATCATTCCCGGAACGCAACATCAATTCTTCCCTGTACTTATCCCAATCCAAAATTGGCGCTTTGGCCACACCACTTTCCATAGCCGCTTTGGCCACTGCCGGTGGTACTTCATAAATCAAACGCTGGTCGAAGGGCTTGGGGATGATATATTCCCTTCCAAAGGTGAGTCTTGTTTCCCCGTAGGCAATATTCACTTGCTCCGGAACGGGTTGCTTGGTCAAGTCGGCCAAGGCTTTTACCGCTGCCATTTTCATGGCTTCATTGATAGCGGTTGCCCTCACATCCAAAGCTCCCCTAAAGATGAAAGGGAAGCCGAGTACGTTATTTACCTGATTAGGGTGATCCGATCTTCCGGTAGCCATGATAATATCCTTACGGGTAGCGATGGCCAGGTTATAATCAATTTCTGGATTTGGATTGGCCATTGCAAAAACAATAGGATTAGCTGCCATGGACTCCAGCATTTGTGGCGATACAATATCTGCTATGGAAAGACCTACAAATACATCTGCATCTACCATCGCCTCATCGAGGGTATCTATTTTTCGATCTGTTGCAAATTCTTTTTTGGATTCAGATAAATTTTCGGCATCCTTTCGAATGACCCCTTTACTGTCCAACATTACAATATTCTCCGCTTTCGCCCCAAAAGCCTTGTAGAGTTTGGTACAGGAAACCGCAGCCGCACCTGCTCCACTAATTACGATACGTACCTCTTCCATCTTCTTATGGGCAAGCTCCAATGCATTTAATAGGGCCGCAGCAGAAATGATGGCCGTACCGTGCTGATCATCGTGCATGACCGGAATGTCAAGCTCTTCCTTAAGCCTGCGCTCGATCTCAAATGCTTCCGGCGCCTTGATATCCTCCAAATTGATGCCCCCAAACGTAGGGGCTATCATTTTTACCGTCTCAATGAATTTGTCTACATCCTCGGTATCCACTTCAATATCGATGCCATCGATATCCGCAAATATCTTGAACAGTAAGCCTTTCCCTTCCATGACCGGTTTTGACGCTTCCGGCCCAATATTTCCAAGGCCCAATACTGCCGTACCATTAGAGATAATGGCAACCAAATTCCCTTTCGAGGTATACTTGTAAACATTCTCCTTATCCTTTGCTATTTCCAAACAAGGCTCTGCCACACCGGGAGAATAGGCTAGAGCAAGATCGCGCTGTGTGCTATAGGGTTTTGTAGGTACAATCTTTATTTTACCCGGCTGAGGTTTGGCATGGTAAATTAGTGCTTCGCGTCTCTGCTTTTCCTTGCTCATTTTCTTCTATTTTAAGAAATCAAATTTAACGGTATTCTTTAAAAAAAGAGCGAAAAGAAAGCAGTTTATATCAACTAAATGAGTAGCGTAATTCCAGAACTTAAATTCAGAAATCGGTTATATGTTAGCTGAGTCTGTTTCTCGTGCCTCGTTTAATCGCATTGCGAAAATTGCGGCAAGAACAAAGAAAGCACCTGCAAAGAGCATAGCGTTTACCGCATTACTTCCCAAGAGGTATTTATAGATTGGACCAAAGGTAAGTGTTTCGATACCCATAGGAATTACGATCATCATATTCAAAATACCCATATAAACTCCTCTTCTATCTTGGGGAACGACCTTGGAAACCATGGTATATGGAATTCCCATCATAGCCGCCCAACCAATACCGAAGAGGACCATAGGGACCAACACAAGTTTGGGGTCATCAATGAATGGAATTGCAAATAAGGCTATTGCCGTGCCAGCGAGACTTAGGGCATAGACCTTTTTACCACCGTATTTTAGGGTTAAGGGCACCAAGCCCAAGGCTACCACCATCGTGACAATGTTGTAGGTAAGGCTCATTTGGGCCGCTTGCGATGCTGCTTCGGACGTAGAATACCCCATTGTAAGCTTAAATAAAGGGGTAGTGTATTGCCAATAAATGAATAATGCATACCACTGAAAAAGATAGACCGCACCAAGTTTCCACATGAACTGCGGCATTTTTTTTATGGCCGCCCCAATTTCCTTGAAGGGTTTGGCGATACGTTCTGCGATAGGCTTCCCTTTGGCCTCATTTATTTCTGCCAGTTCCTCTGCACTTGGTGGAATTTCTGGTGTTTTTAAAACCGACCATAGGATGGTGGTAACAGAAAGTATTCCACCAATGTAAAAGGAATAGTACAACCAGGTGGGTATAGAACCGGCAACCTCAATGGATTCATCCCCGAACAGGTATTGAAACAAAACTATAGACCCATTTGCCAACAGAATACCCGCACCAACAAAAAGACTTTGCATTTGATATCCCAGACTTAATTGCTTCTCGGGCAGTTTATCCCCTACAAAGGCACGGTAGGGCTCCATCGCCATATTATTCCCAACATCCAAAATCCATAATAATCCTACGGCAAACCATAAAACAGGACTGGTAGGGAATGCAAACAGGCAAAGACTGCCCAAGATTGCCCCAATCAAAAAATAAGGTTTACGGCGCCCCCATTTGGGTGACCACGTTTTATCGGACATTGCTCCAATGATTGGCTGGATAATCAGCCCCGTGACCGGACCTGCAATATTTAAGATGGGAAGCATTTCCTCTGGCGCACCCAAGTACAGAAAAATAGGATTGATAGCCGTTTGCTGTAGTCCAAAGCTATATTGGATACCCAAAAAGCCGACATTCATGTTAAAAATCTGCCAAAAACTTAAACTCGGTTTTCCTATTTTCATATCTAGCGCTTAATCAAATTTCAAAAACTCCCTTGCGATTTTACCAAGAAACAGCTCTTAAAATTCGGGAAGTAATAAATAATACATCCTAGCAATATAGTATAATTAAGTCTTTGCTCGTTAGTCAACGGAAATAAAAACCCACGAAAACGTTTGATGTCCTTTTAGTTATTTCAAGAATTCTATATTTCTGGAGAGTCCTTCAAACTTTGTTCGCTTAACCGCAGAATTTTTGAAAACTTTTTTAAAGACGTCCTCCGTTATATCCTCCCAATCCTTTTTGGTCATCGAAAGTAGCTCTGGGTGGGGATTGAAAAGGGGTTCACTATGTGGTTTTGAAAAACGATTCCAAGGACATACATCTTGGCATACATCGCAACCAAACATCCAATCGTCAAAAGAACCCTTAAGCTCTACAGGAAGTTCATTTTTTAATTCAATAGTAAAATAGGAAATGCATTTACTGCCATCTACGACATATGGTTCTACAATCGCTTGGGTGGGGCACGCATCCAAGCAAGCCGTACAGGTACCACAATGGTCCGTTACCGCATGGTCATAATCCAACTCAATATCAACAATAAGCTCTCCAATAAAATAGAAGGAACCCACTTGCTGTGTAAGCAGATTGCTATTTTTGCCGATCCACCCTAGACCACTTTTAGCCGCCCATGCCTTATCCAAGACCGGGGCAGAATCTACGAACGCCCTCCCGCTTACTTCTCCAATGGTTTCCGAAATAAATTCCTGAAGCTGCCGTAATTTGGTTTTAATTACGTAGTGGTAGTCTTGCCCATAGGCGTATTTGGAAATTTTATAGGTGTCGTTTATCTGTTCCTCCTCAGGATAATAGTTTAAAAGCACCGTAATGACAGATTTGGCACCATTCACCAATTTTCGCGGATCTAGACGTTTGTCAAAATGGTTTTCCATGTACCCCATTTCGCCATGCATATTATTTTTAAGCCATTTTTCTAACCGTGGCGCTTCTTCCTCTAAAAAATCTGCCTTGGATATTCCACAAGATAAAAAACCAAGGCGTTTGGCCTCCGCTTTTATTTGACGCGAATGGTTTTCCTTTTGTGAGGACGAAATCATTTTCTTGGGGTAAATTTAATTGGGACGCTTTTGGGCTTAAGCGAAATTAATGGATTCACCTCAATATCCCCGTTAGTAGTACTCAAATCATACTTTTTTAGAATTCTGGCAACCGTAAGCACCATCTCGTACATGGCAAAATTATTACCGATGCACATTCTTGGGCCAGCACCAAATGGGAAATAATAATCGGAATAGTCTTTCTTCTTGGATGGGGTGAAAACGTTCTGGGTCAAACATGTCCGGAGCTTCCCAGCAATTGGAATCACGATGCAATTCGTATATCGCCAAAAGCAACATCGTATTTTTGGGTATTTTATGGTTACCCAATTGGTCCTCGCCAATGGACATACGATCAATATAATAAGCCGGCGGATATAAGCGCATCCCTTCTTCGATGCATTGCTGCACGTAGGTAAGGGCAGAAAGGCTTTCAAAAATGGGATTCGTATCCAAATCTGTTCGTTCAACTTCCTGAAACGCTTTTTCTTGGACGTCCCTATTCTTTGCTAACAAATAAAGGGTAAAACCCAAGGCGTTTGCCGTGGTTTCATGCCCGGCCGTAAAAAGAATCAATACTTCATCGATCAGCTGTTGCCGAGACATCGAAATTTCATCCTCATACTTTGCGTTTAAGAGCATGTCCAGTAAATCATCCTTATCTTTTTTTGAACCAATACGATGCTCAATTATTTCATTTAGGATGTGCCTTGCCCTTTTGGAAAGCATTAAATGATGGTTAATTTTTCCACTTAAGGTGTACCACCATTTTAAGTAGGGTTGCCGCATTTCGCGAATCAACATTTTTTGATTGGCCTCGGTGATATCCTTTAGTTCGGTCATTTCTTTTTGAATATCATCGCGACTAAACAAGGATTGGGCTACGGTCTGAAATGCCAAATCTCCCAAAAGCGGATAAATATCCTGTAATTGATTTGGAAGAATGCGCTCCAACTCCTTTTCAATGGCCCGATTCATCGTATCCAATAACCCAATCAACTTTTTCTTGTGAAATGCCGGCTGTATCATCCTGCGATGCGTACGCCAATGTTCTCCGTTGGCCGTTAGAAGACCTTGTCCAATATACTTGGACAAATCCCTGGTCTGCAAAGGGGATTTGTTGTAATTCCTATGATTTTTTTGAAGAATCTGCTTGATGAATTCTGGGTCCCTCGTAAAAATAATTCCCCCTGGGGGTCCTATTTTAACTTTAAAAATAGATCCCAAGACATCAAAATTTTCCCGATGAAAGGGTAATGGGTTCTTGAGGATATCCTTTCTGTTTTTAAAAACCCTAAAATTGGAGACCGTAGGTATTTTTTCAATCAAAACAGACCTCCTTGAATATTACCCTTAATCCTTCCCAAATGCTTATACGCTAATTCCGTAACTTCTCTACCCCGTGGAGTACGCATTATGAATCCTTGCTGAATTAAAAATGGCTCATAGACCTCCTCAATGGTTTCGGCACTTTCAGAAACGGCAGTGGCCAAGGTTGTAATTCCCACGGGACCCCCTTTAAACTTATCGATAATCGTAGTAAGAATCTTATTGTCCATTTCATCCAAACCATGCGCATCTACATTCAGGGCCTTTAAGCTAAATCTTGAAATTTCCATATCTATAGATCCGTTGCCCTTTATCTGGGCGAAATCGCGCACCCTGCGCAATAGCGCATTGCAGATTCTGGGAGTTCCCCTACTCCTACCCGCTATCTCAATGGCGGCATCTTGGGAAATGGGTACCCGCAGTATTTCCGCACTGCGTTCCACGATAGTGGAAAGTAGTTCCGTAGAGTAATATTGTAACCTGCTCTGAATCCCAAACCTGGCCCGCATTGGTGCCGTAAGGAGACCGGAACGGGTTGTTGCCCCAATAAGGGTAAATGGATTCAAATTAATTTGAACGGAACGTGCATTCGGGCCCGTTTCAATCATGATATCTATTTTATAGTCCTCCATTGCCGAATATAGATATTCCTCCACGATTGGGCTCAATCTATGTATCTCGTCAATGAACAAAACATCCCGCTCATCTAAATTAGTGAGAAGTCCGGCCAAATCCCCGGGTTTATCCAATACCGGTCCGGAAGTAATTTTTATGCCTACCCCCAACTCATTGGCCAGAATATGGGCAAGGGTCGTTTTACCCAGGCCCGGAGGACCATGAAAAAGGGTATGGTCCAACGCTTCGCCCCTTCTATTTGCCGCCTGTACAAAGACTTTTAGATTCTCAAGTACTTGCTCTTGGCCTGTAAAATCATCAAAATTTACGGGGCGCAACGCTCTTTCAATGTCCAATTCCTCATTGGAGAAACCTTCTGCAGATGGGTCTAAATACTCGTTCATACACGAACAAAGATAGACAAACACGACCTAATTATAACAGGGTTGCTTGTACTAAATACCCTAGGATAAATACCTATCCACAGCCCGAAATACTTGCAAAATCCTTTTTGAATATAACCTTTACTTTAGGGGCAAAAGGGTGCACAGCTACTGTAAGTTTGGTCATTTCAACAAACTTCAAATTTATTATTCTCTGTTCGATACCCTATATTCTTGCGCACATCAAACCTAAAAAAAAGGCCTTTTGAACTCGAATTATTTAAGGTAAATTATTCGGTTTACCGGCAAGGATTATTGCTTATAAAATTTGTAAATTCATCGTATGACAAAAGAAAATTACGCTCCAGAAATACTTCAATACATTCCTTTTTTTTACATCATATGGTCCGATGATCTTTTATCCGCCTCCGAAATCAACGTCGTGGAAAAAGCGATTCAGGACGATGACTCCTTGGACACTGCATCCAAAAAACAACTGCGCTCATGGCTAGATGTTAAACATCCGCCCAAAGACAGCTTGTTTAAGTCGTGGAAACAGTTAATTTCCAATACGGATGTAAAACTTGTGGAGCATGAGCCCTATCCCCTATCCGCACTGAGCCAAAAAGTAGCCTCGCATTACAAGAAAGGTTTTCCATTTAACGAGCAGCTTAAGACCATAGAAATAAACTTAGGTATTCAACCCAACCACTACAACCACTTGTTCGATGTAGAGATTACAGTGGATAAAAATGCCAATCGCTATACTGCCAAAAAAATAGATGCTATTCTTAAAGGCGAACATGGCGCTATGATAGATAGGTTTCGAAAAGACTTAAGGGATCCTATATTTTCATGGGACATCTACAGGGAAAAAGAAGCATACCGTAAGCATGTTCTAAAACAAGTGGAGGTTTTAGCCGATAAAGGATACGGTGCAATGGCCTACCCAAAAGCGTATGGGGGCAAGGAACGACATGGAGGGCTACGCAAGTATTTTTGAGAATCTAATGTATGTAGACGGTAGTCTTACCATTAAATTTGGGGTGCAATTCGGTCTTTTTGGAGGAAGCATTCAAAAGCTAGGCACCAAGAAACATCATGATCGCTACCTTACCCGCACGGGAGCAGCGGACTTGCTCGGCTGTTTCGCAATGACGGAGACGGGACACGGTTCTAATGTACGGGGCATAAAAACTACAGCCACGTACGATGCAAAAAACGAACGTTTGGTCATACATACCCCAGGGAAAAATGACAATAAAGAATACATCGGCAATGCCATGCACTCAAAAATGGCATCGGTTTTTGCCCAATTAATCGTTAATGGAAAAAATGAAGGCGTACATGCCATATTGGTTCCGCTTAGAGATGAGGACCATGAGTTGTTGCCGGGTATCCGTGTTGCCGATAACGGTTACAAATTGGGCCTCAACGGGGTGGATAATGGAAAAATATGGTTTAACCAAGTTTCTGTACCCAAAGAAAACTTACTGAATAAGTACGGAACTATCTTGGCCAATGGGGAATATTATTCCGAGATTAAAAACCCCAATAAACGCTTCTTCACCATGTTGGGCACCTTGGTAGGGGGTAGAATCTGTGTTGCCCGCGCAGGCTTGGGTGGAGCCAAATTCGCCTTAGCGGTCGCCATTAAACATGCCCTAAAAAGAAGACAGTTCAACGATAGCCAAAAGATACAGGAAGATTTATTGATGGATTATCCATCGCACCAATTGCGTCTTACCCCATTAGTGGCAAGTGCCTACGTATACCACGCAACACTTGATAAAATGATGCGCGTTTACTGTGATGATACCCAGCCGGATAAGCGACAAGTGGAAACCCAGGTGGCCGGTTTAAAATCTATCATTACTTGGTATGCCAATTCTACCCTACAGGAATGTAGGGAAGCCTGCGGAGGCAAGGGATACCTCTTGGAAAACCGAATTGCCGATTTAAAAGGCGATGTAGATATTTTTACCACCTTTGAAGGTGATAATAATGTCTTGTTGCAGTTGGCAGCGAAAGGGGTACTTTCCGATTTTAAGGCGGAATTCAATAGCCCAGGATTTGCGAGTGTATTAAAGCTATTGAGCGCACAACTAAGCAACAAGCTGGCTACCATCAATCCGATCTATTCGAACAAGACCGATAAGGAACATTTATACAACCCTAAATTTCATTTGCATGCCTTTGACTACAGAACGAAAAGATTGACGTATACGCTGGCCATGAGAATTAGGGGCTATATTAAAAAGGGAATCCCTTCCTACCAAGCGTTTCTTAAGGTGCAGACGCATCTCATGCATTTAGGGCGGGCTTACAGCATTGAGTTGGCCTACAAATCATTTCGCGAACAGTACAACACTATTGATGATGTGGAGTACAAAGCACTTTTTGAAAAATTAGGAACCTTGTATGCCCTCTATGAAATACGGAAAGATGCTTCTTGGTATTTGGAACAAGGGTATATAGGAGGAACAAAGTCTAAAGCCATACGCCAAAGGGTAGAACGGCTTTGTACTGAACTTAGGCCCCATTTGGAAACTTTGGTCGATGGTTTCGGTATTCCGGCCCATTGCCTTACGGCGCCCATTGCGAATTAGTCTTTTTCCTTTTCCAAGGAGGAGGTGTCCAAAAAGTCAAGGATGGTTATTTTTGGATTACCATAGAGCTTTGTCTTAGAGGCTCCTTTCGAGCTCAATTGAAAACTTTCCAAGGCTCTAATTTCAGCATCTGGCGAATCCTCGGAAAGCAACAGGACCTCCATTGACTCCAGGTCGGATGCTTTTAAGGAGCTGTCACCATAAAGTTTGGCCATTAAAAATTTAGCGGTGCCCTCTACCTTTGCCGAAGCATTCTCATACATGTACATGGCGTTGCTATCCCCAGTGGTGTATAGTTTAACATCGATGCGATCTTTCAATATAATATTGAGGGAGTCACTGGCTAAATTAAAATCACCTGAACTGATTTCTTCCATGGTAATATCAATTCTGTCTGCCGTAGCATTAAGCTCCAGCCTAGAGGTGCCCAAGGTATTAACCTTTAAACGCTCTGTAGAAATAACATCGTTCATACTAATCTTACCGTTCAGCATCTTCAATGAACTCAATTCTTGATAAAAAATAGTTATCTCCAATTTCCGTTTGGACGTGATATTGTAAAATGAAGAAATTTCCAATATACCGTTGGAGACTTTGAACTTTAAAACATCTACCAAGTTATCGTCAAGTTCCAAAGCGTAACCTTCCCCTGGCGCCTTTTGAAGAACAATATCCAAATCATCCAACAACACAATACCATCAAAAGGCTCCAATTCCTCCCTAACCTCTATGACATTCTTGTTGCCCTTAATTTTGGGTTTGCGTTGCGCATGCAGCTGTACGACAATTGTGGAAATAAATAAAAAGACAAGGTACTTTTTCATATACTATTCTATTATTTAAAGATTGAAGGTATTCATTTTTAAGGAATCACAAAACAAGTTGGCATTATCTTAAGAACCCAAACAAAAAATGCCCAGCTATTTAAAGCTGGGCATTATATAAGAATTCTTAATTTCTAATGGTTCAATTCCTCTTCGTCTATCTGTAAAGGAATATGTTGTGGCACGAAATCCTGGCCCGGAATAATGTATTCCCCATTTTCATCGACCTTACTATAATCATATGCCCATCTGTGCACCTCCGGAATAGCTCCGTCCCAGTTACCGTGTATGTGCTTTATCTCGGTCGTCCACTCCAAGGTATTCGATTTCCAAGGGTTCTTTGGACCAATTTTACCATAGAACATACTGTGAATGAAGTTGGCCACAAAAATCAACTGCGCAGCTCCTGCTACAAAAGCAAAGACAGACATTAGGACCTGTACATCGGTAAGTTCGTCGAACATAGGGAAGGCCGTATTCTGATAATACCTTCGTGGTACCCCTGCCATACCCACGAAATGCATGGGAAAGAAAATACCATAGGCACAGACTGCCGTTACCCAAAAATGGACATAGCCTAAATTTTTATTCAACATTCTACCTTCGAACATTTTAGGGAACCAGTGATAGACACCGGCAAACAACCCATACAGCGCAGAGATACCCATTACCAAGTGGAAATGCGCTACAACGAAGTAGGTGTCATGTACGTTGATATCCAAGGTGCTGTCCCCCAAAATAATACCGGTTAGTCCCCCAGTAATAAATGTGGAAACCAAACCTATGGAAAACAACATGGCAGGGTTCAGTTGCAAATTACCCTTCCACAGCGTTGTTATATAATTGAATGCCTTTACTCCTGATGGTATTGCAATCAATAAGGTAGTAAATGTAAATACAGATCCCAAAAACGGATTCATACCGGAAATAAACATGTGGTGACCCCATACTATCGTTGACAAGAATGCAATTGCCAAAATAGAAGCCACCATGGCACGGTATCCAAAAATAGGCTTCCGTGCATTGGTCGACATTACTTCTGATGTAATACCCAAGGCAGGCAATAATACAATATACACCTCTGGGTGTCCTAGAAACCAGAACAAGTGCTCATACAATACAGGTGATCCCCCTTGATAGTGCAATACTTCACCTTGGATGAAAATATCCGAAAGAAAGAAGGATGTTCCAAAACTTCTGTCCATGATTAGCAACAAGGCAGCTGATAACAGTACAGGAAATGAAATAACACCGATAATAGCGGTTACGAAGAAGGCCCAAATTGTTAGGGGAAGTCTCGTCATGGACATTCCCTTGGTTCTTAAATTTATGACGGTTACGATATAGTTCAACGAACCCAACAAAGATGAAGCAATAAATATGGCCATGGAAACCAACCATAAGGTCATTCCAGTTCCCGATCCGGGCTGCGCCATAGGCAGTGCACTTAAGGGTGGATAAATCGTCCAACCTGCTGCAGCTGGTCCTGCTTCAACGAACAACGAAGAAATCATCACCATACTTGCAACAAAAAACAACCAAAAAGAAACCATGTTAAGGAAACCGGAGGCCATATCGCGCGCACCGATTTGCAAGGGAATCAAGAGGTTACTGAAGGTACCACTTAACCCTGCAGTAAGTACGAAAAACACCATGATGGTACCGTGCATCGTTACCAATGCAAGGTAAATATCAGCGTCCATAATTCCCTCAGGGGCCCATTTACCTAAGAAGGTATCGAACACCAAAAAGGATTCCCCTGGCCATGCCAATTGCAATCGCATTAATAGGGACATTGCAATACCTATAAAACCCATTACCAATACCCCCAAAATAAGGTATTGCTTGGCAATCATTTTATGGTCCTGACTAAAAATGTATTTTGTAACAAACGTTTCTTTGTGATGATGGTGCCCATGATCGTCATGAACGTGCTCACCAATATGTGCATCTGCTGCTGCTGACATAATCTTCAATTTATATTAATTTCCTTTTTATAGCCCTTTTTATATGGGAATAACCTTCTATTCCCCTAGAGACGCAGAATCTACCGTATTGAATGCGGGACTCGTATCGTCCTTTAATACCGTTTCACCAAAAGTAGATTGTGCTGCCATCCATTCATTATATTCCTCCTCAGTCTCTACAATAATCTTCATTTGCATGTTGTAATGTGACTTGCCACATATCTTATTACAAAGTAGAATGTAATCAAATTGCCACGGATCTAATATCTCTTCGCCACTTGCCGATTTCTCTGCACGAATCTTATTTGTCCTTTTAACCTTATCCATTACATCAGGATTGGCCCTCATTTCCTCCGTTGTGTAGATTGGTGTAAAGGAAAACTCTGTAATCATACCGGGTACACAGTTCATTTGTGCCCTAAAATGCGGCATATACGCTGAATGCAAAACATCTTGTGAACGCATTCTAAAGTTTACCTTTCTGCCAACCGGAAGATGTAGTTCCTTTACAATGACATCATCAGCGGCATATGAATCCGCTTCATCCAATCCTAATACATTGGCCTTATCGATATCAATCATTCTAACGTTTGCTCCACCCAATACATTATCGGCACCACCATATCTGGCCTGCCAGTTGAATTGTTGAGCATATAGTTCTACGATTAAGGGATCATCCTCATCGTTAACGTCCATAATATTGGTCCACGTATAGAGTCCCCAAAGGATAAGACCGGATAAAACAATTACGGGAATAATGGTCCAAATAAATTCCAGTCTATCATTATCCGCGTAAAACAAGGCTTTTTTCCCTTTTTCCCCTCTGTATTTGTAGCCAAAATAGTGCAATAAAGCCTGTGTAACCGTTTGGGTGAAAAATATGATTATGAAGGATACCAATAACAAATAGTCATACTCCGCACCGTGCTCCGAAGCAGCCTCTGGCAATAGAAACTTACCGTACTTCCAAAAACTGAAAATGGTTATGCCATAGATAAATACCAAAAAAGCGAACAACATGTAGCCATTATTCTTATTATCGCTGTCATTGGCTATTTGATCATTTGAAGTCTTAAGTTGAGATAGTTCAAATATTTTGGTAAGCTGCCAAATTGCTATGGCAACCAAAACCAAAACCGCTAAAATTAATAATGTCGTCATTGTATATATAAATGTTATACTTTACTTCTCTTCTAATAATGAAAGTGCCTACTTTCCTCAATGAATGGATTTCTTTTAGGTTGCAAGGGAACCGTTGAAAGTGCCCTGAACACCCAAAAAATAAACAATCCGGCAAAAAATAATACGGCTCCGATTTCAGGAATACCAATATACCATTGATCACCTACAGTAGATGGCATAATAGCATTAAAGATATCCATATAATGTCCGGCCAAGATAACGATACCCGCCAACACCACGAACCAATTAATACGCTTGTAGTCACTGTTCATCAACAATAAAACAGGAAACAAGAAATTCATTGCTACCATACCAAAGAACGGTAACTTGTAATCCGCAATCCTGGTGACGTAATAGGTAACCTCTTCCGGTATGTTAGAGTACCATATCAACATGAACTGGGAAAACCAAAGATAGGTCCAAAAGATACTGATACCGAACATGAATTTGGCCAAATCATGAATATGGCTATCATTTACGTCTGGCAATAATCCTTTTGATTTTAAGTAAATCGTAACCATTGCAATCACCGTAATCCCAGAAACGAACATACTTGCAAAAATATACCAGCCGAACAAGGTACTAAACCAATGTGGATCAACACTCATAATCCAGTCCCAAGACATAATGGATTCAGATATCAAATAAAATACCAAGAAACCGGCAGAAATCTTGAAGTTCAGCTTAAAATTGGAATTGTCATCAGACTCATCCTGTTTTAAGGATAATTTTCTAGAGTACTCCCTATAAGCAATCCATCCACCCAAGAAAATAGCGGCACGTATTAAAAAGAACGTTGGATTCAAATACCCTGCCTTACCCTGTAATAATTTATCGTGCGCAACCACATCGGCATCCATCCACACAAACAAATGGTTCATATGAAGTACGGAAAGCAACAAAATTACAAAAACGATGATACCTCCTGGAACCAGATAGGCGGTTATCCCCTCCATGACCCTAAACAATAGGGGCGACCAACCAGCCTGAGCGGCACGTTGAATGGCATAGAAAGCCAATACACCCAACGCAATCATCATAAAGAAAAACGCGGCGACGTATAGTGCTGCCCAAGGCTTGTTCTGCAATTGGTGTAGCAAATGCTCATCATGCGACATGGCATGTTCACCTTCCAATGTTTCTGGCATATTGCCATGGGAAACTTCTGCGCCCATACCAACACCCTTATGCTCATTAGCATCTGTAGGATTTTCCCTAAAAGAATGGTCCTCCCCATGGGCCTCGGTCATTGCCTTAGCCTCTTCAATCGTTCCGGGCGCCATAACAAAACCACCAATAATACCTAACAGCCCAACGGCCATTAAAATAATGGAACCTATTTTTAGTCTATTTGAAAACGTATACATAGTATTCTTTACCTATTATTTGGTTAACTCTTGTTTCAGTTGCATTACATACTCGGAAACCTGCCACATCTCTTTGGAATTCATTTGGGAGGCGTAGGAACCCATTGAGTTTAGACCGTACTGCATTGTATGGTAGGTGGTACCCACCGTAATGTTTCGTACTGGATCGGCATAGCTGGGCACTCCAAGTATCTTCTCTCTTTTAACCAATGTACCTTGCCCGGCTCCCTTGTCCCCGTGACATATTGCACAGTAAATTGTATATAATTGACTGCCGTTGGCCAAATTATCCTCCATATTCGTGGAATCTAACGGGCTTTCGTTTAGTCGTGCCAATTCCTTCCCTTCTGGAGAATTCTCGAACTCATAAGGCAACCAACCTCTATTTATGGTATTTGCAGGAGGATATAGCGCCTCTGACTGATTTGGTAAAAAATCTGCCTCATCATAAGTTTCATACCCTACCGGTTCGTACATATTTGGCATGTATTGATAGTTTGGCCTGCTGTTGTCCTGACAAGATGCTACCAACACAATCAAGGTAACCAATACTCCTATATTTTTAAAACTGTTCATATTTAATGACTGTTTTTTTCTGATACACTAATTTCCACCGCTCCGGTTCCCATTAATAAATCTTTTAGTTCCTGCTCATTTTCATGGATTTCAATTTCCATTAGAAAATGGTCATCCGTTGTTCTCACGTCTGGATTCTCCGCTTCTTTAAAAGGCCATAACCTGCTCCTTAAATAAAAGGTTATCACCATTAAATGCGCGGCAAAAAATACCGTAAGCTCAAACATAATCGGTACAAAGGCCGGCATGTTCTCAATATAACTAAAGCTAGGCTTACCACCAATATCCTGGGGCCAATCTTCTATCATGATATAATTCATCATTAATATAGAAACAGTTAGACCTACACATCCATATAAAAAAGAAGTAATGGCAATTCTAGTAGGAGCCAATCCCATGGCCTTATCCAACCCGTGTACAGGGAAAGGACAGTATACCTCCTCTATATGATGTTTCGCTGCTTTTACCTTCTTAACGGCAAGCATAAGCACATCATCGTCGTCGTAAAAAGCATGTATAACTTTAGATGCCATAATTATCTTTTGTTATTTAATAAAATTGTTGCTTGTCCTGCCCAATCATCACGTTGCGCCCTGCCTGGGAATGAACCTGTAATGGAATCCAATAAATCATATTCCGCCGCGGTCATGCGAGCAACTTGGGCAAACGTATAGATTCCTATCTCATTTAAGGTCGCTTCCATTTGCGGACCAATTCCCTTGATTTTTTTCAAATTATCGGGCTTCTGTTTTGCTGGATCGAATGTGCCGACAGCACTCAGCAAATCGGAGACACCCATCTTATCCCCGGCGGCCGGAACCACTTCTCCCATTACAACATCATCCGTAATAGGCTCCCTAACCGCTACCCTCGCAGTGGCTATTTGATACAATGGTTGGCCCGCATCCCTTAATTTCTTGTATTTTTCGCCAGAAGACTTTAAAATAGACTTTACCTCCGCTTGCGCAATAACCGGGAAGGTTCTGGCATACAAAAGGAACAACACAAAAAAGAATCCTATAGTCCCTATAAAAATACCGATATCCACAAAAGTAGGCGAGAACATTGTCCAAGAAGATGGCAAATAATCCCTATGTAATGAGGTTACGATAATCACGAAACGCTCAAACCACATTCCTATGTTTACTACGATGGAGATGAAGAACGAGAACATGATGCTTGTTCTAAGCTTTTTGAACCACATGAATTGCGGCGAGAAAACGTTACAAGTCATCATGGACCAATAGGCCCACCAATAAGGACCGGTTGCCCTATTCAAGAATGCGTACTGCTCATACTCTACACCAGAATACCATGCCATAAATAACTCCGTAATGTAGGCACAACCCACAATAGAGCCCGTTAGCATGATTACAATATTCATCAATTCAATATGTTGAACTGTAATATAGTTTTCTAAATGACACACTTTTCGCATGATAATCAGCAGTGTATTTACCATCGCAAAGCCAGAAAAAATTGCCCCGGCCACAAAGTACGGTGGAAAGATGGTGGTATGCCAACCTGGAATGACCGATGTGGCAAAGTCAAAGGATACGATTGTATGTACCGAAAGTACCAATGGCGTAGCCAAACCGGCCAATACCAAGGAAACTTCCTCAAACCGTTGCCAATCCTTTGCACGACCACTCCAGCCAAAGCTTAATAAACTGTATATCTTTTTCTGGAACGGTAAAACCGCCCTGTCCCTTATCATAGCAAAATCAGGTAATAAACCTGTCCACCAGAAAACTAGGGATACCGATAAATACGTTGATATCGCAAATACGTCCCAAAGTAATGGGGAGTTAAAATTGACCCATAAAGAACCAAATTGGTTTGGGATAGGAAGTACCCAATAGGCCAACCATGGGCGACCCATGTGTATAATTGGGAACAAACCTGCTTGAATTACCGAGAATATTGTCATGGCCTCGGCAGAACGGTTTATCGCCATTCTCCATTTCTGACGGAACAATAAGAGTACCGCGGAAATCAACGTCCCGGCATGACCAATACCTACCCACCAAACGAAGTTGGTAATATCCCAAGCCCAGTTAACCGTTTTATTAAGACCCCAAGTCCCAATACCGGTAGAAATCGTATAAATTATACAACCAACTCCCCAAAGAAATGCCACTAAGGCAATGGAAAAAACTATCCACCAATGCTTATTCGCTCTTCCTTCAACAGGAGCGGCTATATCCACGGTTACATCGTGGTAGCCCTTGTCTCCAATTACTAGGGGTTTTCGTATAGGTGCTTCGTAATGCGACGCCATAGACTTTTGTTATAATTACTTTCTAGTATTGTTTACGCTTCGTTGGTATTCCTAACCTTTACATGGTAGAATACATTTGGCTTTGTTCCGACATGCTCCAATAAATGGTACATACGGTCACTTTCCTTAAGTTCAGCCACTTTACTCTTTTCGTCATTGATATCTCCAAACACAATGGCTCCGTTGCTACAAGCAGACGAACAAGCTGTTTGGAACTCCCCATCCTGAATGAGACGGCCTTCTCTCTTGGCGTCCAAAATCGTCTTCTGTGTTTTTTGAATACACATAGAACATTTTTCAATCACACCTCTAGAACGAACATTCACATCTGGGTTCAATACCATTTTACCCAAATCATTGTTCATGTGGAAATCAAACTCGTCATTGTTATTATAAAGGAACCAGTTGAATCGACGTACTTTGTACGGACAGTTGTTGGCACAATATCTTGTCCCCACACACCTGTTATAGGCCATTTGATTCTGCCCTTGTCTACCGTGCGATGTTGCCGCTACAGGGCAAACAGTTTCACATGGCGCATGGTTACAGTGCTGGCACATTACAGGTTGGAATGCGACTTGCGGATTCTCAGATGGGTCTTCCAACTCACCAAATCCACTAAGGGACCCTTTGTCTCCGGTTAAGCCATCAAACTCCTCTTTTTTGGTGTCATCCTGCTCAAAGGTATCTTCTGAAGAATAGTACCTATCAATACGCAGCCAGTGCATATCCCTAGATTTCCTTACCTCGGCCTTACCAACAACAGGAACGTTATTTTCTGCATGGCACGCTATAACACAAGCCCCACATCCTGTACATGCATTCAAATCGATGGACATATTAAAGTGATGCCCAATGGAACGGTCAAAACCATCCCATAAATCTACCGTTGTAGCAGGAACCTCTTGGTGATCCAAAGAAACTACAGGAATTTCATTCCACTCGGCATTATTTTTTGTATTGAAGATTTCCAAGGTAGTTTCCTTGATAATATCCCCTCTCCCCATTAGGGTCTTATGCAATTGTATACACGCAAACTCGTGGTTCCCTGCAGCTTTCTCAACCGTAACTGGCTGATTTGCCTGAAACCCATTGTACAATGGAAAAGCATTGACACCGGTTTGCATATCCTCTTTTAGTCCTACTTTTTTGCCATAGCCAAATGATAGTCCAACAGAACCTTTAGCCTGACCCGGTTGCACCACTACAGGCACCTTCTCCAAACTTACACCGTTGACGGTAAGCTTTACGTAGTTACCATCCATACCACCGTTGGCCACATTTACATTCTCCACGCCCAATGCTTCCGCATCAGCTTTGGAAATCGTAACATAGTTATCCCAGGAAACCCTAGTAATAGGATCAGGGAATTCCTGTAACCATGGATTGTTGGCCTGTTGACCATCACCCATTCCTACTTTGGAGTATAAGGTAAGCTCCATTCCGTCACCGGTAGTATTCGCTAAATTTCGTACTGCCGATGCTATCGGGACAACGCCAGAAGCTTCATTGGCAACGGTATCTGCGGCATCTTCTTTTGCAAACATTTCCTGCGCATTACCCTCAGCATCCACCATCATGGTATCTGCACTGAAAACACCGTCTTGCAAAGCCTGGTTCCACTTAGCCCCGTTCAGTATGGAAGCGGACCAAGTATCCCTAATAAACTCGTAATACGATTGCTCACTGCCCATCCACTCCAAAACGGCACTTTGAAATTGCTTCGTATCAAACAATTCCTTGATGGCAGGCTGCATTAAACTGTAGTGACCCTTCTTAATCTGAGCGTCTCCCCATGACTCCAAATAATGGTTGGAAGCGGCTACATACTGGACGGACTCCGTAGTCTCATTCCAATTCGTGGAAAAAGCTAGCGAAACGTCTACTTTTTCAAGACCTTCCTTAAAATCCGCAGCATTTGGCAATGAATATAGCGGATTAACACCATCCATAATCAACATACCAATTCTACCCGCTTTCATATCGGCAATCAATCCATTGACAGCCTTTACGTTTCCTTGTCGTGTATATCTTGGAGCGGCGGCATCAAAAGCCTTACTGCCCAACATCTCATTTATGGCCAAAACTACGGCCTGTGCGTTTACGTCATCAAGTCCGGTAACCACCACTGCATCAGAACCGGCCATTTTTATTTCGGTGGCCATCATATCTACGACTGCATCGTACTCAGATGTATTTCCACCAACGGATGTTCCGTTCAACTTACCATAAAGCTTCGCTAGAATAACTTTCTGCGCACTTGGTTTCAATGCGATACGCTTATCGGCATTCGCCCCTGTTAAGGACATGTTTGCCTCTAATTGTACATGACGGGACATTTTACCGTTCTTGGGAACACGTCCCTTTGAGTAGCCAGAATCATAGCCACCACCTTGCCAATCTGCCAGGAAGTCCGCCCCAAAGGAAACGATCAAACCTGCTTTCTCAAAATTATAATCGGCCATGGCGCGCTCACCATACCTATTCTCATAAGCTGATATTGCAGCGTCCTCGGAAATTGCATCATAGGTGACGTGCATAACGTTCTCGTTAGCTGCAGTCAGCTCTGAAAACAACCGATCCGTAGACGGACTCGCATAGGTCTGCGTAAGAAAGGCTATTTTCTTTGCTCCGCCCTTAAGGCTGCCCATCTTCGATTTTACGGTAGCGTTCAATACATCCCATTCAACAGGTTCACCATTGGCCAACGGGCCTTGCAACCTGGTACTATCGTATAAAGAAAGAACGGAAGCCTGTACTCTGGCATTGGCACCACCACCCACTTTGGCCATGGTATTGTTCTCCACTTTAATCGGTCGCCCCTCACGGGTCTTTATCAAAATACTACCAAAGTCAAAACCATTCGCAATGGTGGTTGCGTAATAATTGGCGACCCCGGGAACAATATTTTCTGGAAGCACGACGTAAGGTATCGATTTAATAACCGGACCTTCACATGCTGCCAAAGAAGCCGCAGCCGTACTAAAACCAACATATTTCAAGAAATCCCTTCGATTGGTGTTCGTGGAGGACAAGGTCTCCTTATCGCCCAAGAAATCGTCAACAGGAATCTGCTCTACAAATTCATTCTGCCTCAGCGCCTCAACAATGGAATCGTCTGGATTTAACTCCGCTTCGTTCTTCCAATATTTTTTGTTTGATGCCATACGTCTTATCTGTAATTAGCTTCTTTTAATTATTATTAATAGTGACACTTACCACATTCCAGTCCGCCCATTTGAGCCGCTGTCAAATTCTCTACACCATACTTCTTGGAAAGCTCGGCATGTATTTTTTCGTAGTACTCATTGCCCTCGACCTTAACATTGGTTTCACGGTGACAATTAATACACCACCCCATGGTCAAGGAAGAGTACTGATACATAATTTCCATTTCCTCCACAGGACCATGACAGGTCTGACATTCAATGCCCGCAACGGAAACATGCTGGGAGTGATTGAAATAAGCGAAATCTGGCAGGTTATGGATTCTCACCCACTCTACCGGTTGACTTTCGCCCGTATATTTTTGATTCGTTTCGTCCCAACCTACAGCCTTGTATAATTTCTTTATTTCACCGGTGTAGAATTCATTGGTATACCCATTCTCGATATCTTCTTGGGAAGGACCTTCAGGATTACCGGTATATTCATAAATGGATTTATGACAATTCATACAAACGTTTAGTGACGGTATTCCCGAATGTTTCGAAACCCTAGCCGAAGAATGACAGTACTTACATTCAATCTTATTGGCACCAGCATGAATTTTATGGGAGTAGTGAATGGGTTGAATTGGGGCATAACCCTGATCCACACCAATCTGCATCATCCAACCATAGGCGAAGTATGCACTGCCCAATAAAAAGAAAATGGCAGTTACCAAAACCAAGAATTGGTTCTGGGCAAAAGCTTTCCAAATTGGTGTGCGTTTCTCCGCTTTTTCCTTTTCAACCACTATGCCGTTCGCAAAGGCAATTCTTTGCAAGGTTTTGTTCACCAACAAAAGCATTACCACCAAAAGGCCAAAGACCAGAACTAGCGCTCCTAGAATAATCTCGTTGGAAACCCCGGAACCACCCGAAGCCCCTCCGGCTACAACATCCGCGGCTCCAGCTGCCGCCGCAGGCGGCGCAGATGGCGGTTCTGCGGTGTAGGCCAAAATATCATCAATATCCTCGTTTGAAAGGGTAGGGAAAGCAGTCATCGCCGCTTGGTTGTATTCTGCATAAATTTCGTTGGCATAGGCATCCCCGGATTTAATCAATCCTTGGCTGTTCTTGATCCAACTGTACAACCATTCCTTGCCCAAGCCTTCCTCCTCCTGCAACCTACTTTCCACATTGGCCAATGCCGGACCGGTCATTTTACGGTTCAAGGCATGACAAGCAGCACAATTTTGATTAAACAATGACTTTCCATTAGCGGGATCACCACCGCCTGCAGCTTCGTCACTAGCCGCAACTTCCGTTGTCTCGGCTTCAGCGGCCGCATCGTCCTGCGCAATTAGTGAAACTGAAAAAAACAAGTAGACAAATAAGGAAAATCCTAAAATTTTAGAAAACTGATTTCGGTATGGAACCTTTTTCATATATCGAATATTTCTATCGGAATCTTGGCAAAATTTGGTCTTTTACAATTCAATTTAAAACCCCATAAATGCCTAAATCGGGTACAAAAATACGACATAGACTTTATTTGAAAAATGTTAATGTATTTATAATCTACAATTTAGAAATGTTCTAAATAAGCTTGTATTTATTTGTTTGATCCTTAATATTTTACTTTTGCCTTTACTAAAAATAAAACGCTAAAGCAGGTCATGAGAACGATAAGCACCATAGTACTTCTAGCATGTTTCGCCCATTTTGGTCACTCCCAGAGCGCCCAAGTGAACATTCAACAGGATGAAAAAATAGAAAAATTACTCGAAATATACAAGTCGGCCTTAAGCAGTAGCGATTATTATCGCATTCAAGTAGGATTCGGCGATTATGCCAAGGCCCAGGGCATTAAAGCAGACGTTGAGCAAGACTTTCCGGACCTCCCAGCCAAAATTGATTTTGACTCCCCTACCTACAGAGTTCGGGTGGGTAGATTTAGCTCAAAATTGGACGCGGAACGAAAGTTTAATGAAGTTCGGATAAAGTATCCCGAAGCCATGCTATTAAAACCAAAAAAATCGACCAAATAGGTCGATTTTTTTTATTCATTTATTTTCAAGAACTCTTGTTTATTTAGCCTTTAACTTCTTTTTTACGGCTACCTCTTGGAATGCTTCCACGATATCGCCTTCATTGATATCATTGTAGTTCTTAATTTGAAGCCCACAGTCATACCCTTTTGAAACCTCTTTTACATCGTCCTTGAATCGTTTTAGCGACGAAAGCGTTCCCGTGTAGATTACTACACCATCGCGTATAAGGCGAATATTGGAGTTTCTAAAGATTTTACCGCTGGTCACCATACACCCTGCGATGGTACCAACTTTGGAAATCTTGAAGGTTTCACGTATTTCCGCTGTACCCGTAATTTCTTCTTTCATTTCCGGAGACAACATTCCCTCCATAGCATCCTTAAGGTCATTGATAGCATCGTAGATAATCGAGTACATACGGATATCTATTTCCTCTTTCTCAGCTATAGTCTTGGCATTGCCCATTGGTCTAACGTTAAATCCTATAATTACCGCATCTGAAGCCGAAGCAAGCAGTACATCGGATTCCGTGATAGGACCAACCGCCTTGTGTATAATGTTAACTTGGATCTCGTCTGTAGAAAGTTTCTGGAACGAATCTGTAAGTGCCTCCACGGAACCATCAACATCCCCTTTGAGGATAATATTAAGTTCTTTGAATTCCCCTAGAGCAATTCTTCTTCCAATCTCATCTAGCGTAATATGACGTTGCGTTCTAACGGATTGCTCGCGTTGTAATTGAGACCTTCTAGAAGCAATCTGTTTTGCTTCGCGTTCATCTTCCAAAACATAGAATTTATCCCCGGCTTGTGGCGCTCCATCAAGACCTAATATCGATATTGGCCTTGAAGGACCTACTTCCGTTACGGTCTTTCCCCGTTCGTCCTGCATGGCCTTGATTTTACCACTTGTGGTACCCGCCAATACATAATCCCCAATTTTAAGCGTTCCTGCCTGCACAAGGATTGTGGACACATACCCTTTTCCTTTATCAAGAAACGCTTCTACCACGGTTCCTGTAGCCAGTTTGTTAGGATTAGCCTTCAGCTCCAATATCTCTGCCTCCAACAATACTTTTTCCAACAATTCCTTTACGCCGGTTCCCGTTTTGGCCGAAATATCGTGCGATTGAATTTTACCGCCCCAATCCTCAACCAAAAGGTTCATTTGCGCAAGCCCTTCCTTAATTTTATCTGGATTGGCCGTTGGTTTATCGATTTTATTTATAGCGAATACTATGGGTACCCCCGCAGCCTGTGCGTGACTGATAGCTTCCTTGGTTTGGGGCATGATATCATCATCCGCCGCTACAACGATAATTGCAATATCGGTTACTTGTGCACCTCTGGCACGCATCGCGGTAAACGCTTCGTGACCCGGTGTATCCAAGAAAGCGATACGCTCTCCGTTTTCAAGTGTTACCCCGTAGGCGCCAATGTGCTGGGTAATACCACCACTCTCGCCCGCGATAACGTTTTCTTCACGTATATAATCCAATAAAGAGGTTTTACCGTGGTCTACGTGACCCATAACCGTTACGATAGGCGCCCTAGGTTTCAAATCCTCAGGTGCATCCTCCTCTTCAACGATACTTTCGTCAATATCTGCAGTAACGAAATCTACCTCGTAACCAAACTCATCGGCAACAATGGATAAGGTTTCTGCGTCTAAACGCTGGTTCATGGTCACCATTATTCCCAACGACATACAGGCAGAAATAATCTCTGTCGTGGAAACGTCCATCATCGTAGCTACCTCACTTGCTGTAACAAATTCGGTAACTTTAAGGATTTTGCTTTCCAACTCCTGTTGCTCCAGATCCTTCTCCGTTTGCTCACGGTGCTGGTCTCGCTTGCTTCTTCTATATTTTGCGCCCTTACCCTTTTTGGATTTACCCTGCAACTTTTCAAGGGTTTCACGTACTTGTTTTTGAACATCCTCTTCGGTAGGCTCCACTTTATTAACAGTGGCAAACCTTCCTCGACCTTTACGGTCTCCTGGAGAACTGGAAGTTCTGCTTTGACCCGGTCCTGAAGTATTTTTGGTGACGATACGTCGCCGTCTCTTTTTACGGTCCGTTTTGTCAGCAGGCTTTTTCTCCTCTTTCTTTTTCTTCGGCTTTTCGAACTTACTAAGATCGATTTTTTCGCCTGCTATTTTTGGTCCAGACAGTTTTTTGTACTGCGTTTCAATAGTTTCAGGCTCATCACTCTCGGCCTTCGCAGCCTCCTCCTTTTTGGCCGTTTCTTTCTTAACTTCCTCTTTCTTAACCTCTTCCTTCTTAGCGGTTGGTACCTCCTTAGGGGTATCCTCCACTTTTGGAGTTTCAACTACTGGCGTGGTTTTTACTTCTTCCTTGGGAGCCTCTTCCTTCGCCGGCTCCTCTTTTTTCTTCTTAGGGCTAAGATCAATTTTCCCGACCATCTTGGGTCCGGAAAGTTCTACTTTGCCTACCAGGGTTTTTTCTTCGGCATCAGTATTTCTTCGTTCACGGGCAAGGCGACGCTCTTCCTGTTCTTTTTCCAATTGAACACGTATCGCCTCCTTTTCCTTTCGCTTTTCCTCACCAACTTCCTTCGACGCCACCTTTTTACTCTTGTCGGTCTGAAATTCGTCCAACAAAACCTGGTAAACATCATCGGAAATTTTGGTGGTAGGCCTTGCATCCACATCATGTCCTTTACTCGTAAGAAAGTCCACTGCCCTATCCAAGGAAATGTTAAGCTCACGAAGAACTTTATTAAGCCTTATTTTCGCATTATCTGCCATAAATACTGATCCCGTTCTTTTATTTAAGTGCTAATATATAGCTAATCTTCTAATTCTTCTTTTAGGATTCGCACAACTTCCAAAATAGTTTCCTCTTCTAAATCTGTACGTTTCACCAAATCATTAACGTCTTGTTCCAAGACACTACGCGCTGTATCCATTCCAATTTTCTTGAACTCCTCGATAATCCAAGCATCGATTTCATCTGAAAATTCAGATAGTTCCACATCTTCCTCTACACCTTCACGGAACACATCTATTTCATAACCAGTTAATTGACCCGCCAATCTAATATTGTGACCACCCCTACCGATGGCTTTTGAAACCTCCTCCGGCTTTAGATACACCTGCGCCGTCATTTTCTCATCGTTCAATTTAACGGAAGATACACGTGCAGGACTCAAAGCCCTTGTCACTAACAATTGTGGATTGGAGGTCCAGTTGATCACGTCTATATTCTCATTCCCCAATTCGCGAACAATACCGTGTATTCTTGAACCCTTCATACCCACACAGGCACCAACGGGATCAATACGGTCATCGTAGGAGTCCACTGCCACTTTTGCTTTTTCCCCTGGAATACGTACCGCTTTTTTAACCGTAATTAAACCATCGAATACTTCCGGAATCTCTTGGAAAAATAATTGCTCCAAAAATTTAGGGGAGCTCCTGGACATTATAATGGTAGGTTTTGCACCTTTCAACTCTACACTTTCAATAATACCCCTAACATTATCCCCTTTTCGGAAAAAGTCTGACGGTATTTGACGATCCTTCGGAAGGATGATTTCGTTACCCTCGTCATCCAACAAAATTATAGCCTTATGACGAATATGATGCACCTCAGCGGTATAAATTTCACCTTCTAGATCCTTAAAGTGCTTGTAAATAGTGGTATTGTCATGTTCATGGATCTTTGAAATAAGGTTTTGGCGTAATGCCAAAATAGCCCTTCTTCCCAAATTTATCAACTTGACCTCTTCGGATACATCTTCACCAACCTCAAAATCCGGCTCAATCTTGCGCGCCTCCGATAAGGATATCTCCTCGTTTGGCTCCTCTACTTCACCGTCATTTACAACAACGCGGTTACGCCAAATCTCTAAATCCCCTTTATCTGGATTGATGATGATATCAAAGTTATCATCTGAACCAAACTTCTTCTTTAATGCATTTCTGAAAACATCTTCCAAAATGGCCATTAATGTTACCCTGTCTATGAACTTATCGTCCTTAAACTCTGAGAAAGATTCAATTAACGCAATATTTTCCATTGGTGCTTACAATTAAAATTTTAATACAACTTTTGCTTTAATAATATCCGAGAAAATCAATTCTTCTTTTTTCTGCACGGTCACCTTTCCTTTACCTATAGGCTTAGGCTCCCTTGCCTTCCATTCCAAAACGATGGAATTTTCGTTCACTGCGGTAAGGTTACCCTCATACTTGTCCTCCGCTGTGCGCACTTCAAGTTTCCTTCCAATATTTTTAAGATATTGGCGCGGCAATACGAGCGGCGCCGTGGCCCCGGCAGAGGCTACCTCTAACGAAAAGTCGTGTTCCTCGCGGTCCAAATTATGCTCTATGGCCCAGCTTATCTTGATACAATCGCTCACCGTTACACCATGATCGCCATCGATTACGACATGTATACTGTTATCCGCACCCATAGTAAAATCAATCAAAAAAAGGGATGGGTCCTCTTCCAGTCCCTGTTCCAACAATTGTTTTACCTTCTCTTTTAACATAAATAACAAGTAATAAAAGAGGGGACTATATGTCCCCTCATGAATACTTTTATATCCTTTCAGCAGTGCAAATATACAATAATTTTAATTTCCTACAATAGGTTGGGACTTCCTAAACTACACACCAGTAAAATATAAAAATTTTTTAGAACCATTCCCTCATCTTTAACTTAAGCACAATAGAGGATACGCTAGCCCGACACCTCTGTTACAACGGAAAATACACCAACGTTAATTATGCCATTTGTATTGGAGTCTAAACTAATTCGTGCTTGAATTCTTTTATGCGCTAAGTGCCGGTTTTTGAATCGCAACAAAAATCAGTTGCATAGTTGAATGCATTAATTAATCGTGAAATGCTTTCCAGGAGACAATCAGCAGTAACCACCTTGAAATTTTATCGGTCCTGAAGAGCCCTTTAAATGAGTTTCCGGCAAGCTAAAATGTTGAGGGCCTTAATTAGGGAATATATGAAGCTTGCACTTCCAATTGCTCGGCCTGCGCTTGAGATTGCTCTTCGTTTAAACTGTCCACCTCTTTTCTAAAACGCAAAATCATCAACGTGTCTAACTGTTGGTCAATACTATCTTGCATCATACGCCAGTTGTTGGAGTTCATCTTATTATTATACTCCATTATCCTATTAAAGCGCTCCAGATTAAAGCGATTGGCTTTCCAGGCATGTGTATTACTTTCTTCGTGTTTCAAATCCTGCAAATAAAAGCCAATTCCGAAGCCAATAAGGACGACGACTAAAAGCATTTTCCATTTTGTAGGGGACTGGTTCATAAGATTGCTTAAGTATGGCGCTAAAGTAAGAATTCCCCAGAACGAAAAGGTTTCTTTTCCGACGAATTAATAACGTAATCCGATTAAAAGCACAAAAAAAACGTAATGGGAATAATCTTTTTCACATGAATTAACAGAGGTATGAAACGCTCAAAGCACTTGCCACTAAATCCTTAATCTCATTATTTTCAGCCATGAAGGATTTCATGAAAACAAAAATCCCAACATCAAATTGACATTGGGATTTTCTTGTCTTACTTGTTGGCCCACAAGGACTCGAACCTTGAATGACGGTACCAAAAACCGGAGTGTTACCATTACACCATGGGCCAATACCTTATAAGAGGGTGCAAATTTAAAACAAAGTTTGGTTTCACCAAATATTTTTTAAGGTAATAATTTAAATTATTCACCATTCTTAGGTGTTAAAGGTTTATAAAAAATGTATAGGCTTCTCTATATTAATTAGTAAATTCGCCACTTAGGTTTAACCGAAGTTTCATGTTTTCAAAGAACTACCATAAGTGGGACACCCTATTGGGATGGTCCGTCTTTTTTATAGCCCTAATCACATACTACATTACCGTTGAGCCCACCAATAGTTTTTGGGATGCCGGGGAATACATTGCAACAGCCGCTAAATTACAAGTAGGGCACCCTCCCGGGGCACCATTATTGCAAATGATCGGTGCATTTTTCTCCATGTTCGCCTTGGAACCTAATAAGGTTGCCATGATGGTAAACCTAGTCTCTGGGGTTTCTAGTGCTTTCACTATTTTATTCATGTTCTGGACCATTACTAATATCACCAGAAAACTAATTAAGAAAGATGGTCCGCTAACCAATAGTAAAGCAATTGCCGTATTTGGAAGTGGTATCGTGGGGTCCTTAGCCTTTACGTATTCAGATAGTTTTTGGTTCAATGCCGTAGAAACGGAAGTCTATGCCATGGCAAGTTTTATCATGGCATTATTATTATGGTTGGGCCTCAAATGGACCGATAACCTTAAAGACCCAAGGGGCAATCGATGGATTATTTTAATCTCCTTTGTCGTTGGGCTTACCTTCGGGATACAGTTTATGGGCTTTTTGGCCATTCCATCCATTGGCTTGTTGTACTATTTTAAAACCTATAAAGAAACCACGGTCAAAAATTTCCTGTTAGCCAACATTGCGGTTATCGCTATTTTAATGTTGGTCTATAAGTTCTCGCTGACCTACGTGCTTCAACTCTTTGGTTGGGGAGAAGTATTCTTTATCAACAGTATTGGACTACCCTTCAACTCCGGATCTATTATAATTGGCCTTCTGTTCATTGCCGCGTTTTATTTTGGGCTGAATTATACACGCAAACATAATTATAGGACCGGCAATACCATTGTATTGTGCCTTATGTTCCTTTTCCTTGGATTCTCCTCGTGGCTCATGCTTCCTATACGGGCAAATGCAAACGTGGTCATCAATGAGAATAATCCAGAAGATGCAAGGGCACTTTTGGCCTATTACAATAGGGAACAGTATCCCGGAGTGGACAGTCCTGTCTACGGCACGTATTATTCCGATATGTTCGCCGCGCCCGGTGAAGATCAGGATGGTAAGCCCAAATATGAGAAAGACTATACCTTGGGCAAATACATCATTGTCAATAAATACAAAAATTCTGTACAAGGCCCAAATCCGAAGCATCAAGGTCTATTGCCCAGAATGTGGAGTTCACAAAACGCCGAAAACTATATGCGGTATTTTGGGGCGCTCGATTTTAAGATTACCCAGCCCAATCAAGAATTGAGGGAGGCTGCCAACCAAGTAAAAATTGGATTTGAAAATGGGGAAATAGACGCAGACCAATATATTAGCTTCTTAAAACGGTTCAGTGATTACATAGAAGTAGAGCCTCCCACCATTTGGGACAATGTTAAATACATGTTCGAATTCCAGTTCAATTACATGTACCTGCGCTATTTTATGTGGAATTTTGTGGGAAAACAGAACGACGTGCAAGGACGCTATAACGATAACGGGAATTGGTTAAGCGGTATTAATTTTTTGGACAGCTGGCGTTTGGGCAGTCAAGACAATCTACCTACCGATATAAAAAACAATCCCGGTAGAAATACCTATTTCTTTTTGCCCTTCCTTTTAGGAATCATAGGCATCGTTTTTCAATTTTCAAAGAACAAAAAACAATTTTGGGTATTGTTGGTATTCTTCCTTTTTACAGGTCTGGCCATTCAGTTTTATACCAATCCAGGTATTTTTCAACCAAGGGAGCGTGATTATTCTTTAGTGGGTTCCTTCTACATTTTTGCATTATGGATCGGCTTGGGCGTTTACGGTATCTATGACGGATTCAAAGATTGGATAACCCCAAAAATATTGGCCCCGGTAGTCGTAGTGGTCTGCTTACTTGCCGTACCCACAGTAATGGCCGTCCAGAATTGGGACGACCACGACCGTTCTAACAGATTTACCGCAAATTCTTCGGCAAAGGCCTACTTGGATTCCTGTCAGGAAGATGTGGGAGCAATACTTTTTACCATTGGGGATAATGATACCTTCCCTATTTGGTACGCCCAGGAAATTGAGAACTATAGGACGGATGTCCGCATTGTATGTACAAGCCTTTTTGAAACGGACTGGTATGTTGACCAAATGAAGAAAAAGGCGTACGAGAGCGACCCTATTCCTTCACAGATTACCCATGAAAAGTATCGTTTGGGCTCACGTGATGTTTTATACCATCAAGGGATTACGGAAAACAGGTGGCCCATTAAGGATTTTATTAATTGGATCGATAGCGATAAGCCACGCACCAAACTTAAATACCTGTTTGAACAAAATGGGGCAGACCTTAGCCAATACTCGGAGGATACCCAAAATATGGTCTATTACCCTACAAAAAAGATAAGGGTACCGGTAAACAAGCAAAATGTGCTTAGTAGTGGTCTCGTAAAAGAAGCGGACGCAGACCTGATCGTGGATTATATAGACATCGACCTACCGGGTGCCATCACCAAAAAAAGCATGATGATGTTGGATATTTTGGCCAATAACGATTGGAAAAGACCTTTGTATTTTTCAGGAGGTAGTTTTGACGATTCGGAATATCTTTGGATGAAGGACTATTTGCAGTTAGACGGATTGGCCTATAAGTTAGTCCCAATACGTACGGAAAGACCCAATTCCTTTGAACTGGGCCGTATTGACACCGAGTTGATGTACGATATCGTCAAAAAATGGGACTGGGGCAATTCTGGCGATCCAGATGTTTACTTGGATACTCAAACACGCATACAAAGCGTATCGTTTAGAGGAAATCTTGCACGGTTGATGGAGGCTCTGATCAAAGAGAATAAAATGGATAAGGCAAAGGATATCATAGAAATTTCCTTGAGCAATATGCCCGTTGAGCGTTTTGGATACTACACGCTTGTGGAGCCCTTTGTAGATGGCTATTATAAAGTGGGCGAAACGCAAAAAGCCCGTGCACTTTTTGAAATTCTGAAAAAAACATACCAGGAACGATTGGAATATTATGCATCAACTAGTTTGGATGAACAATACAGCCACATCGATGATATTATAGCCGATATGGAGGCGTACCGTAGAAATATTGACACGGTCATAGCAAACGATACGGAAGATATGGCAGAGAAAGAGACCTTGATTTTCAATGAATATATTGACAAGTTTCAACATTTCTATAAAGACGAAGATGATTTGGAATTACCCGATGGCACTTTTGAGGGTGATCCGGACATTATTGATACCCTCCCTATTTCCGATACTATTTCACCAGATAATACAAAAACAGATATCTTACAGGATACCATTGGCATGCCAGTTGATCAGTAATGTATTTAATGGAGTTGGTAGTGCCCTAATTTGTTCGTCTTTGGTCTACAAAAAATTAGGGTAAAACAATAAGCAAGAAATCCACGGAGTGGTTTTGGTATTACGTAAACGTAAGAAAGCAATACTATTTTGCGCTTATACGTATTCTTTTAGAATACCGATAAGAGTATTTGCATCCTGTTCTCCGCTTTGACGCCAAACCATTTCTCCCTTTTTGTAAATCATTAGGGTAGGCAAACCTTTTACGCGCAAAGCTTGTGAAAGCTCCTTATTCTTATCCACATCAATCTTAATGACCTTACCTTTATCCCCTAAAGCTGCGGCTACATCCCTGAGCACTGGATGCATGGCGGTAGACTGTTCATTCCATTCGGCATAAAAATCCAGAAGAACCGGTACCTTTAAATCTATAAGCTCACCAAATTTGGACATATGTACTGCTTTACTATGTTATCCAAATGTAATAAAAATTGTTAAAATATTAGCCTTGGCAACATTTTTGTAAGGCCGTAACAGGGTTAAAATCATGTTAATCCCTTTTTGCGCAAGGTAATTACGGTAATTTCTGGCCAAATGCCTACTCTGCCCGGATACCCCAAAAACCCAAAACCCCTATTTACATTAATAAATTGGCCCATTTCCTTATAAATCCCAGCCCAATATGGATACCGCCATTTTACGGGACTCCACTTGATCCAACCGGGTATTTCGATACCAAATTGCATGCCGTGGGTATGACCACTAAGGGTTAAATGATAATGGTACGGATCGTTGATCACTTCCATTTCCCAATGCGAAGGATCGTGGCTCATTAATATCTTGAAATCGTTTTCTCGAATCTGCGAAGCTGCCTTTTGCAAGTCTCCTGCTTTTTTAAAGCCGCCTTTACCCCAATTCTCGACCCCTATCAAGGCAATTTTATCAGCTCCCTTTTTCAAGTACCTATGCTCGTTCAGCAATAGGTCAAAACCCATTTCTTTTTGTAAATTTTTAAGGTCTTCCAAGTTCTGTTGCTTAGCCCGCTCAGTTTCCCAAGGTATATAATCCCCATAATCATGATTTCCAAGAATAGAATATTTACCGTCCTTGGCCTCCAAGGAGGCGAAAAGGTCTGCCCAAGGAAGCATTTCCGATGTCATATTGTTTACCATATCGCCTGTAAACAAGAGCACATCGCTCTTTTGTTTGTTGATAAGCTCTATACCGTACTCAATCATTTTTCGATTATCGAAACTACCACTATGGATATCTGAAATCTGGGTTATCTGATAGCCATCGAAACCATCTGGCAAATCATCGAATTCCAAATCATATTTTAGGACTTTAAAATTATACTTCCCCTTATACATTCCATAGAGTAGCGCACCAAAAGGTACAGCGGCCACACCGAGAGCGATAAGGCTTAAAAAACGCCTTCGGGCCGGGAGACTGAAATCCTTATCTGCACCAAAGAATTTTTGATAGAGCCCGACCACAATTCTGAACAGGTCTTCGGAAAATAAAAAAATAATGGTAATGGTATTGAATGTAAGTATGGTCAACAAAAGCCCGAAGGCATAACTTTTAGAAATACTCAGTACCCTACCAGTCTCCTCCCCTACCGTAAACTGGTATATAAAATTGACCATTACACCCAAGGAAACGAGAATATACAAATAGGACCACCATGGTTGTTTAGCAATAGTTTTTAAGGCTTGCAGTACATAAAGGCCAACCGCTAAATAAACTATTGTAAAAAAGATCCAACGCAACATAATTAATTTTTCACAAAGATATCCGTAAAGAAATGGGATACAGGCTCATTTGCATTTTATTTAACCTTGTTGACAACACCGTTTATGGTATCATACTGGGTAATGGGCACATGGTCGTCACTCAACAGACGATAAGAATTCATTTCAACCCGAGGCTGGACATCCAATTGTTTTATCATGCGCGTACCCGATAAGTGTATGGCACCAAACTCGGCTTCTTTAAAGAGCAGCGCATTGGCCGAATTGATTCCTGACCCCGGCATAATTTGAAGCGATGACGCCTTCTTTTTCAACTCTTTCAGCAAGGAGATTCCTTCCTCTGCCGAAGATTGTTGCCCTGAAGTTAAAATAGTGTCCACCCCTAGGTTCTCCAGTTCCGTAAGGGCATTTAATGGGTCTCTTATCCAATCAAACGCCCTATGGAAGGTAAATTTTAAATTCTTGGTCGCATTTATTAGCCTACCCGTACGTTTTACATCCAAGGAGAAATCTTTGTGCAAAATTCCGGATACGATACCCGCCGCACCAAGATCGAGACAACAGGCTATATCTTCCAGCATACTATCCAACTCGGCATCGGAATATGTAAAATCACCACTTCGAGGCCTTATCAACACATGTACCGGTAGCGAAACTTTATCCAGAACCGACTTCAATAAACCGTAGGAAGGAGTAATGCCCCCTACGGCAAGCTCCACGCAAAGCTCAATTCTATGCGCTCCAGCACGTTCTGCAACCAAAGCTGATTCAAGGGAATTTGCACAAACTTCTACCAGCATATCCTTATATTTAACCTCCTAAAAATAAAGAACCCAACCCATGAAAAGAAGAAAGTTTCTTAGAAATTCCACCACTATGGCTACGGGTATCGTCTCCATGCCCATTTTAGCCGTTAACAACGAACAGTACCAGTCAAATTCGAAAAGTAAAATAGCCATGGAAGCAACTATTCCTATAGCGATTTGCACCTGGAATTTTGAAAATGCAACAGCAAAGGCATGGCAAGTTCTAAATAAGGGAGGAAATGCATTGGATGCAGTGCACCAAGGGGTCATGGTTGAGGAGAACGATACAAATAATACTACGGTAGGTGTAGGCGGAAGGCCGGACCGAGATGGCAATGTATCCCTAGATGCATGCATCATGGATAAGGATGGAAATTGTGGTGCTGTTTTAGCGCTTCAAAATATCGCAAATCCCATTTCGGTGGCCCGTAAGGTCATGGAAGATACCCCGCACGTAATGTTGGCAGGTAAGGGCGCTGAACAATTTGCCTATGAAATGGGGTTCGAAAAAACGGAACTTCTCACGGAGAAGTCGAAACAGGATTGGTTGGAATGGAAAAAGACCTCACAGTACAAACCAATCATCAATATAGAAAACCATGATACGATAGGTATGCTGGCCATAGATACAAACGGTGACATAGCGGGTGCCTGCACGACCAGTGGCATGGCCTATAAGATGGCCGGCCGCATTGGCGACTCCCCAATTATAGGGGCAGGCCTTTTTGTAGACAACGAAATTGGTGGGGCAACCGCAACAGGTGTAGGTGAAGAGGTCGTTCGCACTGTTGGTAGTTTTCTAATTGTAGAATTGATGCGACAGGGAAAATCGCCCCAGGAAGCTTGTGAAGAAGGGGTTAAACGTATCATTGATAAAAATAAGGACAGGCAGGATTTCCAAATAGGCTTCATTGCCATCAACAAAAGAGGAGAAACGGGCGGCTACTGCATACATCCCGGTTTCAGTTACAGGACATATTCAGAAAAGGGGCATATCGATAATACTGCGGAGAGTTACCTTATGGAATAAATTTTGATTTTTCAAGGCTAAATTTTTTGTGTTTCCGAAAATTTTGAACTTGAAAGATATAAAGTTTTAGCGCTTGATTGTAGTTTTTATTTGGTCAAGACATATTAACCCAAAAGTACGTTTAAAAATTCTCTATGGAGTCGAATTGAAAAATTGCATCGCTATGTCATAGACCAATTTTGTTTAAAAAAATGGATATCTTTTCCGCCCCATAGCATCTTTCTGAATGAATCACGAAAACACCGATCCCACCCAAAAGAAGACAAACTGGCTGCAACGCCTAAAGGACGAAAGCTGGGAAGCAGAGCTTTTAGTTTCCGTAGCCTCCATATTCGCAATCTTCAAAGGATTTCAACTATTGGACTGGCTTGTGGACTATTTTATTGACGTTTTGGTTCCTGAGCAGTACTTCTACGGTTATATGATATGCTTCTTGGGCTATATTGCCTTCGGCATTCTGGGTTCCTTTTTTGTAATACATTTTGGACTTCGAGCCTATTGGATCGGTCTGGTAGGGCTCAACTCCGTTTTCCCAGATTATAGCATTGAGGATAGCGCCTACTCCAAGGTATATACGGAGAAAATGTCCGAAAAATTACCAAAGCTACCAAAGACAATAGATAGTCTAGACGAAATATGCAGTGTCATCTTTTCCGCTGCTTTCACCTTACTATTGATTTATTTGTACGGTGGCGTATTAAGTTCCGTCTACCTCCTTCTTTTCAACCTATTAAAAGAGCAGGTTCCAACAATCGTATTGCTTGTCCCCGCCATTCTTTTCGGTTTCATATACTTCGTTGTCACTCTATTTTCATTATTAGCAAATATTAAAAAGTTCAAAGAAAATTCTAAACTCCAAACCTGGTATTTTCATATTATGATATGGGGTTCCAAAGTATTTTATGGTCCGCTTTATAAATATTCCCTACAAACAACAATGGTGTTCGGCTCAAATTTTAAAAAGAAAAAAGCCTTGGTAAAAAGTGTCCTTTTCATGTTGGTATTCGGATTAACGCTTGGCACCTTTCAAATTTTTCAGTCCAATGTCCTGTACCTCCTTACTTCAACCAAAAAGAACGACGTTAGTAGAACTTACAGTAGTTACTACGCTGAAAATAACCGAGAAGTTAATTTTCTTATGGTACCGGAAATACAAGAAGAAATTATTAATGAGGCTGCACTACATATTTTTGTGCCAATACTTGAACATGAAAGCACGGTAATGGCCAAAGATTGTGACATACCGAAAATAGAATTTTTAAAAAATACGGATGCATTGCGTCAAAGAAGATGGTCCGCGAATTTAAATTGCTATGCCTCTAACGTTACCGTTATTCTAAATGATGAAGTCATGGCCGTTGATTTTTTAAAAATAGACCACCGTAGAACGAACCAATTTGGTATTACTGGGTTTGTAAACTTAAAAAAAACGTCAAATGGCCTCCAAAAACTCAAAATAATAAAGACTGTTTCTCCAGATTTAGTGAAAGAATGGGAAATCCCCTTTTTCTATGCTCCAGATTAACAATCGAGCCCAAAATTTTAGCAATTTCAACTTCGTAACTCTAAATTCGTATTTCTAAAACCCAATCATGTCAGATCAAAAACGATTATTCTTACTTGATGCATACGCGTTGATATTCCGTGGTTATTATGCCTTGATCAAAAACCCTAGAATCAACTCTAAGGGCATGGACACCTCTGCCATTATGGGATTCATGAATTCCTTGTTCGATGTCATTAAACGTGAGAAACCGGATCATCTGGCTGTTTGCTTTGACAAAGGCGGGAGTGTGGAGCGCACTGAGATGTATGAGGATTACAAGGCGAACCGGGACGAAACCCCGGATGCCATACGCCTAGCCATCCCTTACATCCAAAATATACTTAAGGCCATGCACATACCGAGTGTGGTTCTGGAAGGCTGGGAGGCCGATGATATTATTGGAACCTTATCCAAGCAAGCGGAAAAGGAAGACTACAAAGTTTTTATGGTTACCCCTGATAAGGATTTTGGACAATTGGTTTCAGAAAATATTTTTATGTACCGTCCGGCGCGTATGGGCAATGGAATAGAAATATGGGGTATCCCCGAGGTACAAAAACGATTTGGTGTAGAACGACCAGAACAGGTTATCGACTACTTAGGCATGATGGGCGATGCCAGTGATAATATCCCTGGTTTACCAGGAGTGGGCGATAAAACAGCGAAGAAATTTATCAAAGAATTTGGCAGTATGGAAAACCTTCTGGCCAATACGGACCAGCTCAAAGGCAAAATGAAAGAGAAAATCGAGGATAACAAGGAATTGGGCATACTTTCAAAAAAATTGGCCACCATTTGTATAGACTGCGACGTAACCTTTAATGCGACCGATTATGAATTATCGATTCCCGATTTTGAAAAGGTACAAGAGTTATTCGAAGAGCTTGAGTTTAGAAGGTTAAAGGATCAGTTTATTAAATTATTTTCGGCGGATACCGAGGATACCACTACCCAAGTCACCAATACTGCCACCGCTAAAAAACAGGCGCAAGATGCAGGCTCTGGACAATTTTCACTTTTTGGGAGTAATGGGGATTTACCTGCAACCATAAAGGATTACTCCAGCAGAAAAACAATTGCAGATGTGCCCCACTCTTACCAAAGTCTAGCATCGGGAATGGCGATGAAACTTTTTCTCCAGAATTTAATGAAACAGGAGTCGGTTTGTTTTGATACCGAAACCACTGGCTTGGACCCCTTAACCGCAGAACTCGTAGGAATTGCCTTTTCATGGGAGGCCACAAAGGGGTTTTACATTCCCTTTCCAGAAGAAAAAGAAAGGGCACAGGAACTTATTGAGGAGCTACGACCATTTTTTGAATCGGAGGAGATAGAAAAAATAGGTCAGAATTTAAAATACGATATTAAAGTTCTAAATAAGTATAAGGTGGAAGTAAGGGGTCCGCTCTTCGACACGATGTTGGCGCACTACCTGATAAACCCGGATATGCGTCATAATATGGACGTTTTGGCGGAAACTTATCTTAACTATACCCCAATTTCAATTACCGAACTTATTGGCAAAAAAGGAAAGAACCAATTGAGTATGCGCGATATACCGTTGGATAAACAAACCGAATATGCCGTTGAGGATGCCGACATTACTTTTCAGCTGGCGCAACATTTTAGACCAGAACTAAAGCAGGCAGATACGGAAAAATTGTTCAGGGAAATCGAAATTCCATTACTTCGGGTATTGGCGGATATGGAACTGGAAGGCATCAATTTGGATAAAGCTTTTCTAAACTCATTATCTACAGATCTAAACAAGGACATAGCTAACTTGGAAACAAAGATTTATGAAGAAGCGGGCGAAGAATTTAATATAGGGTCACCAAAGCAGCTCGGCGAAATCCTTTTTGATAAATTGAAACTGGTAGACAAACCCAAGAAAACGAAGACCGGTCAATATTCAACGGCTGAGGATGTTTTATCTTATTTGGCCAAGGACCATGACATCATCCAAAACGTATTGGATTATAGAGGCCTTGCCAAATTAAAGAGCACTTATGTGGACGCATTGCCCGAACAGGTGGAACCCTCTACCGGTCGCGTGCATACAGATTACATGCAGACCGTGGCGGCAACCGGCCGTTTGAGTAGTAATAACCCTAACCTACAGAACATACCCATCCGTACGGAACGTGGCAGGCAGGTACGTAAAGCGTTTGTTCCAAGAGATGGGGACCACACCTTGCTGGCAGCAGATTACTCCCAAATAGAATTGAGGATTATCGCTGCATTGAGTGAAGAAACCACTATGATCGAAGCGTTTAAAAACGGCGAGGACATTCATGCCTCTACCGCTTCCAAAGTTTTTGATGTTCCGCTGGAAGAAGTTACCCGAGAGCAACGTAGCAATGCCAAAACCGTGAACTTTGGAATCATTTATGGCGTATCCGCTTTCGGATTAAGCAACCAAACCGACCTGAGCAGGTCTGAATCAAAAGAACTCATAGATACCTATTATAAAACCTATCCCAAACTGCGCAACTACATGAGTGAACAAGTAGATTTTGCACGTGAGAATGGTTACGTACAAACGGTCCTAGGCAGAAGAAGGTACCTTAAGGATATCAACGGAAGCAATGCAATTGTGCGTGGAGCAGCAGAACGGAACGCCGTAAACGCCCCTATACAAGGTAGTGCCGCAGATATTATAAAGATTGCCATGATCAACATCCATAAGAAATTGGAAGAAGGTAACTACAAATCAAAGATGCTGCTACAGGTACATGATGAATTGGTATTCGATGTCTACAAACCCGAATTGGAAGCCCTGAAGAACTTGATTAAATCCGAAATGGAAAATGCCTATACAATGGACGTTCCCTTAGATGTAGAAGTGGGTGTAGGCAACAATTGGCTAGAGGCGCATTAAGTCTCCTGGAAAGCAGATGTTAAACCTTCTTAAAATTACACGAAAAGCATTTCCACATTCGTTAGATGTGTAATAGGCCATAGCCTATATGTATTAAACGAATGAAAAAGCTGGCTTTCTATATAGTATTCTTTACACTTATTAACGCAGGCTTCTCCCAATCCGATGCTGTTGCAAATGATGTAAAGGTTTTTCCTAACCCGGCCACCACGGTTATTAATGTATTGGGGCTAAAAAACGACCAACATGCTGCCATCAGTATTATAGATAGCTACGGCAACCAAGTAATTTTCCATCAATGGACAATTAAGAACAATGCGCTTAACATCCCCATATTAAATTTAGAAAAAGGCATGTACTTGCTCCGTATCCGATCTGAACATCAAAATGTACAAACCAAATTTTACAAGCAGTAAAAGGTTCAAGGAACGTTTCGACTTAACGGCGATCACAAACGCAATACCACAACCTCTTACTTAATTTAGAGTAATCCAGTATGTGCGCTGTTCCCTTAAAAGTCAATCCATGTGAACCCAAGACCTTTCAAGGGTTAACTTCTCACGGTTATCTTTTCACGAAAATCAATTGCCCGCTGTCGGTAAAATTTGGAATCTCCAAATCGGTTGCATCTACAGTCATACGATTGCCCTCGATAGTCACCCCAATTACAAGGGTATTCCCGTTGGCATCAATCGTAGTCACGGTACTGCCATCAAAGGTATAGGTACTTGATTCGGTATCCGATTGCGTAGGGCATGGAATATCGAGCCCGGTTCCAGTTGCATTTATTTCCAAATAATTTGCAGCATTTGAAGCTGTTGCCGTCAAATCCTCATTAAATTGAAGCGTAATGATATTACAGTCATTAGCTGTCAAGAATTCTAAAATTTGTTCGGCAAATTTTGCATCATCACTCGCGGTATTGGAATTTATTTGAAGTTCTGTGGCATCCCAAGTTCCCACAATTGCATTCAGGGCAACCTCTTGACTTGTATCGTCGTTTTTATCGGAACTACAGGAAAGAAAAAGGAACGACAGCGCTACAGAGTAAAAAAATAATTTATACATAATTGGTAGTTTTGGTTAACAACCATTTAAAACGGAATTAATTAGGTATTATTTCACTAAAGCACAATTCGAAACCAAAAACAAGAAAATGAAAATTCAATATCCCAGACTTTTAAGCGAAGAAAACAAAAGGGTTTATCAATTTCGATATCCCATGGAAAACCGATTCTTGGGCACAGAAATAACCAGCACATTACTAATAAATACAGGAGATTATAAAAAAGATAAAAATATAGAAACAAGTATTTGCAATTCAAGTTAATAATCGTAGATTTGCAGCCCATTTGACGGGATTGAATTAGTTAATAGTTAAAAATAGCAGTAGTGGATACATTAAGTTATAAGACCGTTTCGGCCAACAGAACAACTGTAAACAAAGAGTGGTTATTGGTAGATGCCGAAGGAGAAACATTAGGACGCTTGGCTTCCAAGGTTGCCTATTTGTTGAGAGGAAAGCATAAACCAGATTTTACCCCTCATGTGGATTGCGGTGATAACGTGGTTATCATTAATGCCGAGAAAATCGCTCTTAGCGGAAACAAATGGTCAGATAAAACATATCTACGGTATACTGGCTACCCAGGTGGTCAACGTACGACTTCGGTTAAGCAAATGTTGGATAAAAATCCCGAAGGCATTCTTGAAAAGGCCATTAAAGGCATGTTGCCTAAAACAAGATTGGGTGCTGAGCTATTTAGGAATTTAAAAGTCTACGCTGGAAGCACACACGGACAAGAAGCCCAAAAACCCACTGTAGTTAATTTAAAAGAGATTAAATAAGATGGAAGTAATTCATAAAATTGGCCGTAGAAAAACTGCCGTTGCAAGAGTTTATATTTCTGATGGAAATGGGGACATTACTATCAACAACAAAGATTTGAGTGTATACTTCCCTACCGCTACACTTCAGTATAAAGTAAAACAACCGTTTACACTTACTGAAAGTTTAGATACTTATAATGTAAAAGTCAACGTTTTTGGCGGCGGCATTACAGGACAGGCAGAGGCGATTAGATTGGCTATTTCTAGGGCGATGTGCGAAATTGATGCTGAGAACAGATCTATACTTAAGCCAGAGGGATTGCTTACAAGAGATCCACGAATGGTAGAACGTAAGAAATTTGGACAAAAGAAAGCGCGTAAGAAATTCCAATTCTCCAAGCGTTAATATATTTCATTATAAAACAGGCACTCTATTTAGGGTGCCTACTTTATATATTTTTACATACTGGAAGGACCAGTATATTAACAAGTTCATTGAAAGTCCCTCGTGGACACTTAAAAATCCTTTAATACCTAAATTTAAAGGTAATTAGTTTAGCATCTAAATGGTGAAGGCTTTTGCTTGTGCAAATACCACTTTACCATTGCTAATTCAAAAGAACGTAAACTAAATTAAAAATGGCGAGAGTCGAAGTAAAACAATTATTAGAAGCAGGTGTGCATTTTGGACACCTTACCAGAAAATGGAATCCAAACATGGCTCCTTACATCTACATGGAGCGTAATGGGATTCACGTAATCAATCTTTACAAAACAGTTGCAAAATTAGACGAGACCAACGAAGCGCTTCGCAAGATTGCTGCATCTGGTAGAAAAATCCTTTTTGTTGCCACAAAAAAACAGGCAAAGGATATTGTAGCCGAAAAAGCTGCAAACGTAAACATGCCCTACATTACTGAACGATGGCCAGGAGGAATGTTGACTAATTTCGTAACCATCCGTAAAGCGGTTAAGAAAATGGCCTCTATCGATCGTATGAAAAAAGATGGAACGTTTCTTACACTTTCCAAAAAAGAACGTTTACAGGTAGACCGTCTTCGTGCTAAATTGGAGAAGAACCTTGGTTCCATCTCTGAAATGACACGTCTACCGGGAGCTTTGTTTATCGTGGATACCATGAGGGAGCATATTGCCGTAAAAGAAGCACAAAAATTGAATATTCCAATTTTTGCCATGGTCGATACAAATTCTGACCCTCGGGATGTTGACTATCTTATTCCTGCCAATGATGATGCATCAAAATCTATTGACATCATTATGACCGAAGTTGCCAATGCGGTTGCAGAAGGTCTTGCAGAACGTAAGTCTGAAAAAGGAGACGCATCTGAAGGAAAGTCTGAAGGAAAAAAGGAAAAAGCATCCAAGAAAAAAGAGGCTTTGGACAAGCCAGAACCAACTCCTGCAAAGGTTGATACCAAACCAGCCCCTGTCGTTGCAAAGGTTCCCAATGTGGAAGTAGATGTTGAGGCAACGAAAGAAGCTGTGGCAAAGGAAACAAAGACAGAAGCAGATGATTTAACCAAGATTGAAGGCGTTGGCCCTAAAGCGGCAGAAGCACTAGTTGCCGCAGGCATGTCTACCTACGCTGCAATTGCTAAAGGCGATGCAGAAAAAATCAAGGAAGTCTTAACCGATGCTAGCTCAAGAATGGCACATTTAGATCCCACATCTTGGCCCAAGCAGGCAAAAATGGCCGCAGACGGTAAGTGGGATGAATTAAAGGAATGGCAAGACAATGCTAAAGGCGGCGTAGAATAAAGCTTGACGTTTAAGATAAATCGAATTAAGAACCGCCCGTTTGGGTAGATTAAAAAAATAAAAAATGGCAAAAATAACAGCCGCAGAAGTAAATAAATTAAGACAGACTACCGGTGCCGGTATGATGGATTGTAAAAAAGCCTTGGTTGAAGCCGATGGTGATTTTGAAAAAGCAATAGAACTCCTACGTAAAAAAGGACAGAAAGTTGCCGCAAACAGAGCTGATAGGGATTCATCTGAAGGTGCTGCAATTGCAAAAGTAAACGATGATAATACCAGTGGCGTTATCATTTCTTTAAATTGTGAAACAGATTTCGTTGCCAAAAACGAAAGCTTTGTTACCTTGGCAAATGAATTTGCAGACATAGCGATTAACTTTACTAGTAAGGATGCTTTTTTGGCAGCCGATTATAAAGGCATGACGGTTCAAGAAAAATTGACAGAGCAGACTGGAGTTATTGGTGAAAAAATAGAAATAGGAGGTTTTGAGACATTAAGTGCCCCGTTCGTAGGTTCTTACATCCATGCCGGTAATAAGATTGCCGTTCTAACGGGACTATCTGCCGCTGTTGATGGTGCAGAGGAGGTAGCCAAGGATGTTTCTATGCAAGCCGCGGCAATGAACCCAGTTGCATTGAACGAAGACGGTGTTGACCAATCTGTAATCGATAAGGAAATCGAAATAGCAAAAGATCAATTACGTCAAGAAGGTAAGCCAGAAGAAATGCTTGAAAATATTGCGAAAGGGAAATTAAAACGTTTCTTTAAGGACAATACCTTAGTCAACCAAGACTTTATCAAGGATAGTAAACAAAGTGTATCCCAATATGTAAAATCTGTTGACTCCAAATTGGAAGTAACCGGATTTAAAAGGGTTGCATTAGGATAATAAATCTATTTCAGAGTATTAAAAAACCGTCTACTTAAATTGGTAGACGGTTTTTTTATGCCCTCGTTTTATGGAAATATGCTCCCTATAGTAAGTTAGCCTTTTAACCAAGCCTTGCGCAATGCTATCTCTTCCGGACTCTCATTTTCCAAAGGAACTACTTTTCTAACCCTCTTGGTGGGTGCTCCTACCGGCCCTTCAACGGATAAGGTAGACCCGTCTCGTTCGATTTCCATTTGTATTTCGGTTTCAGCAGTCCAACCAAAGCTCTCCCCAATAATTGGCCTTAAGGTTTCTATCGTTATAGGTTGGCCGTTAATCTCTTTAATAACGTCACCTCCCTGTAGTTTTAAATTGGTGAAAAAAGAGTTCAAGTCTATACCCTCCCTAATAAATATCAAACTATCCTTTTCAACATCAACATCAATGTAAGGAACCTGACCATCTAAAAAATAACCTGTTTGTTCCTCTACTTCCATCGTTCCCAAACCTACTTTCGCAAAAAACATTTCATAATCTATAGGTCTTTCACCAACGACATGTGCATTGAAAAACGCTCCTACTTCGGGGTAGGTCATAACCACTATTTCCTCGAATAGATCATCATCATTGAAAGGATCATCAGTGCCATACTTTTTTGTAAGCTCTTTCATGAGCCATAACATTCCTTTTTCCCCATTACTTTGTTCCCGAAGCAAGATATCCAAAGCCATGTTTATCAATGCCCCTTTCTCGTATACATTGGCATAATTTGCCTCATAGGGTTCTTCAAGAATATTCTTGCTCATAATTGTAAACGACATCGTATCATCATAATATTTCGCATTTCTAATTTTGGTCAACATACGCTCATAAAACTCATCGTCCGTAATTAAACCCTGATGAATCTGGAACAGGTTTGCAAAATATTCCGTTGTACCTTCGTACATCCACAAATGCTGGGACATTTTGGGATCGTTAAAATCAAAATACTGTATTTCCCTAGAATGTACCGAAAGTGGGGTGACGATATGGAAAAACTCGTGCGAAACAACATCCACCATTGCCTGCTCCAAGCGTTCTAATGGTATGGCTTCAGGTAACACCACCACTGTAGAGGTATGGTGCTCCAAGGCACCAAAACCTTGCGCATCAGCTTTGTTCAAATCGGATAGATACAACAAGATACTGTACTCCTTGGTACTATTAATTTCACCTAAAAATGCCTTTTGAGCCTCCATCATCTCTAAAATCCTATCCTTTAAATCCGCAGCTTTATAGGTGCCATTAGGTGAAAAAAGACTCAACGTAACCCTTATACCACTTATTTCAAAAGTTTCGGTATTAGGTTTTGCATACATAATGGGGTTGTCTATTACTTCAAAATATCTTTTGGCCAAGAACACATCCTTACCCTCCATAGCAGCATCAAGTTTACTTTTAAGTGATGTGGTGGCCACCAAGGCAGTGGGTTTTTTAATTTCCAATTCATAGGCAACCTCTTTAAATCCATCAAAATAACCCACAAAGCCATGTAGATTAAGCATAAAATTACTTCCTTTTTCTATATTGGTTCCTGCTGGAGAAAAAACGGCATCATCGACTTCATTTTCCGTATCATAGGTATCGTTGACCCAATACCTCACCTTATCAAGTTTCGCGCCCTCGGCGATACTCCAAGAATTTTCATCGAGTTGAACGGCAATGAGGTCATTACCATTATAATCCAATGCTTTAAAATCAGCAATATACTTACCATAATTATCTGTACTGTAGGTGCCGGGAACAGTTTTTGGGATTCTAAAAACTACCGTTTGAGGTGAAAACGCCCCGGGATCTACCGCTACCTGTACCCTATCTTCGACCACATTTACTAAATCTATAGTAGTCTTAATGGGAGTATTGGCTGCGGACACAATTAACTTCCCTGCACCACAGGCATTTAGCAGTACTGCAAGGACTACAACAAAAACAAATTTCTTCATAATAGGTAAAGAATAAAATTTTATAGTTCAATTCGAATTTAAAGATAGAGATTATACCAGATACACCGTATAGAATTAAGTTTTGGTTCTATAAAATATTGATTACACCCGTCAATTATTTTCATTATTTTTGGTGGCAAATAAAAGTTGAACATGCACTACAAACGAATTCTTCTAAAGCTTAGCGGCGAAGCCTTAATGGGTGACAAACAGTATGGCATCGATTCCAAAAGGCTGAATGAATATGCGGAAGAAATCAAACAAGTAGTTGATAAAGGAATAGAGGTAGCCATTGTTATTGGAGGGGGTAACATTTTTAGGGGATTAACAGGTGCGGCAACAGGTATGGACCGTGTACAAGGGGACCATATGGGTATGTTGGCAACAGTGATCAATGGCTTGGCTTTACAGAGCGCTCTTGAAATGACAGGGGTCCAGACCAGACTGCAATCGGCCATAAAAATCAATGAGGTTGCAGAGCCCTTTATTAGAAGAAGGGCCATGCGGCACTTGGAAAAAGGCAGAGTGGTCATTTTTGGCGGGGGCACTGGAAATCCCTATTTTACAACAGATTCCGCTGCAGTTTTAAGGGCAATTGAAATTGAGGCCGATGTAATTCTTAAAGGAACACGTGTAGATGGTATTTATACCGCTGATCCGGAAAAGGATAAAAATGCCACTAAGTTTGATAACATCTCCTTTCAAGATGTACTTACAAAGGGGTTAAAGGTAATGGATACTACCGCTTTTACCCTAAGCCAGGAAAACGAACTACCCATCGTAGTTTTTGATATGAACAAAAAAGGAAACTTACTCAAAATTGTTGACGGCCAAACCATTGGCACCACTGTCAATATCTAGTTTTGGTGCCGTTTCTGTAATTGAGATAGTAATATGCTTATTTTATGAACGAAGAAATACAATTTGTCTTAGACAGCACAAAGGAAAGTATGGATGCCGCCATAGCGCATCTAGAGCGTGAATTTCTAAAAATACGCGCGGGTAAAGCGAGTCCTGCCATGCTATCCTCGGTATTGGTAGACTATTATGGCTCACAAACACCATTATCACAAGTAGCCAACGTAAACACTCCAGATGGTCGTACCATTTCCGTACAGCCATGGGAAAAAGGAATGCTTCAGGAAATTGAAAAGGCAATCATGAACGCGAACCTAGGTTTCAACCCTATGAACAACGGGGATATGATCATCATCAATGTACCGCCCTTAACGGAAGAGCGAAGAATACAATTGACTAAACAGGCAAAGGCAGAGGCCGAACATGCCAAGGTAGGGGTCCGCAGCGCAAGGCAAGACGCAAACAAAGAAATCAAAGATCTTGACATCTCTGAAGATCTTGAAAAAAATGCAACGGCCGATGTACAAGATTTAACGGATGCCTACACCAAAAAAATTGATGATTTCCTATCGAAAAAGGAAGCTGAAATCATGAAAGTGTAGTTTAAAAAGTAGTCTTATTTTAGAGCCACCCCAAAACGGTGGCTTTTTTAATTTTAAACTTTTCAATTTAGGAACAAATGTACCTATTGGTTACCTTTGCCACCTGCAAAAACAGTTATGGTAGCTAAACTTACTAAAGGATTTTGGCCAAAGGCGGCAAATATAATTCTCCGCAACAGGATTCTGATCATACTATTAATCACAGGGTTTACCATTTTTTTGGCCATGCAATGGCAACATATGCGATTTTCCAGTTCGCAGACCAATTTATTGCCCGATGACCATCCGGTAAACCAAGAATATCAAGCCTTCTTAAGTAAGTTTGGAGAGGAAGGTAACGCCGTCGTCTTTGCAATACGTGATAGCGCCCTCTTTAAACCTGTCAATTTCAATCGATGGAACAAACTAAGCAAACAACTTGGTGCATTTCCAGAAGTGGATTTTGTCCTTTCCACAGATAATCTGCAGGAACTGATAAAGGATAATGATTTACAGGAATTTAAAATGCAACCGCTTATCAGCGGCGAATTAAATTCCCAAAGGGAAGTTGACAGCATTTCAAATTACCTTTTTAACAACCTTCCTTTTTACAACAATCTGATTTACAACAAAGAGAGCAGAACCTTACGTACCATAATGTATTTGGACAAGGATATTGTAAACACAACGGTACGAAAAGACTTTATTCTCCAAGACATGAGTACCTTGGTGGAGAATTTTGAAAATGAGACCGGATTGGACGTACATATATCTGGTATGCCGTACGTACGGACCATGAATTCCCAAAATATTATCGACGAGATCGGCAAGTTCATCCTGGCCGCACTCGCCGTAACTTCACTAATTTTCTTTTTCTTCTTTAGAAGTGTTAGGGCCACGTTCATCTCAATGTGTGTCGTAATCATTGGGGTCATGTGGGCTTTTGGGTTTTTAGGGCTATTGCAATATGAGATTACCGTCCTTACCGCATTAATACCGCCCTTGATTATCGTTATCGGTATTCCAAATTGTATTTTCCTGATCAATAAATACCAGCAAGAAGTAAAAAAGCATGGGAACCAAGCATTATCCCTACAGCGTGTCATTTCCAAAATAGGGAATGCGACGCTAATGACCAATATTACAACGGCCTCCGGTTTTGCTACATTTATCATTACCGATAGTAAATTGTTGAAAGAATTTGGTGTTGTAGCTTCTATCAATATTATTGGAATATTTATTCTTTCCTTACTTATTATCCCAATTGTTTACAGTTTTATGGCGCTTCCTAAAACCAAGCACTTAAAACACCTCAATAAAAAATGGATCGATGCATTCGTAAATTGGATGGAACGCATCGTACGCCATAGAAGGATAAGCGTCTATATTGTTTCCATAGCGTTATTGGTGCTGAGTATAATTGGAATCTATCAAATCAAAATATCAGGAAGTCCTATTGAGGATATGCCCAAAAGCGCCGAATTTTTTAAGGATATCCGTTTTTTCGAAAAAGAGTTCAAAGGCATCATGCCCGTAGAAATAGTGGTGGATACCAAGGTCCCCAAAGGCGTCTTAAAACCGGCAACATTAAAGCGAATGAATCAGCTTGACGAGGTCATCGGAGATATTCCAGAATTATCAACACCGGTATCTGTTGTCAACCTAGTAAAATATTCCAAACAGGCGTTTTATAATGGTTTACCCAAGTATTATCAATTGCCCACCAGCCAAGAGAACACCTTTATCATGGACGTTGCCCGCAAATCATCCGACAATAGTAATTTACTGGCGACCTTTGTGGACAGCACTGGGCAAACCGCCAGAATGACCACCTTTATGCGTGATGTCAATACGAGTCGAATGGAAGAAATCGAAGCGCGCCTTCTGGAACATATCGCCAAAATTTTCCCGGCGGAACGCTATAACGTTTACATGACCGGTAGTGCACTTTTATTTTTAAAAGGAACAAAATACCTCGTTAAGAATTTGATCATGTCTTTGGCTTTGGCCATTGGGCTTATTGCCTTGTTTATGGCCTATTTATTCAGGTCTTTTAGGATGATTATCATTTCGCTTATTCCCAATTTGTTGCCATTGGTCATCACTGCTGGTATTATGGGTTTTGTAGGGGTCCCTATCAAGCCTTCCACAATTTTGGTATTTAGCATCGCATTCGGAATTTCTGTTGATGATACCATTCATTTCCTTGCGAAATATAGACAGGAATTGACGGCTAACAACTGGCGTATCGAAAAATCGGTATACAATGCCCTTCGGGAAACCGGCGTAAGTATGTTCTATACCTCTATTGTTTTATTTTTTGGCTTTTCGGTCTTCGTAATTTCAAACTTTGGGGGCACCGTGGCCTTAGGTTCCTTGGTTTCGGCCACCCTCCTGCTCGCTATGCTGGCAAACCTTATACTTTTGCCATCCCTTTTATTGTCGCTGGAAAAAAGTATTGCGAATAAGCAGACCCTCAAAAAGCCACAAATAGATATTCTTCCGGAAGATGAAAACAGCTACTAATAGCTGGGCCGCGCCAATTGGTTTTAAATTGCGCTATCACCCTTTTTTTTTTTACAATATCCTATCTTTGATTTTTTAATTTTTAATTCAATCAGCATGCGTTCAACAACAATAAAAGAGTTGTTATCAAGTAAAAACTTACTTCAGGAAGTCACTATTAAAGGGTGGGTACGCACCTTTAGAAGTAATCGATTTATTGCCTTGAATGATGGCTCTACGCTGAACACCATACAGTGCGTTGTTGATTTTGAAAAATTTGATGAGGGCGTTTTAAGAAAAGTGAATACCGGGGCAGCCTTGCAAGTTACAGGAACGCTGGTGGAAAGTCAGGGAAAAGGACAAACGATAGAGGTGCAGGTAACGGATTTGGTCGTACTTGGCGTTGCAGACCCCGAGGAATATCCCATACAACCCAAAAAGCATTCCTTGGAATTTTTGAGGGAAAAAGCACACTTAAGGATTCGTACCAACACCTTTGCCGCTATTATGCGTGTTAGATCTACATTGGCTTTTGCGATTCATAACTATTTTAGGGAAAACGGATTTAATTATTTCCACGCCCCAATTATTACCGGTTCCGATGCCGAAGGAGCTGGCGAAATGTTCAGGGTAACAACCTTGGACGAAAAAAACCCGCCGCTCACCCAAGACGGTGCAATTGACTATAAAGAAGACTTTTTTGGAAAGGAAACAAATTTGACCGTCTCCGGACAACTGGAAGCGGAAGCCTATGCAATGGCATTGGGCAAAGTATACACCTTTGGGCCAACATTCAGGGCCGAAAACTCAAATACTTCAAGACACCTCGCAGAGTTTTGGATGATTGAACCGGAAATGGCATTTTTCGATTTGGACGCTAACATGGATTTAGCGGAGGACTTTATAAAAAATGTAATCTCCTATACCTTGACCCATTGTATGGAAGACTTGGAATTCCTTGAAAAAAGGTTGTTGGACGAGGAGAAAAGCAAACCACAAGCGCAAAGAAGTGATATGGCCTTGATCGAGAAATTGAGGTTTGTAGTGGATAATAATTTCAAAAGGGTAAGCTACACCGAAGCAATTGATATCTTAAAAAATTGCAAACCAAACAAAAAGAAACAGTTCCAGTACCCAATTGTGGCGTGGGGTACAGATTTGCAAAGTGAACACGAACGGTATTTGGTAGAAAAGCACTTCAAATGCCCCGTAATTCTTTTTGATTATCCTGCAAAAATCAAGGCATTCTATATGCGCCTTAATGAGGACGGTAAAACGGTTAGGGCCATGGATATTTTATTTCCGGGTATTGGTGAGATTGTAGGCGGTTCGCAACGGGAGGAGCGCTTAGAAGTACTCAAGGAAAAGATTAAGGAACTTGGAATCGATGAAAAGGAACTTTGGTGGTATCTTGATCTTCGTAAATTTGGAACCGCGGAACATAGTGGATTTGGGCTTGGTTTTGAGCGATTGGTACTCTTTGCCACCGGCATGGGAAATATTAGGGATGTAATACCCTTTCCTAGAACCCCCCAGAATGCAGAATTTTAATGGGATTTAGTTACTTTTACAAGTACTAGAGAAAAGTAATGCTGAAACAACACCTACAATTTAAGCTATCCCAAAAGCTATCCCCACAGCAAATTCAATTGATGAAGTTGATTCAACTGCCTACGCAGGCATTTGAACAGCGCTTAAAACAGGAATTGGAGGAAAATCCTGCCTTGGAGACCGGCAAGGAAGAAACGGAACCACAGGATGAATTTGATGACATCTATAATCAAGACACCGATAATGAGACCATCAATACAGATGATATCAACATCGACGATTATTTGAGTGATGATGAAATTCCGGATTACCGTACCAAAGCCAATAATTACAGTTCGGACGATGAGGAAAAAAGTGTTCCCTACGCTGCGGGAATATCCTTCAACCAATACCTGATAAATCAACTGAATACGGTCTATCTTACCGACGAGGAATGGACCATAGCGGAGTTCCTAGTAGGTAGTGTAGATGAAAGTGGATATATTCGCCGGCCCCTAACGGATATTATGGACGATCTTGCGTTTACGCAGAACGTGTATACCGATGAAAAGACCATTGCCAAAATATTATCTATTGTACAGGATCTAGACCCGCCTGGGGTTGGTGCGCGCTCTCTGGAGGAATGCTTGATCATACAATTGGAAAAAAAAGAGATTACTCCTAGCATAGAATTGGCAACGGCAATCCTCAAGAAATCATTTGAGCATTTTACTAAAAAACATTATCAAAAATTAATTCAGAAACACAGCATCACCGAAGAGGAATTAAAGGAGGCCATCGGCGAAATTGAAAAATTAAATCCAAAACCGGGCGGTTCGTATTCCGGGAACAATAGAATAGTTGAACACGTTGTGCCAGATTTTGCCATTCGTATCGTGGATGGTGAACTGGAATTGACACTGAACGGCCGTAATGCTCCAGAACTTCATGTATCAAGGGAATATAGTAATATGCTCAAAGGCTATAAAGAGGCCAAAGAAAAATCCAAATCCCAAAAGGATACCGTGCTGTTCATCAAGCAAAAACTAGATGCGGCAAAATGGTTTATAGATGCCATCCGGCAAAGGCAACAAACACTGTTCATTACCATGAACGCCATCATGCAATATCAAGAGGAATATTTCCTTAGCGGGGACGAGCGCAATTTAAGACCCATGATCTTAAAGGATATTGCGGATGAAATTGGAATGGATGTATCAACCGTATCCAGAGTGGCCAACAGTAAATACGTAGACACCCCTTACGGCACAAAGCTGATTAAGGAGTACTTCTCCGAATCTATGAAGAACGAGCAAGGAGAAGATGTTTCAACAAAGGAGATCAAAAAAATTCTGGAAACCGTCATTCTCAACGAAGCCAAAAGAAAACCGCTAACAGATGATAAACTTGCGGCTATTCTCAAGGATAAAGGCTACCCTATTGCACGCAGGACCGTTGCAAAATATAGGGAGCAACTGGGCATACCGGTGGCAAGAATGAGAAAGGAGATTTAATGAAGGTATTCTCGCAATTCATCTCCTACTTACTACATCCTCTTTTTATTCCCATCGGAGGAACCGTGGCCTATTTTTTAATCACTCCCAAGTACAGTCCCTTAGCGATACAGAGCGCCAATATTCTACCTATTTTTATTTTAACGGTAATAATCCCCATTGTCACCTTTCTTATCTTAAAAAACATAGGATTGGTACACTCGGTATTTTTAGAAACGGTAACGGAAAGGAAATATCCCTTATATGTCCACATCACCATACTGCTGTTGATACTTTATAAAGTCATCCCCAACAATTATGTCAGCGAACTCTATTTTTATTTTACGGGCTTATTGGGCGCTGCTATGGCCTGTTTAATACTACTTTTTTTTAGGTTTAAGGTAAGTCTCCATATGGTGGGCGTTAGTGGACTCTTGATGTTTCTTATTAATTTGAGCATCCATTTTGAAATCAACCTAATCATCGCCATAAGCGCCTTAATCTTACTTACAGGTGGCGTGGCAAGCGCGCGACTCTATTTACGGGCCCATACCAAAATTGAACTTACCATAGGCCTGTTTATAGGCCTATTATCACAATTGCTCACCGTGCAATATTGGTTATAGGATATAGAAAATAAGACCAATACGCAAGGGCCTGTAACGCAAAACTTCGCCATTTACGGCAGCAGTGCCATCAAAGAGTTCGCTTAAGGCATAATATGCGTGTAAATTAAACGTATTATAGCCAAAATTAAGGGTGAGTCCGTACTGAAAGTTAGAGAGGTCTGTGTTGTAAAAACCATCCTTCATGGTATCGGAAACAAATTTAGACCTTGCCCCTATTACATAGGCTGCTTTTATACCGGCATAAACGCGCCAAAATTTGTAATCCACTGCATTTGAATTTCGCCATCTAAATTCCAAGGGGAACTCCAAGAGATGGGTTTCCAATTTACTACGGTTAATCGTATCCTGAACACTATAAACAATTTCACCGTTTAACTTATTGGCCACTAAATTGGAATAGTAACTATTATACGCCAAACCTACGCCGATTCCAAGAGCGCGGGTCCTTGATTTATTCAAGGGGATATCCTTGATTATCCCTCCTTGAAGCCCGTAAGATAGGTTTCTTTGATTGGTACCCTCTGGATTGTTCAAGATGAAGTTATAGGAAAGACCCAAATAGAATTGATCCTCTAAATACCGCGTATCTACAACACTGTCCGCGGCTACCTGTGCATTGCACAATATAGACAACGTGAGAAAACCCAAAAGAAATACACTGCGCATTTCGTAAAGTTAAGGAAATAAAAAACGCTTCAAATAAATTTGAAGCGTTTGATTTTGTATACTATTAACTAACTATTGTAAGTTGTTGAAAGCGTCTCCTTCGTATGTTGTATAATTAACCTTTAAAGCGTTTACTTTCCTTAACTCTAACTTAATATCCGAGATAAGACCCATATTTGCATTTTTATCAACCTTTAGGGCCGTCGTTAATACATTTTGTAGTTCTTGGGCTTTCTTGGCACGTTCCATTAGAATATAATCGCCTACCTCGGACGGGCTTGCAAACTTATCATTCAATTGAATTTTTGGTTCTGTACCGAATACCTTTTCATATTCTCGGGTCGGCTTACCGACATAAATATAGATTACACGATCTTTTTTCTCCAATTTTTTAACCTCACTGGCGTTTGGAAGTACGTTCTCTACCTTTAGGGAACTATCTTTCATTACCGTTACCGTCATAAAGAAAAACAACAGCATAAATACAATGTCAGGAAGTGAAGCAGTAGAAACCGCTGGTATATCTCCGTCTTTTTTCTTTGCAAATTTTGACATAGTGTATAGTGTTACTTTTTATTTAATTAATCGGTTGAAGTTTCCGCCTCGGACAATTTCTGAGGGAACAAGCCTTGTATACGGGTTACCTTTTCCTTCAACTCTTCCTTAACGGAATCTGAAGTTTCCGGGTTCAGGTATTGTGCCTCCATATCAACATAATCCTTCCCATATAAACGTTGTGCCTCCCTATTCCTTAATTCATTGTATGCGCCAACCAATTCGTTCTGTACAGTGATGTACGTGCTATACTTGGTTTCACGGTCATTTTTCAAGGAAATAATCGCCTTAACGGGATTATCTGATGATTCTGCGCTTCGCGCACCTTTACAATAACTACAATAATCGGGACTACCTTGAGGAGCGCCACCGTTATCCAAGAAGGCTATTGCCTTATCCCTTAACTTATCGATTGCAAGAATTTCTTCTTCGACCAACAATTGTCCATTACGGTTAATATTCACCGTAAATATGTTCTTTTGCTTAATTATTGGCGGTTCCTCTGTTGGTGGTTCCATTGGAGGTAACATACGATCCAATCCAGCATCCGTTTCGATGGTAGTCGTTACCAAGAAAAAGATTAACAGTAGGAAAGCTATGTCCGCCATAGAACCAGCATTTACTTCTGGTGCTCCTGCTCTTCTAGCCATAATTTATATTTTTATTTACTAAACAATTTCTTTACCCCAGGTATGATCATTAGGGCAACGGCAACTGCAGTTAATATGAAAAATACATATAAACCTGCACCGATATTCTTAACCGTACTTTCGTTGGACATTGCCATGTACTCATCGGAAACATCCGTTCCGCTTGATAGAACATACGAAATTACTACGACTATAGCAAAACCAACCAAGACGAACAAGGTCTTTTTGAGGCCTTGAGGATTAGAAAATAAATTTATCAGTGTGAACAACAAACTTACCACAACAGCAATTCCAAGAAGCAAATACGTTATGATAAACATGGCATTCATAGCTCCGTTTTGGGCCGCTTCTGCAGCCGGCATGTCCCTAGGAGGAAGCATGAACCAAAGCGCAGCGCCGACCAAACCGACAACTATCAATACTATTTTTACAATTTTTTGCATAATATTTTAGGTATTAAAAGTGGAACTTATTTTTTATGGTCTACCAACATATCGATCAAGATGATCGAAGAATCTTCCATGTCATTAACGATACTATCGATTTTGGCGATGATATAGTTATAAAAGATTTGAAGTATGATAGCCGTAATAAGACCGAATACCGTTGTTAATAAGGCTACTTGGATATCTCCTGCAATAAGGGAAGCACTAAGGTTACCCACAGCCGCAATCTTTTGGAAGGCCTGAATCATACCAATTACCGTACCCATGAAACCAAGCATTGGCGCAATAGCGATAAACAAGGACAACCATGAAACATTTTTTTCCAACTGTCCCATTTGAACACCACCGTAGGCGACTACAGCTTTTTCAGCAGATTCTACACTTTCACCAGCCCTATCCAAACCTTGATAGTAGATAGATGCAACAGGTCCTTTTGTATTTCTACAAACTTCTTTCGCGGCTTCAATACCGCCAGATGCCAAAGCATCCTCAACTTGTTGCTTCAATTTTGAGGTATTGGTACTTGCCATGTTCAAATAAATAATTCGTTCTATAGCAACTGCAAGACCTAAGATCAAACATAAAAGAACGATACCCATGAAGCCAGCGCCCCCTTGAATAAATTGCTCCTTTAAAACTTGAGTAAATCCTTTTTCGGCTTCTGGTGCTGCATCTTGAACTAGCATAGCTACCGCTGCCACCTTTGCACTTACCATATTAGTACCTGCTACAAATGCCCCAGCGACTGCCAGGCTTGGGAATAATTTTTTCATTTTTTCAAACTTAAATTAGTTAGTTAATAGGGTTAAAGATAAAAAAAAAACAATATAAAAAAAGTAAAACTTACTAGCAGAGAGGAAGGGATTCGAACCCTCGATACCCTTTTGGGGTATACACACTTTCCAGGCGTGCGCCTTCGACCACTCGGCCACCTCTCTAAGTTACCCTTTTTTAAGGGTGGGCAAATAACAAAAAAATTATTAGTTAATGAAATTAAACGGGTGTTAATTTTATTGCATTTCGCCCCGCAAGGAAGTCTCAAAAACAGTCTTGAACAAGTCATGGGATACCCCACTACCCAAAAGATACATTGCCTTCGTTACTGCAGCCTCCGTTGTAATATCCTTACCATTAATCACTTGCATTTTCTTTAACTTGGAACTGGTCTCATATTGGCCCATGATTACTGCTCCACCAGAACATTGGGTAACGTTAATTATATGAATACCATTTTTTATGGCATTTTGTAATTTTTTTAAAAACCATTCCTCCATAGGGGCATTTCCAGATCCATAGGTTTCCAAAATTAAAACTTTTAAGTTGCGTGTGGCCAGCATTGCATCCATCACTTTTGCGTTGATCCCGGGAAAAAGTTTTAAGATAGCTACGTTATCATCCAGTTTGCGATGTACCCTTAACACCATTTTTTTCCTTTGGGGCAGTAAATATTCCTTAAATACGCTTAAATGCACACCAGATTCGATCAAATGGGGGTAGTTCAAGGAAGCAAAAGCCCTAAAGTGCTCTGCATTTATTTTTGTCGTCCTATTTCCTCTATACAGCTTATATTCAAAATAGAGTCCGACTTCCTGTACTACGGGCCTACCTTTTTCATGCAAAGCAGCGATCTGTATGGCGGTAATCAAATTTTCCTTGGCATCTGTCCGCAAATCCCCGATGGGTAATTGCGAGCCGGTCAATATTACTGGCTTTGCCAGGTTTTCCAATAAAAAACTCAGTGCAGATGCCGTATAGCTCATAGTATCACTACCATGCAAGACTACAAAACCATCATATTCCTGGTAATTCTCTGCAATGATATCCGTAATAGCAACCCAATGCTTGGGGCTCATGTTCGAGGAATCGATAGGCTGTTCAAATGAATGACTGGCAATGGTACAGTCCAATTGGTTGAGCTCTGGGATGTTTTTCACCAACTGTGAAAAATCGAAGGCTTTTAATACGCCGGAGGCATAGTCTTTGATCATACCAATGGTACCTCCGGTGTAAATCAGTAATATACTTCGCTTCGTTCCTCCCAAAATAATGCTTTAACTAAAATTATACCCCAAATACAGCCTTGGAATTTTCGGTGGTCCTTGAGGCCACTTCCTCAATAGAAAGGTCGTAGATAGCGGCCAACTTATCCAGAACATGGACAATATATGCACTTTCATTCCTTTTACCCCTGTAAGGTTTCGGTGCCAGATAGGGTGCGTCCGTCTCCAATACAATAGCGCCCAAATCAATATCTTTAAGAAAGGTATCTATTTTTCCATTCTTAAAGGTAACTACCCCACCAATACCTAATTTCATATTATACGATAGCGCTTTTTGCGCTTGTTCAAAATCGCCTGTAAAACAATGAAAAATACCCCGTAGCGCCGTATCGTTTTCCTTTTCCAAAACTTCGAACACTTCGTCAAAAGCATCCCTACAGTGTATTACGATGGGCAGTTCATATTTTTTGGCAAGTTGTATTTGTTTTTGAAACGCAATTTGTTGCTCTTTTAGAAAGTGCTTTTCCCAATACAGGTCAATCCCTATTTCACCTACGGCATACATTTTATGCGTTCCAAGCATATGCTCCACATGCTCCAATTCTTCTATATAATTCTCTTTTACATGGGTTGGATGAAGGCCCGACATCAAATATACATGTGACGGAAATTCCTTCTCCAAATCCAACATCCGTTGTGTGTATGTTGAGTCGATAGCTGGAATAAAAAAGCGATTTACGCCTTTCGCTATAGCTTTTTTAATAGTCTCATTTCTATCTTCATCAAATGCCTCGCTATAGAGATGGGTGTGCGTATCCGTTATTATCATGCCGCAAAAATAGGCTTATCTTTGAAAAAAAAGAGCAATGGGTTCCCTCAAAAAATTTTTAAGGAAGAAAAACTATGTGTGCATTCCCCTGAAATTGACAGCTACGGACCATTTTGAAATTAAAGCGAAAGTAAACGATGTATGCGGTAGGTTTATCTTGGACACAGGGGCCTCAAATACCTGTATCGGCATGGACCGAATTGAACGGTTCAAGCTCATATCTAAGGAATCAAAAATAAAAGCTGCAGGGGCCGGAGCTACAAATATGGAAACCCTTATTTCCAAAAAGAATCATATCGAGCTCGAGGCTTGGAAAAACAAAAGGTTAAAAATAGTTCTGTTCGACCTTACCCATGTGAATGAGGCCCTTGTAGCTCATAAGGCAGCACCTGTAGATGGGATTATCGGGGCAGATGTATTAAAAAAAACGAAAGCAATAATAGATTACGAAAAGAAGTGTGTTTATTTAAAACTTAAAAAGCGTTGAGAATTCCCAACGCTTTTATTTTCTAAGTGAAAGGAACTATTAAAGCTCCAATGCTTTTTTAACATTATTGTCCATCAACAACTCCTCTGGACTTTCAAGTGCTTCCTTAATAGCCACCAAGAACCCTACGGACTCCTTACCATCTATAATACGGTGGTCATAGGAGACAGCAACATACATGATAGGGGCAATAGCAATTGCACCATCGCGCGCAATAGGGCGCTCTACTATATTATGCATACCAAGAATTGCGCTTTGTGGTGGATTGATTATTGGCGTAGACAACATAGATCCAAATACGCCACCATTGGTAATGGTAAAGGTACCCCCTGTCATTTCATCAACAGTGATTTCCCCTTCACGGGCGCGGATGGCCAAACGTTTTACTTCAGCCTCGATTCCTCTAAAGGTAAGATTTTCCGCATTTCTTATTACAGGGACCATTAATCCTTTGGGACCGGATACGGCAATGCTAATGTCGCAAAAATCGTAGGAAACCATTTCTTTACCATCGATCATTGAATTTACGGCTGGATACATTTCCAAGGCCCTTACCACGGCTTTTGTAAAAAAGGACATAAATCCTAATCCCACCCCATGCTTACTTTTAAAATCTTCCTTATACGTTTCCCTTAGCTCAAAAATGGCACTCATGTCCACCTCATTGAAAGTAGTCAACATAGCGGTTTCATTCTTGGCCGAAACCAAGCGCTCTGCCACTTTTCTACGCAGCATGGACAATTTTGATCTTGTTTCCCCTCTACTACCACCTGTGGGGCTGCCCATGGAAGGAACGGCATTAACCGCATCGTCCTTCGTGATTCTACCGTCTCTCCCGGAACCGGAAACAGCACTTTTATCGATGCCCTTTTCATCCAAAATTTTCTTGGCTGCAGGGGAAGGTGTACCAGAGGCATAGGTTTCCTTCGCTTGCGCGGGTTGCGGAGCCTTTTCACTATCCTTCTTGTTAGGTGTTTCTTTTTGTTGCTCCCTTAAATCTTGTTCCGCATCTCCTTCAGACCCCTCATCACCCCCTTTTGCATCACTGCCAGCTTTGCTTGCACCGCCCGGCTTTTCGGCACTCGTATCGATCAAACAGACAATAGCACCTACCTCAACGGCATCGCCTACTTCAGCTTTTAAGGTTATGGTACCACTGGCTTCGGCAGGCAATTCCAAGGTTGCCTTGTCAGAATCCACCTCTGCAATGGCCTGGTCTTTTTCTACATAATCCCCATCCTCCACTAACCATTCCGCTATTTCTACCTCTGTGATAGATTCTCCCGGGGAAGGAACTTTCATTTCTAGAATCATTCTTTCTATAATTTGATATTATTTTATTCTTTTGGTTTGGACATATTATCCTTTGTCTTGTCAAAGACATAATCAATTACTTGTTGGTGACGCATTTTAGAGCGTACGGCACTACCCGCTGCAGGGGCGGCATAAAAACGCCTAGACGCAACCCTAAACTTTTGTACTTCGCTAAAATGCATCAACAAATGGCTCCATGCACCCATGTTTCTGGGCTCTTCTTGGGCCCAGACGAGGTCATCCGCATTTTTATATTTTGATATAAGCTCCTTAATTTTTTCTTCCGGCAGGGGAAACAATTGCTCCACACGCACCAAAGCTACATCGTCCCTTTCCAATTCTTCCTTTACATTTAAAAGGTCGTAGTAGAATTTTCCGGTACAGAAAACCAAACTCTTTACCTTCTTAACATCGGCAGAAACATCATCGATTACTTCTTGGAAGCTACCGTCTGTTAGATCCGCGATCGATGAAACTGCCTTTGGATGTCTTAACAGGCTTTTTGGGGTGAAAATGATTAACGGTTTTCTAAAATTCGCTTTCATTTGCCTTCTCAGAATATGGAACATCTGGGCCGGCGTCGTGACATCGGCAATATACATATTATCCTTGGCGCACAATTGAAGGTAGCGCTCCATACGTGCCGATGAATGCTCTGCCCCTTGACCCTCATAGCCATGCGGCAATAACATTACCAATCCATTCTGCAGTTTCCATTTGTCCTCGGCCGCAGAGATATACTGATCGATCATGATCTGGGCACCATTACTGAAATCCCCAAATTGGGCCTCCCAAATGGTAAGGGTATTCGGGCTTGCCATGGCATAACCATAATCGAATCCTACGACACCATATTCCGATAACAAGGAATTGTAAATCTCAAATTTCCCCTGCTTGTCAGACAATTGGTTCAAAAGCAGTACCTCTTCTTCACTTTCCTCCACCTTCATTACGGCATGGCGGTGCGAAAAGGTTCCGCGCTCTACATCTTGACCGGACATACGTACGGCGAATCCTTCTTCCAATAAGGTGCCATACGCCAATAGTTCACCCATGGCCCAATCCAAATTATCAGCTTCAAAGTACATGTTATGCCGGTCTTTGACCAATTTCTCAACCTTACGCAAGAACTTCTTATCCTTGGGCAATGCTGTAATCACCTTAGCGATCTTATCCAGTTTCTTGCGATCGAAGGTAGTATCCACGGCATCCATCATTTCCCATTCCCGCACGTTTTCAAAACCTTTCCATTCATCTGCCATAAAAGGGGTGATGACGGTCTTGTCCTCTTTCCTAGAATCCTCCAGTTTTTCCTCCAGTGAGTCCTTATACTGTTTCTCAAGTTCGGCCACATAAGTGTCATCGATGACTCCTTCTTGAATCAATCGCTCTGCGTAGATATCCCTAGGATTCTTATGTTTTGCGATTGCCTTGTACAGTTTGGGTTGTGTAAATCTTGGCTCATCACCTTCATTATGCCCATATTTTCTATACCCTAACAAATCGATGAACACATCACTGGCAAAGCGCATTCGATATTCCAATGCAAACAAGGACGCATGCACTACGGCTTCCGCATCATCTGCATTTACGTGTAATACGGGACTCAAGGTTACCTTGGCCACATCCGTACAATAAGTTGATGTTCTAGCATCCAAATAGTTGGTGGTAAAGCCAATTTGGTTATTCACCACAATGTGAATCGTCCCTCCCGTTTTATAGCCATCCAGATTTGCCATTTGCACGACCTCATAGACTATTCCTTGACCGGCGATGGCCGCGTCACCATGAACTATAATGGGCAATACTTTAGAAAAATCATCCCTGTAATGCGCATCTTGCTTGGCCCGTGCAATACCTTCCACGACCGCTCCTACCGTCTCTAAATGCGATGGATTTGGAGCAATGTTCATTTTTATCTTGTTCCCATTATCGGATTTACGATCCGAGGTCCATCCCAAGTGGTATTTTACATCGCCATCAAATATTTCCTGTTCGTAGTCCTTACCATCGAACTCACTAAAGATATCTTTGGCAGATTTACCAAATATATTGGTTAGCACATTAAGTCTACCCCTATGCGCCATTCCCATTACAAACTGCTTCACACCCATTTCTGCTGCGCGCTCCACAATGACATCAAGCCCTGGAATCAACGATTCGTTTCCTTCCAATGAAAAACGTTTCTGACCTACATATTTTGTATGCAAAAAAGTCTCGAAGGAAATTGCCTGATTTAGTTTCTTAAGGATATGTTTTTTACGTTCCGGAATAAAATTAGGGTGGTTGTCATTGACATTGATCCAATCCTGTATCCACTTTACCCGTTCAGGCTTGCGAATAAACATATATTCGACACCTATGGCATCACAATAAATGCTTTTTAGATGCCTTACAATCTCTTTTAAGGGACTTGGCCCTATACCAATGATATCGCCGGCATTGAAGACGGTATCCAAATCAGGTTCTTCCAATCCAAAATTCTGGATTTCAAGTGACGGCTCATAATGTCTGCGCTCCCTTACCGGGTTTGTTCTGGTGAATAAGTGCCCTCTACTCCTGTATCCATCAATTAGTCGTATTACCTGAAATTCCTTTTGAAGGGATTGCGGCATTTCACTTTTCGCCCCATTTACCATTACGGTTGTACGGGTCTCATCTATATCCAGCTCATCCAGGGAGCTTTCCATACCAAAATCAAAGCCTTGAAAAAAGGCCCTCCAACTTGGCTCTACACTGTCCGGATTTACTAAATACTTATCATATAACTCTGAAAAAAAGGAGGTATGAGCGGTATTCAAAAAGGAATATTTATCCATGAATTACTTTCTGTATCTTTAGAATAAATTTGAACAAAAATACAACATTTACAATATTTAACGGAACAATGTGGTGTATTATTAAAAAAATTGAAGGTTTAAAACTAAAATAGAAAATGCACATAAAAAATATAGCCTTTATACTCTTTCTCTGCTTCAACACCTACCTTGCAAAAGCTCAATTTTCTACTGCGGGAACGGATTTCTGGAACAATGTACGCTTTGGGGGAAGCATAGGGCTTGGCTTTACCAACAATGGTTTTAATGGATTTCTTTCACCCAGCGCCATCTATCAATTCAACGACCAGTTTGCTGCGGGAACGAGTCTTAGCTTTAATTATGCCAAGTTCGACGATGACAAATTCTTGGCCTATGGAGGCAGTGTGTTGGCCTTGTACAATCCTATTCCCCAAATTCAGCTTTCATCAGAATTTGAACAATTGCGGGTCAATAGGACCCTGAGCACAAACCGTATAACCCTAGAAGATAATTATTGGTTGCCGGCGTTATTTATAGGCATAGGCTACAGTACTTACACTGTAACCTTTGGTATACGTTACGACTTGCTTTACGACGACGACAGGAGTATATACGCCAATGCTTTTTTGCCCTTTGTACGGGTTTACTTTTAGAACACTACTTTTTGCCCAGAACAAAGCGGCTGGGGCAACAAAGGCAAAAACGCTATTTGTATTTATTTCTTAACCATACTTTTTGGTACTCACGTTTTAAAACCAAAAAGGTCATTTGATCGGAAACCGTCACCGCGTCCGTAATTTCAATGTTCTGAAATTCCTTTTCAGGCACATCCACGATATAAAGCAAATTCAGGTAATCCGAAAAACGCTCCATAATTAAAACGTATAGTTTTTCCCGAAGCAACGCAATAAAGCTATCCACTTCAATATTAACAGGTGTTTCCCATTCTATATTGGCCAACAGAAAGTCTTTATTCAATTGTTTAATCAATTTCTCATAAAGCAATTGCCCCTCGGCCAAATGAAGCAATTGACCACTATTTACAACATCTAGTTTCATTGCGTATAGTTCTTGAACTTATCCTATTGAGTATTCCGTACTAGTCTACCAAAGTTATAAAACCAAGGGAAAAGTCATGTTCGCTTAATTGATTTTAACTGTGACCTTACTTTTAATATAAAGATGCCTTACACCAGATTTTCGTTAAATGATGGATGGCTATTGTTCGCAAGGGATAGAACCTATACTTTCAAGTTTTGCAAAAGACGGTTCAGAAGGTAAATAAGCCAAAAAAATGGTTGTGTGCTACTTGATAAGCCTTTTATGATTAATACCGTTATCGGGTACCTTACGAACACGGAAATCTTCAATCAATCCCTTATCTTTTGCTCCCAGATCCAGGCATATTTCATGGCTTCATCCAAACTGTACTCAGCTTTCCAACCCAAGGTTTTATTCGCCTTGGTGGTATCTGCATAGGCAGAAGTAATATCCCCGGGACGGCGGTCTACTATTTTATAGTTCAATTTCCTTCCAGAAACTTTTTCAAAACTTTTGATCACCTCCAAAACTGAACTGCCCGTACCTGTACCTACATTAAAGACCTCGTAATTAGTTTTGTTTTGTCCCTTCAGCAATCTTTCCAACGCCACTACATGGGCCTTTGCAAGATCTACTACATAGATGTAATCACGAATACACGTACCATCCGGTGTCGGGTAATCATCGCCAAAAACCGATAATCGATCCCGCATTCCAATACCGGTCTGGGTAATGAAGGGCACTAAATTTTGTGGCACTCCTTTTGGCAGTTCGCCAATCTCTCCACTTGGGTGCGCGCCCATAGGATTAAAGTAGCGCAAGGCAATTGCCTTTAAGTTTGGAGTAACCTTACAGGTATCCGCAATAATCTCCTCACCCATTTGCTTGGTGTTGCCATAAGGTGATTCTGCCACCTTTACGGGGGCATCCTCGGTAATAGGCATTTTATCGGCCTGCCCATACACCGTACAGGAAGAGCTAAAAATGAAACTGGCTTCGTTCTTTTTGCACAGTTCCTTAAGGATATAGATCAAGGTGCCAATATTGTTCTCATAATAGAGCAAGGGTTTTTCAACACTCTCCCCCACGGCCTTTGATGCCGCAAAATGAATTACCCCTTCAACATTTTGGTGGCGTTCAAAAAAATCGGCTACTTTTTCCTTTTCCTTAAGATCTAATTTCTCAAAAAGCGGTCTTTTACCAGTAATGGCTTCGATTCCGTTTAAAACCTCCTCATCAGAATTGGAGCAATCATCAATAATAACCACCTCAAATCCTTTATGCTGTAGTTCAACTACGGTGTGTGAACCAATAAATCCCAATCCGCCTGTTACTAGTACTTTCATTTCTTCTAGGTATTAACGCCGTTTTCCAAAACTAAGCATTGCAAAAACTATCCGTTCACAAACCCGATGACCATGCTCGTAATATGGTTAATCTGTTCCTGATCCAGTTCGGTGTGCATAGGCAATGAGATCACCTCCTTTACCAATTCGTTCGTAACCGGAAAATCCTTTTCCTTGTATCGGTCGTCCAAATAGGCTTTTTGTTTATGTAAAGGTATGGGGTAATAAACACCGCAGGGTATTCCGTTTTCATTTAAATGGTTCACAAGGGCATCCCTTTTGCCGTTAGTAATTTTTAAGGTGTATTGATGGAATACATGGCAATCACAAACGTCGCAAATACCTTCACAACCTCTAACCGTTTTAGGTGTTACAATATGTTTCTGATTAGCGAACGCTTTAGAATAGGCACGGGCCGCGTTTCTCCTTGCTTCGCAATACCCATCCAATCTGGGAAGTTTAGTCCGTAACACAGCAGCTTGAATAGAATCCAATCTAGAATTTACCCCTACCACATCATGGTGGTAGCGTTCGTACATACCATGGTTTACAATTCCCCGCATGGTATGCGCCAAAGCATCGTCATTGGTGAAAATAGCACCGCCGTCTCCGTAACAACCCAAGTTTTTGGAAGGGAAAAAGGAGGTAGCCCCTACATGACCCATACTTCCGGCCATATGTTTAACTCCGTCCTTGGACAAATACTTTGCACCAATAGCCTGGGCGTTATCCTCAATAACAAATAAATCATGCTTTTTCGCCAAGGCTAAAATGGCATCCATATTCGCACATTGTCCAAATAAGTGCACGGGAACAATGGCCTTTGTCTTTGGTGTAATTGCTTTTTCAATCGCCTCAATATTTATATTGAAGGTATCTGGGTAGACATCGACCAAAACAGGGGTTAGTTGCAATAGCGCTATAACTTCTACTGTTGCGGCGAAGGTAAAATCTGCGGTTATGACCTCATCGCCCGGCTCCAGACCCAATCCCATCATGGCTATCTGGAGGGCATCCGTACCATTTGCACACGGTATTACATGTTTTACCCCTAAATAATCCTCCAAGGCTTCTTGAAATGCTTTTACTTCTGGCCCATTTATAAAAGCGGATGTTTCCAAAATTTCAGCAATAGAGGCGTTTACTTGTTCTTTAATTTCCTGATATTGACCGTTCAGGTCAACCATTTGTATTTTTTTCATCCTTTGAAATTACGTGAAGTGCCGCAAAAATACGAAACGGCAAACACAAATTTTATAGAAAGAATGGTAATTTAGCCCAAAAGTAATAGGTTGACCTTTCTCTATAATCTTATTGTACAGTGCGCTACTATACTATTAAAGCTTCTGGCTTTTTTCAACCCAAAATTGGACCGCTTTGTACGCGGCAGAAAAGAAACAATTTCCAGACTACGTAGCAACCTTTCCCATGAGGATAAGGTAATCTGGTTCCATGCGGCATCTTTGGGCGAATACGAACAAGGGCTACCCGTTATGGAGGTACTAAAGCAAAATTATCCTTCCCATCAATTAGTGCTCACTTTTTTTTCACCTTCTGGATACGAAGTAAAGAAAAATACCCCTAGCGCAGCAGTTGTTTGTTATCTGCCCATGGATACCGAGCGTAAGGTGAAAGAATTCTTGGATACGGTACAGCCGGTATTGGCCATCTTTGTTAAGTATGAAATATGGCCCAATTACTTGCGGGCGTTAAAGGCCAGGAACATTCCAACCCTATTAATTTCTGCGTTGTTCAATGAAAATCAGGTCTATTTTAAATGGTATGGCTCCTTCATGCGAAATGCCTTGGCGAAATTTACCCATATTTTTGTGCAGAACATGGCATCGAAAGAATTGTTGCAGAAAATAAACCTCGAAAATGTAAGCCTTTCAGGGGACACCCGTTTTGATCGGGTTGCCAAAATAGCAGAGCGTGATAATAGCTTGGACTTTATTGAACGGTTTAAAAGAGATTCTTTTTGCATTGTCGTGGGCAGTTCTTGGCCCGAGGATGAACAAATAATTTCGGCGTACATCAATGCCAATAAACTTCCCATAAAATTCGTCATTGCCCCACATACCATAAATGCAAAGCATATTGATGGAATAGCCCATTCGCTCAAAAAACCCGTAGTAAGGTATTCCCAATTGAAGAATTCTACCCTAGAAAACAAGGAGGTTCTACTTATAGATACCATAGGTCTATTGACTAAAATTTACAGCTATGCGGACCTTGCCTATGTGGGCGGAGGTTTTGCGACAGGATTACACAATACCTTGGAACCTGCAGTTTTTGGCATTCCAGTTATTATAGGTCCAAATTTTGAAGGCTTTGCAGAGGCTGAGCGCTTGGTAGCCTTGGGCGGTATCCTTTCCATAAAGACTGCATCAGCGTTTGAAACAGCTAGTAATCAATTTTTTACGAATAAAGAGTTTAGGGAGAAAACAGGAGCTATTAATTCTGATTATATCCAAAAAAACAAAGGCGCCACCCATGAGGTGATGAAAAAAATAAGCCAACTACTTTCATGAAAATCACGTTTAAGCTACGGCCTAAACCTTCATCGATTGGGGTAGCTATTCTCCTTGCCAAAGTATTTCCACGAGATTTTGTTGATCGCAAATTACTTTTAAAGACAATTTTAGACGTTTGTCGATTTACGTACCTATTTAGCAACGAATTACGCCTTTATCCTTATATTGAGTTCAGAACCAATAGAAACACTATGATTATGGAAGAAGAACTTCCCCTTGGCGTTAAGATGCTCAATGGATTCCTAAAATTTATGATTGCTTGTTTAATCGGTATCCTAATTGCTATTCCCCTTGCAGGATTGGCAGACTGGATCGGTTTAATTTAGACCGAAAAAGAATCTAGTAATCCAAAGGAGCCTAGTCCTTCTTTGAATTAAAAAATCTATTGTGGCCGCTTTTTATTTTCGATAATAGGCATCAATTTTCGTTCAAATACCTATTTCATAGGCGTAATGACCACATAAAGCTTGGGTTCCACCACTTTATCCTAGGTCTTTACAACATATTTTCTGTTAAAAGGAGAAACAAAGGTAGCTTTAAGGTATATAACTTTAAAGTAGGTAATGTTATGAATCATTTATCATTTAAAACAGGGATAGATACCTATCTATCTGTATTAATTATTGCGATGAACGCCTTTTTGGCCGTAGTTGCAGTTGGAACTTTTCTAGCCCTTATCGGGGTTATATAATTTTTTTATACCATGCCCATGTTATTAAAAGAATTATTTTAAACGGAAACCCCATCACTGGGGTTTTTTTATGATTCATATCAACTAAAAAAGCCACTCCTAGGAGTGGCTTTGGTTTAAACTGTTTCTGTAACACAATTCTAATCCTTTAGCCGCCTCAAAAATTTAGTAAAACGGGAATTGGATTTACTTTGCTTTTCTTTTGGCGTTTGCACCCATACATCCATCATATCGAGGGAAAAAGGAATGGTTTGCCAAATCGTGGGGTAATATTTTATATTTTTCATAATGATTTTTTCTAAAATGATAACATACAAAGGTCTACCGTTTTCCGGTCCTCAAAAACATCCATTTTAACCAGTTTCTATGCTATCTTACCTTCAGCCAGAAATTTTTAGCGGGAAACTATTCCTAATTCAGAATTATAAAAAAGTATTGTTTTGGTGGAAAGGTACTTTTAAGCGTTCCATTTGCGTAATTTAACTACGGTTACATAGTGCACTAGTGCAATTTCGAAATTTATAAATTGACTATCTATTTGAGGTCCTTTTAGAGGTAGAAGAGAAGTTCCATTCGAACAAAGAATTGAATTAGACTCAGAATAAATCAAATCCAGTTAAAAGTATCCAATAAATATGGTGAAATTTGCAACCGGTTCCTTACTTAGGCTTTACATTGGAAATGTAAAGCCTAAGTAAGGGGCAATCTCTGTGAAGATGGGAAAGAGAAGAATATTCCCAATTCCATTGCGCTTTTACGAACTAAACAACCATACATGCGAATACCATTTTTTTTATTCACATTTGTTGCCTGCTACTGCTCGGTTTTTTCTCAAAACAAAAATAAACCGGTAGTGCAAACCGAAAAAGAAGTTTCTCATTCTTTCTATATCACCTCAAATTTGGGGAACGTAGCTTTTAAGGACGCCGATAAAATACTTTCAGAAATTAATAAAAGTTCACAAAACGATGCCGATGCCTCGCTCTTGCTCCTTGGAAATATTACGGAGCAAGGCTATTCAGAAAAGAAAAGAAAACGGAAGAACATCAATACGGACCTTAAAGAACTGATGGCTACTTGGAATAATTTCAACGGCAAAATCATCTTGACACCTGGTAAGAACGAATGGAAAAAAAGCGCACCACAAAGCATAGATGATCTGGAATCTTTTTTACAGAATCAGGAGCGGGTAGATTTTTGGCCGAATGATGGTTGTCCGCTGGAACGCGAGGATATTAATGATGAGATCGTTCTTGAAATAGTAGATTCACAATGGTTTTTAGAAGACTGGGACAACCAACCCTATATCAACGAAAAATGCGAACACAAAACCCGAGATCAATTTTTGGCGGAGTTCAAGGACGATTTAAAGGATAGCCAAGGCAAGACCGTAATCGTGGCCATTTACCAACCGGTGATGAGCAATACCAAAATTTCCGTTCTTGACAAGATGGGCGGTTTTAACCCACAATCCTATCAAAATCAACAAAATAGGATATTACGGGGAAGACTTGAAACTATTGCGAGCCAATTTGAGGATGTTATTTTTGTCTCCGGAAAGGATAGAAACCTACAGTATCTTTCTGATGACGGCATTCCACAAATTATTAGCGGGGCCGTTGGTGAAACTGAAAAGGCCAGAGCACGCAAGGATGATCATTTCGAATCCAATAAGAACGGCTATTCAAAGTTAACCGTTTTTAAGGATGGTAGTTCTAAAGTGGAATTCTTTGCGGTTGAAAATAGAAATTCGGTGAAAATCTTCTCCAAAAAAATCAAGCGGGAGCGTCTTGAACCTAATGAAATTGACTTTGAGCCGGCAGATCCAAACTTGAAGACGAAAAAAGCGTCTATTTATACTGCAGAGGAAACAAACAAGACCGGTTTTTACAAAACGCTGTGGGGCGAGCATTATAGGGATCTTTACAGTAAACCTATTGAGGCCCCGGTATTATTTATCGATAGCCTCCCAAACAATGTAAGGCCAATTTCCGAAGGCGGTGGTACCCAGTCAAGATCTTTGAGATTGATCGATGATAACGAACATGAATACACCTTGCGGGCCTTGCGCAAAAGTGCAGTACGTTTTCTTCAGGCGACTGCCATAAAGGACCATTATGTGGAAGATTACCTTAAAAACACGGTGGCTGAACGCTATTTGCTTGATTTTTATACCACTTCGCACCCATACGCGCAGTTTTCAATGAACGAATTGTCTGAAACATTGGAGGTCCTTCATGCCAATCCCAAAATCTATTATGTTCCAAAACAAAATGGTCTTGGTATTTATAATGAGGATTACGGTGATGAACTTTACATGCTAGAGGAGCATGTTGGTGACGAGAATAAATCATTTGCAACGTTTGGCAGTCCTAACGATATTCTAAGTACAACCGATTTACGCCTAAAACTACGTGAATCCAAGGATTCCTATGTAGACGAAGGTGCTTATATAAAAGCACGTTTATTTGATATGCTGGTTGGCAACTGGGACCGTCATCAAGACCAGTGGCGTTGGGCTGAATTTGAAGCAGGGGACGGCAAAAAAAGATATGAGGCCATTCCACGAGATTGGGACCAGGCCTTTCCAAAATATGACGGCCCCATCATCAGCCTAGCAAAATTTGCATTTCCCCTACTTCGAAAAATGCAAAGTTTCGATGCCGATATAAAGAATATTAAGTGGTTTAATTATTCTGGATATCCGTTGGATAAGATTTTTATTAAAAAAGCAAATTGGGAAGATTGGAAATCGCAGGTAGATTTTATTGAAGAAAATTTATCGGACAGTGCGATTGATGCAGCCTTCGCAACCCTACCGGAAGCTGCACAGGACAGTAGTATCGTATCCATCAAAAAAAACTTGGTGTTGAGGCGTGATAACTTGGAAAATATTGCACGATCTTACTATGACTATCTCAATAATTTTGAGGTAGTATTAGGAACCGAGGATGACGATAATTTTTTAATAACAAGAAAGCAGGACGGAATAACGGAGATTTCCATAACCAACAAAAAGGACGAAGAAATTTTCAATAACAAATATACCGCCAAACAGACTGGGGAGATTTGGGTGTACGGCCTGGATGGCAACGATATATTCAAAGTTGTTGGAAATGGAAATAAGCCAATTAAAATCAAAATTATGGGTGGAAAGGAAAACGATACCTATGATTTTGAAAACACCGCAAAGGTTAAATTGTACGACTACAAAAGCAAGGATAACACCATTGTAAACCCTGGTACCAAAAAATGGCTGACAGATTCCTACGAGATAAACACCTATGATTACCAAAAGCGAAAATACCAAGAGAATATTGTTCTCCCCAGTATTGGTTATGATGGTGACACGGGATTTAGATTGGGACTTAAAGATCAATTTAGCACTTATAGCCTTGCCAATAATCCTTTTCATGTTCAACATACGGTAGGGGCCGCGTATTATTTTGCCACGCAAGGCTTTGCAGTGGATTATTCCCTGGAATTTGCGCATGTATTCTATAAATGGAACTTGGGCTTGGATTTACGCTATTCCAGTCCCAATTTTACAATGAACTATTTTGGTGAAGGAAACGATTCCTTTTATGATGAGGAAAGTGACCGCGACTTTAATAGGGTACGAATTAGACAATGGAACGTTTCACCCTATTTAAAACACACCAACGCCGGTAGCACGTATACTATTAAAACAACATTGGAATCCAATGAGGTGTCTGATGATGACAATCGTTTTGTGGGCCAAGCTTTTTCTCCGGATAACGATGTTTTTGAACAGCAAACCTATGCATCGGCAGAAATTGGCTATAATTATTTTAACCAAAACAACCCGGCATTTCCAAACCGCGGTCTGGAAGCGGATTTAGTTGCGGGCTATACAACGAGTATTAATGGTTACGGAAATCGTTTTGGCTATATAAAACCATCGCTCTCCTTGGTCTACCCCTTGCACCCTAGTGGTATTGCCGTAGTGGCCACCAAAATAGCGGGAGCCGCACTTTTTGGGGACGACTATGAATTTTACCATGGTGCGGTCATTGGTGGCAATACCACGTTAAGGGCCTACAGGAATGAACGTTTCAACGGTAAAAGCGCATTTTACCAAAGCACAGATCTTAGGGTAGGCGTTACCCGGTTTAGAACTAACTTCGTGCCCGTGCAATTGGGGGTAAGCCTTGGTTTCGATTATGGCCGGGTCTGGCTTGCCGATGATGAATTGAACAAATGGTACAACGATTTTGGAGGTTCTGTTTGGATATCCGGCTTTAGTGCATTGACCGGTAACCTTGGCCTGTATCATGGTGCGGAAGGCAACAGATTTTTGTTTAGTCTTGGTTTTAGTTTTTAAGCTTTAATACTGAACTTTAGTTCATGTACCATATATAATATCGGATATCTAGCTCTAAGTAGTATGAACCGTCGTTGCCAAAGCGGATACTAATCGCTTAAAGAAGCCCTTCTTGAACCAAATCAAAAATTATACTGCTCTTTAAACCGATAAATTGAATTTATTAAATAAAAAAAAGCCGACTCCTAAAAGTCGGCTTTTCCTTTGTACAGGCGGAGAGACTCGAACTCTCACACCTTGCGGCACTAGATCCTAAGTTTTTTCCGATTTGTATCAAAAAATACTAAAATATCTCATTATCAGGTATTTATAAAAATATGTAAATCAAATAAACCCACTTAAAACCATATAAAACCATCATTTGTTGTACCTATGTTGTACCCAAATTTTGTATCTTTATCTAAAACGAGGTAATGGCTACGATTCAGGCGACACTAAGAAGAAAGAAAAATAACGCAGGGCTTTATCCTATTTCTATTCGCATTACCAAAAATAGGAAATCTACCTATATGTATATCGGTCAGTATGTTGATGAGAAATACTGGGATTCACAAAAGAACAAAGTCAAAAAAAATCATCCTAATTCTGCACGGCTTAACAATCTTATCTCGGTTAAGTTGGCAGAAATCAATAAATCACTTTTGGATATTGAGAGCGATACTAAACCGATTGCCCGAATAGAGGAAATTAAGAGCACGATTAAAAACAAGCATAAGAATCATTCCTTTTACACATTTGCCGAAGCCTATTTTGAGGAATTGGAAAAGAACAAAAAGTATTCTCGCATCGATTGTGAACGCCCCTTATTGAATAGGATTAAAAGGTATCCAAGGGCAAAGACGTTGACCTTCGAAGCCATTACCCCTCTTTTTCTACGAGGATTCATCTCCTATTTAAGAAGCACTAAAGATTCCGTTGGGGAAAGAAGTATTGTAAACACCTTGATTTTCATTCGTACCCTGCACAACAAGGCTTCCCAACAAGGCATTGTCTCTAGGGACAATTATCCTTTTGGGAATACCGATGGAAAGATTAAAATAAGAATTCCAAAGTCTATCAAAATCGGTCTCACTTCAGAGGAAATCAGAATTATCGAAGATATAGACCTTTCTGATAATCCAAAGCAGCACCACACTCGCAATGTATTTCTTTTTAGTTTCTATCTCGCCGGAATGAGGGTTTCCGATGTAGTTCAAATGACTTGGGCAAATGTGCAAGGGGAAAGAATATATTATACCATGAATAAGAATCAAAAAAACCTATCGCTCAAAATACATGGTAAACTTCAAAAAATATTGGATGAGTACCTCCCGACGAAAACCGCACATAACGATTACATCTTCCCTGAATTAAAAGAAGCCGCCAATAATCCGAAAGATATTCTAAGGGTTAGCAAAACGGCAAACAAAAGACTTAATAGGTATTTGGCACAAATTGCCGAAAGAGCGGAAATAACAAAGAAAATTACAATGCACGTATCGCGTCATTCCTTTGGGAATATATCCGGTGACCGAATTCCGTTACAAGTTTTGCAAAAGCTATATAATCATTCTGACATTAAAACTACCATTGACTACCAGCAAAACTTTGTAAATAAAGATTTGGACGATGCTCTTGATAGTGTCATTGGTTTTTAATCTATCCGCACATTGTGCTTAATTTCCCTAAATACGTTATCGGCCTCATAAATAGTTCCGTTTGAAAATAATTATGTATTTTTGTTCATAATATTTATTTGTTCACGTTTTCGTGAACGATAAAATAATGTGAACAATGAACAATCAAGAAATTGTGCAATATGCATTGGCCAACCTTCAGAAAACAGGTAAAATCGAAGCCAAATGGCTTGATAATGCCCCTAATGAAGTCTTAGATGGCACGATAGCCCTTACCCTGAACGACCGGACTATAAAGCTTGGCACAGAAATTAAAAAAGAGCTGAGAAATATCCATCTTCCAAAATTGGAGGCACTCGCCAAGGAGTATCATCCATTTATGATCGTTGCACAAAGCATATTTCCCAAAATAAAACAAGAGCTTCGTAATAGGAATATCGCCTATCTTGAGGCCAACGGCAATGTTTACCTCAACGAAAAAGAAACCTTCCTTTGGCTGGATGTCAACGAACCTATCACAATAAAGCAAAAGACCACAAATAGGGCATTTACCAAAACTGGACTAAAGGTAGTTTACCAGTTCCTATTGGACGATGCATGGGTCAACAAAACCTATCGTGAGATAGCCGAGAAAACGGACACAGGTATCGGCAATATTACGAACATCTTCAATGGCCTAAAGGATGATGGTTTCCTCATTCCGCTTACCAAGGATACTTATATCCTAGAGGACAATAAAAGGTTACTCGAAAAATGGATTATGGCCTATGAAAAAAAGTTGAAGCCAAATCTGGCCATTGGAACATACCGCTTTGCGGATAATGATACTTTTTTTAATTGGAAGGACATCAAATTAAAACAGGGGCAAACGCTATGGGGAGGAGAACCCGCTGGGGATATCTTTACCAATTACCTTCGACCGGAAGAGTTGACGCTGTACACCACCGAACCAAGAAACAAACTGATGAAGAACTATAGACTTGTCCCCGATGAAGGCGGCAATGTCAAGATTTATAAAAAATTCTGGAATGACAATACGCAGAAAGAAGATGCGGTTCATCCTTTGCTCGCTTACGCTGACCTAATAATGAAAGGGGATAGAAAATGTACTGAAACCGCAGAAAAAATATACAATGAGTACTTACAAGATAAATTTTAAACAACTCCGCCAAAGACCCGACTTTTTAGAAATGTTGGCAGCTTTAGAGCGAGGTTTTGCAGCATTCCAACTCGATTTTTATTTGATCGGTGCCATCGCTCGTGATGTATGGATGACAGCAATTAATGAAATCCCGCCAAGCAGAATTACAAGGGATATTGATTTTGCCGTTTTTATCGAAGACAAGGGAATCTATGAAAAACTAAAACAGCACCTTATCGAAATAGAATACTTTCAACCTTCCAAAGAGAATAATTTCGTGTTGCTGTGGCAGGGAAGAATGCAGGTTGACCTACTTCCCTTCGGAAACATTGAAGATGAAAATGCAAAGGTAAGTTTGGAAGGTACAGGCCTTACCAGTTTAAACATGCCTGGCTTCAAAGAAATCTACGAGAGCGGATTGCCCGAATTAGAATTGGAAGGGGAACATCGCTTTAAGTTCTGCACTTTGCCCGGAATCGTTATTCTTAAGCTCATCGCTTGGGAAGACCGTCCTGAAATCAGAAGGGATGACCTAAAGGACATCCTGACAATACTGACTCATTTTTTTGAAATGTACACCGACCAAATTTACGAGCATCATTCAGATTTATTTGGCGACGATGATTTTGGACTAAATCTTATTGCCGCACGGGTTATGGGTCGGGAGATGAAGAAAATAGCAATAAGGAATGAAAAACTCTATGAAAGGCTGACCAATCTTCTAGAAAAAAATACGATGGATGTCAACACAAGCGAAATTGGGAAGATTATGGCAAATTGGGCCAATACTACAGTTGCCTAAAGCCTAAAACCATTAGTTGAAATTAAGCTTGGTTTTCGAAGCGATTAAAATCAATTTTCCGTCCGACCCCAAATCTTACCATAACTAACCTGCGCGTGGATCCTGCGGAGTTTCTTTAGCGTTCCGGCAGATAAGCGTAAAGAAGAAACTTCGTAGGGCGCAACCGAACCTTGGCTCGGCACGCCATACTTTTTCTCTCCCTAGCCACAAAAAAGCACCCGTAGGGTGCCAAATTCTTTGATAAATTCCTATGTTTGATTTACATCGATAAGCCCCTACCCTTATATTTTGAGTAATCGGTCAGTTCATCCTTAAAGCCGTTGAAAACTTCTTCCCCTCTTGGGCTTTTACTTCCCAGCAGATTACCCAAGGCATAGACGCCCTTTCGAAGGAGGCGCGCCTGTTTTATATCCATCTGTTTTTTGGAAACAGTATTTAGGGCTTCCTTAAACCCATTTTCCATATGGTGTTCCAATAGCTGTGTGGGAAGATTGGGTCTGACACCGTCCAATATGAACAAATAAGCAGCCTTGGTATATTGTCCTCGCTCGATCAAATATGCAGACCAAAGATTCTTCAAATTATCCCGTCCGTGGGTTTTGATATCCTTCATGATTTCTATTTGGCTATCCAAAACCTTATTTATATCGCCTGATGATTCCAGATAGGTCTGTGTTTTTGGCGGGAGCGGAACTTGTATGGGATACTTGGAATATATAGAACCGATGCACAGCCTTTCTTCCCTTCTTTCAAAATAAAACCCTTTGGCATTGAAAAACTTGATATAATCTCTTGGGGATTTCTCAAAGGATACCTGTATTCGCTCGGCATATTTATGATAGGCCTTCAGGCTCAAGCGTTCAAATTTTTCCCTGTAAGGTTCGGCCATGGCATCACAGAGGTTCGGGAACATCAATGGCAGGAATATTGCGGTCGGGTTTAGACCGATTTCTTTTTCGGTCTTCTCGTTCAAAAGTCCTTCCAATACTTTTTCGTTCTCTTTAACGAAGAACGGGGATGCATAATAGTCGTTTCGGTCGGGCAAACGTACGTAGCCTAAATCCATTTTGACCGAATGTTGATTGGAATTCACGTAACTGATAACGCCCCTGCTATATTTAATTCCAAGGCCGGGCAAAAGCTCGAAAGGGATTATTTGTTGCCTTGTTGTATTGAACAGTTGTTTGTCGATTGACTTTTTTACCAGGTCGGCCTTTATCTTCAATTGCCGTTCTTCCCGCATCAGTTCGGTGCCATAAATCTCATGTTTTACAATGTGGAATTGCGCTCGTATCAATTTGCCCAGCTCTCGGTTATCGGTGTGCAGGTATTTCTGTAGAAACCGGAACCGTTCAGATCGGGCCATTTCGGCTGCTATAGCTTTTATTGGAATCCTATGGATATGTTCCGTAAAAAGGAGCTTGCTTCTAGAACTTTGATAGGTGCTTCTGTAGGCTTCCTTAATGCAGCGTTGAAGTTCCAATTGTAGCTGTTCGCTTTCCGCGTACATCTGGGTAAATCCGCTTTCGAACAGTTCTGGGTTTTGAAGGACCCCGATATCATTTGCTATCTCCCCGCTCTTTAGGACATAACCCGATTTATCATAAATTGTAAAATCCAAGGCTTTTCCTTTTTCATCATAGTCGACCTTGCAATCCAGTTTTTGATGGGATTTTAGGATATCCCGAAGATGTTCGGGGTTTATCGTCCTGAAAAGCTTGTACGTGGTACGCAACTGTTTTTCCAGCCGCTTTTTGACCATGGGTAATAGTTTCGAGCTTTGGTTCTGCTCGAAGATCCTTTGCAGTTTTGGACCGCTCAACTGTGGATGCACGGTATAGCCGTTGATGAACCTTGACTTGTAGCCATCTTTTACGGCGATACCATATGATACCCCTATCCTGCCATTTCGTTCGGTCGTCTTTAGCTCAATGTGATGGTATTTGAGATGTCCGGCCAGTTCCTCAAAGCTTCGCACCTTATACTTTTGAAGGGTTTTGTTCACGATGTCCTGTATATAGAACCGGACCCCATTGACGTCGCGGTTTCGGAATTCGGGCATTTCGTAAATAGAAAGTTCTTTTGTGTTCTTCGTTTCGGGAGATGGGGAAAGCCCGAACTCTTTTTCAAGATATTTCTGTGTTGCTATGCTCCTTCTTATATCATTGGAGAGGTCTATCTGCAAGCAGTCTTCTTTGATAGTGGTCGATACGATATGAACGTGCTCGTGTTTGGTATCATGATGGCGTACCACGACAAAAGGCTGTTCGCCATAGCCCATGTGTTCCATGTACTTTTTAGAGAGTTCGAAAAAGCCCCTATCATCCAAGTGTTCTCCCCGGGGAAGGTTAAGGGAAGCGTGCAGATACCGTTTTTCTGAATCATGCCGATTGCCCAAATGGTAGAGTACCCTGCCAAAAAACTCCGTGTTGGTATCGGTATCGGAATAAGTATTTTGAAAACCTAGTACGGTACTTTCCGTTTTGCCCAATACATACTTCAGCACTCCCTGCACGCTTTTCCGGTAAAGCACCCTTGCTATCATTTTTGGTTTTTGGCATTAATCGTTTCTATAAGTTCGAGCATCAGTTCGCCGGCTCTTCGTATCTCCCGTTCGAGGTTCGAATTCGGGCTTCGCATGCTCTTGTAGTTGGCCACCTTGACCAGTTGGTTGATGTTGTTTCCTATCTTATTTATCTGATAACTGAGGTTGGAGATACCATCGGGAATCCGTTTTTCCTTGACCGTTTCTTTGTTTAAAATTAGTTTTCTCAAGAATGGGCCGACCGTGCCCCTTTTTCCGAAATCAAGATTGTAGGATTGCAGGATGGTCTTCACTTTTTCCAGTTCCGTGCCATTGAACCGGAGCGTTATCGCATGCTCTCTTTTCCTGTCCCCTAGACGTTTTCTCCCACCTTTGTTTCTAGCCATTATTTAATTCGATTTTTATCGGTTTTCACTTCGTCAGAAGTAGGTGTTTTGCGGTGCGCGAAACACAACTTGCTATCCACCTACGTGGATAAATATAATATATCAAATCGAATTATAATAGTCTAATAATCAATATTTTAAGTCGTAAAACCATATAAGACCAATAGAGACCATTTAAGACCAATAGACTAATTTATATGGTCCAATATGGTCTCGAAATAATTACGGAATTTGGGAAACCTTTCGAAAAATTCTGTGGGTAGGGAGAGAAAAAGGCAAGCGGTTTTTCACCGCTTGGATTTTTGCGCGGTGCCGAGGGGGTTCAAAAATATGGAACGGAAAGGCCCCGAATGCGAACCGGCGCAGCGGTTCGTTCGGGAAGTCTTGGAGTGGAAGATTTTTGAACTTCCGCAGGTACAAGGCCGAACAAGTCGATGTCCTTGTCAAATGATTTATGATGTTGCTTTGCTTTTAGGCTAGAACCGTTTTTAGGGTTTATTCTTCAATGAAGTAGTATTAGAAAAAATATGGTCCGAGCGTTTTTGATGTTCAGTTGAAGTAAGAAGAAATTATTTTTTATGAAAAGGCTCCATGACATGGGCCTCAAGATACTCGTTGATGGAATCGCGGTCGTAAAGGATGTGCTTCCTTTCGGGCTGCGAAAACCTTATATGGCCTTCATCACGAAATTTTTGTAGCGTGGTATCCGACTTTATTCTTAATAATCGCTTCGCTTCTTTTTTGTCGATCCATTTATCGACAGTGTATATTTCCATTTGGGATCGGGCATACTTGAACATCCTATCCCATAGGGCGTAAAAAGCTTTTTCTTCCATGCAGATGACATTCATAGATATCAATATAGTAAATGATTTCCGGTCTTTCCAAATCTGAAAATAGATGACAATACATGAAAACAAATTGCATGATAACCGCAATTAGTATATGGGCTTGCAAACAAAAATGGAAAGATTGAACGCTTCTTTTTACACCGAACTGCTGTTACATCAAACTGAAAGTTAATGATGAGTTTTGGCTTACTTAATTAATCGTTTATTGAACTTTTCAAGAAGTTAATTAAAATCCAATAGCATTATAAACTCTTTACAAAAGGTGCGTTCTGTAAAGAGTTACTAAATAATGTTGAGAATGGTTCATTTTAACGGTCGCTATAAGTAGACTAAATCTTAAATTTTGAAAGTCTAAATAAAGGTGGGTTTTAATGAACAACGTGTATTTAACTCAATATGCCTTTTTTAAACTTTCGAGCTGGATTAATTCTATTTTATTTGGGACGTTAGTTATAGCCAGTTATTTAATTTGACTGCACTTAGCAAGTCTAAAGTATTGAAGTACCGCCGCTTGGCATGGCTTCGAACGCTTCTAAATTAATATTGAATTTTTTGTAATAGGCAACCGATGCACTATCTATAAAGTTAGCCACCTCATCTTCATGAACTATATTCAAAGTGCAGCCACCGAATCCACCGCCAGTTTGTCTCGCGCCTAAAACAAAGTTGTTCTTTTTTGAATATTCTACCAAAAAATCCGATTCAGGACAGCTTACGTCGTATTGTGTGCTGATTCCATAATGACCTGCATAAAGGATAGCACCCAATTTTTTCCAATCATTTGATTTTAAAGCATCTACAGTAGCAAGAACCCGATCGTTTTCATTTACTATAAATGAACATCTTTGAAAAACTATAGGGCTTAGTTTTTGCTCATTTTCGTGTAATATTTTCTTTGTAACATCTCGCAGAGATTGTATCTCTGGATATAAATTGTTTAAGATTGCAACTCCTTCCTCACATTCCTGCTTGCGAATATTGTACTCACTAGAAGCCAAATTGTGCTGAACTTTAGTGTTAAGCATTATTAATTTATAGGGTGAACTTTGTATAGGTATGTGCGAATACTCCAAACTTCTACAATCTAAAAGCAATAAATGATTCTCCTTGCCCATTACGGATGCAAATTGATCCATAATTCCACATTGCGTGCCTACATAATTATGTTCTGCAGCTTGAGACAGTTTTACTATTTCAAGTTTTGATAATCCTAAACTGAATAATTCATTTAAACCATAAGCAAGACCGCACTCTAAGGCCGCGGACGAGCTTACTCCCGAACCAATGGGTAAGTTGCTTTCTATTGTACAATCGAATCCTTTCAATCTGTCTGTTCGAAGGCTTATTTCGTAAAGTACACCTAAAAGATAATTTTGCCATCCTTCAATACTTTTCGCAATGTTTTTAAGGTCAATATAAAGTATATCAATGTAACCTTTGCTCTGAATTCGACATTGATTCTGACTTCCGTTTTTTCCAATGCGGAATGTTATGGCTTTGTCAATTGCGACAGGAAGTACATATCCGTTATTATAGTCCGTATGCTCGCCAATCAAGTTTATTCTTCCTGGTGAATTTATTGCAATATCATATTTAAAATTCTGCTCTTTTGACATTCTAAATACTATTGACAACTATATTGAATGGGTCGGGTAGTAAACATTAAATTCATGTTCGTTCTGGAATTATCATTAAAATTCTTCTTCATAGAAATTGGTAGCGTCCCGCACAAAAGAATCTATGGTTTTCACTTCATCACTAATTCTTTCCTCTCCCCAATTAAAATAAGCAACAAAATCATTAAGAATAGTTTTACTGTATTTTGAGACACTGGCTATGTTAAAATACAAACGACCTGTGCGACGTACAAAGAAGTCCGTTAAGCTATTGGTCATTTCATAATGAATACAATACCATAGTTCAGATCTTATTAAGCGTTCTAAAACATCTTTATTTTTAAAGGTTTTGGATTTGTCAAGTATAATTTCTGATTGTGTACCATAGGTGGTACACAAATACCAAGCATGATACGTATTAGCAACACCCATTTCATCTAGTTTTGCTTCCAACTCTTTTTGATATTTTTTTACATTTTTTGAATTTTCGAGGGAGGGTGAGACAAGGGGTATTTCAGTTGTTTTAGATTTTTTTAATTCTGAAATATGTTTTTTCTTCATGGTTTTCAATACCGCTTCAATAACACGATCTGCCATTTTACGGTAACCGGTTAATTTGCCACCTGCAATGGATATCAGACCACTATCAGAAATAAACAGCTCATCTTTTCTTGATAACTCAGAAGGGTCTTTATCCTCTTCGTGAATTAAAGGTCGTAATCCTGCCCAATTAGATTCTATATCATCTACAGTAAGATTTAACTCAGGAAAGGTGCTATTTACAGCCGTAATAATATAATTAGCGTCATCTATTGTTGCTACAACCCTATTTAAGCTACCTGAATAATTTGTATCCGTAGTCCCTACATAGGTTGCTCTTCCTCTTGGAATAGCAAAAATCATTCTACCATCGGGCACATCAAAATACAATGGTTGTTTAACCGGTAATTTCTCGTAAGGAAAAACAATATGCACACCTTTGGTTAAATGCAAACGCTTTTTATTCATTGATTGGTCTTTGGTTCTTAAAGTATCAACCCAAGGACCGGCCGCCGAAACATAATTTCTGGCCTTTATTTTTAATGCTTTACCTGTGTTGCCATCTTTGCAATTAAGGCTTTTAATCTTGTGATTATCATCGTAATTAAACGATTCCATCTCACAATAGTTGATAATTGTCGCACCAAATGATGCCGCTTTTTTCAAAATTTCAATGGTTAAACGGGCATCATCTGTTCTATATTCTGCATAAAGCCCACCACCTAAAACTACCTCTTTATCAAGTAAAGGTTCTTTATCCAAAGTTTCAACTTTATCTAACATTTTTCGCCTGTCATCCCCTTTTACATCTGCCAGAAAATCATACACTTGAAGACCAATGGACGTCATCATTTTACCATATGTTCCACCTTCAACTAAAGGTAACAGCATTTTTTCTGGGATGACTAAATGTGGTGCCAGTTTATGAACTATGGCACGTTCAGAACCAGATTCTCTAACTAAACCAATCTCAAATTGTTTAAGGTAACGCAAGCCGCCATGAATAAGCTTGGTTGATTTATTACTTGTGCCCGAAGCGAAATCGTTCTTTTCAACCAAACACACTTTTAATCCTCGTGACGCGGCATCTAAAGCTATCCCTGCTCCGGTTACTCCGCCTCCTATTATCGCTAAATCAAATTTAGTGTTTTGCAGTTTTTTAATTTGTGCCGCTCTATTTAAGACTGAAAACTCCATCATTTTATCCATCTCGCCAATTACTTTATTTTTGTTCTTTTTACTGCTTTTTTCCAGCCTTTGTAATTCAGTTTCCTAGTTTTCTTATCCATTTTGGGGCTAAAAATTATATCGATTTCTCTAATTTTTGGGATATCATTCTTGGTCCAAACTCCCGCTTTTATGCCTGCTAATAATGCCGCCCCAAATGCGGTTACCTCTATCATTTTAGGTCGATCTACCTTAACATTTGAAATGTCTGATTGAAATTGCATTAGATAATTATTGGCACTTGCACCGCCATCTACTTTTAAAGTGACGCTTTTATTCTTGTAATCTTTTTCCATTGCGCCAATAACATCTTTGGTTTGGTACGCTAAAGAATTAACTGTCGCTTTTATAAGTTCTTCCCTACCTGTATCTAAGGTCATACCATAGATACTTCCTTTAGCTTCCGAATCCCAATGTGGCGCTCCTAAACCAGCAAAAGCAGGCACTACATAAACATTCTTTAATGGGGGAATACTGTTACAAATAGCTTCTGTTTCAGTAGCACTATTTATAACCTTCACTCTATCTCTTAACCATTGTATTGAAGCACCACCAGCGAAAATACTTCCTTCTAAGGCATAGTTTATTGGCTCATTTTCTAGACTGCAGGTTAAGGTTGTAAGCAAACCTTTTTTAGATTCCACCTGCTTTTCACCAGTATTTAAAAGTATAAAGCAACCTGTGCCATATGTACTTTTTGCGATACCTTCTTCAAAACCTCCTTGACCGAATAATGCTGCCTGCTGATCGCCCGCAACACCATTAATAGGAATTGATATACCCTTATAATTAATTGATCCAAAATCTGAAGATGAATTTTGAACTTTTGGCAGTACCGATTTAGGTACATTTAATTCTTTAAGTAGTTTTTCATCCCAATCAAGCTTCTTAATATTATAAATTAAGGTTCGTGATGCATTGGTATGATCGGTAACATGGTTTTTACCTTTGGTGAACTTATATATTAACCAACTATCAATGGTGCCAAATAGTAACTTACCTGCTTCTGCTTTTTCCTGAGCCCCTTCTACATTGTCTAAAATCCATTTTAGTTTTGTTCCTGAGAAGTAAGAATCTATAACAAGTCCTGTATTTTGCCTAATATAATTAGTAAGCCCTTTCTCTTCTATGTCTTTACAGATATCTGTTGTTCTTTTATCCAACCAAACTATGGCTTTATGTATTGGCTCTCCTGTTTCTTTGTCCCAAACAACCGTTGTTTCTCTTTGGTTGGTAATACCGATGGATGCTATTTCATTTGGGTCTATCCCAGAATTCTCTATAACCTCATTAAATGTATCTAACTGATCTTGGTATATTTCTAAAGGATCGTGTTCAACCCATCCCGATTGCGGATAATATTGCTTTAATTCTTTTTGCGCAATTGAAACTATAGTACCTTTTTTATCAAAAGCAATTGTTCTAGTACTGGTAGTACCTTGGTCGAATGCGATTACGTATTTCTTACTCATTTTCGTTGGTCTTCAGATTAGAAAATAAAATAGGTGCTTAAAACAAAAATTATAATAGCGAAACCAACCACTTTGGCATGTTTCCAAGGAGTAATTTCGATTTGATCTGTAACTTTTGGTTTGTATTCATTCTTATTTGGATATAGTTTACCCATTAACAACATAAGGCCAAAGTTGATAACTAAAAGAATGCCCATGATATCTAAAAAGTGTGGGTACGCTTGTGCCTTTATTATTCCCAATTCTTTAGCGTCAGTAATGCCATTGGTCACCGCATCAGTAATTGCCACATTTATAAAATAAGGACTTAATACAAACTGACTAATGAGATACATTAATACCCCAACCGTTAGTACAATTTTGGCCGCAAAAGCTGGCACATTTTTAGTTAACATTCCAGCAGCAACTACAGCTAAAATAGGGACACTTAAACTACCCAAAGACTCTTGAATGTATGAGAATAAACCGTCAGGTGCATTTGCAATAAATGGTGCAATACCCATAGAAATAACAGCCAATAAAAGCCCAAATAATTTTCCTGCTTTTACCATTTTTTCCTCTGACGCATCTTTATTGAAAAACTGACGGTATAAATCAATGCCAAAAAGTGTTGAACTACTGTTGAGTAAACTATTAAAAGAACTTAAGACAGCACCAAACAAAACTGCTGCGAAAAACCCTAAAAAGGCACTTGGTAATACTTTCTTAACCAATGCAGGATAGGCTTGATCTGGGTTTGCTAAATCGTTACCAAAAATATGCCAAGCAATAACCCCTGGTAGCACTACAATTATTGGAATAAGGAACTTTACAAACCCCGCCAATATCATTCCTTTTTGTCCGTCTGCTAAACTCTTAGCTCCAAAAACACGTTGTAAAATTGACTGATTGGTTCCCCAGTAATACATGTTAGCAATTAACATACCTGTAAAAATGGTACTAAAGGGTATAAAGGAATCTATGTCTCCTTTTGCATTGAATTTTTCAGGATTAGCTTCCCATAACGTGTTTAAACCTTCTGTGACACTACCATCACCAATTAGCATTAAACCAAACATAGGTATTAAAAGTCCTCCTATTAATAATCCAATCGCATTTACTAAATCAGAAACAGCAACTGCTTTTAAGCCACCAAAAATCGCATAAATTGACCCTATTATGCCTATAGATAAAACACATACCCATATAACCGTAGATTCTGGTAAATCTAACAAAGCAGGTAATTCTAACATAGTGCTAAAAGCTAACGAGCCAGAATATAGTATTGTTGGTAATAAAACAACTCCAAAAGCTAAAAGAAAGAGAATAGATATTATAGATTTGGTTTGAGAGTCAAATCTTTCTTGAATAAATTCTGGTACAGTTGTTATACCAGACCGCATATATTTAGGTAATAAATAAATAGCTGTTATTACCAAAGCGCAACCACCAATTGTCTCCCACGCCATAACCAATATACCTTGTGCAAAAGATTGCCCATTTAGACCCACAATTTGCTCGGCAGACAGGTTTGTTAACAGTAAAGAACCAGCAATTGTGATTGCCCCAAGACTTCTACCGCCTAAATAATAACCATCGGCTGACTCTTCATCGGTTTTTCGCGTTGCATACCACGCAATTATGGCTACTAATACGGTGAAACTAATAAATGACACAATAGAAAGCATAAGGTTGTGTTTTAGTTATTTTGACTCTTTCGGTTGATTATCAATTTCACGAATAATTCGACATGGATTGCCAGCAGCAGCAACATTTTCAGGAACATCTTTGGTTACAACACTCCCCGATCCAATGACGCTATTATTTCCTATTGTCACTCCAGGATTTATAATAGCACCGGCACCAATCCAAACATTATCACCGATGTGAATTGGTTTTGCAAATTCAATTCCCGAATTACGAGCTGCATATTCTAAGGGATGTGTAGCTGTCATAATTTGTACGTTTGGTGCAAGCATCACATTCTTACCAATATGGACTGGTGCAGCGTCTAAAATTGTACAGCCGAAGTTCGCATAGGCATTTTCACCCCAATGTACATTATAACCATAATCACAAATAAATGTGTTTTCAATATAAAAACGACCTGCGGTAGAACCCAAAAGTTGTTTGAACAAATACCGTCGTTGCTTTTCTATATCCATAGGTATTTCACCTATTTCTTTTACTAATCTACGCGCTCTTAGACGACCCTGAATGAGTTCTTTATCCATAGGGTCATATGGCATTCCAGCGGTCATTTTTTCTTTTTCAGTCATAGTTATACTCGTTCTGCCGTAAATATTCCACATGGAGGAACAACTATTTCTAAAAGTCCTTTTTCAAAATTTAAATTTGAATTCGCAACAACATTTCCTTCGCAATCATATATTAGGCATTTGTAATTGCCTAAATCTTTTATATTGCTAATAACAATTTTCTCTGCCAATTGCCCATTATGAATGTGAATTTGTTTATAAGCAGTTTCTAAAGTAGTGACCAATTCTTCATAAACTCCAATGATGGTATGACTGTCTTTTGAAACCCGCTGGGTAGGATAGTTGGCCAAAGGTTTTGATGGAATAAAATTACCATTCATTAAAACATTAGCATTCGCATTCCAGTACTCCGTATAAAATTTTACCATTTCAACATGTGAATCAGGTATATCTTTTAACATCACTGATAATTGAGGTACCCCAAAAAGAATATTAATTAATTGTAGCGCCGCAACCTCAACAGTTTCATTAGGATGCCAAGTAATCATGTCTGCATGTACTGCGGTATTACCACATAACATACGAATATCAGCAATTCTAATTCGGTTCATAACTGCATCACCTGGGCAATCAAAAGCGCGAAATATATTACCATATTTTCGCATTGCTGGGCCTGTATACTTTTGACGAAATTCGATAAACACATCAGGTTTAATAGCTCTTAATTCGGTAATTACATCGGTTAATAAACGATCAACGGCTTCATTAATTGAGGCGTAATCACGACCATTTTCCTTACCTAGGGGTGTTGACTCATACCTATGGAAGTCGTCAATAAAATCAAGTTTAAAACCGTCTAAATTCCACTCTTTTAACGCATTGGTATACAAACCAATCAAGTGCGCTCTTACCTCTGGGTAACGTGGATCGAAAACGGGTGCCCAGCGATGCTCTTCGGTTAGAAATTTTCCTTTGAAATGTTGAAAAGCCTTCGATTTTTTTCCGCAAAATGGTACAGAATACCAAATGCCTGCTTTCATTCCGGTAGCCTTAATCTTTTGAATAAAACCAGCCATGTCAGGAAAGCGTTCAGGTTGCCAATCTCCCGTAAAATCATACCCTCTATTGCCATCATTTGTCTGCCATCCATCGTCAATAATGACGGCTTTATAACCAATGTCATACGCCTTTTTACACTCCGACACTAATAACTCTTCTTCAAGGCTTTGGTGAAACTGATACCAGGTTGAGTATACCGGTTGCTTTGCAATTTCTGGAACTGGCGTTGGTTTTAATTCCTCAAAAGTTTCCCACCATCTGGATACGTCTTTTAGACTTTCTGAAAAATGAACTTTTCTAAAATCGATACGTATTTGGGCTTTAAAATCGGCAATTTCTTGCTCTTGCTCTGAAAAAAAAGTGATATGACAGTAAAAATAATTGTCTTCTTCTCGCAATCGCGCATTCATTTTCAACGTATTGATTGCATTTGAACAAGCGAAGGTCATTACATTAGAATCATCTTGACCAAAAAGACCTACTACAGGGGCATCGATGGATATTCTAGACTCCAAATGCTCTAACTCCCAGTCCGCCTGAATACGCTTCGCAAAATCAGTTGTAGGTTTCCACACCCCTTTTACGTTATTGCTAGGTATTTTCCATTTAAGCGTTATTGGTTTCGGAAGACACTTTTTATCATATGCTAGCTTGAGTTCATATGTTTCCATACCAATTACAGAAGCTATTTTCTCTATTGAAGAGGATACCGTTTTGTCTGCCCCAATTATTTCCATGGCCTCTATTGCAGATTCCGTGCAGTCAACATTCATGATATATATCTAATTCTTTATAAACACTTTAGTTACGTTATTGTATTGAGTAGCAACATACAGCTCTTGGCCATTTCTGCCTTTTATTTTCACAAAATGGTTGACCTGTTCTGGCACATAAAATCCAGATGTATTACTTTCAACTACTTCGAAAAAACCGTTATTACCTTTCATAAACACCCCAGAAAGGGCATCTTGGTTCCCATAATGGGTTTCAGCAGTTTTATCATTCCCTACTATCAAAAAATCTAACTGCTTATCTGCATCAAAATCTTCAATTATAACTGCATTTATTGGTGCTACTTGGCATTCTATAGGTAAAGGAATTAACTTGAATTTTCCATTCCCTAAATTAACAGCATAACTACTTTCAAAAACTGTAGCCTTTAAAGTTTCAGCTGACAAATCTTTTATATTGAGTAGTTCCTCAAAATTTGCATTTGCAAAAGCTTCATAACTAGTGAACGTGTTTTTTAAAACAGGCAATTGCTTCATAATATCATCTCTTGTATGCACTGGTAACAGGGTTTTTCCTTTTGGTGTATCAAAAAACTTTGCCAAAATTGGATCAAGACTTCCATTTTGATCAAAGTCTTTCGTGTAGACATAAATGGGCTTCGCCTGCGTGGGTTTTAAAACGCTATTGGCACCCTGATTGCCAATAATAAAATCAATATCACCATCATGATCAAAATCAGAAGCAGCTATGGTATTCCACCATCCGGAAGTATTTATCTCTTTATCATTTGTATTCACCCATTTGGTTGCCATTGGTTGTAGATGACCCCCGCTATTTTTAAAAATGGTGATTTCCATAAATTCACCTACCACAATCAAATCTAACCAAGAATCATTATCAATGTCAGCCCAAGTAGCACTAGTCACCATTCCTAGCTCTGAGAAAAGAGTTTGAAATTCTTTATTGAAAACTCCATTATTATTTACTAAAAAAGTACTCTCAGGAATGCTTGGATATTCTTTTGGGGTTAATCTTGACCCTACGAAAAAATCAAAATCACCATCTTTGTCAAAATCAGCCTTTGCCAAAGTACTGGTGCTTTGAAGGCTCATTGGAAGGATATTTTCGCTTTTTACAAAAAAACCATTTCCATCATTTAAATACACTCTATCTTGATAATTTACTGCCTTCTTATCAAACCTATTACCACCGCTTCCAATATACATATCTAGATCGCCATCAGAATCAACATCAACAAAATCAGCCTGACTATCATCATAATCAGCATCTAAAAATTGTTTAGGAATATAAACACCATTTGCATCTTGAAACCAAATACTTCCAGGTTTGCCCTTGGCACCTCCAATGAAAATTTCATCTCCCGCCACTCCATCTACATCCGCGGCTACAATACATGAGCTTTGCGATGTATACTGCCTCATTAATAAATGTTGAAACGTGTATTCGTTTAAACCAACATCATCTTGTTTGTAATTAAGCAATTCACTTTTTTCTTGAAATAAATACGCTGTTGCCTTTGAAAGGACTTTACTTTCAACCGCCTCAGATACATCTAGTTTTAAAACTTGATTTGCCTGAACATTATACTTTAATGTAGTTTTGCCATTTGGCCATTTCACTACTAAAGAATCGATTAAGGTATCTTGTACTCCAAAATGAATAATGGGTTCTACCGACGATAAATAACCGCGGATTACAGATTGATATTGTTGCTGAGAAATACCGTTTTGATGCAATGTTATTTTAGCACCTATCGCTTTTGCATTTTGCCTATCGCCTTTAAGCTCTATTCTTAAAAAATTGGTATTGCTATTTTGAGAGGTTTTATTCTCTAACAAAAATGCTTTTTCATTAATGTTATTTACAATCAAATCTAAATCACCATCATTATCTAAATCTGCGTAGGCAGCTCCATTAGAGAAAGAAGGTTGTGCAGTTGTCCATAATGCAGAAACATCATTAAACTCTATTTTTCCGGTATTTTCATAAATGAAATTAGAAATATTAACCCCTGGGAGTCCTTTTAAAAACTCTCTAACTCTATTATCTCTAGCTTCGGAGGAACCAAACATATTATTTTGATCGGAAAAATTAATGAAATCAAGGTCAGTAATATCCTTTACATAACCGTTGGTAATGTAAATATCCTTATCGCCGTCATTATCAAAATCGGCCATCAGTGGTGCCCAACTCCAATCAGTACTTGATATCCCTGCTAGAAAACCGATTTCACTTTTTTTAATTGGCTTATCATTTAGCATTCCTTTACCAAGTTGTAGTGTATTATGCATATACTGTGAATCATATCCATTTTCAACACTCATTAAATATTTATTATAATTCATCATGCCCAACATCTTCTTTTGACGTTTATATTCGTTGGGCAACATGTCGAGAACCATAATATCAGGTTCGTCATCGTTGTTGATATCACCAATATCTACACCCATAGCATTATAGGTTTGATGAGCGAGGTAGTCTTTGCTTTTTTCCGCAAATCCACGATGTTGACCACTTAGGGAATCAATGCCTTTGTTGATATATAAAAGGTCATCTGTCAAGAAATCATTCGCCACATAGATATCAGGAAGCCCATCTTTGTTAAAATCACTAAGGCCGACGCCTAAACCAAATCCGGCATGATCAACCCCTGATTCTTTTGAAACATCTGTAAAAAAAGGATGGTCTTTTGACGTACTTAGATCGTTTCTAAGTAATCTGTCTTTAATATCATTAGGCAAATACCGTTTTGGTAATGGCGCATTTTTATCAAATTTCGAGTTTCCATTATGCACTTGGTATGCATCTAAATCACCATCTTCATCATAATCGAAAAATATAGTTTGTTGGGTATAACCTCCATCTTCCAACCCGTACGAACTGGCCATTTCCTCAAAAAAGGGAATGCCATTTTTTAACCCTTGATTGATGAACATCAAATTATTACAATTTCCCTTGCAGTTAGGTCCACCAACGCTGAGGTAAATATCTTCAAAACCATCTTGATTGATATCAACTATAGAAACCCCAGTAACCCAAGCAGATGAATCAAATTTTGCTTTTTTTGATATATCCAAAAATTTAAGATTACCTTGATTTAGATAAAGTGTTGATGACACTTGGTTGCCGGTAAATACAAGATCTGGAAGACCGTCGTTATTAAAGTCTCCGACGCCAACACCTCCACCATTATAGCAATATTGAAAGTCGATAACGTTTATCGAATCATTTTCGATTATGGTGTTTTGAAAATTTATCTGGGAATGTTCAGCATTTATAGGAACAAAACGTAATGGCTCCTTCTCATATTCGGCCGAGCATCCGAAAAGAAGAATTACTCCAAGAATCAGGTATATTGCTTGTCTAAACATATTGAACTTTGAAAAATAGCCTATTTTTAATAAAAGCCAAGCAGACTACGCTACTTGGCTTTTAAACTAACTCAAACTAACTCAACTTTTTAGTACCCTTGATTCTGAACCAAATTGGGATTTGACTGTAGTTCACTCTGTGGAATGAAAACCAACTCATGCCTACCAGATTGAAAAGTACCCCCGGCAATCGACTTTGGATGTGGGCCAACATGCGCTGAAGTCGCACCTAAATATGTTTCTGCCAAATTCCATCGAACTAAATCAAAAAAGCGATGACCCTCACCTGTAAGTTCCATTACACGTTCATCTATGATTGCCTGACGCATATTTACCTGATCTAACCCTGTGACCGGATCTATTTGGGCCCTAGTTCTAACTTCATTTAAAAACGGTTCAGCCTCGGTCGGTCTATTTTGTTCATTAATGGCCTCTGCCAACATCAGCAAAACGTCTGAATAACGTATGATTCTCCAATTTACACCGTAATCGTCACCTAAGAAACCAGTAGCACCAACAGGTAGTTCCAGGCCAGAATATTTACGCGAAAATATCGGCTCCAAGCCAGCATTCTGTGGTTGTTCTAATAACGAAGTTACGGTTCCAATATCAGATGCAAGACCCTCTGAAAACGGTATGTCGACATTAACAACACTACCTGGATAATCATATGCCAAGGTTGCATTTCTTCTTACCTCGTCATTGTTGGCTTCAAAAACACCTTTTACCCATGGATTAATGACATGCCCATTATCTGGTGTCTGACTTGGTGGTGCATATTCAATAACAAAATTACCTTGGGTTCCTGCTCTTGGAATGTCTTGACCCCAGACAAAATTACCATTACCGATAGGATGGTATTGCAATTCAAAAACAGATTCGCTATTATTCTCGTTTGTTTGTGTAAAGTTTTCAAGATATTGCCCGGAAGGCAGAAGATTGAATGGCCCATTATTTACAACTTCGACAAAAGCAGCTTCAGCTAAGGCATACTCATCTACATTCAGCAAACCACTTCTATACAAATGGCTCTTACCTTTTAAGGCTGTCGCAGACCAACTTGTAGGTCGACCCAAGTCTTCTGTAGACCAACTACCAGGTAACATAGACTCAGCTTGTTGCAGATCTGCAATAATCAAATCCCATACGGCTTGAGGTGAAGCCTGAGTTGGAAATAACTCTTCATCATTCAACGGATCCGGAGTTTTATCCACTAAAGGAATATTTCCGTACATATTGACCATATAAAAATATACGAAGGCCCTAAAAAAATGAGCTTGTCCTAATATTTCGTTGCGTTCGGTCGCACTCGGAACATTTTCTTCATTGACGTTTTCGAGAATCGAATTTGCACGAAAAATAGATTTATAGGCTTCTTCCCATGGCTCCTGTGCCCAACGAGCTACACCAGGACTTCCCTGAAAGGTAGAGAGCGAAGTATTTCCTCCTGAAGGAATTGGATTTATAGCGTCTGTTCTCAACAATGCTCCAACGTGAACAATACGCCCCCAGAAAAACGTTCCGGTGATTGGGTGATACATTCCGTTAACAGCTAATTTCGCATCTTCCGCGTTTCTCCAAAACCCTTGCACCGCAATTTCATTTGGATTCGTTTGATCAAGAATCTCATCGCTACATCCGAATGGAACGAGTAATGCGATTAACGCAATGATCTTAAATTGTTTCATAGTTATCATAGTTTTTATTTTTATTTTTTTAAAATCCTACTTCCAATCCGAATATAATTCCAGTAGGTCTTGGATATGCTCTTATATCTATACCACGACCGGTTACTGAATTAACAGTAGGCCTAAATCCGAAAAAACCATCGTTTTCATTTGAACGAGCACCATTCGTAGATGCAACATCGGGATCATACCCTGAGTAATTGGTAAGCACAAACAAATTTTGACCCGTAACCGATAAACGACAACGTTTTATCCATTCTGATTTAATCTGTTCTGCGAAATCAAACCCTACCGTAAGGTTTTGCAATCGAAGAAAAGAACCGTCTTCAACAGCATATGATGAAGGAAGTCCATTCTGACCCGGATCAGTCGAGGTAGGTCTAGGTAGACTACCCGTCGTATTCTGAGGACTCCATCTATCCAAAACATCTGTAAACTTATTGCCATCCGCACTTAATGTGTTAAAGACACGCGCTTGGTTATAAATTTCGTTTCCTTGAACACCATTAAAGAAAATACTGAAGTCAAAGTTCTTATACTCACCATTTAAATTGATACCGTAAGTGAAGTCAGGAACCGGACTACCCAAAATTGTTTGGTCCTCATTGTTTACTTGCCCATCACCGTTGACGTCTTTCTTTATGAAATCACCTGGTGAAAGAGCAGAAATGTTAGGATCATTACTTCTATTAGGATCACTATCTATTTGAGCTTGATCATCATAAACCCCTTCCACTACAAAACCATAGAAAGATCCTGGGTCTTCACCGGCTCTAAATATATTCACACTTTGAATTCCCTCGTTTACGGAAGGGCCAAAAAATTCACTTGGAACTTGGGTCAACGTGCTCTTTTGAGTAGCGAGATTAATACCAATATCAAATTTAAAGTCCCCTTCGGTTTTTCTGTAGTTCAACAAGAATTCTACACCACTATTCTCTAGACCACCCGCATTTTGTGTCAAAGGTACATTGGTACCGTTCGAACTAGGAATAGGTACGGCCACCAATAGGTTTTCAATATCCTTTTTATAATATTCAGCCGAGAAGGTCAAAGCATTATCGAAGAAACCAAGATCAACCCCGAAATTCACCGTAGAAGAAGTTTCCCATTGCAATCCGTCATTAGCAAATGAAGTCTGGGCAAAACCAGGTAATATGGAATTTCCAAACGAAGAAGAAGAAGTGGTCCCCACTACAGATTGGTAAAGGTAATTACCAACGTTTTGGGCACCTAACTCACCGTAACCCCCACGTAATTTGGCTTCTGAAATAATACCGTCTTCAGGGAAAAAGTCTTCATCACTAATTCTCCAACCTAAAGAAAAGGAAGGAAAAACATCGGAACGGAAGCCTTCTGCAAATTTGGATGATTCATCGCGTCTAATCGTACCACTAAATAAATATTTACCGCCGAACGAATAGTTGAGACGCCCAAATGTGGAAATCAGTCCATCGATTTCCCTGAAACCAGCACTTCCAATAATGTTCTCAACACCTGCCGCACCAGTGGTTCGTATATCATTGGATGGAAGATTGCCAACATAGTTTGCCAGCAAGTCAAATCGTGTTTTTAATTGACCATAACCAACTACAATGTCAACATTGTGATTACCAAACTCCTTATTATAATTTAGAGTTGGTTCAATCTGGGTTCTTAAGAACTCGGAACGAACATGGGTCAAATCATTTTGTGGATTATCATTAAAACGTGCATCCGTTGGGCTCATAAAATAAGTAGGCCTGAATGTTTCGCGAAAACTGTTTGTGTAATCGACACCTAGATTTAGTTTAGCGGTTAACCCATCCGCTATTTCATAAGCAACACTAACATTGCCTAGTAGGTTTCTTCTGGTTTCAAGATTGTCATCTAATACTGCCAGGGCATAATTATTCAGACCACCAAAACCAGCAGTTTCCCTTATAGGGGCTTCAAAACCACCTTCGTTTTCAGGCACGTTTAAACGTAAAATAGGTGCTGTGGCGGCTTCAAATCCGAAATATTCGTTCTCCTGAATTTTACTTTGTGTTAAACCAATCGATTCTGTTATTGTAAATTTTCCTATTTTAAAATCACTATTGACCCGCGCGTTGATTCTTTCAAAGCCCGATCCAACTAATATACCCTCTTGGTTATAATAATTCGTAGAAAAAAAGAATCTTGACTTTTCGTTACCTCCTGCCACAGAAACACCGTAATCTTGAATTGCACCCGTACTTAAAGACTCATCTTGCCAATCAGTGTATGTAAGGCTACCGTTTTGAGAAAAATCAGCAGGATCGATTTGGAAACCGCTCGCATCGTTTGTCTCGAAGTCTCTTCGGTAATCCAAAAATTGCTCGCTGTTCAAAAAATCTAATTTTTTCGAAGCAACTTCGAACCCACCTCTTATGTTAAGATTGACCGAAATATCGCCTCGAGTTCCTTTTTTTGTGGTAATAAGCACGACCCCATTTGAGGCGCGTGAGCCATATATTGCCGCAGACGATGCATCTTTCAATACCTGAATCGACTCAATATCGTTTGGGTTCACGAAATCCATATTCTCGGCAAAAGTTCCGTCTATTACGTATAATGGAAAAGAGTTGGTTAAAGAACCTACTCCACGAACGAATACATTCGCAGAACCACCAGGTTGACCACCAAAAGTTTCAACCTGAACGCCTGCCAATTTACCTTGCAGAGCAGCCGTAGGATTTCCTGTAACTACCTGTGCAATATCTTTTGCTTTTATTGAAGCAATGGCCCCGGTAACCTCTCTTCGGCTTTGCGTACCATAGCCCACCACCACTACTTCATCAAGTAGTGCGGAATCTTCACTTAACTGCATATCAATAGTCGAACGATCTGAAACGGCTATTTCTTGGGTCGTAAACCCAATGTAGCTGAATACTAAGACAGCATCAGCCCCTAAATCGGAAATCGTATAATTTCCATCAAAATCGGAAACCACACCATTCGTAGTGCCTTTTTCTACAATGTTAACGCCGGGAAGCGGTCCATTTTCGTCGGAAACGACACCAGATACATTGCTGACCTGCGCAAACGCGATTGTTGAGAACAGCAACATAATCAGACCAAACAAATGGCTAAATGTTTTTTCTTCATAGTTGATTGAATTTGTTAGTTATTTTAAGCAATAGGCTATGATAGTCTATGCTACAAGGCAAATATATAAATATTTTGTTAATATGAAATATTTTTTTATTAAAATATTTCATATTATATATAGAGACCCCAATAAATTAAGAATTTAATAAATGTCGTAAATGATATGTTTTGTATTATAGTGAATTGCGTTTAATTAAATACGACGGCATTATCTCTTGTGTAAGACTCTTTAACTTTATGTGATTACTAGCTTTTTTTGCCATTTCTTTAAAATCTGTAGAAATTGTAGTAATACCTCCAAAAATAATTTCTTTTACTACGTGATCATTATGAGAGAGTATACCTATTTCTTTACCTACTTTATACTCGCTATTTCTTACATCTTTCAAAACATCCCACAAATAGGTGTCACTTACAAAAAAATATAAATTTCCTTTTTGAATACTGCCTGATTTATACTTCTTAAGTATAGTTCCTTTGATTTCAAAATCTTTACAAAATCTATTAAATGCATTTAATATCCCTACAGGGTAATCTGCATCATCCCTAAAGAACAAATTGAATTTTTTATATTTTTCGATTTTTGGTAACAATTCAACTAATTTAACATAAGTTGATTCATCAAATTCTTGCGCAATATATGAGTACTCAGTACTTAGTTTCATAAACCTATCAATAATCAACAATTTTGAAACAGGTATAAGTTCTAGTATTGGGCGCAATTTTTGATCTGCAATTGGAGCAATTACATACATCCCATACTTACCATGAATATTGTTAAAAATACTTGTAAAAATTGTCAGATTATTATGATGAAAGAAGACATCAATCTGATACTTTTTACCCAACTCTTTACGAAAGGAATTATAAAAATCCTCTTGAAAACGTTGAAAAGAAAACATTAATAAAGCTACTTTTGAAACAACTTTAGTTTCGTTACTAATTATAAAATAGCCCTTTAATTTTTTAGATTCTATTAAACCTCTGTCTTTCAATTCCTCATATGCTTTTACAATTGTTTTTCTTGCAAAACCTAATTCTGCAACCATTTGATTGATAGAAGGCAATTTGTCTCCTATATTTAAAACATTTTCATCTAATGCCTGGATAATACCATCTACCAACTGCTCGTGTTTTGATAACGTGTTAACTTCTGTTAAATCATTTATTTTATCAAATAATGTCATCTTCTATTCCGGTCTTTTTTAAAAAGGAGTAATATATAAAAAGAATTCAACAAATTATTTCAATAGCCATCATAGAATACAGGAACTTCACTAGAGCTAATCCATATTCAAGGATATTATTTTAATTGAATTGTTTGATAAGATGAAAGTTCACGGCGCGTCAGTAGCACCCAGTAAAATGAAAACGTTTAACGATTAATGACGTATAATTAAACGATTGTTTAAATGTACTCTTTACATTCTGCTTGTTGACTTTCCTTTCATTATTGCAGTTAAACTCCCGAAAACATATTTTAAAAAAATGGAACTCTAGACAAAATCGGCATTTTGTAAAGAGTCTAGAGCTTTGTAATTAATAAAAAATTAAAATGGGAAATATTTTAACTTCAGGGCAGGAGGGGTAATATGGACATAGTCTACATTAGTCCTGATTTTATATGATGAAAGTTATAGGCCAGTTTAACCATTCTATAATTTGTCATAACGCCTGTGCTGAGCGCAGTCGAAGCATCAAATAACCTTGACCGTCGATTTCTATTTGGTGTTCCTTACAATTAGCTTCCAGTTTAATGCCAAATAAATCAGCCCTCCCAACAAAAATGAATCAATAAAATAGGCTCTAGTTAACTCAAAGACTTCTAAATATGTAAATACGCAAATTACGGAACTCAACACCCAACTAATTAAAGCTGCAGGTTCCCATTTGTTTATATCCTTAAGGTTATAGTTTTGCTTTTTGATCAAAAAGAAATGAATGAAATATATAGAAGAAATCGATGGTGCTAATATTCCAAGGAATTCTAGAAAATCAAATAGATAGGTAGCAAAGCCTAACAAGGCTAATATTGTACCGAATATACTCGCAGCAATAGCAACTTTTGTAAAAGTCCATCTTTTGTTGATTGTACTAAACGTTAAGCTTGCGGAATATAAATTAGTAGCATTGGTGCTCCAAGTCGCTATAAACAATAATAAAAACGCAGGAATCACCAAATTGTACTGCTCCATTATTTTAATAATATCAACTTCACCGGTTTGAATAGATGGAACGGCACTTAGAATATAGGCCAAAGGTGTACCAATGGTTAAACCCAATACTGAGAATAGACTTTGTTTATCTGTTTTTATAAATCTAGAAAAATCTGCCATTAACACAGGAAATAACACCGCAGCACCTATTAAAATAGATGTTGCTTCAAAAAGTGTCATTGAATTTTCTTTTGGAACATAGTCGAAAAGTTGTGATAGACTTTCTAAATCAGCTACAGAGAGGTAAAAGACATACCCTAAAAAAGCCGTTAAAATTGGAATAGAGATATTGGCGAGCTTTTCAATACTGCGTAAGCCGTAAACCGTTGTAATTGTTATAAACAGACTGGTTACAATAATGATAAGCTCCTTTGATACAACGACGTTAAAAGTACTCATTGAAGTATCATATATCGCAATTGCTAATAACTCTATGGCTACTGCAAACCAACCGATTAACGTAACACCGAAAATAAAATTGACAATTTTCGCTCCATATTCTCCAAAACTAAAATGAAGAATCATGTAAGTTGATAACCGAGATCGATTACCAATTAATGTGGTTGCCATACACATTATAGTTAAAACAAATGTGGAAATACCAAATGCTATAAGCGCTTGTTCAAGGCCTAGATTGAGTGCAATTTCTGATCCTAAAAATAGTGTAGAAACTGATAATCCTGTACTCGCAATAATGAAACCAACAACCCAACCAGACACAAAGTCTTTTGGTAGCACTTTTGTGGTTGTGTATTGATTACCTTCTTTAGACATCTTCTAAGGCTTAATTAAATTGTTGACCAATGGTATTAAATCAGGATGGCATATGACACCATTGTCAAAAATTTGAATATCGTCTAAAAATATGGAAACATTGGTAACCACACCATCAAAATGTGATTTGGCTTCTTGACCATAAGGTGGCATATCCATCGCACTTGTATGACCAAACCCGAAGTCTACTCCACCCCAAATACGTTCATCTTCACAAAGCTCCCCTGTTAAGGTTTTTATGCTTGGATTTAATCCGAACATATTATGAGATATTTTATACATATTTTCATCATCAAACGAGGCTAAATAAGATTTAAACTCCCCTACTCCATTTTTACCATTTACAGCTGCAATAGCACCATTTTTCATAGTAAACTGAATTTGACCATCTCTAGGAGCTCCTTCTAATATGTCAAAAACAATTGTCCCGTTCATGCTTCCTAGCTTTGGAACGATATTGATAAAACCTGGAGCAGTTCCGAATTTTGGCATAGAGTAATCGCCATCATCAATATCAAATGCATAATTAAGGTCTATATCGTAGGATACATCAGTACCATTAGTACTGGTTATACGAACTTTTTTACAAGCCATGGCCATATCTCTAACTTTACTTAAAAGAGATTTAAGCAATTGGATATCAAAACCTGTAAACATTCTATTTAAGGATTCTATACTTGAATCTGCTATAATTAAATATCTTAATTTATCGTTCTCTTTAAACGCGGTTTCCCAAATATCTGAATATAGTAATACTGTAGATTGTGCGTCAATCCATACATCTACCGTACAAAGTGCTGCAGTTAATGCTTCTGCTGGCCATTCTTTCATGCCAGCCTGCCCGCTCTGGGCAGCTTTTGGTATCCACATAACTAAAGGTATTCCTCCAGCTTCTGTGGTTGCTGCGGCTATAGCATCTATAACGTCCCGGTTAGATCCAGAATCCGCAGTAATGGCCACAGTTTCATCAGGTTTTACTTGAAACATGGTTTCAATTAGTATTTTACAGAAACCCCTTGCCATTAATTGTTTGTCTTTTGTCATGTTTTAAATAAAAAGAGGGAAGGTTTAATTTCCCCCAATTAGAACTAATCAAATTATGTAGTTAATGGAAGTGTTTAGAATTTTACGGAAATGGCTGTACCAACTGAAACCGGTTGCCCTCTCCAAGCAACGTCATCAGGACTGCCAACAAATTCGCCTGGTGAGAATTCTCGGTAATACTGCGTATCGGTAAGGTTTTTTCCCCAAATATCAAGCTTCCAGTTTTTGTAAGAAAAGCCTATACGTGCGTTAAGTAAAGAATACGCATCTGAGGTATTTGCAGCTGTATTGGTTTCATGCCAATATGTTTTTCCTGTCCTATCTAGATTTAAAAAACCATTGAACTTTAGATTTTCAGTAATGTCAAACGATGATTCTAAACCTATGGCAAAACTGCTTACAGGAACAAAAGGCACCTTTTGACCGTTATAAATAGTGTAATCGGTACTACCACTTGACCCTCCATCGACAATTTCGGCATCGGATAATCCGAAATTAGCAAAAACATCTAAAAAGTTAGTTAACCTGGCACGAGACTCTAATTCAAAACCAAACACTTTTGTCTCATCATAATTATAAACTCCGGCAATAAAGGTATTTAGATCTAAAATGTATTGTTGCTGATTCGTTAGATTAGAGCTAAAAATCGAACCATTAAAAATTAAGCGATCGTTCCAAGACGTTGTTTTAAAACCTAGCTCGTAGTTGTCTGATGTTTCATCATCAAATGACCTATTGAACAAATCCGTAGCATCTGCATTAAAGCCCCCGTTTCTATAGCCCCTGCCATAATTAGCATAGAATAATACTTTTTCTGATGCTTGGTAGGATAAAGAAACTTTTGGTTGAAATTCGTTATTATCTCTTTCAGAGTTGGTTACAAATAGAAAATCTTCTTGAGTGAATTTATCTATATCATATCTAAAACCAGCAGAAACTGTAAATTTATCGGTTATTTTATAGTCTCCAAAACCAAATAAGGCTATGGTTTTTGTTTCATTTACAAAATCTGAAGTATCAAAAGTATCTGGGCCACCAAAATCAACTCCAACGGTTCCGTTTTGTAATACATCTCTTTTAATATTCTGATAAAAACCACCTAAACTCCAATCGAATTTTGTATCTATAGTTGTATTATTGATCCGTAATTCTTGGTTAAAGGTTTTCGTACTGATTTCTTCGGCTTGTGTAAATCCATCAAGCTCTAAAAAATCTAAATCACCATTTGTTGATCGATCAACTTTATTGAAGGAGGTAATACTTTGCAGGGTTGCACCCTTTAGATTGTAATCCATCTTAAAGTTTCCGTAATTGTTTTTCATATCGGATCTTCCCAAAACATTTGCTACAATAACATTGTTTCCATCTTCCGGATTCGGGTCTAAAATACCTCCTGCAAATTCCCCATCGGTTCCCGTCGGATTAACCGAATAATAGGCTGCACCACCATCTATATTAAAATGTTGGATGGTCGCTGCTACCGTAAAATTATCAGATACTCTAGCTTTAATCTGACCTCTAACACTAAACTCTTTGGAGAAATCTACCTTTTCATTGAGGAATTCATTGGTCAATAAACCATCAAAATTCTTGTATTGTGTAGAGAAACGATAAAATACCTTATCTTTTGAAATGGCACCCGAGGACACGAATTGTGCTTGGAAATTTCCACCATTACCAGCACCTAATTCAATACGATTAGACATTATGTTTGTGGGCTCTTTGGTGTAAATATTTATGGCACCACCAATGGCGTTCTTTCCATACAAAGCACCTTGTGGTCCTTTAACCACCTCAACTAAAGCCAAATCATATAATCCTTGACTTAGTAAACTTGGGTCAGGAATGGTTACACCGTCAATAACAAACGCCAATGGGGCATCTCCACCTCTAACCTGAGGTATACCTCTAACGGTTATAAAATTAAGACCAACTGCTTGTGCGGAGTTAAATTTTAAGTTAGGAACCAAAGTTGAAAAAGAGTTAATATCGGTTACGCCAGCACTTTCAATGCCCTCTGCATTCAAGGCGGTAACAGATTCTGGTGTAGTTTGAATAGAAGCAGTCCGCTTACGCGATTTACCAATAACACCTGCGAAACCCTGTACGGTTACCCCATCTAAAGCTTCAGAAGATTCCATTAATTGAATATTTAAGTTCCTGCCATTAACAGTAACCTCTTGTTTCTGATAGCCTAAAAATGAGAATTCTAAAACAGCAGTTTCTGAAGCAACCGTAATTTGATAGTTTCCATTGAAATCTGCAATAACTCCGTTGGTAGTGCCTTGTTCTACAACATTCGTACCTGGTAATGGTTCACCAAAGGTGTCGGTTATTTTACCTGTTACTGTTGTTTGTGAGAATCCTATGGCAGTAAGCAATAAGAAAAAAGATAAGATTGTTTTTTTCATAACCCTCATTTTTAAGAATAGTCTAGTTCGTTTAGCTAAATGTATGCTGATATGTATTAATTATGATTCATTATAATGATTAAAAATATTTTTAATAATTTTAAAATTAAAATAGGAATTAATGGAAATAGCGTCAGGATCATTAAAACTTACCGCCGAGTATTTTAAACTAGTACTAGAAAAAATCCACGAAAAATTCTTGGACAAGCACAAAATCTCAAGCCTTCCAAAAACATTTCAGTTTTATGGTTATGGTGCGTTTGATGAGAGTAGGCCAAGTTTAAAAACAGACCTTGAGGCCTTAGGGTCAGAATTTATTAATGGAAAATACTTCTATGATAAAGCACGGCAACTAGAAAAAGGCAAGCCGTTAATAAAAATAAACCAGTACTATAGAAATATTATACTACTTTACTTGGGCTACTCGGATTTTAAAGCATTTCTTGATGAACATCACATATCTAAAAGTGAACATGAAAAACAACTCGCATTAATCAACAATGATACCGATACTCTTACACATTATTATATCAATTATTATTTTGGTGAAGAAGAAACCATATTAAAAGGGCATACCATTATAGCAAACAATTGGAAAAAAATTAAGCATACGTTTATATATCCTCTGGAAGATGGAACTTTAAGGGAACATTACAGTCATGGTACCATAAAACGTCAAGGAGACACCGTAACCATAAACACTAATACACTCTCTGGAGACAGATATATTGAGGGAGCAAGTGAAGTTTATTATATTGGTCACAAAGAACCTTCGAGCATTAATTATCTCATTGGCACCTATTGCACTTTCGATATTTTTACCAAAACTGTTGCCGGACGTTCCATTTTGGAAAAATGTGAGAGTAAACAAGAAATGGAAGAAAAATCTAAATCGTCTTTTATTCCTCCCTTCATAGCCATGGAAATCAGAAATAAGCGTATTGTGAATGATAAAGTGGTGCCAAGACATGCATTGGAACTGTCTAGCAACAGCCCATACGCTTCTTTATACGGCAAATTACCAGGAACCTACGAATTAACTTTTGACTTTGAGGAGGGTTTTAAGGAAAGGCTAAAGTTTAAAATCCTATCTACCAATTATCAAATCATTACACTGACTGAGAATGTTTATATTGAAAAAGATAGGATTGAACTACTCAATAAAGGTTCAGTAATCAATTTCAGATTCAGTTTTTCAGGGATAATTGCACTTGAAAGGGTGAATATCTATTTTAAGACCTACTATCTGAAAAACAAAGCATTAAACCAAGACGGTGTTTTTAGCGGTATAGATAATGAAAATCGATTGGTGAATGGTCGGTTGAAAGTAAATTTTTCAGAGAACTAGTCTCCCATTCTACAATCATTTTTTCTGGGTACTTAACTACTAAGGTTCTCAATTTGTCAGCATCCCAAACGCTACGTTTATATGATGATACAGATTGCAAGGCCTCTCATCTCATCTCTGACTGGCTTTGAAAATCAGCACAAAATTGTAGGCGCTTTTAATCAAATTTTGATAACTACTATTCATGGCTTCCTCTAGATTAGAAAGACCGCATAGTATCGAGCTAACGTAATCTAGCCCTGATTTTTCCTGCTCGGTAATTGAAAGATTAACCTGGGGACAAAATTGGACGGACAGCTGTCAAGTACTTGGTTCAAGTAATTCAAAATCCCAAAGATGATATCATTACCAAAACTGTTGAAATAAAGACTAGCTTAGTTGTTAGGGATGCACCTTATAGAGCTTGATTGGTCAATACCATTAAAAGAACTTTTTATGAGACACAGATAATTAAGGTGTTAGGCCCTTGCCCTTGTTTCTATTTTTCCCAAATGTATTTTTTATAGGCCTCTTTTTTAAGACTTTATTGGAGTTACCTATTGTTTTATCTAAAACGGTTTGTTTATCCTGAACAAATTGAAACATTCCCGCTTGCATAGGGTTTTTTAGAGTAATATCCGAGCTTTCGTTTTGAAACATAGGCGTTTTTAAATTCAATTCTTTGGCCACTTCATAACCTAAATTGAATGCTCTCTTAAATTTATCGTCAACTTTTAAGCTTTCCTCCATTCTAAAATGTTTCTCGAACATGCTGTTCTATGTATTCTATAATTGAATCTCGATCGTACAGTATTATCTTCTTCTGGGGTTGCGAGAATCTGATTTTACCTTCATCTCTTAGTTTTTGTAAGGTAGTAGTAGATTTTATCTTTAATTGGAGCATAGCCTCTTCTCCATCGATCCATTTTGCAGGGACATCTTTACGTTTTGATTCTACATGTTCGACCACCTTATCAAATAAGGCATAGAATGCTTCTTCTTGTAGACAGACAACTTGCATAGTTTAATTTGTAAATAGTGTTCAGCATAAATTATCCATTTCTATTTGAAAGGATATTTAATTTCGACTATCCACATATTAATTCGTTGTGAAGTATCTGTTGTCAAAGGATTTAGACCTTAGTCAATCTCTATTTCAAGTTGAAAAGCCCAAGATTCAAATGTTGTACCTATGTTGTACCCAAACAAAAAAAGCCGACTCCTAAAAGTCGGCTTTCCCTTTGTACAGGCGGAGAGACTCGAACTCTCACACCTTGCGGCACTAGATCCTAAGTCTAGCGTGTCTACCAATTCCACCACGCCTGCATTGCTCTATTTCCGTAAACGAATCCGTTTATCGGGCTGCAAATATAATGTAATTTTTGAATTTTGAAACCTACTTTATCAAAAAGTTGTTTTTAGGTATATAACCGAATTTTATAAGGAAAATTGAACCTATTTTGTCCCCATAAGTTCTACGCCATCCCAATTATCCTGTATCTCTTGGGTAATTAGATGGGCCGATTTATTTAAAAATAATTTAGAGGTTTTATCCATTACGTTCAATTTAAAAATTTCCTGAAACGCAACCGCCGCCATAGCAAACTCCATGTTAAAATAATAATTCATAGCGTCATTGAACGTAGGCGTTGTTCGCAATTTATGGTCAAATAATAAATCCTCATCCCCATCGATGCACTCATACAATTCTATGGCTTTTTGTTTTCCTTTGACCTGTACAGGTCCTAAGTACCTAAAATTAAATTCTTTTTGATCCGTCAATTTATTTTTACACTCCTTTGTCAACAAGATAGAAGTGCCATAGTGCTTGGATAGCCCCTCTATTCGTGCAGCAGTATTCACGGTATCGGAAATTATAGCAGCATCTAAACGGTTACTATCTCCCGTAATCCCCATAATTAAATGACCATCCTGCATACCCACGCCTATTTTAACCGGCATACGATCCTTTAAGACTCTTTCCTTATTATATTCATGCAAGACCTTATGCATTTCTACGGATGCGGTTAAGGCACTTTGCGGGCCGTCTGGGAATAAGGCCATGAAACCATCTCCCAAATATTGCATGATAAAACCTCCGTTCTTTCTCACAATTGGACCCATACGATTATTAAAACCATTAACGAACAAAAAATTATCTTTTGGGGATAGCCCCTCTGAAATGGTCGTAAATTCACGAATATCCGCGAATACCACCGTAACCTCCCTTTCTGCCAAATCCCCCAATACTACTTCGGTTAATCTTGCCTTCCCCAAGGATTTTATAAATTCTGATGGAACAAATTTCTGACTTACCTCATGGATTTGACGTATGGCCTCCTCACGATCGCGTGCTTCCTTTAAACCTTTTTGATATAGATGCGCACTCTCAATGGCCGCTGCCGTTTGTAGGGCAATTGTAGTAAGTAATTTTAATTCTGCAGCTGTAAATTCTTTTTTGTCCTCGTGCCCTAAGATAACCATCCCCAGTGTTCTATGCTTCACTTTTAAGGGTGCATACATTACCGCTTTGAGATGGTTTAGGGATGGATTATCCTTAATCCTATTCTCAGGGACTATGGCGGCATTCCCCTTTAAAATCAAGGCTTTAAGGACATCATTTTGATTTTTGATAGTTTCGCCCCTATTGGGGTTATGTCCAAAAGCCGCAAGTTCCGTAACCTTATCCTCTTCTGGTTCGTAGAGCAAGAATAGACCATGGGTGGAACCGATGATTTGGGAGGATTCCTGTAACGCAATTTCGGCAATAGAGTCCCTGTCAATTTTTTCGGAAATCATTTCGCTGAGGCCATATATCATATTGATTTCCCGGTATAGGCTCAACACCTCCTTTCCAATTCGTTTTTTCTCAAATTCCTTTTTCAACAAGGTATTAATAAGGTCGACCATAAAAGACCCCTTGGAAGTACTTGTTTTAACGGTACCCAAGTCGAGGTCATCACAACGAAAATCATAGGAGTGCTGGTATTCCTTACTTGCATCTCCCCAGAGCACTCTTTCCTCACTATCCAAAAAGAGTACCTCCATTTGCAAATAATTGGCCATTTGCTCCACTAGGAATATGGAGTCCTTGTCCTTCTTAAGCACATATTTTAAGGCCCTGGTATACAACGACATGCCGTTTTCACTCATGTCAACTTTATATTTTTATTATTTCCTCTGCAACCGCCAGCATTTCATCTGGATCAAAGGGTTTTGTCATATACCGGTCCGCTCCCATATCCAATCCTTTTTGGCGGTCTACCTCTTGGCCCTTGGCCGTTAAAAGAATGATATACACCTCTGTAAGTTTGAGTTCCTTTTTTACTTTTTGGCATACCTCCATCCCGTTCATTTTTGGCATCATTACATCCAAAAACACCAAGTTGGGTTTTTCTTCCTTGATGATATTTAATGCCTGCTCCCCATTTTCCGCAAACAAAAGTTCTACACCCTCATCTTCCAAATCTTCCAAGGTCTGCTCAATAAGCATTCGTATATGGGGTTCATCATCAACTATCAATAATTTTTTATGCATAACTGTTTTTAATTTGATTGGTATGGATATACCGTTTATTCATAAACAAAGAACATGACATTCTCCATCCCCTTTTGTACTTTCAAATCCTTGATAAAGTTCTTATCCCCGTTATAAATTGAATTGAGCATAATGATATCCGGCATAGACTCGTTTGCCGTTTGCAACAGATTGTCTGAGGTAGCTTCCACCACTTTGTAGCCACGTGCACTTAACACCTCGGTCAAGGTTTTCACCGCAGAGGCGTCTTCGTCGACTACAAGTACTTTCTTTTTGGAAACTCCCTGTTCCAATAATTCATCTACCTCGTGAAATAATTTTTCCGTATCAATGGGCTTAGTCAAATACCTATCTACCCCTATCCTAAAGCCACGTTCCTTATCCTGTACAATGGAAAGTATGATAATAGGAATATCCATAGTGGCCGGATCATTTTTTAGTACCGCTGCCACATCGAAACCATTAATTTCTGGCATCATTACATCTAAAATAATCAGGTCTGGTTTCTCTAAACGCACCATATCCAAAGCCGCCTTGCCATTTGCCGCCTCACGCACCCGGTATCCGGTATCCGTCAACTCCTGTCGCAATAAGGACCGTATAGGTGTATCGTCGTCTACCACCAAAATTGTGGGTTTACCGTCCGGTTTTTTGCGCGAACTGTGGCTAATCTGCTTTTTAAGACTTCTAAGGATACGGTCTAGTTGTATGGGTTCTTGTGTAGCGGCTTCTCCCAGAACGGGTATTGAAAAGAAAAAGGTACTACCCACATTAAATTCGCTTTTCATCCAGATAATACCCCCATGATGCTCAATAATTTCCCTACAAATAGGGAGTCCCAAACCGGTACCCTGTGGCTTATCGGTCAAGGTATCACCGGCTTGTCTAAACTTTTCGAAAATCTTATGGCGGTCTTCATCCGCTATACCTATACCTGTATCCTGCACTTCAAAAATAAGCTGCCCCTTGTCCTGGTAGGCTTCCAAGCTTACGGTTCCTTTTTTGGTAAACTTTACTGCGTTCGATAATAGATTGATGATTACTTGTATCAACTTATCCTCATCTGCCTTGATGATTGGCAGGTCTTCCGGAATATTCTTCTTTAGCTTCAATCCTTTTTGTTCAAAGAGGGAAGACGTAGCTGCAATACCCCTATGAATTACATCTTGGAGAAATATGGGGCGCATGTTCCATTCCATTTTCCCGGATTCTATTTTGGCCAGATCCAAAACATCATTAATGAGGTTCGTTAATCGTTCCCCTTCGGAAACGACCACATCCAAATTTTCGCTTACCTGTTTCATGGTACGCTTGATCTTCTGATCACTGACGTCCACAGCCGGAAATATCTTATCCTCCAACCGTTTACGTATGATTTTGGCAAAACCCAAAACAGAGGTTAGCGGTGTTCGTAGCTCGTGGCTAACCGTGGATAGAAAAGCACTTTTTGCTTCGTTGGCATCCTCCGCCTTTGCTTTTGCATCTTTGGCCTCTTCAAAAAGCTCTGCATTATGTAAGGCAATACCAACATTGATCGCAATCGTTTTTAATAAATTTTTGTCCTGTTCATTAAACCTGCTTTCTTGCTGGGTACTCTGTACACTCAACACCCCAATGATGGTGTCCTCTACGGGGATGGGCACCCCTAGATAAGATACCGCTTGTTTCCCCGAATGTTTTACTCCAATTTTATCGTATTCTGCCGCTATATCCGCATCCTTGTTGATCAATAGCGGTTCCCCGGTCTTTATAATTTGAGAGGTAAGCCCTTCCCCGTAATTCATGGGCTGCATATCATCGCCATCTTCGTACGGGAAACTGATGATGTTCGTATCCGGGTCTAAAATGGCCAAATAGGTAATGTCCGATTTAAACAGTTTTTTCATTTCATCGCCCACCAACTGGATCAAATCATTGAGTTGTAGCTTTTCAGTTAATGCTTGACTCACCTGGTTTACGGTGGCCAGCTCTTTTAAACGCTGGTGGGCTTCCTTGGTCCGTTCCTCAACGGTATCCTCCAAGATCTTTTTGTTGGGCCAAAAGAATGGTGGTACGTGCCTTAACCACTGCATAGACCACTGCTAAAAAGGCAATAGCATATAAGATGTACGCCCACCAAGTTCTATACCAAGGGGCTATAATGGAAAAAGATGCAGAAGATTCTTCCGTAACATCCCCATAAATATTCTGAGCCTTTACCCTAAAATTATAATCTCCGTCAGGTAGATTGATATACTCACGTGTCGTTTGCGCAGTCCACTCAGACCATTTATCATCTAAGCCACTTAATTGTGTACTGTACTTTATATCCTTTTGACCTATAAACAAAGGGGCTGCATACCCTAACGTAACTGAGTTTTTATCAAAAGGAATACTCAACTTTTCCGGAAAATCAATATTACCACCATAAACCAATGAATCTCCGGCAATCGTCATTTTTCTAATGGTAACATTAAACTCTGGAATAATCGGTTTTTCAAGATTACCCTCATATCTAAAAATCCCATCTGGGCCTGAGAACCAAATAACCCAAGAACCGTCTGCTTTAGCTTCCTCAGGGTAAATATTAGATATACGTGCGTTGTTAAGTTCTTTGAATGTATCTGTATTCACTACCTCAAACTCCCCGTTTTCTTGTTTCTCTGCAATCATAATTCCAGAACCCACATCAAAAAATTGTTTTCCATCGTCTGTTATTTTACTTCCAGAACCCGGTTTTTTCCAATCTATGTAATCATCAAAAAAGAATTTCTTTTTCTCAAAACGTTGGTTATCCTCATTAAAATAGTACGTTTCTTCAACAGTAGGAAGCATATATATCTTCCATTTCGTCTTCATTGCCCCCAGACGTAAATGATAGATTTTGGCACTCCATCCTTTTCGTCATATATAACATATTCAGATGCGTCTAAATCAAGTTTACCATCGATATACTTAGGTATAACTTTTATTGCCTGAGCCTCCGTTCTTGAGCTCAACCAGAGTGATCCGTCAGTATTTTCATAAAAGCCAGTTAGATTGGGTATTTTATTGGTAGCCGATTCCTCTTCAAACTGCTTTGTTTTTTCATTAAAGTAAAAACTCATTAGGCCTTGAGTATGCGATACATATATTCTGCTACTATCCACTTTAGATTGTGCCGCGTTGCCAGCCCTAAAATCATAATTGATATTTTTCCTTACGTAGCTAAACGTTTTGTCCTTTAGTTCTATGTAGCCCATTCCACTGGTCCCAGCATACAATCTATCACGGAATTGCTAAAAAATTAGCTCCTTGACCAAAAGTTCCGGGAATCGGTTCAACAATCTATTTTTACTCTCATCCAAATAGGAAATACCATTGTTCGTGGCTAATGTACAAGGTACCCCTATGACGGTATATCGATTTAGCATCAGTGGTCAGTCCCAAATTTGAATCTAATAAAGTTAGACTTAGAATTTAAATTGGTACTGGAAATACCTTTAAAAAGTGCCATCCATAAGACCCCTCTTGAATCTACATGGACATAGTTAACAGCACCGTCCGGCAAACCGGTAGCCGGTGTGTATTTCTGCAGGAAGGTGCCGTCGGGACCTATAAGATATGCACCGGCATCATTAGTGTTAAATACGTAACGTCCGTCTTCCAAGGCGAATCCTGGGAGATAAAGATTTCCTTTGACAAATTCATCGATTTCTGTTTTGAAAGGGGTGAAATCTCTACCATCATAAATATAGAATCCTTGATTTCTTGTACCAATCAACACCTTATCATCATAAGGCAGTATACTATAAATGCGTTCACTGGTAAATTTTTCTCCATTGGGTACCAGCTCAAACGTATCATCATCCGTAAGTTTGGTGAGACCCACGTCCCAAATTCTCAAATAATATTCATCGTTGACAATATCGCCCACATGCAAACCATTCTCCGATGTTATCACTTTCATAGATTTCCCCGTCCCAGCAATACAGTTTAAACTCCGTTCTAAAAATCACCCTACCTTTGAAATAGTCAATTTCCCAAACATCAGCAAAAACAGCATGCTCTTTAGGAATTTTATCATTTAAAGATTCATAACTCATTTCTCCGTTATCCAACGTTGTGAGATATCCCAATTGCCCTGAGCCTCCAACATAAATAATACCCTTGTCGTCCTTTACCAAACTACGGGTGCCTATACCAGGTGTTTCAATCAATTTCCAGTTTACCCCATCAAACTGTAATACACCGTCAATATTGGCAAAATACATGATACCGTCATCAGCTTCTAACGCCCACCAATTTAATGGGTCAGCCCCATAATCTTGATATCCATACGAATTAATTAAAGGGCGCCCTATCTTTTCTTGGGCAAAAACTGAAGTAAAAAATGAAAAAATGAAAATAAAGCTGAGGCAAAGGCTTTTGCCTAGCGCAAAACGGTAGTGGTTTTCTTGCATGTTGGTTTGGTATAAATAGTACAGGCGGAGGGGGAGTTAACCTGTTGATTCTAAATATACAAAATAAACAATTACACCCTTTAATTGTTTAAAATAAAACAAGCAAGGACTAAGCTTCTATAATTTTAACTGTTCCCTTGTTGAACAGTATTAGTTAAAATACTTCTTTTTCGTACATTTAAAACTTTCCAAAATATGCTATGAGACAGATTACAGATTACATTGCCCAAAACAAACACCGATTTTTAAACGAGCTCATTGAACTCCTTAAAATACCTTCCATAAGTGCTGATACGGCTTTCTCTCAAGACGTGCTCGACACGGCCGATGCCGTTAAAACCCGACTTGAAGAGGCAGGATGTGATATTGTGGAAATTCATGAAACGGCCGGCTACCCAATTGTCTACGGTGAAAAAATAATAGATGCTAAATTGCCAACCGTTTTGGTTTATGGGCATTATGATGTGCAACCCCCCGATCCCGTTGATCTTTGGCATTCCCCTCCTTTTGATCCCGTGATAAAAAAAACGAGTTTACACCCAGAAGGCGCTATTTATGCCAGGGGCGCTTGCGATGACAAGGGCCAGATGTACATGCACGTGAAGGCCTTGGAAATCATGGTCAAAACGAAACAGGTCCCATGCAACGTAAAATTTATGATCGAGGGCGAAGAGGAAGTAGGGAGCAATAATTTAAGCATTTATGTAGCGGAAAATAAAGAGAAGTTGACCAACGATGTTATCCTCATCTCGGATACCGGAATGATAGCCAATGATGTGCCTTCCATTACTACCGGCCTGCGTGGGCTCAGTTATGTTGAAGTAGAGGTGACCGGCCCAAATAGAGATCTGCACTCCGGCCTCTATGGTGGTGCCGTGGCCAATCCCATCAACATCCTCTCAAAAATGATTGCCAGTCTGCATGATGAGAATAACCATATTACCATTCCCGGTTTTTACGATAAGGTTGCGGACCTTTCTGCCTACGAACGTGCGGAAATGGCCAAAGCACCTTTTAGTTTGGAAAACTATCAAGAAGCCTTGGACATTGAAACCGTTTATGGGGAAAAAGGATATACTACAAACGAGCGCAATTCCATACGCCCTACTTTGGACGTAAATGGTATATGGGGAGGTTATATTGGCCAGGGGGCCAAGACGGTCATTGCCAGCAAAGCCTATGCAAAAATATCCATGCGCCTCGTACCCAACCAAGATTGGAGGGAAATAACCGAATTGTTCAAAAATCATTTTGAATCCATTGCCCCAAAGGGGGTGAAAGTAAACGTGAAACCGCACCACGGGGGTCAAGGATATGTGACTCCAATAGATACGATTGCCTATCAAGCCGCCTCCAAGGCCTACGAGACAACATTTGGCAAGAAGCCCATACCACAACGTAGCGGTGGTAGCATCCCTATCGTTTCGCTTTTTGAGAAAGAATTGGGAAGTAAATCCATACTTATGGGCTTTGGGTTAGACAGCGATGCCATCCACTCCCCCAACGAACATTTTGGGGTCTGGAATTATCTGAAAGGAATTGAAACCATTCCGTATTTCTATAAATATTTTACGGAAATGCAAAAAGCCTAGATAACAATCGGCGTATAGGCTGCCTTAATTGCTATCACTAACTACTGATTGTGATTTACATCCGTAGAAAGCCACAAAGCTGTATGCATTACTTTGGGCCATTTAAGTTGGTCGGATAGTTGGTAGGCAAAACTTCTTAAATCATTATCTTAGGGATAAGATATGGTTAAAAAAATACTCTTCTCAATTATCCTTATTTTGGTGGGAACGACATTTATTGTCAACCCTACCACAAAGGAAGTAGCGGCTGGTATTGCTATTTTGCTCTTCGGTATGATTATGCTGGAAGAGGGTTTTAATTCGTTTATTGAAGGGCCTTTACAAAAGTGGCTGAAAAAAATTACCAATACGTTTTACAAAAGTTTTGGACTAGGCTTTCTTACCACTGCTTTATTGCAATCCAGTTCGCTGATAAGTGTCATTACTATATCATTTATAAGTGCCGGTCTAATTGATTTAACGGCTGGTATTGGAATCATTTTTGGTTCAAATTTGGGGACTACGGCTACAGCCTGGTTGGTTTCCATATTTGGATTGAGCTTAAAAGTATCCAGTTTGGCCATGCCCTTGATTGCTTTTGGGATTCTGTTTGTACTCCAAAAGTCGAAAAGTATGAAAGGTGCCGGCTATGTAATGGCGGGATTGGGTTTCTTTTTTCTCGGCATCCATTTTATGAAGCAAGGCTTTGAGGTGTATCAAAATACCATAAGTCTTGCAGATTATGCCATTCCGGGATTTTGGGGCTTACTTGTTTATACCTTCGTAGGCATTCTCATCACACTTGTACTACAATCTAGTAGCGCTGCCATGGCCTTGATATTGACCACTTTGGCCGTAGGACAGATAACTTACGAGAATTCGCTGGCACTTGCCATTGGAGCCAACGTAGGGACCACTATTACCGCAATCATTGGCTCCCTTACCTCTAATATAGCGGGAAAGAGACTCGCGGGGGCACACTTCATATTCAACATGGTAACGGGAATTTTAGCCCTTATTTTTATTACTAAACTAGGGCAATTTGTGAACTATATTTCAAGTTCAACAGGCATTGCCAGTGACAATTACCCCATTAAGTTGTCCATATTTCACACGGTGTTCAATCTCATTGGTGTTTTGGTCATGGCGCCTTTTATTGGTCCCCTGGTCAAAGTATTAAAAAGGTTATTTGTTGAAAAAAGAGATGATAAGGGTATGGAATATCCCTTTTACCTCAACCCATCTATCTTGTCCTTCCCCCAAACCGCATTACGTGCACTTTTAGACGAGAGCCATAGACTATTTGAAAAAGTCACCTTTGAAATTGTGGCACATGGCCTTAACCTGCACCTTAAAGATATTAAAGGGCAGGAGAGCCTCAAGAAGGTAGTCAAAAAGTCCAAAGAGGAGCTTGAAATTGATATTGATGAAATGTACTACAAGAAAGTGAAAATAATCTATAGTAAAATCATAAAGTATGCCACCCTGGCACAAGGCAAATTTTCCTTATCCCCTACAGATATGGAGTCTTTCACACACATAAAATTAGCCAATAGGAATATGGTGGAAACCATCAAGAATATCCAAGGTTTGCGAAAAAATGTAAGCAAATACATGGTTTCGGACAATACCTATATTCAAACAGAATATGACCGTTTACGCCACAAAGTATCACAAGTCCTTAGAGAAATCCATTTCACCCAAAAAGCCAATGACCCACAAGCCCACTCAAAAAACTTAAGTGCCTTGAAAGTAAAAGCAATTAAAAGTGATTTATTGCTAGACGGCACTCTCGATAAATTGATTAGGGAAAAGAAAATTTCCAGCTCCATGGCAACATCTTTGCTTAATGATAGTGATATAGTTGCCAACCTCATAAAAAGATTAATTGAGACTACCGAACTGCTGTATACACATCGTGATACCTTGATTGGTTCACCGGCCTAAGGAACAACATTTGGTTTAGAATAAAGAAACATAGTTTTGCCGGGCAAGCCCGCTTAGCTATGCCAAATGTAGTAATGTAACTGTGCTCAACTTTTCTTTACATATTTGGTAATTATGACAATCTGCTGGCCATCCACCTTGCCTGCAATATACTCGGCATTCTCCCGGTCTAGCGAAATTCTCCGTACTGCGGTGCCCTGTTTGGCCACCATACTGGAGCCTTTAACTTTTAGGTCTTTCACAAGAACCACATTATCCCCATTTTCAAGGATGACTCCATTGGCATCCCTATGAACGATTTTTTCGTTTTCAGAAAGCCCTTCGCCCGTCGCCTTGGCCCACTCCAGCACAGTAGGTTCCAAATACAGTATATCCAGCAAGTCCTTGGGCCAACCTTCCAATTTAAACCGTGACAGCATGCGCCAGGCTACCACCTTTACCGGATCATGTTCGCTCCACATGCTATCGTTAAGGCAACGCCAGTGATTGGCATCCATTATTTCGGGGTTTTCAATTTGGCTACGGCAAGTTTCGCAGGCCAACATACTTCCATCAACTCCTCCGGTAGAAACGGGCGGCACTTCATACACCGCTAGGGTATTGGTGGCGCCACAAAGTTCACATACCGCACCACTGCGCTCCTCTAAATCAGACAATACACTCATGCTAGTTGCTTTTAAGCCTTAAATTTAAGTCTTTTTGTGGTCCTTTGGCCTTCCCCCAAGTAAATAGGGGTCGGGCTATACACTGCAAGTACGCTTCGCCAAAATAGCGAATGCGGGCTTTTCGTTGCTATCCCTAAGGCAAAAATAAAATATCTCTACACTTGTAGAATTAAAAATTAATCTCTATGTTTGTAGAACACATTCTAAACTTGTAGAAAATGCAGTTGTCAAAATCAGAAGAAGAGTTGATGAATATCCTTTGGAAGCAGAAAAAAGCCTATATGAAAGATTTGTTGGAGGCCTACCCAGAACCTAAGCCCGCTACAACAACGGTAGCGACTTTATTGAAAAGAATGACGGACAAAGGTTTTGTGGCCTACCAAAGCCTAGGGCGAAGTCGTGAATACTATCCTTTGGTAAAGAAAAAGGATTATTTCTCAAAACATGTCAACGGACTCATCAAAAACTTTTTCAATGATAGCGCCAGTCAATTCGCATCCTTTTTCACCCAAGAGACCAACCTATCCAAAGTAGAATTGGAAGATTTGAAAAAATTGATCGATGATGAATTAAAAAAGAAATGATTATGGAAATCTATATACTAAAATCCGCAGCCTGTATGGCTATCTTTCTTCTTTTTTACAAGCTAGTTTTGGAGCGGGAAAACATGCACGTTTTTAAACGCTATTTTCTACTTGGGGCGGTAGTTGTCTCATTCATAGTGCCGGCAATCGTATTGTTAGAATACACAGCGCCAATAATTTATCCGGATCAGAACACCATAGGCCCAAATACAATAGCCTCCTCTCAAATATCCCAAATACCTGCGGACCTTGAGGTCATAAATTGGTCTGCCCTTTTATGGACCATTTACTATGTTGGTTTGCTAGGTTTTGGGCTGCGCTTTGCAAGACACCTCATTCAACTAATAAAGCGCATAAAAATCAACCCGAAACTAAAATCACCCTACAACATTAAAGTGCTATTAAAGGAGAAATTACCGCCACATACATTTTTCAGTTACATATTTCTAAATAAAACCAAGTTCGAAGCTAACGCCATCCCAAAAGCGGTCTTGATTCATGAGGAAATACATGCACAGCAGTATCACAGTCTCGATGTACTCCTAATTGAGTTGGTACAGGTCATCTTCTGGTTTAATCCGTTGATTTACCTATTCAAAAAAAGTATGAAATTGAACCACGAGTTTCTAGCGGACAGTGCAGTACTGAAAAGCGGACTTGAAAAAAGCGCGTATCAAAAAATTTTATTGGCATTCTCATCAAATGCAGCAGAACCAAAATTGGCTAACGCCATCACTTATTCATCAATCAAAAAACGATTTAAAGTCATGAAAAAAAGAACATCAAAAAAATCAATTGTATTTAGAAGTATACTCCTATTGCCCCTAGTAACGTTGCTCTTGTTTGGGTTTAGCGAGCGGAAATTCGTGAAAAATCAAAAAACTGATCCTATCGTCAATCATACGGCTTTTTCAACAGAGCCCATTGAAATTCGTATCGATGCTGAAGGAGCTTTATTTTTAGGCCATACGGAAGTAGGTAACCTTCAACTATTGGAAAAACAACTCTTCAACTTCAATAAAAACCTTTCCAAAGAGCAACGCGAACAGCAAGTCAATGCAATTATCAATGTAGAGGTCAATACCCCAAAAGAACTAATTGAGAAGCTGGACCAAATTTTAATGCGTTATGGTGTTGCAACGATAAACATTCTTGGGCCCGAACCTGCCTATACGGGTAACCTCATTGAAACAGTAACGGAACAATCCCAAACCGAAAAATACAATTCCCTTGCCAAGAAATACAATGCGATACCCCTTGAGAAACGCGTAATTCCAAAGGAGGACTTAATGATTCTAGAAACCATCTACCGTCAAATGGATGCGAAAGAAAGGAAAGAGGCACAACCTTTTCCAGAATGTTTGCCCAATACCAAGCAGGATGGAGCCACACGCCAACAAATGAAGGAATACGATGCACTGGCTAAAACTTACAATAAAATGCTTGAAAAGCGGGGCAACATTCGTATCCTTAAAGTTGATGTTGACCGCCTAGAATATCTTTACTCCCTTATGTCTGAAAAACAGCGTGTTGCTGCGGAACCTTTTCCAGATTTTCCCGAACCACCACCTGCGCCCGAGGCTCCAGAACCTCCAAATGAAAGAGAAGTAGCCGTAAACATGATAAAAGAAATAATTGAAGAACAAGACCCATATGATGTGGTTGACGGATCCCTAAGAACAACGAAGCCAACCCTGCCAGAACTTGAACTAAGGCAACAGCAAAAATTGATGCGTGTAGAAGAAGCTAAAATGGAGCAACAGGAAAAGTTGTTGCAAGGGCAAGAGGCCCAACTAAGGGAGCAGCAAAGGACTTTGGAAAAACAAGAAAATGTTGTGCGGCATAAGGAAACCCAATTGAGAAAGAGTGAAGAAAAAGCAACGGAAAAAGAGGTGGAGTTACGGGAGAAAGAAATGAACCTGTTAGCCCCAACACCTCCAACGCCACCAACACCTCCTTCCCCTTTAGATTATGCTATTGACATGGCCAAAAAAGGAGCCTCATTTATGTATGAAAACAAAATTATCTCGGGAGATGAGGCCATAGCATTATTGAGAGAAAATAAGGAGTTGAATATGGATTCTAAACGAAAAAACGGCAATATCCTGATAAAAATTTCCAAAGAACCTGTAACAAGAAACTAAAACTACCGTCATACCCGTGTTAAAGCCCTCTCAAATGAGGGCTTTTTGCGTACCAAAAGTAAAATAGTTGCGTTCTCCAACTATATGCCATCATCAATCAAAAACAAATCCATATGCTACAGAAATTTTTTATCCTCTGTTCCGGGGCAGATTCTGAACTATTAGAAACATGCACTAAAGGTGAACAAAACAAATATGCCGGTATTGGGGCCACCGTATTCTTTACCGCCGTTATGGCCTTTATTGCCAGCAGTTACGCACTTTATACGGTATTCGATAACGTTTATACCGCCATCTTATTTGGAAGTATATGGGGCCTACTAATTTTTAACCTAGATCGCTTTATTGTTTCTACCATTAAAAAAAGAAACAGTATTGGCCAAGAGATTTTACAGGCAACTCCACGAATAATCTTAGCCGTCATCATCGCTGTAGTAATTTCTAAGCCCTTGGAAATGAAAATCTTTGAAAAAGAAATCAACCAGGTACTGCTAACGCAAAAAAATGAGCTCACCTTGGCGAACAAGGACCAATTGGCATTACAGTATACACCTTCTATAGCGAAATTAAATCAAGATATCGCCAATTTAAAGAATGAAGTTGCGGTTAAGGAGGCCGAAACCAATGCCCTTTATGATACCTACATTTCCGAAGCGGAAGGAACGGCCGGAACAAAATTATTGGGTAAAGGGCCAGTTTACAAAGAGAAACGCGAAAAGCATGACGCCGCTTTGGCAGCGCTTAATGCCTTAAAAATCCAAAATACAGAAAAGGTACAATCACTTGAAACACGAGATAGCAAAACTGAATTCAGACTACAATAAGATGGTAGTTACGACCCAACCGGTTATTGACGGTTTTGATGGACTTATGGCACGTATTAATGCCTTAAATGAATTGGCGTGGTTTCCTTCCTTTTTTATTTTTCTATTGTTTTTAGCTATTGAAACTTCCCCGATAATAGCGAAACTATTGGCGCCAAAAGGCGAATACGACCTTAAATTGGAAGAGGCAGAAAGTGTCTTGAGTTCCTGGGTCGCCCAAAAAGTAGCGCAACGCAAATTACTGGCCTCCACCGATGGGGATTTAAACCAAAAAATATACGAGGACCTTAAGGGCGAAGATGAATTATACGGCTATAAAAAGAAAAAGGCTGAAGAGTTGCTTCGGTTACAGGCAGATACCTTTCATGAAATCCAGGTAAAAGGTCTAAAATGACAAATTGTACCTGCAAAAGCTAAAGCGAAACTAACTGGGCCCGTTTTTGAATTATGGGGGTTCATTAAGCAGCTATTACACCAAAATACCAGGCAAGTTAGGCTGATATGGACAATCTTGATTCCATAACAGTCAAAATTATAGTAAGTGTAGATTATCTTTGAAGATTAAATATGGCAACACTTAAAGAAACCAAAAAAAAGAAACGCAGGTTTTACAATCTCGTTATTTTAGTCGTTCTCCTCATAATTATTGCCACGGGGTTAATGGTACATTGGAATTCTTAGTTCCATAAACCCTGAAAATTGGACTTTGCGTTCAGTTTCAAATCGTTGCCCGTATGGTCCAAAAAAAGAACAAACTGAAAAAATACTTCAAGATACTCGGCAAGATTCTTTTAGGCTTACTCCTATTTTTTATCGTGTTGGTCCTTGTCATACGCACCCCGTGGGCACAAAACTTTATCGTAGCTAAAATTACGAATTACATTTCGGGCAAAACCAATACCAAAGTAGAAGTCGGTAGGGCCTTTATTACCTTCTCAGGAGATATACAACTAGAGCATGTGTACTTGGAAGACAAAAAAGGGGACACACTTTTATATTCAAAATCGCTACAGGCAGATATTCCTATTTACCCTTTCGCCTTTAACAATACCTTATCGGTCGATAATTTGTACTCAGACGGACTTACAGCGCGTATTTATCGTGGAGCAACACCTGAACCTTTCAATTTTTCATTTTTAGTGGATGCTTTTTCTTCCCCTACAGATACCGCTACAACAAACTCCGAACCATTGAACATCTCATTAGGGGAATTCGATTTTAAAGACTGGGATGTCACCTATATGGATGAATACCTAGGAATTGATTTTGACCTTGTTTTAGGAGAACTCAATTTGGATGTTTCGGCATTTGATCTCGAGGGCATGAAGTATTCGGTAGATAAATTTACCTTGGAAAACACCTCCGTATCCTACCTCCAGACCCATGCCTTTCCTGTGACGAATGATACCACTACTACAGTTCTGCCCTATATCGAAGTAGATGATTTTGAAGTAGCGGACTTGGAAGTTTCCTACACCTCCAGACCGGATGGCTTGGATACCCATTTCCAATTGGGCAGCATTGGGTTAACGGATATCTTGGCAGATGTTTCCAAAAACCAATATGAAACGGAAGACTTAATTGTAAAAAATTCGCAAATTTCCATAGGTATAAGAGAAAGTGCCAATTCGAAACCCGAGGCAACTAAAGAAACCGCTTTTGCCTGGCCAGCATTTATCCTTGCGGCCAAAAATCTGGAATTGGAAAAAAATACGATCAGTTATAGTCTTAACGATACCCAGCAACAAAAAGAAGTATTCGACCCCAATGCCTTTAAGGTACAAGAATTGCGCTTCATGGCTTCCAATTTTGAATACCGGCCGCAAAAATTAAATTTACGCGTATCCGATTTCTCATTCCGGGAACCCAGTGGCATCCGACTAGACGAATTGGCTTTCGAAGCTGGACTTACGGATACCCAAGCTTCCTTGGCAGCTTTAAAACTACAAATCAACCAAAGTTCAGCAAATGCCCAGGCCAAGGTCACCTTTAAATCCTTGAACGATGCTTTGAATAATCCTGCAAACAGCTCCCTATCGGTATCCATTTCCAATGTAATCCTTGAGATCGAAGACGTACAGCAATTTGTACCACAACTTCGCAAAAACAGGTATTTGGATTCCTTGGCGTCCAAGACTATAACGGGGTCCCTAGGTGCAAACGGCAGCTTAAAGAAGGTTAAGGATTTCAAGACCCAGTTGCGCTGGGGGCAAGAAACCACAATTTCTGGAACAGGCAGCTTAAGCAATCTTACCGAGCCAGATTCGCTTCGGTACACTTTTAACACGCTTTCCTTCAAGACCGTAAAAAAAGACCTGAACACCTTTGTTGCAACACAGGATTTTGGGATAGCGGTACCCAAAACGGTTGAGATCAAAGGAAGCCTATCCGGCGGTACTAGCTGGGTAAAACCAGACCTCGACCTTAGCATACCTGAAGGTGCCGCGCAACTAAACGCCTTGGTAGATTTTGGAAAAACCATACGATTTAATGGTGCCCTAGCCGTGGACAGTTTACAATTAGACCAATTGCTGCAGAACAATCAGCTCGGCAGGGTCTCGATGAAGTTGGAAGGCTCAGGCTCGGGCACCGGACTTTCCACTTTAAATGCCGAGGTAGCGGGTAGCGTAACACAATTTGAATATGGTGGCTATGCCTATTCCAGTCTGGAACTTTCCGGAACATTGGAAAACGGCACAGGAAATGCAAAGGTGCGCATCAACGACCCTAATCTGAACATGAAGGCGGATGTTGCTCTGGTATTGGATACTTCAGACAATAAGATAAAACTAAACACATCGATTATTGGTGCGGACCTACAAAAATTGGGATTTACCAAAAACAACATCAAAATTGCTGCGGATATCAATGGAACCTATGAAGGGACCGCATCAGATTACACACTGGAAGCGGATATTCTGGAGGGTATTTCGGTAACCGATAACGAACAATATCAAATAGCACCTATAAACCTCAGGGCGCATATCCAAGACTCCATAACCGATGTAGCGGTAAATAGCGGTTTCATAAATGGGGCACTGTCTTCAAATGCCTCCCCACAACGCATTACGGATGCACTTAAAAAGCAATTGGAACATTATTTTACCGCAGACCCTTCAGAATTCACCGCAGAAGACGATGTACAGGCCAAATTGAAACTTGCCATTGTTCCTACCCCAATCTTATCCAAAGTGTTTCTGAACGGTATTGAGGACCTGGACTCTTTGAGCATTAATGGGAGTTTCAACTCAAAAGCGCAACGCTTATCCGCAGAAATTAAAATACCCCAAATTTCTTATGCCGGTAGTTCCGTAGATAGCCTAAATGCATTTATAAAAGGAGACTCGTTAGATCTTAAGTTTTCTGCAGGAATTGCAGAACTTATCTACGATCCGCTACATCTTAAACAGACTTATTTAGAAGGCAGCTTGAAGAATAAGGAATTGGTCATGGATTTTAATTCCAAAAATGATACGGTACAAGTGGTACATATAGCCTCTGAACTGGTTTTCAAAAAAGACACGCTACGCCTCCATATAAATCCCAAAAACCTAATCCTAAACAGAAAGAAATGGGAAGTAAAAGAGAACAATTCCATACGATTTGCAGAATCCTATACCGAGTTTAATAACCTAGTATTGAGCCGTAACGCACAAAAACTTGAAGTATCAACCAATGTACCTAATACACAAACCGAACATATTGGCATCCTATTTGAAAATTTTGAACTACAAACGTTTTTAAGCTGGCTTAATCCAGATGAATCACTGGTTAAAGGAAGGGTGCAAGGAGACTTTATAATTCGTAACCCATATACCACTACCGGGTTGGTAGCCGATATGCAAATCAACGATTTTGGAATTTTACAAAATCCGTTAGGGACCCTCACCCTACAGGCCGCCTCAAAATCCTTATCTGATTATGATTTTGATCTTGCCCTAAAAGATGGTGGTGCAAACCTACGGTTGACGGGAGATTACACCGCCCAGGAAACTACTGCAGCTTTAAATATGGAGTTGAATATTGAAAAATTGGAGACGCGCGTGCTTCAAGGCTTTCTTAAGGATGAACTTTCAGATCCCGAAGGATACCTCACGGGAAGCATGCTGGTTGGGGGTACATTGGCAGAGCCAAGATACTCTGGTCGTATCAATTTTGAAAATGTAGGGCTAACCCTAGCCGCCTATAAAACCAGCCTGATCATTGACGGTCAATCTTTGGATATCGATGAAGAGAAACTTACGCTCAACTCCTTCACGATCAAGGACGAAAAGCAAGGAACTTTGGTGTTGGATGGAAGTATAATGACGGATAACCTAACGAATCCAGGGTTCGACCTAACGGTGAAGACGGATAAATTCAGGATTTTGGATTCCGAAAAAGGGGATGATGAACTTGTTTATGGGAGTGCAAGTATCAATACGGATTTAAAGGTTACGGGAGATTTGGAACTCCCGGTCATAAAAGGAAAAGTAAGGGTAAGGGATGTTACGGACCTCACCTATGTTGTCCCGGAAAATCAACTCGATATCCAGGAGCGGGAAGGAGTGGTCATCTTCGTTAACAGAGCTAACCCAGACGCGATACTGACCCGTACCGAAGGAGAAAAGAAACAATCTTTCTTCACCGGTATGGATATCAATACGACCCTTGAAATCGCCAACGAAGCAACCTTTACCATTGTTTTGGATGAAAAGACCCAAGATAAATTACAGGCATCTGGTGAAGCAACATTAAACCTTAGCATTGACCCCAATCAAGATATTCGATTATCCGGTAGGTTGGAGTTGAATTCGGGGTATTACCGTACAAGCCTGTATAATTTAGTAAATCGTGAATTTCAATTACAAAAAGGCAGTAGCATTGTATGGAATGGTGACCCCTACGACGCAAAAATGGACGTGACGGCAATCTATGAAATAGAAACATCGGCAGCACCGTTAATGTCTGCCATAAGCTACGGTCAAGACAGCGGTGTTTCTGGCAGGTACCAACAATCTGCACCCTTCTTGGTCTTTTTGAATATTGATGGCCAACTTATGGAGCCTGAACTTTCGTTTGGTCTGGACATGCCAGAAAATGCGCAGGGAAATTTTGGAGGTGCCGTATATGGGCGTATTCAACAATTGAACGAACAGGAATCCGAACTTAACAAACAAGTATTTTCCCTTTTGGCCTTGAACCGATTTTACCCCACCACCGGTAGTGACGGTAGTAATGGAGGTGCCGTGGCACTGGCCCGCAACAATGTAAATAAGGTATTATCAAGTGAGCTTAACGCCATTTCCGATAAACTGTTGGGCAATAGTGGCTTTCAGTTGGGGTTTGACCTGGATAGTTTTGAGGATTACCAGACAGGAACTGCACAAAATAGGACCCAATTGAATATTAACGCAAGTAAAAAACTATTTGATGACCGGTTAATCGTTACCGCCGGAAGTGCCGTAGACGTAGAAGGTAGCGCCCCGGCAGGTGAAACCGCTGCGCCAATTATTGGAAATGTAACTTTAGAGTATCTTTTAAGCGAGGAGGGTACCTACCGCCTAAAAGGGTTTAGGAGGCAGGAATACCAAAATGTCATAGACGGGCAATTGATCGTTACGGGGATTGCCTTTATCTTTGACCGCGAATTCAATAAATTCAGTCAGCTCTTCAATCCCCTAAAAAGCAAGGAAGACGATAAAAATGCGGAGGATAAAAATGAAAAGGGGAAGAAAGAGGCAAAAAAAGAAAGAGATTAATTGAGGAACAACCTGCTAAAATATCGATTTGCTTGCTGCGTTCTAATGGGCCTTATCGCTTCGTGCGGAATAGAAAAATACATTCCTGAAGGAGAACAATTATACACAGGAGCAACCTTGGAATTGGAAACAGAAGGTGCTACTACAAATACCAAGGAGGTGCGTACAGAGCTATTCAATTTAATACAGCCCAACCCGAACACTACCTTTTTGGGGATGAAACCGGCACTTTATTTTCATTACAAAGCACAGCGCAAAAAACCAGGGTTCATCTATAAGTTTTTAAATAAATCCTTTGGAGAGGAACCGGTATATTTTTCTAACGTACAACCCGATCGGGTAGAGGAACTCATGCTGAACCGCTTGGACAATAACGGATTTTTTTACAGTAAAGCCTCATCCAAGACAGTAACGGAGGGCAACTTTGCCTCCGTCAATTATTCCGCAAAATTACAGGAACCCTACCTGCTTGAAAATTACAAGCTGGAGTCCGATTCCCTACCTATTTATCGCGAAATTGAAGAAATGATTCCTGAAACTGAGCTCAATAAAGGCGATCGTTTTGATCTTGACCTCTTAAAAGGAGAGCGGCAACGGCTAAATGACGGCCTAAAACAACGCGGGTATTACAACAGCCAAGCAGACCTGCTCATATTTGAGGCGGATACCAACCAATATAAGAACAGGAAGTTCGATTTATTTCTCCGGCTGAAGAAAAGTGTTCCTAGTAGAGCGGCAATTCCCTATACCATAGATTCCATCACCGTTTATGCAAATTACTCCATTGAAGGGGATACGGCATCCTTGACGGAAAAAGGCAAAACACAAATAGAGGGTATCGATTTTGTACAGAATGAATTTTATTTTAGACCCGAACTCTTAAAGTCCTACATCCTATTCAATGAAGGGGACCGCTATGATGCCAATGCTTCCAAACTAACCAGTAACCGGTTATCGGCCTTAGGCAGTTATAAATTTGTTAACATACAATATACGGAGCTGGACACCACGGCTACCGATGGTGATAATGGGTCTCTTGCTGCCTCCATATACTTGGCACCACTTACCAAACGTTCACTACGCGCAGAGCTACAAGCTGTTACAAAATCTAATGGTTTTACAGGTCCTGGGATTCAATTGACTTACAGCAATCGAAATCTTTTCAATGGTGGGGAAACCTTTAGTATAACCACGAATTTTGCCTATGAATCGCAATTATCAAGCGGCAGCAATTCCAGTTTAAGCAGTATTGCCGGAGGCATCAAAGGAGATCTGGTAATACCGCGATCTATTCCGTTCTCTCCCAGCCGTTTTAAATATGCGGTTCCAAAAACCAGGATTTCACTAGGATTGGATTTTTTACAACGCAGTGAGTTATTCACCTTAAGCTCCATAAATACAACCTTTGGGTATACCTGGAAGGAAAACAAGTATGTGTACCATCAGTTAGATCCTATCAGCATCAATTATTCAAGATTATCCAATGTAACAGATGATTTTCAAATGATTCTGGATGATAATCCCTTCTTACGAAGAAGCTTTGAGCAACGTTTTATAGCGGGGCTAATGTATGGTTTTACCTACGATGAAGTTTCGGATTTGGATAAGGAATATCCAATCTATTTCTCTACGAATTTTGACACGGCCGGCAATCTCTTTAGCCTGGTACGAGGAGGTTCAGCCACCATTTTTGGTGCGGAATATGCACAATATGCCAAGTTGGATGCCGATTTTAGATTTTATATGCGGTGGGGTAATGACCAATCTCTGATTTCCAGGGTTTATGCGGGTTGGGGAGTCCCCTATGGTAATAGCCAAACGATGCCCTTTGTAAAGCAGTTTTTTTCTGGCGGACCCTATAGTGTGCGCGCCTTCAATATCCGTTCTTTAGGACCGGGCAGTTTTAACGCCGAAACGGATGATGCCTCTACAGATTATTTTGACCGATCAGGAAACTTGAAACTAGAGGCTAATTTGGAATATCGGTTTCCCTTATTCTCTTATTTAAAGGGAGCCTTTTTTGTAGATGCTGGTAATGTATGGTTAACAGGGGATTACTCGGATATTGAGGATGACCAGCAGAGCAGTACCTTTTCACAATCCCTTTTTGCAGACGGCAAGTTCGAGAAAGACTGGTTAAAGGAAGTAGCGGCAGGTGCCGGGTTTGGTGTGCGGTTGGATATTCAGAATTTTGTCATCCGTCTAGATTTGGCATCACCATTTAGAGTGCCTTACCAGCCAGAGGAAAACCGATGGAACGTGCCCTTTTTTGGGAACAATGGCAACAAGATGACCCTCAATTTTGCCATTGGGTATCCGTTCTAATTACTAATTGCCCCACATACGGCTCCATAAGGAAGCCATCAACCGTGCAGCATCCCTTTTAAACTTAGGTGTTTCTTCCACAAGAACCTCATCCCCTTTTTCCACTATACGGTAACTGAACGCGAATTGGCTTTCCTTGGCATCTATACTGATCAATCCAAATCGCAAATCATTGAGGTAGCGCTGCCCATCTTTTTCAGTAATCGTATACCAACCTTGGGTTATTGAAATAAGCCTTTTTATTTTATCGTTTGCGGCCAAATCTCCCAATAAGCCATGGTTCTTTGGATAGGAGGTAAAAGTGATAGGGCTAGTGTCAAAAAATGAATATTCAGCAATAAGATAGCTCTCTTTGGTAGCAACATTGGCAGACCAGAGAATCGTATTAAATGGGGACGGTCTAGTGTTTAGTTGTTGGTACGCTATACCTTCCCTTTCCAAGGCAGTTACGAATTGATGGTATGCAAACCCCTTTAAGACAAGGGTAAGGATTAGATAAGAACTACTTATGGTCAACCCAAGCTTTGTGAATTTTAACCTTTTTGAAGCCGTTCTTTGCTGGAAAAGTGCCAACACCAGAAAAACCAAAAAAGGAACCGTATAAAGGGGGTCTATCACAAAAATGCTCTGAAAGGCCAATCGGATGGAAAAGGGCCAAAAAAGTTGTGTGCCCCAAGTGGTAAAAATATCCAATAGCGGGTGGGTGAACAATCCCCAAAACATAAGCCACGACCATTCGTTCCAAGTAGCTTCACTTTTAGGGTTCAGTTTCCAGATGAGCCAGCCAAAAATAGGGGCGAATACGATGGAGAAAAAAATGGAGTGGCTAAAGCCCCTGTGCCACTCCGTTGCGGTCACCGTATCCATCACATAACGCGCCAGCACGTCCAAGTCTGGGATTGTTCCTGCAATGGCTCCAAAAAGCATGGCTTTGTTGCCCACCTTTTTCCCCAACACAACTTCACCTACAGCTGCTCCAAGTACTATTTGTGTTAATGAATCCATCGGTACTTAATCCCAACAGGGAATTTTATTTAAAATATTAAAATCAAGTTCAAAAAATATGGACTTCAGTAGGTTTTTTTTACTCCGGCTACCTGAAGTACACAATTTGTTGGTTTTCTTTATAATTATTACTGGTTTAAAGGGCTGCCTTCTGATTTTAAAACAAGGTTTTGGGTCGCCTTATACCGTTTCGTATTTCCAAATAAAACCAACCTCCACCTATTAATTTCAAAAAAGCACTTTGAACTCCTGACTACGAACCAATCGCTCCAAACTCTTTCCCCTTTCCCCTTTCCTCTAAAATCTAAATCGCAACAGTGCTCCTACCTAATAATACCTCTACTCAACAATTCCCATTTTCTTCAATAAAAATGACGCATTCATGTTTTGACATATACCCTTTTTAAAAGTATAGTCGAAATGCAATTCATTGTCGATGATCTCGGCATCAAAATAATGGTTTTTTACCGTTGGGTGTTCTTCTGCTACCGTACATAAACTCAAGTCATGCGTTGCAATAATGCCCGTTGAATTGCTATTGACCAAGCGCTCCAAAAATTTCTTTGAGCCTAATGCCTTGTCCGTACTATTGGTGCCTTTCAAAATTTCATCCAACACAATAAAGTACCGGTCAGCCTTAATTTCATCTACGATAAATCGAAGTCGTTTCAGTTCTGAAAAGAAATAGGATTCATCATCGGTCAAGGAATCCGTAGTGCGCATACTGGTAATTAATTTGATAGGTGTGTACGCAACGTTTTTGGCACAGACCGGCAAACCAACGTTGGCCATCATAAGCTGTAAGGAAACCGTCCTTAAAAAGGTGCTTTTCCCCGCCATATTGGCCCCGGTAATGATAAAAAATTGTCCCTTTTCGATAATGATATCGTTTACTACACTTTTTGATGGGTCCAGTAAGGGGTGCCCGGCCTTTTCTGCCCTTAGCACCACATCACTTTCCGTAATCTTCGGATAGGTGAAGCTTGGGTGATTAAACGCAAAATTTCCAAGGCTATTAAAAGCATCAAAAAACGCGATGGTTTTAAACCAGGTCGCAACATCTTTTCCGTGTGCACCAATCCATTTTTCAATGGCCAAACTATCCGTAAGGGATCTTAGGAAAAACCCATTTGCGAAAATGAGGTAAATCAAGTTGTGATTGCGGTCCAAATTGCCCAATAACGTTGCAAATTTTTTGAGAACTTTGGAGTTGGCCTCTCCTTGGCTTAGAATAGCTGCTTTTTTCTCCTTTAATAGCGGGGAAGTAAAGGTGGTTTTTTCAATTAAGGCCAACAATTGATTGTATTGATCAAATGTCGATTTCAATTTAGAGGCATCATTACCCAAAGTGGTAATCTTTTTTGTAAACATACCCACAAGGAGAAGGCCCACTAGCAACCATACGATTAATAGGGACTCTGGTAGAATATTCAAAAAATAGGCGCTAAAAATTCCTATGGAAAGCGAAGAGAACAACAGTGGAATGGTTTTCATCACCTTTGGAACAAAAGGCTTGTAGTTGTTCAACCAGTTAACTATAAAATGGGTCGGCGTATCCGTTTTTGTTAAGGCGGCCATTGCAGAAAACTCTTGCCGCCAATCCACTTTTTCCGCTATTTCCTGTATTGCCTCCTGCTTCCTTGGAATTTCATCGATTGAATTCTCTTTATATAAAGCAGCTAAAAGCTGGCTTCCTTCCGCAAGTTGGGTGCGGTTGCTAACTTGGTAAAAGGACCCCTGTCCGAACAAATCTATATCTTGACTAAAATGATGGACATCTGTCTTAAATTCATTTCCATGGGGCAATTGGGTATAATTTCGCTGTAAAACTTCCAGTTCCAGCACATTCATATTTTTCAGCTTCTCCTTCTTGGCCTTTTGGTATTTTAAATCTGAATGTTTGGAAACCAAATAAAGAAAGATGGGAATTCCGATCAGTAAAACCCCAATAACATATTTTGCATTGATGCTGGCGAAATATAGAGCCGCAACAATGCCTAAAAAAACAACCAACCGTAGGGTACTAAAAAGAAGAAGTCTTTGATTAAATGCGTCAATTTCGTCGCCATAAGCATTGACCCTGGTGTTGTAAAATTCATGTAAATCCCTCATGTATCCTTTGCACTTTTTAGGAATGGCAAAGATAACGGTAGTGAACGGTTTCTACACTACGCTTTACAGGGCTTCCCATTCTGCCCGAAGCTTTTTTGTGAACTTGCTAAGGACCAAATTATAGGAATCATCTATCATTTCCGCGACCAGTTTGGGGGGAATTCTATTCAAATAAACCGTATTCCAATGCTTCTTACTCATATGCCACCCTTCTATAATATCATCGTGGTCCGCTCTAAGTTGAAGTGCCTTTTCTGGATCACATTTTAGATTTATCCGTAATGGAACATGATCCAAACCGCAGAGGGCGAACATTTTGCCCATCACCTTAAAAACCAAGGTAACCGAATCGAACGGAAATTCCTCCGTTACTCCTTTTTTGGCAAGACAATAATTTCGAAAATCTTCAACGTTCATAACTCTATTTTCGTTGGATTAACTCGCATCTTAACGCATTTCCTTTGAACTTACGCCGGGCTCAGGAAACCATGGTACTAAATTGCCTGCATTTTCATTTTCAGTAGCGATTACAGTACTCCCATCGCGCGTGCAGAATACCAAATAACTAGATACTTGTAGAATCGTACACAATAACCTTGGACCAAAGATTTTCTGACTCCGCTATGAATACTTTATGTGGTGCCTCGTCTTGGTAGGCCTTTTGGGCCTCGGCCGAATCAAAAGTTAGTAATAACGAATAGGTAAATGAACCATCTACCACATCCCTGCTGGCCTGTGGTGGCGTTCCAATAAATTTGGTTTTTGCGTATGCGGATGCATTTAAAAACTTTTTAAGAGAGGTTTCAAAAGCCGATCGGTCAGCAGGGTTGTCTGGATTCTTCAACCAGAAAAATACCGTATGGGAAAAATTGGGATCAAATTCTTTCATTTCTGATTCATTTTGACCAAATACAGCGCTGGTCATTAATACTATTGCAAGGATACAAATTATGTTTTTCATATTTTAAAATTTAGTAATTGTTACTTATTTTCAATCAAATCTATTTGTTTCTGTGAAATTTTGAGCGCAGTATAATCAAGTTTCCAACCAATGGTCTCGACGATTTTTTCCATAATCAAAACTGTCTGTAGCGCTTCTTTACGGGCCGTATCCATCAGGCCGCTTTCGGGTATTTTCTCACGAATATGTTTTTTTGCCTCCATATTTAATTTGGTCAAATCTTCAGGCACAAAGAAGTTGAAAAATCCACTTTTAATATCATAGAATTCCAATTCTGGCTCTATGCTCAAAATCTCTGGTTGCGGAAAATTATCAAGAACAATCTCTTTTTTACCTTCATCGGCATGCATAAGAATTTTACTGAGGTCATATCCTATTTGAGCCTTGGCCTTAATGACAATCAAGGCCTTCTTTTTGCTGCTCACCAAGCTCATAAAATCCTTTACATTCTCATATTTGTAGATTTCCGCAAACTCGCCCTCAACCGAAATCAACTTACAGACACTTTTCATTTTTTCGAGCAAAACCGTCGATTGATGCGTTGTCACTTCCTTAGACCTTTTCCCCCTGAAAAAAGAGAAAAGCCAATACATGATAATCGCCCCTAAGATTAAGCCCAAAAAGACCTCTAGAATATTATCCATTCTTTCTTCCTATTTCCCCCAAATGGGTAAACTTAAATCCTTTTTCGAATTTAAGTCCGTACCCAAAGATACGGTCCATGGCTATATGTATAAAAAGAATTGTCCCCATAAGTTGTACAAGGGGCCACATAAACTGGATTCCCAAAAAGTAAAGTAAGATTGCAATACCCCTATGATGCGTAAAATTATAACAGTAGGCCCCAATTTTTGGTCCGGCAAGGTAGCCCAACATCGCAATATCGGGCAGCAGTAGTAAAGCGGCCAGCAACCACCAACGATACCCCAGTAGCCCAAACATAAAAACTCCCAAGCCCATTAAGGCCACTTCCTCCAACTTCAAAAGATTTTTCATTATTTCATAATTTTATAGAGTACGGGCCTACTAGGACTCGCATCATTATCAAAAGGTGCCACTTGTAGATTTAAAACATAATTACCGTCCATTATGGAATCCGGAACAAAGATAAATTCGGTTATAGTTGCTCCCAAACGCTGCTCTGCGTTGAAATTCCAAAAAGCTTTATGTGCCAAAAGTGCCCCCTTATCCTTTTCCTTATCAACAGATGGGAGGTCAATCAATAAATGCTCCACACCTATAGTTTTAATAAATTCCATAGCTTCCTCTAGGAGGTACGGCGGATTGGTATTGGAATATTGACGTTTTAATTTGGTGGGGGAATTAGGGTTGGTCCTAATAACCAAGGCTTGCGGTCTATCCTCCAAAATTAAATGCTGCAATTGTTCTCTAGTGATTACGAAGTCCTCTTCCATTTTTATTGGGGCTACCGTAAGTAACTTGGCCATGAAAAAATACCGGTCAAATTTACCATTGATGGACTGATGTTCTTTTGAGATATGCCCTATACATTCTGTATGGGTACCATGCGCATGCGGATTAAACCAAATGTCATAAAAGTTTGTCGATGCCCCGGCCGCTATACTTCCTATAAAATCACCATTCGAATGCGGTTGTATTTTAGGAGGACCCACATACCAGGCATTTACAGTATCGTTTTTACCGGTTATGGGTATGGAAATATCGAGCGGTTGTGCAAGATCTATTTGATAATCATTATCATTAAACTGTATGGTTGCTTTCATAGTTAGTTAGGTACCCCTTAAGCTCCGCGCAAATTAAAATTTCGTTTGAATGGACATAGTTTGACAGAAATTTACAATAAATTTTGCGCTACTTGTTAAGATAGTGTCGCTACTTCAAATTTATCATAAACAAGTCCGCCGCTATTCCATCTGCCAAGAACCTACCTTTCTGGGTAGTTTTTAAAATTTCGTCATCTAGGAACAGTAAATGTTGTGATAGATATTTATCGGCCTGAAGCAATAGATATTCCCTATAACTAGCACCAAATTTGGTCGCAATCCTGTTCAAGGAAACACCCCAAACCGTTCTTAAGCCGGTCATCACATATTCGTTGTATTTGTCCGTCGTAGATAATACCTCAACTTCCATCGGAACGATTCCTTGCGCTATCGCCTTGATATATTTGGGATTGTTGTTAATGTTCCAGCCCCTTCGTTCCCCGTCAAAAGAATGTGCGGATGGGCCAATACCCATGTATTTCTTCTGCTGCCAGTACGCCGTATTGTTCTTGGAATAAAACCCGGGTTTTGCAAAATTGGAGATTTCGTAACCTTCATACCCGGCTTCCTGTAATACGTTATTCAGCAGATTAAAATGTTCCTGAGTCTGTTCATCGGTTGCCGGAGAAATCAAGCCCTTCTTCACAAAATTGGCCAAAGCTGTTTTTGGCTCTACCGTAAGCGCATAACTGGAAATGTGCGGCACTCCAAAGGACAGCGCCTTATCTATATTTTCTTTCCAACGCTCCAGACTCATATCCGGCATACCATAAATAAGATCAATGGAAATATTAGAAAAATGGCGCTTGGCCTCCAACAGACTATTTTCAGCCTCCAGCACTGTATGTGCCCGGTTCATAACTTTTAAATCCGCATCAAAAAAAGACTGGATTCCAATGCTGAGCCTATTGATGGGGCTCGTGGCAAGCGCTGCTATTTTGGCTTCGGACAAATCATCTGGATTGGCTTCCAGCGTTATTTCCGGATTTTCAACAACATCGTAAAAATCGTAGACCTTGGCGACCAATAAATTTAGCTCTTCAGGTTCCAAGACGGAGGGTGTTCCGCCCCCAAAATAAATGGTGGCAACCTTTTCCCCGGCAAACTCATTCTTTCTCAACTCCAATTCCACTCCCAAGGCCCTAACCATGGCCTCTTTTTTACCTAGTGTGGTAGAGAAGTGAAAATCACAGTAGTAACAGGCCTGCTTGCAAAAGGGAATGTGGATGTATATGCCGGACATTTTTTAATTTATGAATAATCACTTTTTAACCCGTTTCTCATTCTGTTTTACAAAAGCGTCCCAACCAGAATAGTTTTTGCCTACCTCTACGCGCCCTTCATTGTAAAAGTGACAGACCGCGGCAGCTAAGCCGTCTGTACTGTCCAAGTTTTTAGGCAGTGATTTTAAACCTAAAACGCTTTGCAGCATTTTGGCCACCTGTTCCTTGCTTGCGTTTCCATTTCCCGTAATGGCCATTTTAATCTTTTTGGGCAAATATTCCGTTATGGGTATTTGACGGGACAGACCCGCTGCCATGGCAACACCCTGCGCCCTTCCTAATTTTAGCATGGACTGCACATTTTTACCAAAAAAAGGGGCCTCAATGGCTATTTCATCTGGGTGATAGGTATCGATCAGTTCTATGGTTCGTTCAAATATGAGTTTTAGTTTGGTATACGGGTCATCATACTTCTTTAGGAGAAGCTCGTTCATTTGAATGAATTCCATCTTTTTCCCCATGACCCTTATGAGCCCAAAACCCATAATTGTGGTACCTGGATCAATCCCTAATATTATTTTCTCGTGCGCCAAAATGCCTAATTTGTATTTAGTTGAACCGGGATACGGTATTTTGTGTTTACCGGTATTCCTCTTTTTATAGCTGGTGCAAGTTTAGGAAGATTCTTTAAGCTTTGGCTTATGACCCCGTCAAATTCTGGCATCTGTTTGAGTACGGAAGCATCCTTTTCAATATCGGTAACCTTAATTTGACCTGTGGTATCGATTACAAAAATCACGGCAACGGTTGCGTTTTTTTTATCGGACAGGGTAAACTCGAACTCGTTCAAGGTTTTTTGGAAATGTTCAATAAGCGTCTGTTCAAAACAAACTTTTTGAGCGGTTTTGGTAGCAGATTCATCACATGAATAAAAGTAAGGATAAGAATCGACCGCATTCCAATCAATTTGTCTTAACTCATCATTGATTAACTTTTGGGTTCTCTTTTCTTTGGATTCAAAGAAAGAACAAGAACCAAGAAGAAGGACAAAAAAGAGGGACAAAAATCGTTTCATTACACCTGTTCTAAGGCTGAAATTACGATTTTTTTAGGGAGTTCAATCCTCGGAAAAATGGATTTGTTCCTTTAATTCCCTAATTCGTTTCTTGACCGATTCATAATAGTAGGGATGTTCATTTGGATAGTACTTTAAAAATTTCCCATAATAGTCCAACTTCTCCTTTGGGTCATTTCTTAGTTGGTCTATGATTGTACAGATATTGTAAAAGATTCTGGCATCATTTGCATCCTCCTCATAGGCCAACTTATAAAAACGCAAAGCAGCCTCCATATCCTTTTCTTGACGTGCAATATCGGCCAATTGCGTGTAGCCATACGCGAAGATAGGTTTCTGAACGTCCATGCCCTTTTGAATAAACAACTTGGCGCTATCCAATTTCTCTTCTTTCAAGTAAACACCGGCCAAATCAAAATAGGTTTGGGAATTAGTGTCATTGCGTTTTAATAATATACTGTATGCATTTTTAGCCTTCTCAAATTCCCAATTTTTAGTATAGCAAGCACCCAACTTTTCATAGACATAATCCTTGGTTTCCCCTAATTCCAGGACCCGTTCAAAAAGTGGTATCGCATTTTTATACTGAAAATCATTGTAAAAGACCAGGGCTTTTAAGTTGATAAGCGCTACGTCATTTTTATAAAATTCAAGCCCTTTATCGATGTAGTCTAAAGCGTTATCACGTTCTTGTTTTATGGTATGGTACTTGGCAAGTTGAAAGAGGCTTCGCAGATGTGTACTATCCAATTGTACCGCTTTTTTGTAGTGCTTAAGGCTTTCCTCCCTTTCATCCAACCCGCTATACGCCTCGCCCAAATAATAGTGATATTCGGTGTTGCTCGAATAGGTTTTAACAAGGTGCGTAAATACCGCCTTCCCTTCCGCTACCGCATTAACCTTTAAAAACAGTTTACCCAACTCGTAGTATGCTAGTTGGTATTGGGGATTTTGTGCTATTATGGACTCATATTGTGAAATTGCCTTATCATAATTACCAATTGCATTATAACTTCTGGCAATTTGAAGTCCTGCGTTAGCATCCGCAATTTTGGCGTACTCGTTAATGGCCTTGGTATAATTGCCCAACGCATATAGGCTATCGGCAAGAACTGCATTTGAGGTTTGGGCCCCAGCACTACAAATACAAATACAAATTAGTAAAACAACGAATAGTAATTGTTTCATTTAGGCCGACTTTTATTGCAATTTGAAATTAACGGGGATGGAATAAATAACATTTACTGGTCTACCGGTATTTTCTCCCGGGGACATATTCGGTAAGCGGTTTAATATCCGTTCCACTTCATTTTCCAACAATTTATCAGGCCCTTTCATTCTAATGTTGGCTATGGTTCCCTCTTCCGTAATCATGAACACAGCATTCACACGACCTTGTATTCCTTCTTTTTGGGCCTCAAGCGGATAATTGAAATTTTTGCTAATATGCCTTTGGATTTTCTCATTAAAACAGTCGCTCTTATCCGTACTATTTTCACAACCTGGAAAGATGGGAACATTCTCAACGACAGCAAAAGGAATCCCATCCGCGTAATTGTTATTTTTTGATTGAGGTGTTGTGAATGCTACAGTATCCAATTTGAATACTATAGGAATTGAAAAAGGTACGTCAACGACCTTGCCCTTATCCATGCCAGGAGTCATTTTAGGCAACTTCGAAATTATCCGTCGTACTTCTTGCTCCAATATTTTATCAGGTCCCCTCATTTGCAGATGATTCACATCACCGTTTCTATCTATTACGAACATCACACTCACCCTTCCTTCTATACCCGCTTTCTGTGCTTCAACGGGATAGGAAAAATTCTTACTAATGTGCCGCTGGATCATTGTATTAAAACAGACCCTGTTGTCTACCGCATTTTCACACCCTGGAAAAACTGGAACCTGATCCGCTACGGCAAATGGTACCAACGATTCTAACTTGACCTTAATTCCCTCTTCTGTATCGAACATAGAAAAATCCTCGCCCAAAATTTTAGAATTTATTTGCATACTGGCTTTTATAGGAATACCCCCAGGCCCGGAGATAAACGAATTTTTAGTAGTAGGTTTCGTGAACAAAATAGTTGAATATCGGTCCTTTAACACAAATTCCCAATCTTTTGGCTGAACAGATAAATCTATAAGTTTTGTGAATACCTCATTTTCTTCTTCAATGGTCATATTTTCAATATCACGAACTACTATGACCTCTCCGAACTTCTCATTATTTGATGGGTTATTTTCACAAGAAGTATATAGTAACATACCCATTAGAACAGGGACCAATAGTAAGTACTTTAGTTGCCAGACTTTTTTCGATTTTGATTTTTGTAACATGACGATTCGTTTTTTGATTAATGATTTTGTAAAAAATTGATTGATGAATGAGATATGTTCGGTTTGAAAAACTTGCGATAGCAACTGCTGATAGTGTTCAGATTTACAATCCTTTGCTACGTGGGCATCGGCAATAAACTCGTGAAGCTCTGCGGTTCTACTTTGATATACATACACCAAAGGATTGAACCAACCTGTAATGCGCATCAATTCAAAAAATAGCAGATCCCAAGTATGTCCTTGTTTAATATGCACCAATTCATGGGCAATGATGTTCCTGTGATTTTTGGCGATTACCTTGTCTCCTAAAAATATCGACCTGAAAAAAGAAAAGGCCATAGTACTGTCCGGAATAATGATCTGGGTGAAATCTGCATATTTTATCCGTATGCCCTTTTTTTTCAATCTATATACTTGAGCAATTTTATAACAAAACAATAGGGTAGCCACCAGCATACCACTGTATAAAACCCCCTCTTGCCATGTTAGTTGCAAAAGAGAACTCTCAGCTTCCTGTATAGTGATTGCCTGACGTTCCAAATTCCACCAAAACTCAGGATATTCCTCAAAAGTTAGTGGTACCGACGTTCTAAAGGCTTCAATTTTCACCCACGGCAACACGATAGAAAGAACATAAGTGAAGAGTAAGTAAACCCGGTTCCATTGAAAGAAGGTTTCCCGCTTGAGGAATAGGTCATAAATGACCAGGAATACTAATTGAAAGGTGATACATTCTACGATATATTGTAACATAGTTATATGCTTTAGTCCGTTATATTTTTAGTACCATCTGCCGACCCGTCCGCTTTTTTGATTTCCTTTAAAACCGATTCGAGTTCAGACAGGCTCATTTCATTTTTCTTCATAAAGAAAGAGACCATACTTTTAAAAGAGCCCTGAAAGTAATTGTCCACTAGCTTATTGATGGACTGGTTACTGTAATCCGATTTTTTAACCAACGGAAAATAGATATGTCCCCTCCCCTCTTGTTGGTGATCAACAAAACCTTTGCTTTCCAATATCCGTACAATAGTGGATACGGTGTTATACGCCGGTTTTGGCTCGGGCAATTCTTCAATGATAGCGGCTACATTGCATTTCTGCAACTGCCATAGCACATGCATCACTTCTTCTTCGGCCTTTGTCAACTGCTTCATTCAACTAATCTTTTAGTTTTTTTTTCAAATATAACTAAATATTTAGTTTAAACTAAGTTTTTAGTTAAAAAATGAAAAGGCTGAATTATAAAGTGTAACAATTGCGCAGTAGCTTAGTCTAATCGATTATAGCTTTAGACAATGGATATTTTTTTGGTAATACTTGGATTTCTTTTAATGTTCTTAGGCATCTTGGGCAGTTTTCTTCCCGTGTTGCCCGGGCCACCAATTAGTTGGGTAGGTTTGCTGCTACTGCATACAACCAGTGCCATTCCTATGAACTGGACTTTTTTGGGAATTACCCTGGCGGTAGCCTTGATCGTATTTGCTTTGGATTACATTATCCCCGCAATGGGAACAAAAAAATTTGGCGGAACCCGCGCCGGTGTTATCGGTACTACCTTGGGCCTATTCGTTGCCCTGGTCTTCCCCATTTTTGGCCCTTTCGGCATCATCATATGGCCATTTATAGGGGCGCTGGTAGGTGAACTTTTGAATAGGGCCGATAAAAAAACCGCTACGAAAGCGGCTTTTGGTTCTTTTCTAGGTTTTTTGACCGGTACCTTTATAAAGTTTATGGTCGCAATCGTTTTTTTGGGTCTATTCCTTTCCAAAACCTGGCAGTTTAGGACCGTCTTATTTCCGTATTTCAATTAATTCTAAGCGGTAATCCAATCCGTTTTCGATTGGATGGGTTTTCGCATTCCTTTGGATAGTTCTCCGTCAAAATTACCCATATAGAAGAAACCCAGACACCGTTCCCCTTTTTCCAAGGAGACAAATTCATGCAGATAATTGATCAATGCCGGCGAGGACCAATACGCCCCAATGCCCAATGCTGTGCATACAAGCCACATGTTCTGTACCGCCATGGCCACGGAAGCTATCTCCTCCCACTCCGGCACTGCTTCCTTAGGGTCGCGCTGCATACAAATGGCGATTACGGCTCCTGCTTTCTTCGGGTTTTCCTTAAGCTTTTTAATTTTGGTGGCTTTAGGCCTCGCATCCAATTCTTCGTACTTGTTGGATAAGAAAGTACCCAGCCGGGTTTTTGCCTCACCCTGAAAAACTTTAAAGCGCCAGGGTTCTGTATGTCTATGCGTTGGGGCCCAATTTGCCGCCTCCAGTACTTTTTCTATATCGGACTGCGCAATTGGTTCATCATTGTATTGTGCAGGAAATACCGATCTCCTCTTCTTTATTATATCGAATATCATAACTGTATTAATTAACTGTGATTCATAGCAGTCGTAAAATTAAGGTTTCGGAAGCAATTTAAGATAGTAGATAGCTTTTGGTTTCTGGTTATTGATAAAAAACTAATTTTTCATTGCTATGCTTTTTTTCTAATCTCCCTTTGTAATTTGAACCTTTTCCTTTTTACGCTCCACTCAATACTTCGTACTTTTTTATCCCATCGTTTCTACTCCGCCCCAATTACATACCACAGGCAATTAGGTATCCAAAAGCTCTTCCATTTGCTTTATTTGCTATTAAGAACGGGTTGGAAAATCAATAATTTTTCAGCAGTCCGTCTAAAGTGTAATTCTAAGGCAACGGTCAAAAATAAAATAGGTGGCGAAATTCAAGTTGATTAGCCATAGTTATCAGGTATTGATTGCATTAATAGTATTGGTTATCAAAAATAGGTGTTAAATTTAGGTGATAGAACAAAACTAGTGAAAACGACAAATAACATATTTAAATTGGGGGAGGACTGGCTTACTGCAGGCAAAGCCATGCAAATTGCCAACGGTTCGCTACCACTCACGCTCACAGAACCGGCTGAGGAAAAAATTAGGGATAGTTGGTGTATAGTACGGGAGATTGTTGAAAAAGGCGACGCCGTCTATGGAATCAATACCGGTTTTGGCCCTTTATGCACTACAAAAATATCCAAACAGGAAACTAGTGTGCTGCAGACGAATATTCTGCAAAGTCATAGTGTAGGAGTAGGCACCCCTATAGATTCCATTATCGCAAAACTTATGCTTATTTTGAAGGTACAATCGTTAGCCAAGGGATTTTCCGGAATTGCATTAGAGACCTTAAAACGCATTATTTGGCACATCGATAATGATGCCATTCCTGTGGTGCCTTCTCAAGGTTCCGTTGGGGCATCTGGTGATTTAGCCCCCTTGTCCCACCTATTCTTACCCTTGATCGGATTGGGAAAAGTGGTGTTCAAAAACGAAATAATATCAACCGAGGTACTATTCAAAAAAACGGGATTAAAACCCTTGGAACTGGGCCCAAAAGAAGGACTGGCCCTAATTAATGGGACACAATTTATAGCCGCCCACGGCGTAATGGTCATTGCAAAAATGCACGCCATACTTGCACAAGCCGATGTAATTGGGGCCATGATGATCGAGGGCCTACAAGGTTCCGTAAAACCATTTTTCACCGAATTGCATGCACTACGCCCTTTCAAGGGAAACATACACGTAGCCAAACGCGTTAAGAAATTATTGAAGGGGTCAGAAATTATGGAAGACCATATCGATTGCGAAAAGGTCCAAGATCCCTACTCCATACGCTGTATTCCTCAAGTGCATGGGGCTTCCCGAACTGCTTGGTTGCATTTAAAGGAGTTGTTGGAAGTGGAGCTTAATTCCGTCACGGATAATCCCGTAATTATTGATAAGGAACTAACGATCAGTGGGGGAAATTTCCACGGTCAGCCCCTGGCCATGGCCCTGGATTATGCATGTTTAGCAGCCTCGGAGCTTGGAAATATTTCGGATAGGCGTATCTATTTGGCTTTGGAAGGCAATAGTACCGGTGTCCCAAAATTGCTCATGAAAGATACCGGTATCAATTCTGGTTATATGATCTTGCAATACACAACGGCCGCCCTTGCCAGTGAGAACAAAGGGCTTTGTTTTCCTTCAAGTGCAGACAGTATTCCTACCTCATTGGGGCAGGAAGACCATGTAAGCATGGGATCTATAGGCGCTAGAAAAGCCTTGCAGGTAATTGGAAACGTTGAAAAAATTCTAGCCATAGAATTATTGACCGCCGCCCAAGCCTTTGAATTTAGGAGACCCTTAAAATCAGGTGTCTATTTGGATGAAGTACATGCCGCTGTAAGGCAAAGGGTAACCTTTGCCCATAAGGATCGGGTCTTTTCCGATGACATTGAGAAAGGAATTGCAATGATACAGGACTGCACTATTTTAAAGGTTATTGAGCAAGTACAGAAACAGCACCATATTTCCTTAAAAACACCCTATTCAGATGATTTTGAACGCTACTGATAATACTAAAAAAGCTACGCTTTTAGGCCCATTTAAACAGATCATCCCTATGACGGGAATCGCGTTAAAAGGTCCAGTTGACGATAAGGAAATCAAAATTATCGTCAATGGCGGAATTGTAGTACAAGATTCCAAGATAGGCGCTGTAGGGAGCTTTTCCGAATTGAGAGAACAATTTCCGGCAGCAGAAAACAAAACGCTTAATGGCAATCATGTATGTATTCCCGGACTAATAGATGCCCATACGCATATTTGCTTTGGGGGCTCAAGGGCAAAGGACTATGCCATGCGCAATGCCGGCAAATCATATCTGGAAATCGCGAAGTCCGGCGGTGGTATATGGGACACGGTTATCCAAACCCGCAAAAGCGATCAAGAACAGCTTACCAAAAGCACCCTGAAACTAGCAAACCGGCACTTAAAAAATGGGACCACCACGATAGAGGTAAAAAGTGGTTACGGTTTAACGGTGGAGGAGGAGCTAAAAATGCTTCGGGCAATCAAGGATGCCAGTTTGGAAGCAATGCCCGATTTAATCGCCACCTGCCTTGCTGCGCATATGGTACCAAAAGATTTTGAGGGAACTGCAGCGGAGTATTTGGAGGCTATAGCCAGCCAACTTCTCCCAATACTCTTAAAAGAAGACCTAACAACCCGTATTGATGCCTTTATTGAGGAAAGTGCTTTTTCAGCACAGCAAATAGTGCCCTATTTTGAAAAGGCAAAGGAGCTTGGTTTTGACATTACAGTGCATGCCGATCAATTTAGCACAGGCGGCAGTAAGGTTGCCGTAGATTTCGATGCCCTAAGTGCGGACCATCTAGAGGCCAGTACAACTAAAGAAATAGCCCTTTTGGCGAAAAGCGATACCATTGCCACTGCCCTGCCCGGTGCGTCCCTAGGTCTTGGGTGTTCTTTTACTCCTGCCCGAAAACTTTTGGATGCGGGTGCTACCCTAGCCATTGCCAGCGATCACAACCCCGGCTCGGCACCTATGGGCGATTTGCTAACCCAAGCCACTATACTTGGAGCATTTGAAAAATTGACAAATGCAGAAGTTTTATCTGGTATTACCTTTAGGGCCGCTGCCGCATTAAAGCTAACCGACCGAGGGAAAATAGAAGAAGGATTGTTGGCAGATTTAGCCGTATTTCATTCAGACAATTATCAGGATATATTGTACAACCAAGGCAATTTAAAACCTTGTATGATTTGGAAAAGCGGGGATTTGGTTTTTGATAAGCATAAATAAACCCTGGAGCCCTGAAAGCGTAACTCCTATCTGGGCATTTGCAGGTTTAGTAGCACTTGGGGTAGTATAGTAGGCTAATTTTGTTATGTATTTACTTCTAGACCCATGAAAATAACTACCACATTAACCAACAAATCCAGCCTTTTACCCTTTTACTCATAAATTTCAGAAAAATGGACTTCAAAAAACAGATACAGACCGGAATCCCCTCAGAGCTACCTTCAAAAAAAGACCGGAATTCATCCGTACCCCATGCACCAAAACGCAAGGACCTTCTTTCCCATACAGAAAAGAAATTGGCACTGCGTAATGCACTTCGTTATTTTCCAGAAGCGTGGCATTCCGTCTTGGCCCCAGAATTTCTAGAAGAGTTAAAGTTGTACGGACGCATTTACATGTATCGTTTTCAGCCTAACTATGAAATGCATGCACGCCCAATAAATGACTATCCGGCCCAAACGCTGAAAGCAGCGGGGATTATGTTGATGATCCAGAACAATCTCGACCCTGCCGTTGCCCAATACCCTCAAGAGCTGATTACCTATGGGGGCAACGGGGCCGTTTTCCAAAATTGGGCACAATACCTCCTTGTCATGAGTTACTTATCTGAAATGACCGAGGAACAGACCCTCCACATCTATTCTGGGCATCCTATGGGTCTTTTCCCTTCCTCAAAGGAAGCCCCACGGGTAGTGGTCACCAATGGGATGATGATTCCCAACCATTCCAAGCCCGACGATTGGGAGAAATATAATGCCCTAGGCGTTACACAGTACGGGCAAATGACCGCAGGATCTTACATGTACATAGGTCCCCAAGGAATTGTGCATGGTACCGCAATAACCGTCATGAATGCTTTTAGAAAAGTTCTACAAGCCCATGAAACCCCAGCCGGTAAAATTTTCCTTACCGCCGGGTTGGGCGGCATGAGCGGGGCACAACCCAAGGCGGGATCTATTGCCGGCTGCATCACCATTTGTGCAGAAGTGAATACCGTTGCTGCACACAAAAGGCATGGTCAAGGTTGGGTAGATGAATTGATTCATGACCTTGGAGAGTTGGTGAAACGTACCCAAAAAGCCTTCAAAAAAAAGGAGATTGTCTCACTGGCCTATATCGGTAACGTGGTGGATGTTTGGGAACGGTTTTATGAAGAAAATCTGTTCGTACATCTGGGCTCCGATCAAACCTCCCTCCATAATCCTTGGGCAGGTGGCTATTATCCAGTTGGACTTTCCTTTGAGGAGTCAAATGAAATGATGAGCGCCGATTCAAAAACATTTAAACTTAAGGTTCAGGAATCGCTTCGCAGGCAGACGGAAACCATTAATAAGCACACCCAAAAAGGAACCTATTTTTTCGATTATGGAAATGCCTTTTTATTGGAAGCATCACGAGCGGGCGCAGCCATCTATAAAGATAAAAACGGGGTTTTCGTAAATGCCTCCAATAACGAATCCGAAGATGGGGAATGGGCCTACCCATCGTATGTTCAGGATATTTTAGGTCCAATGTGCTTTGATTATGGTTTCGGTCCTTTTAGGTGGGTCTGTGCATCGGGCCAGGCCTCCGATTTAAAAAAGACGGACACCTTGGCCTTGGCAATTATGAAGGACTTAAAAAACTCGGCACCAAAAGAAATCCAACAACAATTAGAGGATAATATCAAATGGATAGCAGAGGCCGAGGAGAACAAATTGGTCGTAGGCTCCCAAGCACGTATCCTATACGCAGATGCGGAAGGTAGGGCCAAAATAGCCTCAGCGTTTAATACCGCAATTTCCAATGGTGAGCTTAGCGGCCCTGTAATTTTAGGACGTGATCACCACGATGTTAGCGGAACCGATTCCCCTTATAGAGAAACCAGTAATATTTATGACGGTAGCAAGTTTACTGCGGATATGGCCATCCATAACGTAATTGGGGATAGTTTTAGGGGTGCCACTTGGGTATCTATCCATAATGGCGGTGGTGTAGGTTGGGGAGAAGTCATTAACGGAGGTTTTGGGATGGTCCTCGATGGTTCCTTGGAAGCCGAGCGTAAACTTAAAAACATGTTGTTCTACGATGTAAATAACGGTATTGCCAGACGTAGCTGGGCCAGGAACAAGGAAGCCGTTTTCGCCATAAAACGTGAGATGGAACGCACCCCACAATTGAAAGTGACCCTGCCCCATTCCGTAGCCGATACACTTTTGGATGATCTATTCTAGCGGAACATTTCAGCGGGTTTTTTCAAATTCCATTTGAGGGAACTCGTATTGGTACGCCCTATTTTGTGTATTTTAGGAGCTACTGTTCGTGCATAATGTTATGGAACATACCTATGTTTAAATAAGTCTCACATCAATTTTAAGGATGAAAAATTACAAAAAAGCCGAAAATAGTAATTGGAGCGGTCGAAAGTCCAATGAGCAATTGTATCTCCACGAAATAGTGCGGCTAGAAACACTTAAAAACCCAGTACCATCAGGCAGTAAAAAAAAGGTAGCACTTCTGGGCTATGCCTGTGATGAAGGAGTGCGCAGAAATAAAGGAAGGGTGGGCGCTTCCAAAGCACCTGATGCTATTCGTAAACAGTTGGGAAAATTACCGAACCACCTTGCCCTGCATCAGCAATTAGTGGACATGGGCAATTTAGTAGGTAAGGGTGAAAATTTGGAAGAACTGCAGACACAAGTTATTGAAGCTATTGGAACCTTGACCCTTGCTGGAATGTTTCCGTTACTTTTAGGAGGCGGACATGATTTGGCCTACGCCCACTTTATGGGTTTGAGAAACAACATCCCAAAGGAAAAAACAATTGGCATTATCAATTTTGACGCCCATTTGGATATGCGTTCCAACGAAACAGGCAACAACTCGGGCACCCCTTTTTATCAAATAGCGGTAGCTCTTAAGGAACAAGAGGTTCCTTTTAAATATTTTTGTATCGGTATTCGAAAAGATGCCAATGACGCTCAACTTTTCAAGACAGCGGAGGAATATGGAACAAGTTACCTGGAACGCAATCATTTTTCAATGTTCTATTTGGAACATGTGCAACTGCGAATAATGCAATTTTTGGAAGATGTAGATCTTGTCTACACGACCATTGACATGGACGGGTTTTCCTCAGCCTATGCACCCGGGGTAAGTGCCCCTTCACCAATGGGTTTTGCTCCAGACATTGTACTGGAAAGCTTAAAACTGATTTTGGAATCCGGTAAACTTGTTGGATTAGATCTTGTAGAACTAAATCCGGATTTTGATATTGATAATGCCACGGCCAAGCTTGCCGCATCCTTAGTTCATTATGTAATACATGGCCTATAAACAAAAAAAGCCTCCCATATGGAAAGCCTTTCATTGGGTACTATCGGAATGAACCGATAAACACAATTGCCCCAATTGTTGTCTGAGGCACAACACAACACTGTAAAGATACTAAAGGTTTTTAATTTTTTAGGGTTGCCAACGAAATTCTTATACCTAAATGTATCACCCAAAAACTTAGTTAACCTCTTCGTTCACGGTTAAAAGTTCATAAATGCGTTTCTTTTCTTCGAAAGAAAAATCCCTTTCCTTAAACCAATCGTGTAGTCTTATCTTTTCGTTTTCAATTTGCGCTTCATGGATGGCCGTTAGTGAAACAAGGTGCCAGTGGGTTCCTTTTTTACGGGATACCGAATACCCAACATCCTCCATAATGTAGGATTGCTTCGGCCTATTTATGAGCCGCACCCCATTCTTTAAAACAGCCAAAGTCTCGGTCAGTTCCACCACCTCGGAAAATGAGTATCGCGCAAAATCATTAAATCCGTCTTGGGCAACATTATACAGTTTATCGCCAACTTTAAGCTTTACCATAGAAAAAAAGGGCTAATTTAAAGGGCTATCATTACAAATAAAATTTGAAACCCTTTTACTTATTCACAAAATGAGACCAGCTACTCGCTCAGGACTGAACTATTAAGCCATTCCCTTCATGGTCAATAAGGTGGTGACCCAAACAATTAAAGAAGAAAGAAATATACCGATGGTATTGGCTAGAAATGCTTTTCTTCTTTCAAAATTAAAAAGATAACTTGCGATACTACCAGCATAGACCCCGGTTCCCGGAACAGGAAGCATCACAAAAAATATAAGTCCGTAAAATCCATACTTTTTAATTTTATCCCCAGAACCCGTTTTTGCCCTTCTGGCAACGAACAGGGCACTCTTTTTGTAAAAATGCCAGCGTAGAAAGCTTTTGTTTATGGTATGTAAGAAAAACATCATGATAGGGAAAACCAGTACGTTCGCAAGAAAACACGCTAAAAATACAAGGTAAATATTTACATTATTGAGCAGTCCGTAAGGTATACCTACCTTGGCCTCCCCAAAAGGGGAAATACTCCAAAGCATCGCTATAATCAAATCCTTTATCACAACTCTCTTTTTTAAAGATTGCAAAATTACACCCTTCCAACTGGAAATACTCCCTTAGAAATCATAAATATTGTTAGGGAATCTGGGACGTTGAAAGGTGAATCGGTACTATGAAATCATAACTTGGAGCAAGGACCGCGCCAATTTTTTACTACCTATAAAAGTGTTATTTTTAAATTTTTGAATCCAAAAAATTTCATTTTACCAAACCCAACGCATGAAAAACAAGAATTCCCGTAGGTCGTTTATAAAAAAAGCATCCTTAACCTCAGCGGCCTTGAGCTCCGCACCCTTTCTTTTGGCCTCGCCAACAAATAGCCACGAATTTCTTAAAAGGACCTATACCGCCAATGATTATTCCGCCAACGACCAAGTCAATCTAGCATTGATAGGCACGGGTATTCAAGGAATCTATGACACCCGGGCCGCCCTAGAAGTGGATGGGGTTAAATTGGTTGCGGCCTGCGACCTATATACCGGAAGGTTGGACCGCGCAAAGGAACTCTGGGGACAGGAAATTTTTGTGACACGGGATTATAGGGAATTGTTGAATAGAAAAGATATCGACGCGGTGATTATAGCCACTCCAGACCATTGGCACCAAACCATTGCGGTTGCAGCACTAAAATCCGGTAAGCACGTATATTGTGAAAAACCGATGGTTCAAAATTTCATGGAAGGGCAAGAAATTATAAAGGCGCAACAAGATAGCGGTAAAATATGCCAAATCGGGAGTCAGGGCATGTCCTCTTTAGGGAACGAAAAAGCCAAGCAATTGTATGAGGACGGTGCCATTGGCGATATAGTGCTATTGGATATGTACAATGATCGCTATTCTGCAGAAGGTGCTTGGCAATATCCAATTCCGCCGGATGCAAATCCTAAAAACGTGGATTTTGATACGTTTTTGGGCAATGCAAAAAAAGTTCCTTTTAGCCCGGAACGATTTTTTAGATGGAGAAACTATCAGGATTATGGTACCGGTGTAGCGGGCGACCTCTTTGTTCATGCATTTTCCACCCTAAATTATGTCCTTGGCTCCCATGGCCCTAATAGGGCTTTGGCTACCGGTGGGCTTCGCTACTGGAAAGATGGCAGGGATGTACCTGATGTTTCGATAACCTTATACGATTATCCTGTGACGGAAACCCATGCCGCCTTCAATGCAGCCTTCCGCATTAATTTTATTGCTGGAAGTGGCGGAGGTGGTGGCTTTAAAATCGTTGGAACGGAAGGCGAAATGGAAGTGGGCCAAAATTCGGTAACCGTAAAACGGTCTAAATTGGATAGGATACCCGGCGGATATTCAATGGTTTCCTTTACCGAGGAAATGCAGGACAAAATTAGAAAGGAGTATGCCGCTAAAAATTTAAATTCAAGAAACAGCAATCTAACGAACGGTACCACAACCTGGACGGCTCCCCATGATTACAAAGGGGGGCATTATGATCATTTTTATAATTTCTTTACCGCAATACGAACAAATGGCAAGGTAGTACAGGACCCTACCTTTGGACTTAGAGCAGCTGGGGCGGCACTATTGGCCAATGAGAGCTATGCCAGGAAACAGCCGGTAAACTGGAATCCAACGACCATGAAACTCGGGTAAGTACTTACTCTTCCGTTGGTCCGAATTGGATATGGCGTTCCAAATTTTCCTCGATGGAAATAAAGGACTCTATGCCACGAATACCCGAGATACCAAGGATATCATCTTGGTATACTTTTTTATAGTGGTTACTATCCCTTGCGTGCATTTTTATAAAAATATCGTACTTGCCTGTCACATGATGTATTTTGACGACCTCCTCTATATTCCGCAATTTTTGCATCACTTTTTTGAACAGGCCAATCTCACTTAGGAAAATACCCAAGAAGATTGTCATTTTCCAGCCCATAACAGCATAATCCAAACTAAGGGCGGCACCCGTTATCAAGCCCATGTCCTTCATCTTACGGATACGCATATGAACTGTTCCTGGAGATATGATCAACTTCTTTGCAACTTCGGTATAGGGAGTTTGGGCATTATCCGCCAAAATATTCAAAATACTAAAATCTACCTGATCTAATTTATTCCGCATATACCATTCTGTATTATTGCCCAACTCACTTAAAACAATTCAAAGTATATTGAACAATTAATGACGTTTAGCCCTTTTTACCAAAATTAATTCATAGTTTTCTAATTTTTGATGCTATTTTGATAATAAAAAAGCTGAATAATAAGATATTCTTGATTTTTAAGTATTGAAATTATTGATGTCATAAAAATCATTTATCAATAAAATAATATCAAATCCATAACCTCAGTAATTTTACGAAGCCATAACCTGAATTATTGTTATTTTTTCTATACTAAATTGATTATTTTTCAAATTTTTAACTTTTAAAAAGCTCTCCTACAGCGAGTTGACACAAGCCCTCATTTTTATTATTCTTCGACTATCGATAATATTGTTTAGACCTAAAAAGTAGGTTTTTTGGGGTATTACAGCCCATTGAAAAGGACAGGGACGAAGCAGCATTCGAGAGCGTTTTTTGTCAGCAACCAAGTTGATTCGAAGCGAACCCTTCTGCTCGACCATCAATTCAAGGCGCATCATTAGCAAATGGATAGGGGTTAAGAAATTCAAACACGGCACACGAAACATAATAATGAAAACAAAATGGAAACAATGGTAAATAGAAGAGATTGGTTAAAAAGAGGTGTACTTACGGCAGCTGGCGTAATGGCAGCACCATATTTAACCTACGGGGCATTCCCCTCACAACCCTTGGCGCTTGATGCAAAAGGGAACATTTCATACACTCCATTCTTTAAGGAGTTTTTGCCCCATGCCTCATTGCGACCCGTGGAACTCGCGGCAAAATTGAATGCCAATGAAAATCCGTACGGACCATCGCCCCTAGCTGTGGATGCCATGCAGAAATACGCACCAAAAGGCAATCGCTATGCGTGGAAGGAACTGTATGAATTAATGGATAAGATTGCTTTGGAAGAAGGTGTAACGCAAGAAAATATAATGATGGGCCCGGGATCGTCTGACCTTTTGGAAAAGACGGCCATGGTATTCTTTCAAAATGGCGGCAACATTGTTTCGGCAGACCCGGCCTACATGTCCTTGATCAAGGTTGCAGAAGCTACAGGTGCCTCCTGGAAACCTATTCCTCTTAAAAAAGATTGGTCCCATGATTTGGCAGCTATGGAAGCTGCAGTGGATGATGACACTAAATTGGTCTATATCTGTAACCCCAATAACCCAACAGGTAGTATGACCGATCATATGGAATTATTGGATTTCTGCTCCCGGGTATCCGAAAGAACCCCCATTTTCATTGATGAAGCCTACCTTGGATTTTTAGAGGATGGTGCTCAAAAAAGTATGGTATCCCTTATCGAGCAGGGTAAAAACGTGATCATTGCCCGTACATTTTCAAAAATACAGGGTATGGCCGGTCTACGTGTAGGCTATATAGTGGCACAGCCCAGCACCTTGGAAATCATTCAACAGGTTACCCGTGGGGGCATGGGTATTTCCCTTCCATCGGTCTATGCGGCCATGGCTAGTATGGATGATGTTGCCTTTAAGAACGAGTCTAGAAAATTGAATAAGGAATGTAGGGAATATGTCTATGAAAATTTAAACCGACTAGGGTTTGAGTACGTCCCTTCATCCACAAGCTTTATCCTATTCCCGATTGCCATGGACGGTAAACCTTTCTTGGAAAAAATGACGGCAGAGGGAGTTGGGGTAAGGGCCTTTGAAATTTATGGTAAAAATTGGTGTCGCGTAAGTATGGGCAACATGGATGAAATGAAATTATTTACTACGGCCCTTGAAAAAGTGCTCGTTTAAGAGTGAATTAGTCCAGGGGTTGGGTGAACTGATAATTGCCTTGATACAACGGTCTTTCATTCAACCACCTCGGACTATGCCATCAGGACCAACGCAACCTCCCTCCCTATAAATCATAGAAATTAAAAATGGATTTTGCATTACAAAAAACCTTGGAACTTCTTTTAATCATCGGATTAGGGGTGCTGCTGCAAAAAAAACTGGCAAAACAGGATTTGAATGGTATTAAGACACTGATTTTAAGCGTTGCCCTTCCTGCGACTATATTCGTTGCCTTACTGAAAATTGAGCTCAAGGGTACACTTTTGGTATTTCCTCTAATTGCATTGAGCTTTAACCTTGTAATGCTTTTTACTTCCAAATATTTCCTATCAACAACCTTGCCCACTAAAGTAAATGCAAAGAAAAGGACACTGCTTATGCTAATGCCCTCCTCGGCACCTGGCCTATCTTGCTTTCCTTTTATAGTAGCCTATTTAGGTGAGGACACTTTGGCGCTTGCAGCCCTCGCAGATGTAGGAAACAAAATTTTTGTGCTCATTTTACTTTACCTTCTTGCGATGCACTGGTACCGAAAAAGGGCGCTAGTCGATAAGAATACGTCCTCAAAAAGTAAGTTAGTGGGATTGCTGCGTTCACTGGTAAACGAGCCGATCAATATGATAATGGCCCTAGGGCTTCTTCTTTTAGGATTTGGTTTAAATTTTTCTTCCTTACCTACCTTTCTTCAAGGAACTGTAGTAAGCATAAAAAGTCTAATGACACCACTCGTTTTGCTTTTTATAGGATTGGCCGTAAGAATCAATAAAGGCGAATTTAAGCTTATAGCATCTATGCTCCTACGAAGGGCCGGACTTGCTTTTTTGCTTAGCGGCAGCATCGCTTATATGATTCCGGGGCTAGCGACGAGTATGATTTTATTATTGGTCGTATTCCCGCAAAGCGCCTGTAGTTTTTGGCCTTTTGCACACATGAGCGCCATCAATGCAATGGAAAACAAAGAGGGTCAACCCAGGCCTACCTTTGATATTGCATTTGCCGTAAACGTACTGGCTTGTTCCCTACCATTTTCAACGGCATTGATCCTTGGAGTCTTTTCGTTCAGTGAACTATTTGTGTTACCGGCCAACATTATAGGTATTGGGCTAGGTATTCTAGTGGTTTCCTATATACCCTTCCTTTTCAAAAAAATCAGCTCATACTTTAACAAAAAGGCTTCACTAGTAGACCAAGGTCATGAAATTTCTAACGGTAAAACCCAAAAGTTAGAACCTAGAACAGAGGCACAGGCGCAAGCAAGCTAAGGCTTTGCAATTTCTATAAAATTTTAAAACGTTTCTTTCATCCAAGCATAGGGGGCCCTTTTCATCCATAAGCCTCGGGTGAAATCTGGAAAATCCTGCGGTTCCCCATTATTGGCAATGGACTTTTCCGAAAGCGGCGTAACAGCGCTCCATGCAGCAGCGTCATAAGCATCCATCGGAGGAGCTATATTTGCTTTAGCCGATTCTATAAAGGAGTTGATTACAAAGAAATCCATGCCCCCATGACCGGCATCCAAAGCGTATTCTCCATATTTCTTCCAAAGTGGGTGGTCATACTTTTCCAACCATGCCTTGTCCGCATCCCAACTGTGCTCCTTTTCAGATTTTCCCGCTATATATATTCTACTTCCATCATTTTCCCAGAGACCATTTGCACCTTGTACCCTAAAACCCAACGAATAGGGCCTGGGCAGATTACAATCATGTGTTATGATAATCGTCTCCCCGTTTGCAGTATTTATTGTGGACGTGATTACGTCTCCTTGTTTAAATTTTACTTTTGCATTAGGGTGGTTCTCCCCACCTACCTCAACAATGTAATTATGAAGGCCAATTGCCTTAGTGGCATGGGAGGTCATGGAAACAAACCTATTGCCCCTATTGATATCGGCCATCACGGCAATTGGGCCCAGACCATGGGTAGGGTACACATCGGCATTTCGTTTTACGGAATGGGCGGTACGCCATTTAGATTCTGAGATGCCCTTTTCCCCAAATTCCGCTCCCTTTCCATAGGCAGACTTCCCATCGTTCAATTTTACGTGCCGCAGGTCGTGTTGGTAGCCACATCTATAATGCACCAACTCCCCAAATACATTTTGTTTCACCATATTCAAGACCGCTAGAACATCCCTGCGATAGTTCACATTTTCCAAGATCATCATATGTGTTCCTGTCCGCTCATGGGTATTGACCAGGTCCCAGCATTCCTCAAGCGTATTGGACGCCGATACCTCTACCCCTGCAAATTTTCCTGCTTCCATGGCATCTACGGTCATTCTGGTATGCCAGAGCCATGGTGTAGCTATGATTACCGCATCCACATCGGCTAAATCCAATAAATTCTTATAATCCAAATCGTTTTCCCCATAAATCTTGGGAGGTAGGCCCCCGGCATCTGCAATAAGTTTCTTGGCAATGGCTATTCTATCGGTATCTACGTCGCAGATTGCAGTAACATTGACATCCTGGCGCAATAAGAGATTTTCTAAATGATTGGTTCCCCGTAGTCCAACCCCAATCAAGCCTACATTCAATTTATCCGCTGCACTAAATTGGTTTCGGGCAAAACTGGGTATTGCCAACAGGCCCATACTTGCCAAGGAGGTATTTTTTATAAAGTTTCTTCGTGATGCCATAAGACGGAATATTGATTCAATGGAGGAAATTATAAAAAACATGCTGAATAACGATACGCTAGCAAAAGTTTAAATCATGATACTTGTAAAATGAAGTGTTCTTTTTAACGGCATTTGCTATTTTTGACACCTAAATTAAAAATCATGACCTTACTTTTAATGGCTGCCGGAAGCGGTAGTAGATATGGAAAACTAAAACAGTTCGATGATTTAGGGCCTAACGGTGAATTTTTAATGGAATTTGCCATTTACGATGCCATTCAAAACGATTTTAAACAGATTGTAGTCATTACGAAAAAAGAGAATGTTTCATTTTTGGAAGAACACCTTTCAAATAGATTACCGAATACGATACAATTAAACGTACTTGCACAGGAGCTCACAGATTTACCGGATGGGGTTACCTTTACCGGTGAACGTAAAAAGCCTTGGGGTACCGCACATGCTGTTTGGACTGCCAGAAATGTAATCGATGGTCCCTTTGTAGTGATCAATGCAGATGATTTTTATGGTCAGGAAGCCTATAAAAAAGCTGCAGACTTCATGAAATCAGACACAAATGACTATGCACTTGTTGGGGTACACTTTAAAGGACACCCTTTCTGAACATGGTTCCGTTTCAAGAGGCGTCTGTGAAGTGGAGGGCGACAACCTAATTGCTGTCCAAGAGCGCCTAAAATTAGTACAAACCGGGGACAAGGTCATTGATGAGGATACCGGTTTGGAATTCACGGGAAACGAACAGGCCAGTATGAACTTTTGGATCTGCAGACCTTCCATATTCGATAAGATAGAATCGGAATTCAGAACATTTTTAAAGGATGAAAATCGAATCGCTACCAGTGAACTCTACATTCCTTTCATGATACAGGAAATGCTTCAAGCCAATGAAATTGAAGTAAAGTGTATTCCATCCGGTGGAGATTGGTTTGGGGTCACCTACGCCAGTGACAAGGAAAAAGCAATGGCTAGCCTAAAGGAAAAAACAAGGGAGGGACAGTATATAGCCCCTTTATGGAAGTAGCCAAGCAAAAGCATACGCCCAAAGAACTAGAGGATTTATTGGGCAATTTTCCGGTCGCTTTTGGTGAAATGACGTTTTCACCACTTACCTCCGGACTCATCAATGAGACCTATCTTGTTTATTCCGATGCGCATCCATCCTATATTCTGCAACAAATCAATGCCGATGTATTTTCTGATGTAGTAGGATTGATGGATAATTACGCCGCTGCCTTATTACACTTGAATGCTCCTGATTATACCCAGTTAAAACTCGTTAAGACAAAAAAAGGGGCATCCTATCTCAGTGGGCCGCAAGGCCATTGGCGTTTGGTTGGATTTCTACCGAATACCATTACCTACGACACAACCAATGATGTAAAAATAGCAGAAGAAGCGGGCCGTATCATTGGCAGGTTCCATATGCTATTGGAACATGAAAATCCGGACAGTTTTGTTGATACCATTCCCGGTTTTCATGACTTGCCCTTAAGGATGAGGCAATTTGAAGAAGCATTGGCACAGACAGCGGCCCCTGCATTGAACGAGTTGGCAGCTGCCATCGATTTCGCAAAAAGCACAGCCAAAATACTTCAGGAAGGCATTGCCAATAAACTACCCGTTCGTATTTGCCATAACGATACTAAATTGAACAATATCCTTTACTCCTCAGCTACCAAAAAGGCCCTTTGTCTTATTGATTTGGATACCCTCATGGCCGGCCACTTGATGTTCGATTTTGGTGATGTGGTACGCACGGTCGTGAACCCCGCCAATGAAGATGAAAAAGAGTTGTCTCGAATAGCTTTTAGAACCTCCTATTTTGAAGCATTGGTAAAAGGTTTGGCGAGCACCCGTCTTGCAATTAGCCCTCAAGAACGAACTTCGCTTGCCTTTGGTGCAGTTTTAATGCCCTTTCTACACGGCTTGCGTGCATTTACCGATTATTTGAACGGTAATAAATACTATAAAGTTTCGTACAGGGAACAAAACTACGATAGGGCCAAGAGTTTATTTAAATTTAGCCAAAAAGCTTTGGAACACCTCCCCTACATGCAAGAAACAATTACAGCGCATCTTGGTCGTCCCAATTTCCAAAATTAGTGTTACCCAGATTTAAGATAGTTCTGAACTAAAAAGAGTCCAATCTTTTAGGACCGGACTCTTTTACGAGAACACTATATGAAAATGAAAAAATTATACTTCGTTTTTATTACACTGTAAACATACGATCAAGAGTAACCATTTGAAATAATTTGATGCCAACCCCTTAAATTTTGTGGTGAGATCAGCTATTTTTGTGGTATTCCGAAGAAAACAAGCATGAAAATTCGTATCAAAGGTGATTCCATTCGTATTCGTTTGACACAAAGTGAGGTACAAACACTGTCCGAAAAAGGAATGATAATGGACACTACAAATTTTGAGACTAGTCAATTCCGCTATGGAGTTACCTTAAATAATGCCATTGATAATTTGAAGGCAAGCTTTAGCGACCATACGATTATGCTGGAAATGCCTGAACTGGAAGGTAGAAACTGGTATACGAATGACATTATCACTTTTGACCATACTGTAAAAAACACCAAAGGAAACGAACTCTATCTGTTGTTGGAAAAGGACTTTACCTGTTTGGATAATACGGTAGAAGATCAATCTGACAATTATCCGAATCCAAAATTGGGCTAAACCCCTTATTTCAGTTGGCCGCTTTTTGTTATTTCTAGTGTTAAGGATATTTTTCCGAACGAAGAAGTCCAACCATTTCCCCATTAATACGTAAGTTTAGGCTATGGCCGAAAAGAACAAACGCAAGGTATCCTTTAGGGGATCGGAAGATTTTCTCAATATTGAACTCAAAGAACCCATTACCCATGCAGCAGGGTATTTAGGAGTAAAGGAAGCCTTACGACATACCTTTAAGGAGATGGGGGTATTGCGATCTATGCGGGCCTTATTGGATATGAACCAGAAAGATGGCTTTGATTGCCCCAGTTGTGCTTGGCCAGACCCCGAACAGCCTTCACCCGTAGCGGAGTATTGTGAAAATGGGGCAAAAGCATTGGGTGACGAAGCAACGACCAAACACATTGGTGCGGATTTTTTTAGCAGGAATTCGGTAGAGCAACTCTCCCAATTATCAGATTACGAACTCAACAAATTTGGGCGATTGATCGAGCCCATGGTACTTAAACCGGGGAAGGTCCATTACGAGCCCATAACCTGGGAGGAATCTTTTAAACTCATCGCTGCTGAACTTAAAAAATTGAATACTGCAGATGAGGCCATTTTTTACACTTCCGGTAGGTCTAGCAACGAAGCAGCCTTTCTATATGGCATGTTCGCCAGGGCTTTAGGCACCAACAATCTGCCAGACTGCTCCAATATGTGCCATGAAAGTAGCGGTGTTGCCTTAGGGGAAACGCTTGGTATTGGAAAAGGATCCACCACATTGGAAGATCTTTATGAGGCCGAAGTTATCATTATTGCCGGGCAAAATCCAGGTACCAACCACCCTAGAATGCTTTCCGCACTGGAGAAATGTAAACAGAACGGCGGAAAGGTCATCAGTATAAATCCACTAGAGGAATCCGGATTGGTAAACTTTAAGAATCCGCAGAAAGTAAAAGGCTGGCTAGGCGCTGGTGAAGACATGGCGGATATTCATTTACCCGTAAACATAAATCAAGACATACCCTTAATTAAACTTATCCTAAAAAAATTGGTAGCACTTGATACTGAGCAAAACGCTGTATTCGATCACGAATTTATAGCGCGTTACACGGATGGGTATGAGGCGCTACTTGCCGACCTAAAAAAATACGAAGAAGAGGATTTACTAAGGCATACCGGTGTTCCTAAAGAACGCATAGATGAGGCTGTAACCTTATTGGCCAACAAATCCAAGATAATAGTCTGTTGGGCAATGGGCCTCACGCAACATAAAAATGGGGTAGAGAATATACGGGAATTCGTAAACCTGTTGTTGCTGAAAGGATCTATAGGCAAACCTAATACGGGCACGTGTCCGGTACGCGGGCATAGCAATGTACAGGGAGACCGCAGTGTGGGTATTCAACACTTTGTGGACGAGGAAATGAACAAGCGTATCAAAAAACACTTAGGTTTTACCCCCCCAGACCATGAAGGTGTAGATGTTGTGGGTGCCATGGAAGCGATGCACGAGGGAAAAGCAAAGCTATTTATGTGTTTGGGTGGCAACTTTCTCATGGCCGCTTCCGATACGGAGTACACCGCAAAAGGAATTCAAAACTGTGATTTAACCGTGCAGATCAGTACGAAATTGAACCGTACACATTTGGTAACTGGAAAAACCGCATTGATATTACCCACCATAGGCCGTTCGGAGAAGGATATAAAGGATGGTCAGTTACGGCATTTTACGGTAGAAAATAGTATGGGCAGGGTAAAACAGTCCAAAGGGCTATTAAAACCGGCCGCAGCTACCGTTATGAGTGAACCTGAAATTATTGCAAATATGGGGCTTGCCTACTTTGGTACGGACCACGCCATGGATTGGAAAGCGCTGGGAACGGATTATGAGTTGATCCGTACACAAATTGACAAGGTGGCCAAAGGATTCGAGAATACCAAGGAACGGTCTAAAGGTGCGGGGTATTACCTACCCAATAATGTTCGTGAACTGGATTTTAGTATGCTACCAAATGGAAAGGCACAATTGACCATCAATCAATTACCCGGCCATAAATTGGAAAAGGACGAGTACATGTTAATGACCATTAGGTCCCATGATCAGTTCAATACCACCATTTATGGATTGGACGACCGGTATAGAGGGGTTTACAACGCCAGAAGGGTTTTATTTATGAATCCGGACGATATGAAGGCGAAAGGGCTTAGCAAATTGGATGTTGTGGATATTACCAGTACCTATGATGGTACGGTAAGGACTGCCCACAAATTTAAGATTGTGCCTTATAACATTCCTTCGGGCAATTTGGCGTCCTACTTCCCGGAAACAAATGTATTGGTACCTTACAATCATTTTGCGGAGCGAAGTAAAACACCTATTAGCAAGTCCATAAAAGTGAGGTTGGTAAAGCTCAAATAGTGGAGACCCATTTAATATCTATTTGATAATCAAGATTTAAATACTGGCTGACTGACCTCCAGGGTATTTACCAAAACCTGAAAATAAAAAAACCGATGTTTCCATCGGTTAAGCTATTTCAACATCTTTGCACATCTTAACGTTGCAATACAAAGATAAATAGGTAACTATAGATTCATGTTACCCTAATAAAAGCATTTCGTTAATTTATTGAAAAGCCGGCATTCCGGTAATATCGGCGCCCGTAATCAACAAATGGATATCATGGGTACCTTCATAGGTAATAACGCTTTCCAAATTCATCATATGCCGCATAATGCTGTATTCTCCTGTAATTCCCATTCCTCCCAATACCTGCCTAGCCTCACGGGCAATCTTGATTGCCATTTCCACATTATTCCGCTTGGCCATGGATATTTGGGCCGTTGTTGCCTTTCCTTGGTTCTTTAATTGGCCCAAACGAAATGCCAACAATTGTGCTTTGGTAATTTCGGTAATCATCTCCGCCAGTTTCTTTTGTTGTAATTGCGTAGCGGCGATTGGTTTTCCAAATTGCACCCGTTCCTTGGCATAGCGCAAGGCGGTATCATAACAATCCATAGCTGCCCCTATCGCTCCCCATGCTATACCATAACGAGCGGAATCCAAACATCCCAAAGGAGCTCCGAGTCCGGTCTTATTGGGCAATAAGTTATCTTTTGGAACCTTTACGTTATCAAAGATCAGCTCTCCCGTAGCCGAAGCGCGTAGAGACCATTTATTATGTGTTTCCGGGGTTGAGAAACCTTCCATTCCCCGTTCAACAATAAGGCCATGGATACGACCTTCTTCATTTTTTGCCCATACCATGGCAATATCACAAAAAGGAGAATTTGAAATCCATAATTTGGCTCCGTTCAACAGGTAATGGTCACCCATATCCTTATACTTGGTTTCCATTCCTCCAGGATTGGAACCATGGTTGGGCTCGGTCAATCCAAAGGACCCCATCCATTCCCCAGTGGCCAATTTAGGTAAATATTTTTTACGTTGCTCCTCCGTCCCGTAAGTGAAAATAGGATACATGACCAAAGAGGACTGTACCGATGCCGTTGAGCGTACGCCGCTATCGCCACGTTCAATTTCTTGCATGATGAGCCCGTAGCTAATCTGATCTAGACCGGCACCGCCGTATTCTTCGGGGATATACGGCCCAAAAGCCCCTATTTCAGCCAAGCCTCCAATAATCTGTTTTGGAAACTCCGCCTTTTGGGCATATTCTTCAATAATTGGGGAGACATCCCTTTTCACCCATTGGCGTGCAGCATCACGGACCAACAAATGCTCTTCGGAGAATAAATCATCTAAATTATAGTAATCTGGTGCTTCAAATACGTCGGGTCTCATAGCGGAATTTTTATCAAAGGTACTTAAAGAAATATAACATCACCTAACCTAAAAGTTACATTTTTAAGTAGAATTCCTTGGTTAAACGAATGTAATCCTTAGTGTAGACATGCCGTTCGCTTTCAATAATGAGTTCATCTACAACGATTTCTTGGTCAACTCTTGAAAACTCCATCAAACTTCGTTTCACTTCGGCCGCTGGGTTACCCTTTACCCGAAGCAGACGGTTGGGGTATAACCCAACTCCTTTAGCCTCTTTAATAAAAAAGGGTTCTTCCTTAAAGGGAACGATAACGGCACATTTACCATTTGGCGCCAAAAGGGATGCAACTCCCTCCAAAAGTTCTGTAAAGGGAAGGGATTTGTTTTGTCTGGCAGTATCCCTGGAGGTACTTCCACTGGAAACATTTTCTGAATAGAAGGGTGGGTTGGAAACAATAAGCTCATAGGGGTCATCAATTTCGGCTACAAATTCATCAAGACCGGCATGGTACCCGTAAAGACGGTCGCCCCATGGTGATGCCTCAAAATTATCGACACATTGTTCATAGGCATCGGCATCTATTTCTAGGGCGTCAATAACCTCCGCGGAACTGCGTTGGGCCAACATTAGTGCGATAAGTCCCGTACCGGAACCAATGTCCAAGATGGAAGTTGGTCGATGGTCCAGTGACGCCCAGGCGCCAAGCAAAACACCATCGGTGCCAATTTTCATGGCACAACGGTTCTGGTCAATTTTAAATTTTTTAAAGTAAAAAATAGTATTCAAACTCTAGAATTAAGAAAGATACAAATCCACCAACCCTTCTGGAGTGCTGACCTGAATTACTTTTTTCTCTCGATCTACAACTTTGATAATCGCATCGGTAATAGGGATCAATAATTGCTTATCCTCCTTTTGCACTTCAAATAAAGCCTGCGCTGTGCTATCGTTAACACTTTGGATAACCCCGATGGCTCCATGGACCTCGTCTATCACTTCAAAACCAATTACTTCGTGATAGTAGAATTTGTTACCCGTTAGTTTTGGTAATTGGGTAAGCGGCAAATAAAGCGCACTGCCCATGATACGGTCTGCATCGGATTCCGATTTTACCTCCTCAAAATCGATTCGTAGTAAGTCGGATTTGTGCAGTCGGCATCTTTTAATAAAAAATGGAATCAGATTGTTTCCTAAAGAAACAAATACTGATTCCATGTTTTCGTATATCTGGGGATCATCGGTATCCAATTTAATAAGTACCTCTCCCTTAAAACTATATTTTGAAACGATTTTACCCAGGTAGAAACAATCTTCCTTTCTCATCGTTTCTAGAAATTACGCCTTATCCCCTGTATCGGCCGGCTTAACTTCCTCATCACTATTTTCCATTACCTCTTTAACGGAAGGAGCTTCTGCCATATCCTCGTTGGCTTCGATTACTTCTTCCTTCTTTACGGGAGCTACAGGAGTAGTGTCCGCATTTTCCGTATCTGGAGTTGGAGTTTCAGGAGTATCAACCACCTGTTCAGGCGTTCCAGCAGCTTCTACAGCTTCAACTTCTTCCTCAGCATTTTCCCCTTCAGGAGTTTCTGGAAGTTCTGCAGCGGCAGCCTCGGCAGCACGTTTATCATTAACTTCCTTCTCTGCCTTTAGTGCAGCGGCTCTAGCATCTGCTTTTTCTTTATCCAAACCACCAACTTTACTTGCAATGGCTTCTTCTTTTTCCGCAATCCAGGTATTGAATTTTTCATCGGCCTGGGCTTCGGTCAAGGCACCTTTACGAACACCACCCAATAAATGATGCTTTAAAAGCACTCCCTTATAAGAAAGGATACGCTTTGCAGTATCTGTTGGCTGTGCACCGTTCTGCAACCACTTAACAGAATTATCAACATTAAGCTCAATTGTTGCTGGATTTGTATTAGGATTGTAGATTCCTAATTTTTCCAAAAATTTACCGTCTCTTGTAGCTCTTGCATCTGCAGCAACTACCCAATAGAAAGGTTTTCCTTTTTTACCGTGTCTCTGTAATCTAATTTTTACTGGCATATCACATTAATTTGTAGGGTGCCCGACCCTTGGTTATTAATTCTATACTATTATTTGTTCACCAATAGTAGGCGTAGCCATGCTAAAAGCGGGTGCAAATATAGCTGATTTTGCTTAATACACAATTAAGATTTAAAGTTATTTAAATCCAACCTTGTTAAATATGTTAAGATACATGGGCAAAAACCGTTAAACCCATGCTAAACCCCCGTAAATACTTGCAATTGGCCTATATTATCATATCTTTTATAGTGTAGTTATTGAGAGACAATAATGAAGGATGAATTTAAATGATGAAAGATATAATGAAGTATTCAGAAAAAATTACAAACAGATTAAACGATTTATTAACGAAAACATACGATGCGGAAAAAGGGTACAAATTAGCCCAAGATAAAGTAGATAATGCAAGCATTAAAAAATTCTTATCCGATAAAGTACAACAACGTTACAATTTTGGACATGAATTAAAAGATGAGATTCAAAATTTTGGGAAAACACCCGAAAAAGGTGGAAGTATTAAGGGAGATGCGCACAGGGCGTGGATGAATTTAACGACAGCGTTATCCAATAACAATACAGAGCAAATCTTAGAAGAAGTTGAACGTGGCGAAAAAGCAAGTTTAGAAGAATACAATGCTATTCTAAACGACAAGGATATGGTATTGGCGCCATCCACCGAAAACTTGTTGAAAAAGCATCGAAATGAGATTAAAGAAGCATTAAACAATGCTAAAATTTTTGAGGAATCAGTATCCTAAAATCTGGCTTACGAAATATAAAGAGCCGAGCAAATAATTGCTCGGCTTTTGTTTGTTCAACCTAAAACCGTCTCCCCATTAAAAGGGAATAGTAGCTAATCGTATCACCATTGGTATCGGTTTGAAAACCCCCGATCAGACCCAAGAATAGAGCATTGTTTATCTTATAATGGTAACTTATTCTACATGTACCCCCAAGGGAAATGGTTTTGAAAGCATCGGTAAATTCTACGATTTGAACTGGCTGAGGCAAACCTGTTATCGCTGGATAAAAAATACTAACGGCATCGGGTACTGAGCTTGACTGATATCTTAAGAGCGGCCCTAAAGACAAACCAATCTCATGATGACTGCCCAAAGAAACATTGTAACCTAGTGTGCTAATTAGTTGAAAACCTCCAGTAACATATCTACTTTTCCCTACAAACGAATTACCGCTTTCATCTATGAAAAAATAATCAACTGTTTCAGCATCGTGCAAAGTAGATTCTAAACTGGCGTTCCAAAACAAATTATTCCTCATTTGTTCTCCATAAGTAAAGCCAAAAATAAAACCATTCAAATCTCCCGTACCTGTATGGCTTCTTCCTATACTCAGAAAGGCATTCGGCCTATTGTTTCCATTGGCTGATTGTGCAATAACAGATGAAAACCCAAGCACAAAAACTAAACTGGTAACTAGCTTATTCATTTTAAAAAATTGAATGTTAAAATCTAATTCGTTAAAAAACCACATAAATCAGTGTTTTTCACTGCTCTGATTTTAGAATCAATGATTACTCAAATCACAACTTACTTTACCTCTAAAATTATTGCTAAAATCATTACAAAATATCCAGTATTACCTTAAATTAACGGAGGATATTGTTTTATTCGTCATCATAGTTTTGCGCTAGAATTTTAAATAATTCCAGACCCTACAAAATCAAAAAAAATGCCAGAAGAAATTTGAACCACAAACGTTAATAACTCCTAGCAACTCTCCTTTTCCAACCCATCCTTATTTCCTAATTTTATCAGCTCTTTGTCAAGCAATCTCTAGCTATAATAGAGTACCAAGAAACCATACTATGTACCTCATCTTTGATACCGAAACTACCGGACTTCCCAAACGTTGGGACGCACCCATAACCGATACGGATAATTGGCCCCGTTGCATACAGATTGCCTGGCAATTGCATGATGCCATGGGGAACTTGGTGGAGCACCAAGACTATTTGGTACAACCCGATGGCTTTACCATCCCTTTTGATGCAGAACAGATTCATGGTATCTCAACAGAATTAGCACAGCAAAACGGCGTGCCGCTGTCTGAAGTTTTGGAGAAGTTCAATACGGCGATGTCCAGAACGAAATTCATTGTGGGGCAAAACGTTGGGTTCGACCTTAATATCATGGGGGCGGAATTCCATAGATTAGGTGTAGAAAATCCATTACAGGAACTTCCGGTTTTGGATACCTGTACAGAACATACCGCACAATTATGCCAAATACCTGGGGGGCGTGGCGGTAAATTTAAGCTGCCTACCTTAACGGAGTTGCATCAATACTTATTTGGAGAACCCTTTGGCGAAGCCCATAATGCTACCGCGGACGTTGAAGCTACCACCCGCTGTTTTTTGGAATTGGTACGCCGAAAGGAATTTACCAAGCAACAATTGGATGTGCAGCCAGATTATTTTGAAAATTTCTCTGAGGCAAATCCCAAAGAGATTGAACTTATTGGGCTTAAACACATCAATCTAAAAAATGCATCCAAAAAAATTGCGGATGCGCTTTGGAAACAAGATACCGGTGGTGCTACCAAAGAAGAGATAAAGAAGAATTTGGCGACCTTGGAGGATGCCCCCTTTGCACACCTCCACAACCATTCGCAATTTTCGGTCCTGCAATCTACCATTGCCGTGCGTGATTTGGTACACGCTGCCGCTGAAGCAAAAATGCCCGCCGTAGCCATCACAGATCACGCCAATATGATGGGTGCCTTCCATTTCGTAAAAGAAGTAAGCGCCCATAACAAAGGGGTGCAGCTAAAAAATGCGGAAGCGATTGAAAAAGGGGAAACGCCTACAGAAAAGGAACTGATTCCCATTATTGGTTGTGAGTTCTTTGTATGTGAGGACCATACCAATAAAAATGTCAAGGACTACGGATACCAAATCGTACTCTTGGCCAAAAATAAAAGGGGCTATCATAATCTGGCCAAAATGTCCTCCATCGCTTATACGGACGGCTTTTATTATGTTCCCCGTATTGATAAAAAAATCGTACAGAAATATAAGGAAGACATCATTGTACTTACCGGAAACCTATACGGTGAGGTTCCCGGCAAGGTCCTAAACGTGGGTGAACACCAGGCCGAAGAAGCCTTGGAGTGGTGGAAGAATGAATTTGGTGATGACCTGTACATTGAGCTGATGCGTCACGGTCAAGAAGATGAAGATCGTGTTAACAAAGTCCTGATCGAGTTTTCCAAAAAACACGATGTTAAATTGGTCGCCACCAACAACACCTATTATTGCGCCAAGGAGGATGCCGAAGCCCATGACATTCTACTCTGCGTAAAGGATGGGGAAAAGCAGGCCACCCCTATTGGTCGTGGAAGAGGATATCGTTACGGGCTACCCAACCAAGAGTATTATTTTAAGCACCAAGATGAGATGAAGGAGCTCTTTAAAGACGTTCCTGACGCTATCTTGACTATTTCAGAAATTCTGGACAAAGTGGAACCGTATGAACTTGCACGTGATGTACTCCTTCCAAAATTCAATATTCCGGATACCTTTAAAGTGGCCGAGGATGAAGTGGACGGGGGCAACCGTGGTGAAAATGCATATCTGAAGCATATAACGTATGAAGGGGCCAAAAAACGTTACCCAGAAATAACGGACGCTATACGGGAACGTATCGATTTTGAACTGGCAACGATTGAGAACTCCGGGTATCCTGGCTATTTTTTGATCGTAGAGGATTTTATTCGCGAAGCACGGAACATGGACGTATCCGTGGGGCCCGGTAGGGGGTCTGCCGCAGGCTCGGTAGTCGCCTATTGCCTGGCCATTACTAATATTGACCCCTTAAAGTACGATTTGCTATTTGAGCGATTCCTGAACCCCGATCGCGTGTCCATGCCCGATATCGATATCGATTTTGATGACGAGGGTCGCAGTAGGGTTATGGATTATGTAATCAATAAGTACGGCGCCAATCAGGTGGCACAGATCATCACCTATGGTACCATGGCCGCAAAATCATCGATTCGCGATACGGCCCGGGTTTTGGATTTGCCCTTGGGCGATGCAGACCGTATTGCAAAACTAATTCCCACCATGTCCAAATTGGGCAAAATTTTTGGGGTATCGGAGGCAGACCTTAAGAAAAAATTCAGGGCGGATGATTTGGAAAAGATCCATCAGCTTTTAAATATCCATGATGGGGACGATTTAGAGGGCCGAACCCTTAAAATGGCCAGGACCTTGGAGGGTTCTGTACGCAATACCGGCATACATGCTTGTGGCGTTATTATTACCCCAAGTGATATCACCAATTTTGTACCTGTGGCCACGGCCAAGGATTCAGATCTTTATGTAACTCAGTTCGATAACTCCGTTGTGGAGAGTGCCGGCTTGTTGAAGATGGATTTCTTGGGATTGAAAACCTTGACGCTCATTAAGGATACGGTAAAAATCGTTAAAGCGAAGCACGATATCGATTTGGTACCCGATGATTTTCCGCTGGATGACACGAAGACCTATGAGCTCTTTCAACGTGGGGAAACCGTAGGGGTTTTCCAATATGAATCCCCCGGGATGCAAAAACACATGAAAGACCTTAAACCCACGGTTTTTGATGACCTTATTGCCATGAACGCCCTTTACCGGCCAGGACCCATGGAATATATCCCAAGTTTTATCGCCCGTAAGCACGGAAGTGAAGAGATTGCCTATGACCTTCCGGATATGGAGGAATACTTGAAGGAAACCTATGGGATTACCGTCTACCAAGAGCAGGTGATGCTCTTGTCCCAAAAGTTGGCCGGTTTTTCAAAAGGTGATGCGGATGTGTTGCGTAAGGCTATGGGTAAAAAGATATTTGCCCTACTACAAAAACTAAAGCCGCAATTTTTGGATGGCGGTGAGAAAAATGGACATCCACGGGAAGTTTTGGAGAAAATATGGAAAGATTGGGAAGCCTTTGCAGCCTATGCTTTTAATAAAAGCCACTCTACCTGTTATGCCTATATCGCTTACCAAACGGCCTACCTAAAGGCACATTACCCAGCGGAGTATATGGCGGCGGTGTTGAGCAATAACATGAACGACATCAAACAGGTGACCTTCTTTATGGAGGAATGCAAACGCATGGGCTTGGATGTTTTGGGACCGGATGTAAACGAATCCTATTACAAATTTGCAGTAAACAAACAAGGCGCCGTGCGCTTTGGCATGGGTGCCGTAAAGGGCGTAGGCAGATCAGCTGTGGAAACGATTGTGGAACATAGAAAAAAAGATGGGAACTTTAAATCGGTTTTTGATTTATCAAAACGGATAGACCTTCGCGCAGCCAATAAAAAAGCCTTTGAAAATTTAGCTGTTGCAGGTGGTTTCGATTCCTTTGGCACTACACATAGGGCGCAGTATTTCCATGATGATGGTGACGGCATTACCTTTTTGGAAAAAGTCATTAAATATGGCGCGAAGTTCCAGGAAAACGAGAATTCTGCACAAGTAAGCCTTTTTGGGGATGCCAGCGAAGTACAAATTCCGGAGCCCGTGGTGCCCCCCTGCGAGGAATGGGGCACCATGGAAAAGTTACGCAGGGAAAAGGAAGTGGTAGGGATTTATATCTCGGGCCACCCCCTGGACGATTTTAAGACCGAAATAAAGGCATTCTGTAATGCGAATGTATCCTGCGCCAATGATTTGCCCAACTATGTTAACCGCGAACTTACCTTTGCCGGTGTCATCACCGATGTGCAGCACCGAACCTCAAAAAACGGAAAGGGATGGGCCGCGTTTACCATGGAAGACTATACCGATTCCTTCGAATTCCGAATTTTTGGGGAGGAATACCTCAAGTTCAGGCATTTTCTAATGCTGAACTCCTTTGCCTACGTAAAGCTTTTCGTGCGGGAAGGATGGGTGAACCGGGAAACTGGGAAAAAGGGAGATCCCCGCATGCAGTTCAACAGCTTTATGTTGTTACAGGAAGTTATGGAAACCTACGCACGAAAACTGACCATTAAGCTGAACATCGATGAACTAAAAGAGGAGAAGGTGCATCGATTAAAAGATACCTTGGTCTCCCATAAAGGTGACCACCCCATTAATTTTATCATCTACGAGATGGAGGAGCAGATAAAAGTAAATTTATCCAGCAGAAAGCAAAAAGTACAGATATCCAGCGAGCTGTTGCATGTACTTGAAGAAAATGACGTTCATTATAAATTGAATTAAAAGACCCTTAGCAAAAAAGAAGCGCTTATTTTGTTAGCAAAGCGGTTGGGAACTATAGACGAAACAACACAGTTTAAACGTCCATCAATTTGTTGTTAACAAAAAAATAGTCCTAAAAATCAATAAATTAACCTAATAACCGTATAGGCAAAACGAATTGCGGACCAGTAAGGAAAAGGAAGAATAAATGACTAAATTTGCATAATCAATAAAAGTAATTAACATGGCATTAGAAATAACAGATGCTACTTTTGACGAGGTAGTACTAAAAAGCGATAAACCGGTAGTAGTAGATTTTTGGGCAGCATGGTGCGGTCCTTGTAGAATGGTAGGTCCTATTATCGACGAAGTTAGTAATGAATATGATGGCAAGGCCGTTGTTGGTAAGGTTGATGTGGATGCCAATCAAGAATTTGCCGCGAAATACGGGGTACGAAATATACCCACCGTATTGGTTTTCAAAGATGGTGAAATTGTAAGTAGACAAGTTGGTGTATCTCCAAAGAAAGTATACACAGATGCAATAGACGCCTTATTATAGGCCTCCAACACAAAAATAAGTACTAAGAGCCGGCGCTGACCGGCTCTTTTTTTATTTAAATACGACAAACCTTCCTTAGGACCGCTACCGTCCAATTCGTATCTTTATTCTCGTGGATTTACAATCAGAATTAAATAAATCGGCCTTATTTTCCAATCTAGAGCTATTGGCCAACCAGGTAGTGGAAGGTTTTATAAGTGGCATCCATAAAAGCCCTTTCCACGGCTTCTCTGCGGAATTTGCCGAACATAAAATCTATAACAACGGCGAAAGCACAAAACATATCGACTGGAAGTTGTTCGCCAAGACCGATAAGCTCTATACCAAGCGTTTTGAAGAAGAAACAAACTTACGATGCCACATGATATTGGACAATTCCGCATCCATGCACTACCCAAGAATAGAAAACCTGGAAATTGGGAACCTTAATAAAATTGGATTTAGCGTATTGGCCATTGCGGCACTAATGAACGTATTAAAGCGACAACGGGATGCCGTGGGATTGAGCATATATTCAGACGATTACCAGTATTATGCCCCGGAAAAAGGTAGTGAACGGCATTTTCAAATGGTATTGGCGCAATTGGCGCAATTAAGCCTAACTCAGAATCCCGCAAAAGAAACGAATACGTATACGTACTTGCATCAAATTGCGGAAAAGATAAAACGCAGAAGCCTTATCTTTTTATTTACGGATATGTTCCAAACCGAAAAAGACGACGCTGAACTCTTTGAGGCACTTCGTCATTTAAAATACAATAAGCATGATGTTGTGCTCTTTCATCCTATGGATAAAAATCATGAACTGTTCTTTAATTTTGAAAATACCCCGAAGCGCTTTGTGGATGTTGAGACAGGAGAGCATTTAGATCTCTATGCCGACAACATTAAAGAAGCCTACCAAGAACGTATCGCAGCCTATATCAATGAGATTAAGATGAAGTGTGCCCAATACAGAATAAAGTACGTGGAAACAGATATACGGGGCGATTTCTCCACCATTCTCAACACCTTTTTAGTGGAACGTCATAAATTTCTTTAGCACAAAAAAATTTAAACAAAAATGTTTGTGCAATACAATAAACAACATATATTTGCACTCGCTTAACGCCACGGTCTGGTAGTTCAGTTGGTTAGAATACCTGCCTGTCACGCAGGGGGTCGCGGGTTCGAGTCCCGTCCAGACCG
>CAWFGA010000015.1:0-22224 GCA_963815225.1 uncultured Flavobacteriaceae bacterium
GTTTTTTAAGACTCCCTCTTTGACCAGTTCAATATGTTTAATTGTTTACTTTTATTATGCATTTGAGGCGGATAAAGATTATTTGATCTTTATCCCAAAATAAGAGCCAATACGATACCCAAGACGGTTGTTTAAAATGACAGATAGTTTTATAATCCATCAACGAGCAAGAAAATACCAATGGACTGGAGATTGCTTCTTATCTATAAAATCTTTCTATGGGGGTCAAGCTAATTATCAAGTGAAGCAGCGTGAATATCAAGTTGACCTAACCAATTTTCTTATACTAAACGAATGCACCAAATATCGCTTGACTATTGATAACTCTAAAGAAACTGAATCTTTTTGTGTTTTTTTCTCGCCTGAATTCGTTTCAGAAGTAATTTCGGGTCTAAATTCTACTGATGAACAATTACTTGACTTCGATGTAAAATGGCACGATGGAATTACGCTATTTGAAAGAAATTATCAGCATAGGGGAAGGGTCTCCGAATTGCTAAAAATAGGTAGGGAGAAATCTAATTTTGGAATAGATGAACTTGAAAAAGATGAATTTTATTATCGGTTATTGAATGCAATTCTACAGCAAAACAATAATACTCTTTTTGACACCGAACGATTGACTTCAAAAAAGAAATCTACTCGGGAAGAGCTTTATCAAAGGGTTATGTTCGTCAAGGATTTTATGGACTGTAACTATCATAAGAACTTAAGGTTAAAAGAATTGGCAAGTATTGGTCTATTATCAGAAAATCATTTATTACGGAATTTCAATCAAATTTTTGGCATTACACCTTTCCAATATATCTCAAAAAAAAGAATTCACGAAGCCAAACGCCAAATATTGGAGACCAACAAAACCATAAAAGAGATTGCTTTGGACACCGGTTATTCAAGCTTAGGGAATTTTAGCAACTATTTTAAAAATATAATAGGTCAATCCCCAAGTGCTTTACGAAAAAGTGATATGTAGTAATTGAGTCAACGCTTTTATCATTTCTTTTGTAAAAAAGACAATATTATGAAAACTCTGATAACAGTATTTTTCTGCACGCTAATTGGTTTAACGCCTAAAACAACGAATATGATTGAATTACTTAAAACGCATATAAAAAATAAAGAAGCAGATAAAGTCATATCCCTTATTAAGGAAAATCCTGAAGTGCTGAGTCTAAAAGATGATAATGGAAGTTCTGGGTTCATGATAATTGCTTACAGTGGCCTTGAAAAAGCTTTTGAGCAAGCTATAGAGTTAAAGAAGTCGTTTTCATTTCACGAAGCCATCGTATGTGGCAAAACTAACATAGTAAAAGATTATTTGAATAAACCTGATTTTGACTTGATTAATACGTATTCCAATGATGGTTTCACACCTTTATCTTTAGCTGGTTTTTTTAATCAAACAGAAATTGCAAAATCTTTGATTGAATTGGGAGCTGACCCAAATTTATCAGCTAAAAATTCATCTAAAGTTAATGCATTGCATTCTGCAATTGCAAAAGAGAATTATGAACTTTGCAAGTTATTAATCGAAAACGGAACGGACGTGAATGCAGTCCAGATGCAAAATGTTACAGCTTTGCATTCCGCAGTACACCGAGGGAATTTGGAATTAGTAAAACTTCTAATTGAAAACAATGCATCAATTACAATAGAAATGGACAATGGAGATACTGCATTGATTATTGCCGACCGTGAAGGACATAAGAAGATAGCAGAGTATCTTTTGAACATGCAGAACTGAAAAGTACTGACTCCTAAGATATTACAGCAATATTTCTAAGCGGAGAGAACTTTATAAAATGAGGTAATACCATCTTACAAACCGTTGATTACAAATAGTCAAATAAAACGAAGGTGTCTCGGGACACTATCGATTTTCTCCATCCGCTTCTTCCAGCATCCGTTTTATAGAAAGCCCGACCTAATTTTTTTATCTAATTATGGACTGAACAATCCATAATTTTATATATTTGTGGACTGATTAGTTCAGAATAATGTTCGACATCTAAAAAATACATGATCAAAATGGAAAAATTAAAAGACAAAATTGCATTGGTAACCGGCGGTACCAGCGGAATAGGCAAAGCGACCGCAAAAGACTTTATGGAACAGGGCGCAACCGTAATAGTAACGGGGCGATATCAGAAAACCGTCGATGAAACCATAAAAGAACTGGGAAGCAATTCAAGAGGCATCGTCTCCGATGCCGGCAAACTTGAAGATATTCGCTCGCTTGCACAAGACATTAAGGATTTATATGGTAAAGTGGATGTTTTGTTCGTCAATGCAGGCTATGGAAAATATGCGCCACTTGAAATGATCGACGAACAACATTTCGATGAGCAGTTCAACGTATTGGTAAAGGGCACGCTTTTCACGGTCCAACATATTTCCCCATTGATGTCCGAAGGTGGTTCCATCGTTCTGAACACCTCCATAGTAACCGAGGTCGGTATGGAAACCGCCGCCATCTATTCCGCGGCCAAGGCCTCGGTGCAGTCGTTCGTAAAAACGTTCGCTGCCGAATTGGCCAAGAGAAAAATCCGGGTCAATGCGGTCAGCCCCGGGCCGATTCAGACCAACTTCTTTGATAAGACCGGTTTATCCGAGGAACAGATACAAGATTTTGCGGGTGCAATTTTACCGCAAGTTCCGTTAGCACGTTTTGGCCTGCCCTCGGAAGTTGCCAAGGCGGTGACATTTCTTGCCTCCGATGATGCCTCCTTTATACATGGGACGGAAATCTATGTTGATGGGGGAATGGTACAATTTTAAGATGAACTACAATTAAAAAACAATAAAATGAAAATACAACTTAAATGTATAGGTATAAGTATTGCAGCTCTGCTGTTCGCTTGCAATGGAAACGAGTCGGCCCCTACGGAGGAACAAGTGGTTTTGATACCTAATCCCAATCTTTTGACCGTAATCAACATCATGCAGCCCGAAAGCGAAGACCAAGATAGGGTCATCTCCCTCTTGCAAAACGGAATAGACTCTACCATCAGCGAACTGAACGGATTTGTTTCCACCAGTCTGCACAAGAGCCAAGACAATAATTACGTCCTTAATTATGCGCAATGGTCGACCGAAACGGATTTGCAGGCCGCGGTTGACCTGATCACGACCGGTGGCGCACCCCAAATGGCAGAGGCTTTCTCACTTTCCGATCCGGATTTTCATCCCTATGCGGTTACGGCACAATTTTCCCCATCGGATGCCGATGTCCCAATTGATAGAAAAGGCGATATTCTGACCGTAATCAATCTCTTGAAGCCCAACGAGGGGATAACCCAACAGGAACTGGCACAGCTGTTGAAAGAAGCGATGCAAGAAGATGTCTTGAATCGGCCGGGCTTTGTTTCGGCCACGGTCCATGAGAGTCTGGACAATGACTATATCGTGAACTATGCCCAATGGAAAGACCAGAGCAGTCTGGACGAGACCGTAGCGACCATAAACTCCGGGGGAGCCCCCAAGTTGGCAGAAGTATTTTCAAAATCAAATCCGGATTTTCATGTATATACCGTAGTTGCAACAAATATTAAGAGATAAGAATTCATGAACAATTACATACACGTTATCGGTAGAATACTGTTTTCATTGATTTTCTTGGTACCTGGGATCAACAAAATCATGAACTTTGCGGACGTCCAGAATTACATGACTTCCAAGGGGATGCCAATGACAGGCCCATTATTGGTCTGTGCGATTATCCTTCTACTGTTCGGTGCTTTCTCGATAGGGTTCGGCTATAAAAGTAAAATTGGGACAATAGCACTGATTATTTTCTTGGTTCCGGCGACCTTGATCTTTCACACGGATTTTTCCGACCAAAACCAACCAGTTCACTTTCTTAAGAACTTGGCATTGATCGGGGGGCTTTTGATGATTTTTGCAAACATAACGGAGAATGTGGGTATGGATAAAAAAATTTCCAAAAATATGGACTAATCAATCCATATTGAATAGTTTTGCGGGGTGGATGAATCCATCCCACAATTCATTTCGACGTCATGGCAAGAAATAGAGAATTTGATGAACTTCACGTAATACGGACGGCAACGAATCTTTTTTGGGAAAGAGGATATCATGCGGTATCAACGCAGGATCTCATAGACGCATTCGGCATCAGCCGCTCCAGTATGTATGGCGCATTTAAGGACAAAAAGAACCTTTTCATCTTGGCGTTGGACCATTACCGGCAATTTACTTCAAAAGCGCTAAAGGAGAAATTAGAAAGTAACAAATCCTTTAAGGTAACAATCGAAGAAATACTGAATTCCGTGACCGAGGAAAGTATTTCCGACAGCAAAAACAAAGGTTGCTATGTTGTCAACACTTCAATAGAGCTTGCTCCCCATGACAGGGAAATTTCAGATATTGTCCAAAAGAACAGAAAAAACATTACCGGTATGTTCTCAAAGGCGATTTCCAGAGCAATGGAAAACAGGGAATTGACAAATAACAATGACCCTAAAGCGCTTGCGAACTATTTTTACAACCTGATAAATGGACTAAGAGTGGATGCCAAGTTCAATAAGGAGAAAGCTGATTATAAGGATACCATAAAACTTGCTTTGTGCGTACTGGATTTTAATGGGAAGCCAATTACTTAACTGTAAAAATTTGCCCTTTAAACGACTATTTTATGGCACTAGGATAAAACCGTCTTTCCATAATCAGTATTTCTACGGTGTGATCCAGAGACTTGATTTCTCCATTTACCCCTTCTGTTCAGATAAGAATTATTATCTTCATAATCATTAAAAAGCTATAAGCGTACTTGATTATTATTGATCTATAAACGTGCTTTTTACAAATTTCAAACAACAGCAGCGTGAATCAGAAATATAAGCCCGATAATTATAATTCCATGTCGCCATATCTGATTGTGGATGATGCCCAAAAGTTGGTGGATTTGCTCAAGACTTTATTCGGAGCTACCGAATTAAGGAGATTCGATCATGAGGATGGAACGATTGCACACATTGAACTCCTATTGGACGACAGCGTTCTCATGGTCAGCAATAGCACGCAAAATTATCCGGCAAATACTACCATGTTGCACGTCTACGTTGCGGATGTTTACAAAACCTTTGACTTGGCTATCGAGAACGGCTGCGAAATAATCGAAGAACCAATGAACAAGGAAGGAGATCCGGACACAAGAGGTTCGTTCTACGACTTCGCAGGAAATTACTGGGCTGTAAGCACCCAAATAAATTGACCTAGATAATGAAAGGCACTACGTCGAATTTTAGTTATTCCGACTTTGATGTTGTCAAGAACATCGCCCTGTCTTTTCCTGGAACTCAAGAAAGTGTCTCGCATGAAGGGACACCATCCGTAAAGGTTCGCGGAAAACTGATGTGCCGACTTCACGAAAGCGGGGATTTTATACCGATACATCTGGACTTTGAAACCAGGGACGGATATTTGGAAAGTAATCCCGAATTTTTTCATTTGCCCGACCATTTCAAGGCTTATAGATATATCTGCATGTGGACATATTGCCGGGATACAGAATTGATAAACGAAATCATCGGGTTGAGTTGGAAAGGACTTGCGGGAAAAACTTTGATAAAGAAATTTGAACTACAGAAAAATAATATTATTAAAAAGCATTAATAGAGCAAAAACAGTCGCCATTCTAAATCAGTATCGTAAAAGGAACTTTTTTCGGCATAATATTACAGCTTGTGACCTTAAAAGATTGTTCTAGCGAAATAGCTTTGAGAATCTAAAATTTCCCATCATGTTTAGTCTATGCTTCCAATGAATTAGATTTGTGAAAAATTGCTATGCCTTTTCTAAAAACTCTAGCTAATCGCTACACTAGATTCAAGTTGGGTCTTTCCCCCCAACAAAATCTTTTTTACGGATTCCTAACCTATATCGTTTCGGGTACTATCTTATTGTGCCTTCCATGGCTTCAAAAGACATCCGCACCTTTTTTGGACCATTTGTTCATCGCCACCTCTGCCGTATCGACCACCGGGCTTGTGACCATAAGTGTTTTTGACACCTATAATCTGGGTGGTCAATTCGTCGTCATGCTTCTATTTCAATTAGGGGGAATAGGCTACCTGACATTTACCACCTTCATGCTATTGTCGACTACCAGAAAGATGACCCATTGGCACCGCAGGTTGTTGAGTTCGGAGTTTACCTTGCCCGTGACGATAAAAATCAAGGACTTCCTTAAATCCGTGATCCTGTTTACCGCACTGATGGAGACCATCGGAACCATATTGTTCTTTATCGCCTTTAAAATGGAGGGCATGGAAACCGGCGAGGCTCTTTGGCTCTCCCTGTTCCATAGTATAAGCGCCTTCTGTACGGCGGGCTTCAGTCTTTTCAATTCCGGTTTTACGGAGTATGTGGATCATGGATTTATAAACGCCATAATTTCTTTTTTGGCGATTGCGGGATCGTTGGGTTTCATAGTAGTAACGGATTTCGTCCTCATGCTTAAAAATAAAGCACATAGACTTAGTTTCACGACAAAGATTATTCTGTACGGTTTTTTGATACTGTTGACTTTCGGTTCAGTGTTCTTTTATTTTCAGGAGCCTTCCATTGTATCCCTTGGTGGTAAAGAACGTTTTCTGGCCGCTTTTTTTCAGGCGATGACCGCAATGACCACCGTGGGGTTCAATACGGTAGATTTCGGTGCTTTTCTACTTCCAATGCTATTGGTAACCATATTCCTGATGTATATAGGGGCGTCCCCTTCAGGAACGGCCGGGGGTATGAAGATTACGACCTTGACCGCGGTGTTCGCGATCATGAAAAGTAGGTTGAAGGGTAGGAAGAGAATCACTTTTCTTGGAAGGGCCATACCGTTCGAGAGACTCTATATCGCTACTTCATCTTTTATATTCTATACCTCGCTTATGTTCTTTGGGTCGTTTTTATTGACCTTCACGGAAGAATTCCCTTATGAGGAAATCCTTTTCGAAACGGCGTCCGCTTTGGGTACCGTAGGTCTTAGTACAGGTTTAACGGGAGAATTGACCATGTTAGGAAAGGTTATTATCATTTTGTTTATGTTCATCGGGCGTCTGGGGGTTCTGACTTTTGGTCTGGCCATTTGGTCCAATCAAATTGGGGGAAGTGAAGATGAAATACTGGAGGACGATATAGCCGTTTAAAGTAATATGATATATTGAACCATAAAAAGAATTCCTGTTAAGTGTACGTAAAATTCTTTGTCCCAAAAAATCAACCGTTCTTGGGACAATACAATGAAACTATTTTCAGATGACTATTTTTCACCCTTTATTTACCCTCATTTTCTTTATAATTCAATTTTTTATTTATAACTCAAAATCCTTCCAATTTTTAACAAAAATCAAATGGTATCATTTGAACCGTTTTGAAACCAAATGAAATTTTCAAATTTTATTTGGCTCGATTTGCATTGATTTAGCATAAATGATTGTTTCTCAATTTTTTGTGAATAATAACAAGTATACAATCGAGTTTTAGCACCTCCCACCAATCACCTTTATACAAAGAATTCTATAAGGAATACAAAAGCGCTTTTGTTCATTTAATAATCTTAAAAAGAAAAAAATGATGACTATTTTAATTTTTGAACGGCTTGATCGTTCGGAAAGCCTATTAACTGCCAATAAAGGGGTGCTCACCCGCGAGGAAAACCGTGACTATACAGGAATATCCAGGAGCTATCTTTAAATACAGACAAATGAGCGGCAATTAGTCACTGACTTTTAAAAAAATCAACTAAAGCCGAACCGGAGAGCGGTATCTAAAAGAAAGTTATAGCTATTTTCCCTTGGCGCTATTCTAAATACAGAGGTGCGCAAAAAGCAGTAATTTTAAATCCCCGAAAAAAATTATTAGGGGAATATTTTGATTGTCGATTAGTGAAATAATATATCCCCAATTCAGATTTATCAGGTATAATTGTATCAAATTAAATAAACTTACCAGTGGAGCTATATTCAACTAAAATCATAGAATCTATCATCGTCATAATACTATATGTTCTGATTCGGCTTATCACGAACACATTAGTCCAAAGGAACGTGGTTGATAAGCTTGTGCAAAAATCTAGGGTTCGGATCATCAAAAAAGCTATCAATTTTATTGTGCTTACTATTTGCCTTATTATTCTGCTAATTATTTGGGGTGTGAAGCATTCAGAATTGGCAGTTTTCGTCGGTTCCGTACTTACCGTGGTGGGCGTGGCGATGTTTGCGCAGTGGTCTATACTTTCAAATATCACCTCAAGTATTGTGATATTCTTTTATCATTCGGTTAGGATTGGTGATTCTATCAGTATAATGGAAACTAAGGATTATGAAATAAGAGGCGAAGTAATGAACATAGGATTGTTTTTTGTAACAATCCAGATGCTGGATACGGCTGAAGAAATTACACTTCCCAACAATATTTTCCTTCAAAAAACCATAAAGAAGTTAAATGAAAAAAGTTTAAGCCTCAAGGATAATGTTGTACTCGATAAGGATACTGAGGTTTTATCTTAGAAAACCTTGCGTAAAATAGCTTTTATAGTTCGATTTTTCGGTTGTATTTACTGATATTTAATATTTTAAGTAGGCATATGGAAAATAACGGTAACTTATTTCAAACAATTAAAGGGAAAATACTGGAGCTGCTTCCGGATCTTATACTATCCCTACTAGTTCTCATTGGAGCTTATCTGATTGCACGGCTCCTAAAGTACCTCATCATAAAATTATTCGCTCATTTAGGAAGATTGGCGAGAAGAAAATTTCACAAAATTGATCTCAAGCAGGCCGGATCTTTTTTGGGAACGGCCGTTTTCTGGTTAATAATGTTCTCGAGCATCCTGGTCATAACCGATATCTTGGAACTATCTGTTCTTACACAATGGTTTCAAGGCATTATGCACTATATCCCCAACATTCTTGCAGCAATATTGATAGTCTTTGCGTCGCTGTTTTTAGGCAATCTTATTTCGGATGCGCTACTTTCTTTGGGTAAGCGCACCGGGGTCAAATACAGTGGTACCTTACTGAAAGTTATCAGATTTACCCTTCTATTATTAGCCGTTATTATCGCCCTAGATCAAATCGGGATAGAAATAGCATTGTTGATAGACATCATCGACATTGTACTTGCTGCGTTACTTTTCGGTGCCGCGCTTGCCTTTGGCTTAGGGGCAAAAACATCCATAAGTAATATTTTGGCCTGCTATTACATCCGAAAACGATATAAGGTAGGCGATGAGATCAAAGTTGGAAAAGTTAGTGGCATAATAATTAAAATCGATGCCACCAATATTATTCTGGACAATGAAATGGGCCAGATTACAATCCCGGCAAAAACATTTAACGAAACCACGTCCTACTTACTTAAAAAGGATTGAGCCATGACAGCAAACGAAACTATACTGAACGATTTTATAGCTAAGCATCCATTTGCGGCAGCAAGGGCCATGGAGCTTTTGCCCAACGCAGAGGTGACATCATATTTAGAAAAGCTGCCATGGGGTAAAAGTGCGGCGCTATTTAGTTTTATGAACAAGGATAAAGCTACCGAATGTTTTGCATTATTGACCACCGATAAATCAGAGGAGCTGTTGGAAAAAGCGGATACCTCATTATTGGCTGCTTTATTGAAGCCATTGGATTCATTGCAGCGAGAAAGACTATTGAACACTATTTCCCGTGATAGGGCCTTAGAAATAGCTCTTCAACTCGAAGTTTTGCCCAATACTGTCGCTTCAATAATGGAAACCGCACTTTTAGCAACCCAAAACGTAACCGTAGAGCATGTATTTAAGCTATTTAAAAATGAGCCTTCCTCCAATGAGTCTTATTTGTATGTAGTTGATCAAGAAGGCATTTTTTTTGGAATCGTTAGGGCGAAGGAACTTTTTCTTGCAAATAGGGACGATACCATTCATGACCTAACGATAAAAAATATTCAGGGTTTTCCAAAAGACACACCTGTGAAGAGTATTTTGGAACATCCTGTCTGGATGGAATATCAGGAAGTGCCCATTCTTGACTCTTCGGGTAAAATTTTAGGAAAATTACCGTATCGCACTATTTTAAAATTTACAAGTTCCCCGGGCAGGACCTCAATTAGCGAAATCAACGAAACAGGTAGTGCCATTGGCGAACTTTACCGCATTGGACTAACCGGACTATTGCAGGGTGGCGGAAAATAACAAGTATAAAGCACATTTTTATGGAATCTAATACCGATAACCTAGCGCAAATTTTGAGAAACGAGTATTTCGTCAATTTCCCAAGAGATGCGGCGCATACGCTTGATACGATTTCAACGGAGTCCGCTTTAAAGTTTATAAAAGAGTTGCCCGTTGAAAATGCCAGGACACTTTTCTTTCATTTGAACATAGACACGATTACAGCGTTGTTATCAAGGATGGAAAATGACCTTTTTAAAGATTTGTTTACAAGAGTCGACACTCACTTTGCTGCTCGTATATTTTCGCGTTTAGACGATGATTTAGTCAAAAAGAGACTTCAGGTACTGCCCGATATAGTATCTAGGGAGATTCAGGATTTTCTGATTTATAAAGAAGGTACGGCAGGCTTTTTAATGGAGACAGACGTTACTACCTTTAACGTGGACGACTCGGTTGAAGATGTGTTGAACAGGATCAGAAAAACCGGAAACCGTAGATTGCTGGTCATCTATGTAACTGACCATGATGGTAAATTGATGGGTAAAATACCCGTTAATTATTTTGCGGTTTATAGAACCGACAAAAAATTGAAGGACCTGATGGATGCCGCACCTTCTATAAATGCTTTGGCAACTATAGAGGAAGTATTGGAGACCATAGAACAATCATCCTTGCTGCAGATACCGGTAACGGATATAAACAATTTCCTTTTGGGAATTATCAGGAATGATGCCTTGATGTCCGCATCCAAGGAAGAGATCAGTGAAAACCTACAGGCAATGTTCGGGGCGGGTCGCGAAGAACATGCCTTGTCCAAAGTATCTTTAGCTGTCAAAAATAGACTTCCGTGGCTACAGGTCAACTTGGCTACAGCATTTTTGGCATCCTTTGTGGTTGGATTGTTCGAGGATACCATTGCCCAGATTACGATACTTGCCATATTTCTACCTGTGGTTGCGGGACAATCTGGGAATACGGGTTCACAAGCTTTGGCAGTGACCATACGTGGTCTTGCCTTGAAGGAAATAAGGATTTCCCAATGGTTCCGTGTGGCCAAAAAAGAAATTATTGTCGGTTTAATAAACGGTGTGGCAGTTGCCATAACCACCGGTACCATTGTTTACTTTTGGGCGGACTCTGGAGGTATCGCCATAGTCATTGGTATTTCAATGATATTGTCGATGCTTATCGCAGGCTTTGCCGGTGCGATTATTCCAATAGGCCTAAAAGCAATTGGCCAGGACCCTGCAACTTCATCCTCGATTATTTTGACTACGGTAACGGATATATGTGGATTTCTAAGTTTTTTAGGCCTGGCATCCGCTCTTTCGTCGGTTTTAGCAATAGTGTAATGACGTGACGGACATTTGAAAAATAGTATTGGAGATTGTAGATTATTGATATATTCCTTGTAAAAGATTTTAAATCTTCAATTTTAATTAATTTGACCCGAGATAAAAAAGGAGCTTTTTATTTATAAAGTTAGGGGCCAACCTCTATCTCAAGGAGATAGCGGACGCCTGTGGGATCGTAAAGAACCTGACCTTCCATATGGCCAGGCATACCTTTGCCACCACCGTTGCGTTGAGCAACGGGATGCCCATCGAGACGGTTTCCAAACTGCTCGGGCATACCAAGATCGCGACAACGCAGATATATGCACGGGTACTGGACAAAAAAGTCGAGGAGGACATGGACAGGCTGCAAGCGGTACTTGAGCTGAAAAGGGACGCAAAGAAGAAGGACGATACGGGAAATCTGAAGATTATCCGATGACATGCGAACGGGGGATTGGCAATGGCCATCCATCACAAAAGGAGCTCACCACTTTCCCTTACGTATTTGGAACTGCCCAAGCCAATATTCATTGTGAAAAGGAAAAGCGGTTCGCTCAAGGGTCTTGGACACGATCCCGGAAAGGGGATCAAGTCCGCTTGTCCCCGTCGAAGGGACCATTTGTCACCGGTTCGCCATTGGATAGAACGGGCCAATTCCCAAGATATTTACCATGGACCCGTTTCCCTCTGTCCGAAGGAACGATATCCGATCGGGACGCTTTGCATAACCGGGCTCGCATGCTCGCTCCTTTTATAAAAGCTTTGGCCCGAACGGATATCGAAGTATAGGGACCAAAGGGAATCGCTAAAGGCGCTATGGGAAGTAATGGGAACGTAGGATCGAATACCCATCCGTTTCTTGATAAAAAAGATTTCAATGGATTATTGCAAGTTCTTGTTTCTAATTAATTTTAAAAAAAAGGGAAAGCGCACAGGATATAATAAGTAATGGTTTTTTTCACTTACTACAACCGAATCTATTTATCAATAAAGTGGATTTAGGTGAGCCTATGCGAACCGGAAATGGAAGTCTGCCTTTTTGTGAAGTGTAACGGAAAAATGGTAGAGCAAGAGGACAACACGCGTTGCGGTGTTGTAGTGTTTTGTTTGTTTTTAAAAAGCTGATAGACAGATATTTAAATTATGTTCCGTTACTTTGTAGATGTATTATGAGCTACAGAAATAGGATAGTCCCTCTGGGAGGCCCCAAGAACATTGGGCAGCACTATCCTAGTTAAGGGAAAAATCATCAAAGTACAATTTGACAATTTCAATATTAAGTAGCTACCATTTATAAATTATAAAGTCTTTTAAGATGTATGGAAAGTGATTTGGTAGGTTCTCTTCGAGGATATCAGGTTTCTTTTGGAAATACCAATTCTCCCCGTTTCAGTATTTAGGGCTAGAAAATAAGGTATAGAGGCTAACATGAAACGGTCCATTATTTCGATTATCGGCACTATATATACCTGCAGTAATTCCCTTACTATCGTCTGTCCAGAGGTCCACAGTTCGAGATGTGTTTTTCTAGCCACAAAAAACAAACCCGCTTTGCTTCCAATGGTTGCAAAGTGAAAGAAATTGAAGAAGTGTGTCCCAAGTCAAAAAAATACGGTGTGCCCTATTTTGATTTTCCAGCACGATTATCTGCCGTAACACTATAAAATCGAAACAGGTTCTGTGCGCACTTACGTTATGGTAATTATTTATAGCTTATTCAATTAATAAATTAAAGTTGAATAGTATAAGAACTTCTCTTTATCAAATATTAATAAGGCGTCAGAAATTAAAAGTCAACTCCTAGCTTGCTTATTTTGTGAAATCCATTCTGGCTATGATTTTAATTCTGTTTTGAAGCTGTCATTTCAAAAATGATATCTTCAATCTCACTATACTTCTTTCATAGTTGTTGATTTGACTTTTAGATTTTGAATGGGTAGTTTTTGCTTTTCCAGTTCTTTCGTTCCAAAATTTTGAATCTGACTTCGGCCCCAAATAGTAATAACTTCGTTTACGATTTAAAATGAGCCCGAGAGCAGGGCATTAATCCTTGTCTACCTTTATCTAGATTTTGGTATGCGAAACTGTTTTTATAGTGTCCATTCCTAATTGTTTTTTTATAAACATGAAAATCCCGGAGAACACATTTTATTTTATGGTTTCAATCCCATATAAAAATGAGATTAAATAAAATCTGACCTCCTCCCGTTAAACCGGACAGCTCAGAACAAGAGAAAACAGGGCGAATAAATGTTTAACTTTAAACAAGTGTTTGCTTGTAAAAAGATCAAAGAATTCGGAATCGCAGATTGTATTTGCTATAAAACAGGTAGATAAGGGAACCGGTATTAAGAAGGTATGCTGTAAGATTGGCATCAGTGAGGCCACGTTTACAAACGGAAAAAGAAATATGGGAGGAGGTAAGGTAGATTTTAAAAATTAATCATCCTATTGATATGTTTTGAGACTTAATTGTGATTTATTTTTGATGTTTTATTGGAAATTTCTAAAGAATGCAATTTATCCCTTAAAATTACCATATCCTCCTCCACTTTGGAATCTATAATCTTTGCATAATGCTGGGTAGTCCGTAAGTTTTTATGTCCTAACATTTTTCCGACCGTTTCAATTGGTACACCATTGCTCAGCGTGACCGTAGTGGCAAAGGTATGTCGTGCTAGGTGCGTGGTCAGGTTTTTTTTGATGTCACATCGGTCCGCAATTTCTTTCAGATAGGCATTGGACTTTTGATTGCTCAACACCGGAATCACACAATTCTTGTTGACCACTTTAGAGTGACTTTTGTATTTTTCGATGATTGCCACTGCAGTTGGCAGCAGCGGAATCGTAAAACCGGTATCGGTTTTAGTGCGTTTGGATTTTATAAAGAAACTTCCATCTTCATTCTGGTAAATTTCATTGGGCTTCAGAGTTTGCATATCCACATAGGCCAAACCCGTAAAGCAACATAAAACAAACATATCCCTAACGATTCCTAGTCGTTCTCCTTCTATATCTTTATCAATAAGACGTTGCAACTCCTCTTTAGAGAGAAACTCACGTTCAACGGTTTTAAATTGTACTTTATAATTATAAAAAGGGTCTTTCGCTAACCAATCATTGGCCACCGCAAGCCGTATAATCTTTTTGAAGTTGTTGACATATTTTAAGGCGGAATTGTGATTACAGGCCTTCATCACCTTTAAGAAATATTCAAAGCCCTTTATAAACTTTAAGTCCACATCACGAACTGGAATATCATTTTTACGATATTCCAGTTTAATATATTTTATTAAATGCTTTTTGGTGGTATGATATCGCTTCCAAGTACCTAAAGCAAATTCGATACCTACTAATTTTTCCATTTGTTGGTTATGCTCTTCAAAGAGCTGAATCAACATTTTATATTTTTTACCCTTACCCAAATACTTCTCTTTCACATCATGGACCGTAAACGGTTCTCCCTCTTCTATAAGATCGTGTTGAATCTTGTTAATTTTATGTCGAATAGTTGCCATAAATCTATTCAATTCCTCCGCTTCGAATCCTTTCCCCTTCAATTTGTTCATCCGTGAGTCCCATTTGGACGGATCGATTTTCCGATTCAAACTTATAGATGTCCGCCTGCCATCTACCGTAATCCTTAGATATAGGCCCGCTTTTCCGTTCTTATCCCGGCGCTCATCTTTGAGATAAAAAAGTGTAGAAAAAGAATTCATTGATATTTAGGTGTCGATTAGTACAATATAAAGGTATATAAAAGAAATTATATAATTTTATAATTAACTAGAAAAGAATGGATTACAAGGAAATCGACACCACTTTTAGCTTTTTAAAATAGGTGTCGATTAGGTGACTTTTGGAATGGATTTATTGGGATTCAAATGAATATAAATAAAATGAAAAACCCTGTAAATCATAAGATTACAGGGTTTTTGTGTTAATTTGATGCTGTTCTAGTGGAGCCGGAGGGATTCGAACCCTCGTCCAAACAAGCAATTAAAATGCTTTCTACATGTTTAGTATCTGCTTGGTTTTCGATGTGCACCCGGCCAGATACGGCCTAATACACACTTATCTTCTTAAGGTTTTTGTGGTACCGCCAAAGCGAGCGGATACCCTTGTGTTGACTTTTCTGGTGCTCCTATAAGAATCGCCGTCAACAAGGGCTATTCAGGAACATCTCGCTTCCCTACCTAGTAGGGACGAGGCATATCCTACTATAATTCAGATTATGCGGCAAGAGCGTAATTATTTTCGCCAATTAAAAGTGTGAAGTATGATATTAACGAGCTGTACCCCAGCGCTCGACATGCTTACATTCCAACTGGTCTCGCTGTCAAAACCGGTCGGCCCCATAATGGGATGTAAATTTCTAATTTACGTAATTGAATTTAATCCTAAACATAACAAAGGACTCTAATTCAAAATAAATCAGTAAGTCAATCTATTCCATTTACAAGGTCAATTATCAAACTAGACACTGTAAGTGAATTGATTGGTTCCACTTTATCTTCAAAGAACATTATGCATCCCAACTTGCTCGCAAGTCTTCTTACCTATCAAACAAATACAATAGGTCAAATTAGGGATGCAAAGCTAACAAAACTTTAGGTACTACTTCTTATTTTTCTGTATGGTACCGAACAAGTGTTCCTAATTGCATAATTTAGTGCAATATTTATACCAAAATACCTATATGAAGTTCGGAATTATTAGAGAACGTAAAAATCCTCCAGATCGCCGTGTAGTCCTCTCCCCAAAAGCCTGTCAAAAAGTCTTGGAAACCTTTCCAAAAGCGGAAATTAGTGTGGAACCATCACCCATTAGGGCTTATGCGAATGATGCCTATGTGCAATTGGGAATCAACGTTGCAGATGAAATGGATCAATGTGATGTGTTACTTGGTGTAAAAGAGGTGCCCATAGATGCATTGATTCCGAATAAGAAATACTTTTTCTTTTCCCATACCATTAAAAAACAACCGTACAACAGAGATTTGCTTCAAGCTATCCTAGATAGGAATATCGAACTTTATGATCATGAGGTTATAACGAACAACCAGGAACAGCGGCTGGTTGCTTTTGGCCGGTATGCCGGTATTGTGGGAGCGTATAACGGATTTCGAGCGTACGGACTCAAATATGGTACATATAAATTGCCCAAAGCCAATGATTTGCCCGATCAAGATGCATTGATAGAAGAACTCAAGAATATAAACCTTCCAAATATTAAAATCCTGCTAACAGGTAGGGGTAGGGTAGGGAACGGATCCCGTGAAATGTTGGACGGAATGGGGATGAAGCGCGTAACCGTTTCTGAATTCCTTGAAGAAGAATTCAATGAACCCGTTTATTGTCAAATAGACGCGGGAGAGTATAATAAGCGCAAGGATGGAATTAGGGGAAATAAGGCCGATTTTTTTGCCCACCCGGAAGAATATAAATCAAATTTTTTACGCTTTGCAAAAGTCGCTGATTTATATATTGCAGGGCATTTCTACGGCCAAGGCGCCCCGTATCTGTTTACCCGTGAAGATGCAAAACACCCAGATTTTAAGATAAAAGTTGTGGCGGATGTTAGCTGCGATATTGATGGTCCTGTAGCCTCTACCATTAGGCCTTCTACCATTGCGGACCCCATTTATGGGTATGACCCAAAGACGGAATCCGAAACAGATTACAGGAATACGAACGCCATTGCCGTCATGGCCGTAGATAATTTACCATGCGAATTGCCTCGAGACGCAAGTGAAGGTTTTGGAGAAGCCTTTATGAAGAATGTGATTCCTGCCTTTTTCAATGGGGACAAGGATGGTGTGTTGGAACGGGCGCGCATGACGCATAACGGCAAACTGACCGAGCGTTATGCTTATCTACAAGATTATGTAGATGGGGAGTAAATAACGGCCACTAATCCAAAAATGGAGTTAGGTATCGCTTATTTTATTTTTTAGGCTTACCTTATAGCCCTTAAAAATTATGTTTTGAATTTTAATTGGATAACTGACCCAACCGCAAACAAGACACTCCAGAAAAGTTATTTGGACCTAGAATATTCCTTAAGGTCCAAAATAACACGCTATCTGTTGATGCGATTGGATAATGAGTACGAAGATGATTTTTCGTCCTTTCATTTTGATGTGGATATGATCGCAAAGAAAATTACCATTTCTGACAAAACTCCTGAGCACTTTCGTCAATTACTGCTCCCGGATTTTGACCAGGAAATTGGCTATGACTGTTGTTGAGGTTTAGTTTACCTGTATGGTCCATTCAATTATGGGTTGTACGTTAGGCGCCGTAAAACAACCCAAAGCCTTTAATTTTAATGCTACACTTTCTTTTTTTACCAATGTCTTTACCAATATTTTTTTGGTATCACCGGCAGTAATTTCAAATACCGGAGAACTGTCATAGAAGGAATATTCGGATACGTTCTGAAAAAGCAGGTCACTACTCGTATTATTTTTAAGCTCCAATTCCAAGACTTGGGTTTCGTTTACATATACCGATTTCGCTATAGAAATGCTTGCGGTTAACAATGGAACCAAATATTCCTCTTTGCCAACCAATAGGTCGTTATAAACAGCAACGGTCCTACCGGCAAATAGGGCTTCCTGCATACTTTCCAAACTTTTCTCTTTGGTAAATACTAAGGTAATAGGGCGTTGGTTGCCCTTTTCGGTATAGTCCCAGTCAATTAATCCATGAATATCGCTCGTACCCATAATGGTAAGATCGTTCTCCAACGCCAAAGCAAGGGACTCTTGGGCGTAATCAACCGAGTTAATCACTTCAATACCATGTAGCTGGTTTTTTTTAATAAGGTCTTTTTGAAAATCACTTAATATTGGGTTTCCTTGTGGGGCTTGCGCATACCAAGCAGGATGGTTCCAGAATACGAATGCATTCTGTTTTTTAGCTTCAGCAAAAGCAGCTTCGGCCTTGTCTTTTAAAATTGGATTTGCATCAGATATAAATACGGCATTGTTATGGCCCATAGGAGCGCTTCTGGTAATTTCGGAGCCATGAACAATCAATAGGTCATGTTCCTTGGCTTCCGCCATGGCAATCTCATAAGACCTATTGCGGTTTGGATGGGGAATGTCTTCCTTATGGGGTTGGTACTCCAAATGTTCAGTCAATGAAATGGCATCCAAATTATCGCGCAGAGCTTCCATGACCCTAATATTGGGCCATACATCCCCATCTGAAAAAACGGTGTGTATGTGTAAATCTGCCTTAATGCTTTTATAGCCTGGGATATCCGGAAAAGTTAGCCTGTGCGAACTTTGATGTGAATGATCTTGAGCTGCCGCGGTAAGTATAAATAAGTATAAAAATGAGGTAAAGATGTTTGTATTCATGAAAGTGGTCTTTTATCAAATTTATGAAAATAGACCGATAATGAAACTATGCGGTTGTTTTCAAATGATTAACAGAAGGTTAGTTGATTAGCGATACCCCAATGCCAAAAGTGGTCTGCCTGTGGTTGTAGTCTATCAGTGTTTCGCCGTATCCGTCAAATAACTGAATGTGGCCGTTAAAGTTCTCAAATATGGGAAAGGACCAATTTAATTGTAGACTTCCCCTACTTTTAGAACCAAAATTAAGGGAGTGCCTTGCTACTGCCCTAAACCGCTGCCTACCCCAGTCATAGGTGATGTTCGCTTCGCCTCTTCCAATGTAATCCGAAATATTTTCATTATCATCTATCTTACTGCCTATGCGTATCCAAGGTTTTAGCATCACCTGCCAATTATTGCGTTCAAACCCTGCGTGTAACGCTATACGATTCCAGCTTCTTGAAATGGGATCCGATCGCCCGTTCGATTCATGAATGATAGCTAATCCTACCATTTTTGCCTCAAACCCAAATACTGGAAATTTAATAGGGAAATTAGCTATAATTTCTGGTTGATAGTTGAGTTCCCTAAACGGTCTTGATAGTTTCTTGTTGTAAATCTGCCAATAGGCAGTTTGGGAGTATCCCATCCAAATATCCATATGGCCTTTGAGCATATTATGAAAAATTTTTGTCTTAAGGCTTAATTGAAATTTTGCTTCTATAGGGTCTAAATCAACCGGTGCATCTAAGGCCTTGGTAGAGTTTTCTGCCTGGGGGAATTTATTTGTATTGGATGAATATTTGGCGACTGAAAGATAAATGGGTTTGTAGGAAGTAATTAAAAAAGTGCCTTTGTGGTGTTCGTCGTCCAGCTCCCATAATTCTGATAGACTTTTACTATTTTTAAATATCCAATCATTTTCTTCATTATCCTGGGCGAAAGCGGTTAAGGAAATAAGTAGGGCAAGGAATAAATGAAATGAGCGGCTTATAGGATGCATAGTTATTTTGATAACAACAAAAATATGCAATACAGGGGCATGGAATTGACACATATCCATTAAATAATGCCCAATTGAATTAAAGGACATGAGACCTGCAGAAAATTACATCCTCAACCAACAAGAACCGTACAGGGGTATTTTATTGCATTTGCAATTGATGATCGAAACAACTTTACCAGAAGTGGAATTGAAATTTAAATGGAATATTCCCTGCTTTTACATAGGAAAATCCGCTATTTGCTATATGAATGTATCGCATAAAAAAAAGTTCGTAGATCTTGGTTTTTGGAACTCCGCAAACTTGACCAAACATCTGGATATTTTGGTCTCTGAAAAACGAAAAGTAGTTCGTTCCCTTCGGTATAGTACCTTGGAAGAAATTGATGACAAAATCCTTACCGACGTATTAAAAAATGCATACGCCGTTCGCCAAAACGGATTTTATAAACAAAAGGATATCGATTAAAATTGATTTACCACTGTTCTTAGCGCAACTAAATCTGTCAACAACTTTTCCATCAAACCTAAGTCAAGCATATTGGCGCCATCACTTTTAGCGTTGGCACAATCGAAATGGGTCTCAATAAAAAGTCCGTCGACCCCGGCCGCAATCCCTGCCCGGGCCATTGTTCCTATCAATGAGGGGCGACCACCGGTCACCCCAGAGGATTGGTTGGGCTGTTGCAGGGAGTGGGTAACATCCAATACTACTGGAGCGTATTGTTGCATGGTGGGGACACCTCTAAAATCTACAATCATATCTTGATACCCGAACATGGCGCCTCTTTCCGTGATGATGGCCTGCTCGTTCCCCGTTTCCGTTACCTTGTTTATCGCATGTTTCATGCTCTCCGGACTCATAAATTGCCCTTTTTTGATATTGACCGTCTTTCCAGTTTCTGCCGCCGCAACCACTAAATCCGTCTGGCGGGCCAAAAATGCCGGAATCTGCAAAACATCCACATATGCTGCGGCCATGGATGCATCTTGTTCGGTATGGATATCGGTAACCGTAGGAATTTTGAATGTTTCCGATACTTTGCGCAAAATTTTAAGCGCCTTTTCATCTCCAATACCGGTAAAGGAATCCAGTCTACTACGGTTTGCCTTTTTGAAACTGCCCTTAAAAATATAAGGAATCTTTAAATCATCCGTAATTTTTACAATGTGCTCCGCTATACGCAAGGCCATATCCTCCCCTTCAATGGCACAAGGTCCCGAAAGCAAAAAAAAGTTGTTGGAATCGGTATGTTTTATTTGAGGTATTGCGGAAAGATTCATTCGTCGAATATTTTTCAGCAAAGATACTATTTTCAGAAGCTACCTGTTTTAGATTGATAAGATTGTCAAAACCCAAAACGAAAATGTTTTTTAAATATAGTTTAGCATTGGTTTTGTTCTGTTTCGTAATGAGCCAAGGGACTGCCCAATTTGGAAAAAACTGCGAATTAAGGCAGATGAAAATCAACCTGATTAATCCTGGTTTTGAGTACGAGATGGCCTTGGGAACCAATACTACTTTTGACATTAAAGCGGGTTTGCAAGTTTCCATAGATCCGCTATTGCCAGAGGTTTATGAAGAATTGGTATTTCTACCCGCAATTGCTGGCCAATACCGTTATTATTACAATTTTGGGAAACGACAGCGTAATCGAAAGCAGATTTATGGCAATTCGGCCAATTATGTTGCCCCTGCAGCTGCCATCTTTTTTCCTGGAACCCGTACCATAGAAAATGAAATTGTAAAAGGTGCTTTTGGTTATGCTGGCGTAGTAACGGGGTTACAACGTAGCTTTGATTCCGGATTAAACTTTTCTATCGATGTGGGCGCCGCTTACTATGTTGGGCAATTTGAGGGTGCAATATATCCTGTTGCCAATTTAAGTATAGGTTGGATTGTTAATGAAAAACGTTGGTGTGTAGGTCGATAGTGGTCTATTAAAATTCATAATATTTCATTAAATCAGGTGCTTATATTTATTGTATCGATTAGTTTTAATTACAGCAACTATCAATCCATATGAAAAAAATATGCTTTGCCCTTATTGTTCTAGGGGTTTTTACGGTACAATCACAGGTAAGGGGAATTGCCGAAAAAGGCTCTGGAATCGTTAATCTGGAACGGCATCAATTTAAATTTGATCTGTTTAGTCCAGGGGTAAGTTATGAATTGGGTCTATTTAGAAATCAGAGCGTATCTGTTTCCTTGGGTTTGGGTATGGCGGCCTATGAACCAGGTTATGTTTTTGGATTGGCCCTAAACAACAGGTACCGGTATTACCATAATTTCCAAAGGAGAATAGATAGGGATAAAAATGTTTCCGGTAATTCTGGCAATTATATTGCGGCTGCCCAG
>CAWFGA010000016.1:0-413177 GCA_963815225.1 uncultured Flavobacteriaceae bacterium
AAGTTGTCCAAATTCCCGAGCGGCTCCTCCAAGAACAGTTCACAAGCTGCAGCTAAAGCAGAGACTTTAGCATCTGTCCTTCCCGCGCCAAGAATTTTGAACTGTGTGGACGGATACAAGTACTTAAAAGTCTTACGGAGCATGCCTTCTACAGTCCGTTGTTTTGGTTGGGCCTGCCAACCACTATATCTAAAACCCAAATACTGCAAACGGACCAAATAAGTAAAACGCTGTTTTTTCATTAGTGTAAAAATAAAATAATAGTACCGCTATAACGACTCTTAGCAAGATAAGGCGCACCCTTTTAAATTTTTGTAAATTTGATTAAACACTAGTAATACCATTTTAACAATGAAAAACGCAATAAACAGGCCCTCCAATTGGTTTTGGGCCATTGGGGTAGTGGCTTTACTATGGAATCTAATCGGCGTATTCGCTTTTATTGTAGATATGTCTATGTCGGCCAAGGACATTGACGCGCTTGATGAAGCAAATCGTTATTTGTATACGCATCGCACCAATCTTATAAAAGTCGCATACGCGTTAGCCGTATTTTCGGGAGCCTTTGGTTCTATTGCCTTGTTACTTCGAAAAAAGGTGGCAACGTCCCTTTTCATACTGTCCTTTATTGCTGTTTGTGTACAGGTAGCCGGCACTTTTTTAGGGACGGATATTATTTCCTTTGTGGGTGTCGATAAACTAGTTTTGCCAATTATCATCCTAATTATAGGGGTTTTACTGGTATATTTTGCACGATTCAGTACCAAAAAAGGGTGGTTGGTTTAAGAGTAACAACATATATCTGAGGATTGACAACAAAGTAAACCGTTCATCGATTAGTTTAAAATAAAGACAACTTCTCCCCGTTTTAAAAATGCAATTATGGTTTCCCAAAGCCATTAACCTACTTTATATGTTAAAAGTAATTCTGACGTGGAAACGCACGCTATTCCTTTCTGTTGGCGTTTTGTTTCTTTTGAATATTCTAAGTTTTTACGGATTATACACCAATAAGTTCTACTTTTTTAAAATCGATAACTATATATTTCCCATGTTGTCGATAATACATTTCGTATTTCTGTACGTATTATGGTTTAAAATCAAGGAAGATGAGTTGAGCGACCCGCCCATGCGTACTTTGGAATATGTACTCTATTTCATTAGTATCGTCTACCTTTTTAAACTGGTGGATACCGTCCTAAAATTAATGAGCTATTCGGATTTTGAAGACCATCTCATCCCCGCTACCTTTTTGCCCATTGGCTATTCTATGCTGGTGCTGTACGCCTTTTTACTGGTCCTTACGTTTCTGGCAATCAGCTATCGAAAACAACTGGTTGGCACGTATCAATTTGACGATATGAACCAGCATGTAGACCATTGGAGGTAAACAACTCCCATATTCCAACGCTCTGGAAAAAAGTACTCAAAACTCATTGCTTTAGTCTCTTTTGGAATCAATGGCAAACGCCAGAATAGCCTAAAGTACACTATAGAGAATAATCATAGCAACAGATTTTGAGCCCCCATTTCAGCTTGTAGGATACTCGTCAATCAGCTACACCTTGAGTATTATAATGTATTCCAAGAAGCCATTTGTCTCCCTAGCTTACAACTAGGTTGATTAAATTCCTTTTAAGAAACTGCTATAAAGGTCCTTAAATTCATAACCATCTGAAAAGCGCTGTTTATTTAACTTTTTGTAAGACACGAGCCCCCACAACAATAGCTCTTTTAAAAAGTAAGTATCCTGTTCCGGAAATTCCGGTTGATGTTCTTTTATCAATTGGTTTAACGCAGGTATACTGTCTAAGGCGCGTTTGTATTCCTCATCGGTAAAATCATCTAAAAGTTCAAATCCTTCTCCTTGAAAAAACCAGTGGAGCAGCTCATCATAGACGGTTTCCTCATCCTTACGCTCCAGTTTATTTATTTTTGGAAAGTACTCAGGGAATAAGGATTTAACGGCATCATCAATCAATATTTCGGCGACACCATCTGCTCCCTCCTGCTCTCCTTCGTAAACCAATTCGATCTTGCCTGTTATAGCCGGTATAATTCCGGCAAAATCGCTCAAACGCACCATTGTACTATCGGCTCCGTTCAAAAGGGTACGTCGCTCTGCGGTACTCAATAAATTCTCAAACGCCGTAATACTTGTACGGGCACTCACTCCACTTTTAGCATCCACATACTCACTCTCACGCGCCTCAAAACTTATTTGCTCCAATAAATCCTTCGCCAGATCGGGCACATAAACACTTTCCACCTGTCTAGGGTCCAGTTTCGATTCCTGCTCTGTAATCTTACGGGCGGTCTCAATATCATCTGGATAATGGGTAAGGATCTGTGAACCTATACGGTCTTTTAATGGGGTAACGATACTTCCCCTATTTGTATAATCCTCAGGATTCGCCGTAAATATAAATTGAAGGTCTAATGGTAGTCTCAGTTTAAAACCTCTTATTTGGATATCGCCTTCCTGTAAAATATTAAATAGGGATACTTGAATCCGCGCTTGTAAATCAGGTAATTCATTGATTACAAATATGCAGCGATTAGCACGCGGTATCATACCAAAGTGGATGACGCGGTCATCTGCGTAGGAAAGCTTTAAGTTGGCCGCTTTAATTGGATCTACATCACCGATCAAATCGGCTACAGTAACATCAGGAGTTGCCAATTTTTCAAAGAACCTATCATTTCTGTGCAACCAAGTAATGGGGGTATCCTCCCCTTTTTCAGCAATCAATTCCAACGCAAAACGAGACATTGGTAACAAAGGATCATCGTTGATTTCCGAACCTGCCACAACGGGAATCCATTCATCCAACAAGTTTACCATTAAGCGGGCCAATCTCGTTTTTGCCTGGCCCCTTAACCCTAGTAAGTTGATATTGTGCCTTGATAGTATTGCACGTTCCAATTCTGGGATAACGGAGTCCTCGTATCCCCAAACTCCTATAAAAGTATCCTTTCCACTTTTAATGTTCTCCCTTAAATTGTCTCGCAACTCATCTTTTATTTTTTTACTCTGATATCCGGCCTTTACGAGTTGGCCCAATGTTTTGATTTCTGTATGCTTCATATAGTTATTAATGGATGAATGCTGATTTTGTAACACTATTCCGTATCAACAATCCCCCTTTTAAAATTATTAAACTCTATTTTTTCTTTTTCAATTTTTATTACTAAAATCCAAGTCCCCTCCTTTTATCCCATTAAAACTTACCCAGCCTTTAATAGTACATTACGTAGTATATACGAATCGGTAATCGAGGATAGCCTAAGTTACTTCAGTCGTTTTCGCCTATTGGCCTCGTAGTCCTCAAATATCATTTCGCCCAAACCTTTAAGGCCGGTAAAGAAGGCCTTTCCTTTGTTCGCTTCCGTAAAATGGCGGATAAATTGCATCAAGTAAGGGTCTTGGGCAATCATAAATGTTGTAATGGGTATGTGTAATTTACGGGCCTGTCTAGCCATATTATAACACTTCTCGACGATAAAATCATCCAAGCCAACGCTATTTTTATAATAAGTACCATCTGGCATCCTTAAACAGCTTGGTTTACCATCGGTAATCATAAATATCTGTTTGTTGGTGTTGCGTTTTCTCCGCAGCATATCCATCGCCAATTGAAGCCCTGCCACCGTGTTGGTGTGGTAAGGACCTACTTTTAAATAGGGCAGGTCCTTGATCGGAATGGGCCAAGCGTCATTGCCAAATACAAGAATATCCAATGTGTCTTTAGGATAACGGGTCGTAATAAGTTCTGCCAGTGCCATAGCGACTTTTTTGGCAGGAGTAATTCTATCCTCCCCGTACAAAATCATGCTATGGCTAATGTCTATCATGAGTACGGTGCTCATCTGTGCCTTGTACTGGGTGTCCTCCACAACCAAATCCTCCTCGCTAAGCTGAAAACTGCCTATACCATGGTTTACTTGGGCATTCTTTAAACTTTCCGTCATTGAAATATGTTCCAAGCCATCGCCATACCGGTATTCCCTAAAATCTCCGGTATGCTCATCCCCTTGTCCGGATTTTCCCGTTTTGTGATTTCCGGCACCGCTACGCTTCAGTTTTCCAAAAATTTGATCTAGGGCACGTTGGCGAATAATACGTTCCATTTTTGCGGTAATCGAAATAGATCCTCCACCAGCACCCTCTTCGCCCTTTTCACCTTCGCCTCCACCATCTTCAAACTCTTCACGAATGTACCCTTTGGATTTAAGTTCTTCGATAAAATCCTCTATGGTATAGTCCTCCGTGGTTAGTTCATATTCCTTATCCAATTCGCGCAACCAATCAATCGCCTCATCGAAATCTCCCGAAGTATGGGTGATCAATTCCTGGAAAATCTCGAAAAGTTTATCAAAAATAGATTGTTCCGGGGCTTCATAGGTCTGAAACCTATACCCCTTTCTTACATTCATAGCCATAGCATAAAATTAAGACTTTTCCTTTGGATGCTACTCCTATTTAAGAAATGTTAACGTTGTTTAGATGCAAGTCCAATTTCGTAAGCAGGTACCCCGCGTAAACTTGGACTTTTACCAAGTTATTTTAAGTGTATTGTTCGTTTATCGAAAATCTGGAGAGTCACTCAATAAAAAAGGACATTTCACCGTTTCTCCTCAAGTGTTCACTCAATCCCAAAACTATGAAGTTAATACTCCTTCGATGCTTTAGTTTCTGTTTCCTACTTACCTTAATTGGGTTAAGCTCATGTAGTACTGATAATGATTTTGTGTTGGAGGAAGAAACTGAAAGCGAAAACGAGTCTATCGGTAACGATGAACCAACACCGGGGGATACCCCGCCAACTGAGACCCCACCTGCGAATACACCACCAACGACAGGTTCATGCACCGAACCTTCTAATTTCGTTTTTAACGAGAAAGAAGGCCTTGTCCTGGTTGAATTTGAAAATGCTGTGTTCGCAGCACCCTGGAGATTGAAAACAGATGGCAGTTCGCATTCTGGCGAGGGCTATATGGTATGGGAAGGGCAGCAGAATTTGGGCAATCCAGGTACTGGGCTTGTTACTTTCAAAATAAAAATCGAAAATACGGGTACTTATCAATTTCTTTGGTCCTCCGCCGTTAAGACGGGAAATAACGGTACAGACCATAATGATACGTGGCTACGTTTTAACGATGCCAGTGATTTTTATGCTAGGAACAGGGAAGGTACGAGTACGGTATATCCTAAGGATACCGGAAAAACACCCAATCCGGAAGGTGCCTCAAAAGATGGCTGGTTCAAAATTTATAGAAGTGGCAATGACCTTGATTTTAAATGGCAAGCCTCCACTTTTGACAATAATGCACATGATATTTTTATAGATTTTGATACTCCCGGCACCTATACTATGGAAATTTCAGCACGTTCATCTGGCCACGGCATCGATAAATTTGCACTCTTTGGTACCTCCCTTAACAAAGAGGACGCTACTTCAAGCACTACATTTAGTGCTATTACCTGTAATTAACCAAGACTCATAATATCAATTGTTATAGAAAAAAGCACAGTCAAAAGCAATCCGGACATAGTACGGTCAACTTCATAACCGCGTACTTTCTTGAATAAAATTCCAAAAGAAAGTCCGTATTTGTTCATGCAACATCAAGTTGAATGGCGTTATTCTTGTAATTTAGTACAGCTATGGTACAAGAACATCTTCAGCGCCAACTAAATGGTTTTATTAATACACCCCCTATTTGGCTACATTCCCAATTTGGTATCCAACAATTCATTTTTCCAACGGTAGATGTGACCAAGTTTTCACCAAGCCCAATTCCACAGCGTATACGGCTAGGTCATCAAATGGAACACGCATGTAAACAGCTCTTGGATCAAAGCACACAATATGAGGTACTGGTACATAATTTACCCGTACGTAACGGAAAGCAAACCGTGGGTGAAATAGATTTTATATTGCGTGAGTTGGATACAGGACAAATTATCCATATAGAGCTTACCTATAAATTTTATATTATCAACCCCGAAATTTCCGAGCCTATTCACCAATTGATGGGTCCCAACAAACGGGATATGTTTTTTACAAAAATGGAGAAAATCAAAAACGAACAGTTTGCCTTACTCCATACCAATTCAGGGACTGCCGCACTTACGGCAAAAGGCATTGAGCATAAGGCTATTGCACATCAGGCATGTTATAAGGCCCAATTGTTCGAGCCTTACGGCAGCGAGCCACTATCAATCAGGCCCTTGAACCCAAAATGTATTATGGGCTATTGGCTGCGTTTGGCCGACTTTCAAAGCGATGCTTTTAAGCCTTATGAATTCTACATCCCCTTTAAAACGCAATGGGTAGTGGCACCCCACAATGATGTAAGCTGGACCTCCCATTATGAAACCCTTTTGGAAATTAGCTTGCGTTTACTAAAGCAAAATGCACCAATGGTATGGATGAAAAAAAGTGCTACAGAATTCGAAAAGTTTTTTGTTGTGTGGTGGTGAATTCTAAGCATTCTAGAATTGGCGATAACAGGTTTACTTCCCAAAATCGTTCGATAATAAAAGGCTACTACCTAAGCTCGTATCGTTCATGCGGATTGCCTATTTTTGATACTATATTTTTTTGGAATTTTTCCTAAAAGAAAATTGGGTTGATTCTAAATAAGAAAAAAATGAAGCAGAACCAAATTCTAAAGCGGTAAGAAAATTAATCATGAGCGCATTAAAAATACTTTTTCTTTTCTGTGCAACATTCAGTTTTTCCAAAATCTATTCCCAAAATATAAAAATGAATGCCGAAGTAAAAAAAATCATTCAACTTGGTAAAGATTCCATTGTACAATTGGCACTGCAACGAATTGATGAAGGAGTTACTTTAGAAAATTTCAAGAAGATAAAAGTGTATACCAATGGCAAGGAGGTTTACGTTTCATTCAGAAACCCTATAAAATATTTACCAATAGCATCGGTTTATTATTTTGATGTTGGGGTACAGCTCATTGAAAAAGTTACCCAAAGCAGTCCTCTTGCTAACGGAATTTTTGAGTACACCAACGCAGATATCCCTTATTATAAAGAGACCGCTGAGGGCAGCGCTGCACTTCATTTTATAAGTGAAGCTGTTAATAGTAACCGCGAATTAGGCTCTTTAAATTTGGATAATTTTGAGGATACCATGATCATCCATGAACTTGAAAATTATTATGATGTAAGTATAGTTTCGGAATTTCAAGAATCTTCCTATCACGTAGAAAAAATTACCGGGAAAATTTCAAATACGGAGCATGCACATCTGGTCAGTCCACCGCTAAAAACACCCATAAATGAAGTATTTGTAGAGATACAGTAGCGAAATTTAAAGGATGACAACCTTGTTAAACTTATATTTTAGGAACTAGGAAAATAGAACTAATAGTAAAAAAAAAGAATTCATGGGAAAACTACGCGAATTACTAGTCTGGACATTGATCGGTTTTGCAACCACATCAGTGTTCAGTCAGTCAACTACTTATATTCCAGAATATTTAGAGCGCTTGGAAAATTCTCGAAAATACCTGATGCTTGTCGCAGAGACCATGCCAGAAGAATTTTATGAATTTAAGGCTACGCCCGACTCAAAAAGTTTTGCGGAAAACTTAATGCACATCGGGTGGGCAATGGATTGGCACAGTCAGTCCCTATTGGGCGGCCGCGATGCCCGTGATTGGCAGACCGACATGGAACTTAGAGTTGCGGAAAAATCGAAGGCAGAGATGATTACCGCCATTAATACTACGTTTGATGAAACAATGAAATTGATCGCTGGGTTCGAAACTGAAAAACTTGATGATAAACTGGATTATTTTGGACTAAGTAGAACTAAGCGCCAAATTCTAATGCTTCTTGCCGATCATATTACACACCATAGGGCGCAAATGATAGTTTCTATGCGGTTAAAAGGCCTCGTACCGCCACGATACGTGTTGTTCCAATAATGAAACATTTTTATAGTAATGAGGAAACACAGTGGCGATAATGCCCATTTACTTCAATTTTATTGTAGATATTTTTGAAACTTACGAAATATTGATAGAATACCTTATCATTTTTTCCGCTTCATCAGTTCAGCCTCAATGTCCCTTAAGGTAAACCCCTTGGCCTGCAGAAGCATAAGGTAGTGAAACAAGAGATCTGCACTTTCATATAAAAAAAGCTCGTCGTTGCTGTCCATGGCCTCGATGACCGTCTCTACAGCTTCTTCACCCACTTTTTGCGCAATCTTGTTTATCCCTTTGGCAAATAGCGATGCCACATAAGAGTTCTTATCATCTGCCGTCGTCCTACGCTTTTCAATAGTCTGTTCCAATTCGGAAAAGAAACCGAAGTTTGAACTGTTATCCTCGGCCCAACAGGTATCCGTTCCTTTATGACATGTAGGTCCGGATGGGTAGACCGAAATTAAAAGCGAATCATGATCACAATCATTCTTAATGGATACCAAATTCAGGAAATTACCACTCTCTTCCCCTTTTGTCCATAAGCGTTTTTTTGATCTACTATAAAAGGTAACCTTGCCGGTTTCCTGGGTTTTCCCTAAAGCCTCGCTATTCATATAGCCCAACATCAACACATTTTTAGTACGTGCATCTTGGATAATGGCAGGTACTAATCCGTCGGTCATTTTATCCCAGTTTGGTATATTGAAATCCATATTCTTTTGTGTCATTACTAGTTATTTCTTCGATCCTTCGTTTTTTCCATCAGTTACTGAACTTAAAGAAACCGTATTTTTACAAAGTTCAATTTGCTTAGCAAACGCAGATTTCCTGTCATATTCTTACAGGAATACCATTGGCCTTCAGCTCCCACTTCAGTTCTATAATCCCTATTTCCTTAAAGTGAAAAACACTGGCTGCCAGTGCTGCATCCGCCTTTCCCCTTGTAAACGTATCTGTAAAATGTTGCATGTTTCCTGCACCGCCAGACGCAATAATTGGAATATTAAGTTCGCTAGAGAGCTTGGAAAGTGCGGTGTTTGCAAAACCATTTTTTGTGCCGTCATGGTCCATGGAGGTGAACAGAATCTCACCGGCACCACGTTCCTCCACTTCCTTGGCCCATTCAAACAATTTGCGTTCCGTAGGTACCTTTCCACCAACCAAATGAACGATCCATTCCCCATTTATTTGTTTTGCGTCTATTGCTACAACGATACATTGTGAACCAAATTTAGCCACTAAATCATTAATCAATTGCGGATTTTTTACTGCCGATGAATTGATGGACACCTTATCGGCGCCATTTTGGAGCAAGACATCTACATCTTCAACAGACGAAATACCACCACCTACCGTGAAAGGTATATTTACTTTTTCCGCAACTCGATATACCAGATCAGCCAAGGTTTTTCGTTTTTGCTCTGTCGCCGATATATCAAGGAACACCAATTCATCTGCACCTTCCTTACTGTAAATTTCAGCTAGTTCCACTGGGTCTCCAGCATCTCTCAAATCAATGAAATTAACACCTTTTACCGTTCTACCGTCCTTAATATCCAAACAGGGTATGATTCTTTTTGCTAACATGTTTTTTAGTATGAAGAATTTAATCTTTTAAAAACTGTTCTTTTTTACTTGATATATATCATTTTGAACTCACTTCGTAGTCCTTTTTATGCTTTATTATCTTTTACATTTAAATCCACACCATCGTAAAAACCAATGTCTTTGTTCTTTAGCTGTTTTACCCAAAAAGCAATTTGGCCGGTATGGTACGAGTAATGTTCCACGGCATGCATAATTACCCCAATCCCTGAAAAGGAAAATCCTTGTACCGAACGATATTTTACCATTTTGTCCGGACTAGCATCAAAAATAATTCTCTTGGCCGTATCGACTGTATCCTCCAGTTTAAGCAGCAGTTCGTCTTTGGTGAGTCCGCCTTCCAAGGAAAACTCCAAATCCCTTTTTCGTTCATCTTCATTCTCCCCGAGCGAGGCAATGATGTACTGTGTTATATTACCGCATAGATGCAGCAAAAGGTTCGCTACGCTGTTTAATGAATTATTGGGCTTTTGCCATACCTCTTCTTCCGATAGCTCCGCAAGACTTTTTTTAATCATGCGCGTACTTTCATCCATGCGGTAGAGAGCATTCTTGATGACTTCATCCACCAACCTTGTTTCGTTATCCATTGCTTAGAATATAGGTTTCCAATTGCTTTAAACTAATTCGATTTTCATAAATGGCCTTCCCTATTATCGTGCCTTCGCATCCTATTTCAGCCAATCTAGGTAGTTCGTCAAAAATGGAAATACCACCTGAGGCAATCAATTTTAGTGGGGCGGTATCACTTGAGCCATTCAATTCATTTATGCTTTCCAATATCTTCCGATATAAATCAAATGAAGGCCCTTCCAACATGCCATCTTTGTTAATATCCGTACAAATTACGTATTCAATTCCTTTGGATCGATACGATTGTATGAAAGGAATCAATTCTTCCTGTGATTCCTCTTGCCATCCAGATACCGCGACTTTTTCATCCATTGCATCCGCACCCAAAATAATTTTACCTGTGCCATGTTTTTCAATCCAACCCAAAAATATTGGGCGGTCCTTTACGGCAATGCTACCACCGGTAATCTGTTTTGCCCCGCTTTCAAAGGCAATACGAAGGTCCTCATCGGTTTTTAATCCGCCCCCAAAATCGATTTGTAAACCGGTCTTTGAAGCGATTTGCTCCAAAACCTTATGATTGACGATATGTTTGGATTTGGCACCGTCCAGGTCGACTAAATGCAAATATTGAATACCATGTGCTTCAAATTCTTTAGCAACCTCAAGCGGATTTTCATTATATATTTTCTTGGTATCGTAATCGCCTTTGGAAAGCCGAACACATTTACCTTCAATGATATCTATAGCTGGGATTATTCTCATTTTTTTAAAATTAGAAATATGAAATTAGAGACACGAAATAGTAATAGAAAAGGGGTGATTTTAAATCGGCACTAACATCTTAAAATCATAAAAACTAGTTTTTGGCCATTCTTTTTTTTGCTGTATTGATTGAAGCTACCGTTATTGCCAATAATTCATTTCCTTCTTTGTGCAACCTTCTAAATTCATTTTGATTTGTATCTGTAATTTCTATAAATATTTCTAACCAATAGATGCTTTCGTCACATTCCTCCTCAACAATTTTTAATTTATTTATAAAATCTTTATCCGATTTGGCACGTTGTGAAGCTCTGAAATTAGCTCCAACTGAACTGGAACTGCGAATTAATTGATTAACATATGCATTAAATTCCCGGGACTTTGGAATATCTGCACACAATTTCCAACAATCAATTGCAAATTTTTGAGTTCTAATTTTTACATCTCTCATTTACCATTTCGTATTTCGAGTTTCGTATTTCTAATTTCATCTTTCCTCTAAAGCGATAAAAAATTACCTAAAATAAGCGCCCCTACATCGCTACTCTTCTCTGGATGAAATTGGGTTCCATAAAAATTATCCTTTGCCAATGCGGCACTATATGCCATTCCGTATTCACTAATTGCAATGGTTTCCTTACAAATTGGGGCATAAAAGCTATGGACCAAATAAATATGCTCATTATCCCGAATAGCATTGAAAAGCGGGGATTTCAGTTTTGTAATTTGATTCCAGCCGATTTGTGGAACTTTTACGGTTTTATCAAACTTTACCACATCAACATCGAAAATCCCCAAACCCATCGTATTTCCTTCTTCCGAGCCATTGCACATAAGCTGCATGCCCAAACAAACGCCCAGAACAGGTTGCTTAAGGGTAGGGATAATTTTATCAAGCCCACTATCACGTAGCTTTTTCATGGCGGAACTTGCCTCACCCACGCCGGGAAATACTACTTTATCCGCTTGCTGTATTTCCGAAACATCATGGGTCAATACAGCATCGTACCCTAAGCGTTTTATGGCAAATTTGATACTCTGTATATTTCCTGCGCCGTAATTTATTATTACAATTTTCATTTTTTATAAGTATTTAGGGGGTAAGAAGGTAGTTCGCTTATAAGTGATTAAGCTGTACCCTACACTTTTTACTTTTAAAGGACTCCCTTGGTACTGGGTAAAACCATTTTTTCAACGTCACGTTTTACTGCCATTTTTATGCTCTTTGCAAATGCCTTAAAAATAGCTTCAATCTTGTGGTGCTCATTGGTACCTTCGGCCTTTATATTAAGGTTGGCTTTTGCGCCATCAGTGAAGGACTTAAAAAAGTGGTGGAACATTTCAGTCGGCATATCCCCAACTTTTTCACGGTTGAACTCGGCTTCCCATACCAACCAATTACGGCCTCCAAAATCAATGGCAGCTTGCGCCAAACAATCATCCATAGGCAAGCAAAACCCATAACGCTCAATACCTAATTTATTACCCAGGGTATTGTGAAAAACCTCCCCTAGGGCAATGCCGGTATCTTCAATGGTGTGGTGTTCGTCCACTTCCAAATCTCCCTCAACTTTAATCGTTAAATCCATTTGACCATGTCTGGCCAATTGATCCAACATATGATCAAAAAAGGCCAATCCGGTATGTATGTCGCTCTTACCTGATCCGTCTAGATTTAGTTTAATGTATATATCGGTTTCATTGGTTTTTCTGTGGATTTCTGCCGTTCTATCGTTCAATTTTAAAAACTCATAGATTTTCTCCCAATCATTATTTTCCAGTGCGATGTAACCCTCCAGTTCATCTTTCTTCACCGTAATCTCCCCCGTACCCAAATTTGTACCATCATTGATGAAAATTCCTTTGGAACCTAGGTTTTTGGCTAGTTCCATATCGGTTAGTCGATCCCCGATTACGAAGGAATTACTAAGGTCATAAGCATCACTAAAATAGTCGGTCAACAAACCTGTTCTAGGTTTTCTTGTAGGTGCATTTTCATGCGGAAAAGTACGGTCCAAGAATACCCTATCAAAAACAACCCCTTCGTTTTCAAAGGACTTGAGAATAAAATTATGGACCGGCCAAAAGGTATCTTCAGGAAAAACATCAGTACCCAAACCATCTTGATTGGTAATCATGACCAATTCATAATCAAGTTCCTTTGCTATTTTACCAAGAAAGGTAAAGGCTTTGGGGTAAAAAATCATTTTTTCAAATGCGTCGATTTGCTCATCTACCGTTTCTTTGATAAGGGTACCATCACGATCAATAAACAATACCCGCTTGCCCCCTACACTCCCCATAGCGGAGCTTTTTTCCTTCTTTCCTGTGTTCATATGATTGATTTTAAAGCTGAAATTAGCGTTCTATTCTCTGCTGATGTACCCACGGTAAAGCGCAATGTGTTCTCACACAAGGCTTGAGTAGTCCGGTTTCTTACCACAATTCCCTTTTCGAGCAACTGGGTATAGCGAAGTGTGGCATCATCTACTTTGGCCAAAATAAAATTGGCATCACTTGGGTACGCACTTTCTACAAAGGAGACCGTTTGCAAGGTCTCCTCTAATTTTTTTCTTTCTTCCAAAATCTGGGCAATTTCTTCTTGCACCGATTTTTGGTCCAATACCCGTGTAATAGCGCGAGACTGGGTAAGCTCATTAACATTATACGGGGGTTTTATCCTGTTCAAAACTGCTATAATCTCTTTTGATGCCATACAGATTCCCAAGCGAATACCCGCCATACCGTAAGCCTTGGAGAGTGTTTGGGTCACAATTAAATTAGGAAATTCTGCCAACCTTGACGACCAGCTTTTCTCTTTGGAAAAGTCTATATAGGCTTCGTCTATCACGACAAGTCCATGAAAGGAATTCAAAAGCGCCTCTATACTTGGCGTAGAAATACTATTTCCGGTAGGATTATTGGGCGAACAAATAAACAATAGTTTGGTGTTTTTGTCAATAACCTTCTCAATCGCGGCAGTATTGGGTTGAAAGGATTCCGTAAGTAAAACCTCCCTGTTTTCGACCCTATTAATACCCGAAAGTACCTTATACATCCCGTAGGTAGGAGGCAATGTTAGAACATTATCTTGTTTCGGTTCGCAAAAGGCCCTAAAAATAAGGTCCAACACTTCATCACTACCATTGCCCAGTAGTATGTTTTCCGCGTCAAGCCCTTTTAATTCTGCCAATATTGCTTTGAGACTACGCTGCTGTGGATCAGGGTAGCGATTAACCCCATTTTCGAACGGATTCTCATTAGCGTCCAAAAAGACCATGGTGGAACCGTCCGAAACATACTCATCTCGTGCAGAGGAGTATGGGCTCAAGCCCTTTACGTTTTCCCTGGTTATTTTATTAAGATTAAAACTCATTGTTATAAGATTAGGTCTTTTTAGTGCCCGGCCGGAACGGCGTATGCTATTTTAATTAGTACGTTTTAATTTTTTTTGGCTCCGCTGCCCTTCCCTCGGTCATGGCGAAAACCGAAAATGATGTTACTTTAAACTATCCAATCGTAAGGTTACTGCATTTTTATGGGCTTGTAAGCCTTCGGCTTCGGCCATTAATTCAACAGCTTTTCCTATGTTTTGAATTCCGTCCGCCGTAATTTTTTGAAAAGTCATACTCTTCATAAAACTATCAAGATTAACACCGCTGTATTGTTTTGCGTATCCGTTGGTGGGCAAGGTATGATTGGTGCCAGAAGCATAATCCCCGGCACTTTCCGGTGTATAGTTTCCTATGAATACAGAACCTGCATTTTGGGTGTTCTCAATGTAAAAGTCCTCCTTCTCCACACAGACGATATAATGCTCCGGACCATATTCATTAATTAGGTCGATTGCTGTTTGGTCATCCGATACGTAAATAAGCTTGCTATTTTCAATAGCTTTTGTCGCAATCTCCTTTCGTGGTAATTCTTCCAATTGACGTTCCAACTCCTTTTCTACCGCATCTATGAGTTTCTCAGACGTGGAAACGAGAATTACCTGACTGTCTACGCCGTGTTCTGCCTGACTCAATAAGTCTGAAGCCACAAATGCCGCATTTGCCGTATCATCGGCAACAACAAGCAATTCTGAAGGCCCAGCTGGCATATCAATAGCCACTCCATATTTTGTCGCTATTTGCTTGGCTACGGTAACGTACTGGTTCCCAGGTCCAAAAATTTTATACACTTGGGGTATCGTTTTCGTACCAAAGGTCATCCCTGCTATAGCCTGTATGCCTCCCACTTTCAAAATCTTGGTAACCCCACACAATGCAGCGGTATACAGAATTGCTGGGTTTAATTTCCCTTCCTTATCCGGTGGTGAGCAGAGTACGATGTCTGTACAACCTGCTATGGCCGCAGGTACTGCCAACATCAAAATGGTAGAAAAAAGTGGGGCGGTTCCTCCGGGAATATACAGGCCCACTTTTTGTATGGGTCTTTTTTCTTGCCAGCAAGTAACTCCCTTTGCCGTCTCAACTTTAACGCGACCCGTTTTTTGGGCGCTATGAAATCTTTCAATGTTCGATTTGGCCAGTGTAATCGCTTCTTTAAGATCTGAAGAAACCATTTTCTTGGCAGCATCAATTTCAGCCTTGCTCACTAAAAAATCATCCAAATACACTTTATCGAACTGCTGCGTGTATTTTTTAATGGTTACGTCACCATCCTTCTCCACCTCCTTGAAAATACTATTTACCAAGCCTTCTATAGCGGCAAGGGTTTGGGTAGGGCGTCTTAAAACATCGTTCCAATCCTCCCGTTTCGGATTAAATATTTTTTTCATCGCTTATTTTTTCAACAATTGAATAGTAAATCTCTAACTCCCTATTCTTGATAAATAGTTCACTCAATATTTTGAATTCCCTACTATATTACAATACCATTTTTTCAATGGGGCAGACCAAAATTCCCTCTGCACCAGCTTTCTTTAATTCATCGATTACCTCCCAAAATTTATCCTTGTTGATAACCGTATGTACGGAACTCCAGCCTTCATCTGCCAAAGGTAACACCGTGGGACTTCGCATCCCCGGTAAAAGGGCCAATACTCCTTGTAATTTGTCATTAGGGGCGTTTAACAATACGTATTTTGATTGTCGCGCCCGCAATACGGACTGAATACGAAATTGCAGCTTCTCCAATAAAACTTTTCGCTCTGCGGAAATTTTTGGTGAAACGGCCAAAACAGCTTCACTGGTAAGCATCACTTCAACTTCCTTTAAATTATTTTTAAATAATGTACTTCCGCTCGAGACTATATCACAAATGGCATCGGCCAAACCAATATTAGGGGCAATCTCAACAGACCCATTAATAATATGTAGTTCTGCACTAACTCCCTTTTCCTTTAGATAATTTGTAACGGTGTTGGGGTACGAAGTTGCAATGCGCTTGCCCTGAAAGTCTTGAACAGAATTATATTTTACAGATTTTGGAACGGCCAAGGAAACTTTACATTTCGAAAAACCAAGTTTTTCCGCAATGGTAATGTCCTCCCCTTTTTCAACCAAGACATTTTCACCAATGATGGCGATATCCACTACCCCATCTCGTAAGTATTGGGGTATATCCCCATTCCGAAGATAAAAAACCTCTATTGGAAAATTTCTCGACGATGCCTTTAATTGGTCTTTTCCATTATCGATGGAAATGCCGCAATCCTTTAAAATTTGAAGGGAATCTTCATTTAGTCTTCCCGATTTCTGAATAGCAATTCTAATTTTACTCATTTTTCTAGTTTAGTGCTTGGCAATCAAAAGCGCGTTAAATACAAAACCCGTTTGATTGCTCAAACGGGTTTTTAAAATATGTTGTACTACTACAAAACATTCCTACCGCGCCTGAGCGTGTGTATGAATGTGATGATGTGTAGTGGTATTTTTCATAATGTTGTAAAAGTAAAAGGTATTTTTGATTTCACAAAACAAATGTTTAAAATCAAACAAAAACTTTTTACCTTCAGATTTAATTATTGCCTAATATCAAGGGCAAACCAGATTCACCTCCGCCTACAACGATAACCTTGGCATTGGGTGATTCAGATAATTTTAATGTTGCATCTATCCCCTTATCCTGAAGGATTTTCTCGGTCAAGGACGCACTTAAAATTCGGTTTGCATCCGCCTTTCCTTGTGCCTCTATCGTCACCTTTTCAGCTTCTTTTTTGGCAGTTACCAAACGGAACTCGTACTCCAAAGATTCCTGCTCTTGCTTTAGCTTTCGCTCAATAGCATCCTTTATGGTTGGTGGTAAGGTTACATCCCTAACCAAAATTTCATTTAATTGTATATACTGACCTTGAACTATTTTTTGGGTCTCATCAAAAATCTCTTGCTGAATTGCATCCCTCTTACTTGAATATAATTGCTCTGGCGTATACCGTCCAACCACGGAACGGGCCGCAGACCGTATCGTTGGTAAAAGAACCCGTTGAATATAATCCTCTCCTTTTTCTTGATGTAATTTTCCTAAATCATTACGAATTGGTTCAAACCAAGCAGACGCTTCCAATTTAATATCCAAACCATTACTAGATAATACATTCATTTTTTCGAGTACTTCTTGTTGCCGTACTTCATAAATGGTAACCCTGTTCCACGGCGCTACCAAATGAAAGCCTTCTCCCATTGGTGGCTCGTCGGTTACTACACCTCCGCCAAAAGTTTTGTATAAAACCCCAGCCTGCCCGGAATCAATGGTGACTGTTGATTTAGATATTCCAATAATCAACACAATTAAAATAAATATTGCGGGTAACGCAATCTTAGGTAACTTATCCATTAATTTTTTTTTAAATTAAACCGTTATATTTTCTTATAAACCATTCTGCCGCGAAAGCAAATGCTATGATAGCAAGTAGAATCTTGAAATCAATCAAAGATACAACATTTTCAGTCCTTTTCTCGGTTGGTACATAGGCATCATTTACAATTAAATCCTGCAACAGGACATCGAGTTCTGAAGGGTAATAGGTTTCGCCTCCAGATCCTAAAGTCAATTGGTTGAGCTTGGCCACATTACTGGATACAAATTGGTTCTCCATATCAAATTCAGAAATCGAGAAGGTACCATTTTCTATGTTGGGTTCCTTGTCTACAGTGACCTTAAAGCTGTATTCCCCGGACACAAGGTTGGTAAGGTCAACTTCAAAATAGCTATTTTTCAACACCATTGGTGTGGTAGTAGTTTCATTTGTTGCTGTATTGGTGACCATAATATTTATCTTGGCATTTGGGTCGAATTGAAATGCCTCATCAAAATAGGTAGCCGTAATAAATACATTACTGCTACCATCATATACTTTTTCATAATCCACATTAAGGCGTGCTTTATTCTTGGTACTGGTAAGATACCTGATCAAATTACCAATGAACTCATCAAAATTTATGAAATCACCCGTATTGCGGTAGTTTTGCATTCTCCATTTCCATAGCCCCTCTCCCGTCAATAGGGACTGTCTTCTTGCATTGGTTTCCCAAACCGACCAAAGGGGCTCCTGCACATCCAATCCTCTTATTTGGGTCCCTAATAAAGCTTCATGGGGCTGTAGGAACAAAAGGGGACCGGCATCACTTAATAAAGGCGGAAAATTAGAAAGGTCAAAATTGGAAATATCATATTTGGAAAAACCGTTGTTTAAAAGACCGAATACTTCTTGTTCTGGATATCCATTCTCAATTTCAAACCCTACATTCATTTCATTTAAGAAGGAATAATCGGTACTTGCTCCCGTTAGTATAAAGGTATTGGCATTCATCCGTTGGGCAAATTCCATGCTGTTCTTAAACCGGACCGTAGGTTGATAGAAAATTAGCAAGTCCATGGCCTCTAACGTGGCAGTAGGCTCGTTCGATTTAAAAATTGACACCGAACGTTGCTCATTACTCTCAATCGCTTTTTTTAAGGTTCCTAAATCAGGATGCAAAAGGTCTGAAACCAGTGCTATTTTTGTTTTTTCATCAATCACTTCAATCGTTGTACCCCTACTGTTATTGGCAGTATTCCGTTCTTCCGGTACTTTTGTTACCCGAACCTCAATATTTTTTACCCCCACGGTAGTTGCATCTATTTGGGTCGTAATGGATTTGAGATTGTTCGAATAATCCAATTTTAGATTCTCCCGGTAGACCACTTGCCCATTCATTGCAATTGAAACCGTAGCCGCTACGGGTACTTTTCCTTGATAGGAAATATAGGTTTCCAGCGGAAATTTATTATTCAGGAACGCATATTTATTGGTCTGAACAGGACCTACGGATAAGTCCCTATATTTCGTTGTATCGCCCAACACAACTGCATTGACCGTGTTTTGCGAATCTGGTTTAAAATAGCTATAATCCTGCCCAATAGTCTGGTTACCGTCCGTTAGCAGAACGGTTACGGTTTGGTTACGCGCATAGACATCCTTAAGGGAGGAAAGTGATTTATAGATATTCGTATTTTTTTCCGTAAAGCTAAGGCTGTCCAACGGGGCTACATCGCTTCCAAACTTATAGCTATCTACATTAAACCGTTCAGAAATTCCGTTCGAATTGCTTAATTTGGATATAAGATTATTTGCTACCGTACCACTCTCCAAAATGGACGTGGAATTATCGGCCAAAATCACCAAATTGGTCTTCTCCAGCGCATAGGACGGCTTGGAAAACTCTGGATTTATGAGGAGTAATAAGATTCCAAAAATCCCAACAAAACGAAGGAAAGCCAAAAGAAGGTAGTACGTTCCTTTGGCTTTTATTTTATAAAAATACTGGAATATCGAAAACCCGAGCGCAACGATAGCAGCAAGAAAAATATACAATACCGTTACAGTTTCCATGGAGTAAACTATTGTGCTTTTTGCGATAAAGATAATAGGGTATCCCTATTCTTAATCTAGATTAGGTCAACATACCTCCGTCAACGTTTAGAACCTGTCCCGTTACATAGGCAGAAAGGTCTGATGCAAAGAATAAGCAAGCGTTGGCAATATCTTCAGGAGAGCCCCCTCTTTTCAATGGAATTCCGTCGCGCCATCCCTGGACCGTTTTTTCATCCAGCTTTTCGGTCATTTCAGTTTCGATAAAACCTGGCGCAATAGCGTTACATCTAATATTTCTTGAACCTAATTCCAATGCGACCGATTTTGTAAATCCTATCATACCTGCCTTGGAAGCTGCGTAATTGGTTTGTCCGGCATTGCCCTTTACCCCTACCACACTGCTCATATTAATAATAGATCCACTGCGTTGTTTTAGAAGGGTACGTTGAACGGCCTTGGTCATATTAAAGACCGATTTCAGGTTTATATCTATGACAGCATCGAAATCAGCTTCGGACATCCGCATCAATAAATTATCCTTGGTTATACCGGCATTGTTGATTAAAACATCGATAGTACCTCCAAAATCCTCTAAAACGTGAAGTACAAAGGCATCCGCTTCCTGAAAATCTGCCGCATTACTTTTATAAGCCTTGGCTTTGACACCTTTGGCCATCAATTCCTTTTCCAACTGAAGTGCCGGAGCTTCACTAGAACTGTAAGTAAACGCTATATTGGCACCGTGATCGGCGAATACTTGGGCAATACCCATCCCTATTCCCCTACTGGCTCCCGTTATAATTACATTTTTTCCTTCTAATAGTTTCATAATACTTTAATTTCTGAAGTCGTTTACCAAATATACCTTTTGTTTGATTTATAGGCTAAAAAAAATCCCGCTACTAACGGGATTTTATATGAACGTTAGGGATTACTAACCCATCACTTCTTTAACTTTCAATCCTATTTCTGCAGGAGAGTCAACTACATTGATGCCACATTCGCGCATGATGCGTTTCTTGGCCTGAGCCGTATCGTCACTCCCTCCTACAATAGCTCCTGCGTGGCCCATTGTACGTCCTGCAGGTGCGGTTTCACCAGCAATAAAACCTACAATTGGTTTTTTACTACCACTGGCTTTGTACCATTGTGCGGCATCGGCTTCCAATTGTCCCCCAATTTCACCGATCATCACCACACATTTCGTTTCAGGGTCATTAATCAACAATTCCACCGCTTCCTTGGTCGTCGTTCCAATTATTGGATCTCCACCAATCCCTATTGCAGTGGTTATTCCCAATCCTTGGCGAACCACTTGATCCGCGGCCTCATAGGTAAGTGTTCCTGACTTGGAAACGATACCCACATTACCTTTTTTAAAGACAAAACCAGGCATAATACCTACTTTGGCCTCTCCAGGGGTGATTACACCAGGACAGTTAGGTCCTATTAAGCGACAATCCCTTTTCTTAATGTAGTTTGCGACTTTAACCATATCCGCAACGGGTATACCCTCCGTAATGGTTATAATCACCTTAATTCCCGCTTCCGCTGCTTCCATAATGGCATCAGCAGCAAAAGCTGGCGGAACAAAAATGATGGTCGTATCCGCGCCTACTTTTTCAACAGCCTCCGTAACGGTATTAAAAACAGGCTTTCCTAAATGTTCTTGACCTCCTTTACCTGGAGTTACACCACCTACGATATTGGTGCCGTACTCAATCATTTGCTCGGCATGAAAAGTACCTTCACTACCAGTGAAACCTTGTACGATTATTTTGGAATCCTTATTTACTAATACGCTCATACTACTGTAGTTTTTATTTTGACTGCACAAAAATATAAGTTTGCCAATGAATTTTAAAGCATTAACGTGCTTATTTCTTGTCCATATTTTTAATTAGTTCTGGAATTTTTTTAATGTATGCTAATTGTTTGAGTTTTTCACGTGATTCTTCTACCGGAGTACCAAAATAACTTTTTCCGCCTGCAACAGATTTTGTGACTCCAGTCTGTCCCATAATAACGGCCTTTTCACCTATGGTTATACCGCTATTCGTACCTACTTGACCCCATAAGGTTACTTCATCTTCGATAATAACACATCCTGCAATACCGGTTTGGGAAGCAATAAGGCATTTTTTACCGATAAAAGTATCGTGCCCAACATGAACCTGATTATCCAGTTTCGTGCCTTCCCCTATGGTAGTATCCCCCGTAACGCCCCTATCTATGGTACATAAGGCACCTATATCTACTTTATCCTTTACCACGACCCTGCCGCCCGAAACAAGTTTGTCAAAACCATCAGGGCGTTTTTTATAATAAAAAGCATCGGCCCCTAATACGGTACCAGCATGAATGGTTACATTATCGCCAATAATACAATTATCATAAATGGAAACATTGGAGTGTATGAGGCAATTACGACCTATTTCAACACGATTTCCTATAAATACATTGGGTTGAATTACGGTATCCTTCCCTATTTTGGCAGAAGCTGAAATAGCATGGTTGCATGGAACAAAGGGTTGAAAAAATTTGGTAAGCGTATTAAAATCCCTGAATGGGTCCTCTGAAATTAGGAGCGCTTTTCCAGCGGGACATTCAACTTTTTTGTTAATCAAAACAACCGTTGCCTTAGATTGTAACGCTTTGTCATAATACTTTGGATGATCGACAAAAACAATATCTCCAGGTTGTACCACATGGATTTCGTTCATCCCCAATACCTCAAAATTTGGGTCGCCAACAAATTCGCACGAAATTAGTTCCGCAATTTGTCGTAATGAAAATGGAGTTGGAAATTTCAAATGCTTTATCTGCTATATCTATATTAATATATTAATCCTTATTCTTTTACTCGCTCCATGTAAGAGCCAGTAGACGTATCTATCTTTATCTTATCACCTTCGTTAATGAACAAGGGTACATTGACTTCTGCCCCGGTTTCTACCGTAGCGGGCTTGGTGGCATTGGTTGCGGTATTTCCCTTTACCCCAGGTTCTGCATAGGTAATGGTAAGCACTACACTGGCAGGCATATCCACGGACAAGGGCATGCTGTCCTCCGTATTAAAAAGAATGGTAACGACTTCCCCTTCCTTTAAAAGCCCTGGTGCATCCAACGAACTTTCCTGGAGGGTGATTTGATTATAATCGTCCGTATTCATAAAATGGTAGGTTTCCCCCTCTGCATATAAATACTGATAGGATCTCGTCTCTACACGAACATCCTCAATTTTGTGTCCGGCAGAAAAAGTGTTGTCCAGTACTTTTCCGGAAGTGACACTCTTTAACTTGGTACGCACAAAAGCAGGTCCTTTTCCTGGTTTAACATGTAAAAATTCGATGATTTTATAAATATCATTATTGTATCGAATACATAATCCTTTTCGTATATCTGATGTAGATGCCATTGTTTAGCGTATTTCTAGTGTTAATTATTTTGATTGGGTCCTAATTCTTAGTTGTTGCTGAAATAACCCTTCATGATTCCTCGTTGTGAATCGCGTATAAACTGAAGTATTTCATCGCGTTCCGGGGTTGCCTCCATTTCAGCTTCAATGATTTGAACGGCCTGCGAATTATTGTAATTTTTTTGGTAAAGTATCCGATAGATATTCTGGATTTCCCTGATTTTTTCCGATTCAAAACCGCGCCTTCTTAATCCCACGGAATTGATGCCTACATAGGACAAGGGTTCCCGGGCCGCCTTTACATAGGGGGGAACATCCTTACGGACTAAGGAACCACCCGTTACAAATGCATGCTGCCCAACCGAGACGAATTGATGTACGGCAACCAGACCCGCTAAAATTACATTATCGCCTATGGTTACGTGTCCCGCCAAAGTTGAATTATTCGAGAAGATACAGTTATCCCCAACCAGACAGTCATGGGCTACATGGCAGTACGCCATAATAAGGCAATTTTTTCCGATTACGGTCTTCATTCGATCAGAGGTACCTTTGTGTATCGTGGCACATTCTCGTATGGTCGTATTATCGCCTATAACCACCGTCGTTTCCTCCCCGTTATATTTTAGGTCTTGTGGAGAAGCGGATATTACGGCACCAGGAAAAATATTGCAATTTTTTCCTATGCGCGCACCCTCCATAATGGTTACGTTAGAACCGATCCAAGTTCCGTCCCCAATAGTAACATTGTTGTGGATGGTGGTAAAGGGTTCAACAACCACATTTTTGGATATTTTTGCGCCAGGGTGAATGTAGGCCAACGGTTGGTTCATGCTATGTTCTTTTAACGATTTGGGCCATCATTTCAGCTTCACTAACCAATTTGTCATTGGCATAGGCGTAGGCTTGCATATGGCATATTCCCCTTCTAATCGGGCTTATGAGACTACAGTGAAAAATAAGCGTATCGCCCGGCAAAACCTGCCTTTTAAATTTCACTTTGTCAATTTTCATAAAAAGGGTAAGGTAATTTTCTGGGTCCGGCACGGTGCTCAATACCAAAATACCGCCGGTTTGTGCCATTGCTTCTACCTGTAACACTCCGGGCATTACTGGAGCTCCGGGAAAGTGACCTACAAAGAAGGGCTCGTTCATGGTTACGTTCTTCATCCCTACGACATGTTCATCAGAAAGCTCCAAGATTCTATCGATGAGTAAAAATGGCGGTCTATGCGGCAACATATCCATAATTTTATGGATGTCCATCAATGGAGGCAAACTTAAGTCGTATTTAGGAACGCTGTTCCGCTTCTCCAATTTTATGATTTGGGAAAGTTTCTTCGCAAATTGGGTGTTTACATGATGGCCAGGTTTATTCGCAATGACTTTTCCTTTAATGCGGGTACCGGTCAAGGCTAGGTCGCCTATTACATCGAGTAGTTTGTGACGGGCAGCCTCATTGGGCTGATGCAAGGTAAGATTATCGAGAATGCCGTTTGCCTTTACAGAAAGCTTCTTCTTATTAAATGCCTTCTCCAATTTTTTCATGGTAGCCTCGGAAATTTCCTTGTCCACGTAAACGATGGCATTATTTAAGTCGCCCCCTTTGATCAACCCGTTTTCCAACAGCATCTCCAATTCATGCAGAAAACTAAACGTACGGGCATCTGCTATTTCTTCCTTAAAATCCGATAATTTATCAAGGGTCGCGTTCTGGGTGCCCAAAACCTTGGTGCCAAAATCGACCATGGTCGTAACCTGATACGTATCTGCTGGAATCACGGTGATTTCACTTCCCGTTTCCTCGTCTTTATAAGAAATGACCTCCTTTACGACATACTCTTCCCTAGGGGCATCCTGCTCAACGATACCGGCCTTTTCAAGCGCTTCTACAAAAAATTTGGACGAACCATCCATAATGGGAGGTTCGGCAGCATCCAATTCAATAAGCACATTATCTATTTCCAAACCTACCAAAGCAGCGAGCACATGCTCGGAAGTCTGTATTTTCACCCCATTCTTTTCCAGATTGGTTCCCCTTTGGGTATTAACAACCAAGTTTGCATCGGCGGGTATCACAGGGGCACCTTCCAAGTCTACCCGTTTAAAGGCATACCCATGGTTTTCATCGGCTGGTAAAAATTTTATGGTTACATTACTACCGGTATGCAAGCCTACACCCGTTAGGCTCACTTCTTTTGCTATGGTTCGTTGTTTATTTGTGGTTGTGCTCATCGTCAGTCCTTTTTTTCCAAATTGTCGATTCTACCTACCAGTTTAGGCAAGTTTTTAAAATGAACGTATGATTTATTGTAATCTGCGTAGTTTAAGGCAGGTGATCCCTGTAAAACTTCGCGGTCTTTTATATTTCTACCGATACCGGATTGCGCCTGTATCCTTACATAATCCCCAATGATAATATGGCCAACGATACCTACTTGCCCACCGATCATACAGTGTTTTCCAATTTTAGTGGACCCTGCAATACCGGTTTGCGCCGCAATTACCGTATGCTCCCCAATTTCTACATTATGGGCAATCTGTATCTGATTATCCAATTTAACTCCTTTTCTTAGAATGGTCGACCCCAATGTGGCACGATCAATCGTAGTACCTGCACCAACATCGACATTATCCTCTAAAATCACATTACCTGTTTGTGGTACTTTAGCGAATTCACCCATTTCATTAGGGGTAAACCCAAAACCGTCCGCTCCAATTATTACACCGCTATGGATAACACAATTATTACCAATGATGCTTTCTGAATAAATTTTTGCACCGGCAAAGACCACCACATTATCCCCTATCGTAACATTATCGCCTATATATACATTAGGATATACTTTTACATTATGTCCCAAACGAACATTACTCCCTAAATAGGAAAAGGCGCCTAAATATAGATTTTCGCCGTAAGTAGCGGTATCGCTTTTGAAAACAGGTTCTTCTATGCCTGTTTTATTATTCTTAACCTGATTGTAATACTCCAATAATTTAGAAAACGATTTATAGGCATCCTCAACTTTTATTAGCGTGGTGTCCAACCGTTGTTCTGGGGTAAAACTCTTATTTACAATAGTAACCGAGGCCTTGGTTTTATAGATGAACGGAGTATATTTCGGGTTGGCCAAAAAGGTAAGCGAACCTTCTTCCCCTTCCTCTATTTTTGCAAGTTTATGCACGGCTATATCTGGGTTTCCATGTACTTCGCCTTCTAAAATACCTGCAATCTGACCTGCTGTAAATACCATGGGCACAAAAGTAAGAAAAATAGTTAAACCCCCTCTTTAGGGTAACACATATAATATTTGGTCACCGTTTTTGAAAGTGCATTCAAATTAAAGTGATCGGAGAGTTTGGCCACGTCAGTAATCTTTCCATTTTTGCGTAGGATATTTATATTCTGATGCTCCCGATCATAAGCCTTATTCTTCAGTACCCCCTTGAAAACGAAATAAGATGTTTCTTCATTGGTAAGTCCAAATTTCTTTTTAATTTTTTCAAATTTCTCTTGGTACTTTCCTTCCGCAATCGCTTCTTTTTTAACCTTAATATGTAATAGTCTCCGGTTTACGATCATTTTACAAAGTTCGGATAAGACATAGTCATCCACGTATTGCCATTCTTTTAAAGCGGAAAGGATGTCCACATCATCCAACTTTGCGAACAACTGTAACATGGCATGGTCAAAAGTATCCTTATCAATTTTATGGGATAGAAAATAACCAAGGGGCTGGCTGCTGCCTAAGGGAACGCCTTGTTTTATTAAAAAACGGGCCCGCTTTAATATACTGATCAACAATTGCTCTGCCACCACACTCGTTTTATGCAAATACACCTGCCAATACATAAAGCGCCTGGCCATTAAGAACTTTTCTACGGAGTAAATTCCTTTTTCCTCTACAACAAGATTGCCATCCACAACATTCAACATAGTAATTAATCGTTCTGCATTTGTGTTGCCTTCGGCCACACCTGTATAAAAGCTATCCCTTTTCAGGTAATCCAAACGGTCCATGTCTAGCTGACTAGACACCAATTGGTTCAAGAATTTTTTTGGATGCTTGCCCGTAAAAATGGAAATGGCTTCCGTTAAACTTCCGTTAAATCGCCCATTGAGTTCTTTCATGAATTGAAGCGAAATAAACTCGTGGCTTACGTCTTCCACAATGCTATGCTCCATGGCATGTGAAAAGGGGCCGTGCCCAATATCGTGCAAAAGAATAGCGGCCAACAATCCGTTTTCTTCATTTTTAGAAATTTCAACTCCCTTAAAACGAAGTACTTGTATCGCTTTTTGCATTAAATACATACAGCCTAATGCATGATGGAACCTGGTGTGGTGTGCACCTGGATATACCAAATAGGACAGGCCCATTTGGGAAATTCTACGCAATCGTTGAAAAAAAGGGTCTGCAATTAGGTCAAATATGAGGGTATTGGGGATTCTAATAAATCCGTAAATTGGATCATTGAAGATTTTCAGTTTGTTTGATGTTTTCAAGATAGAACTTGCTTTTCTGAAATTAACTGTTCAAAGTTAACCAAAAGCACCAGCATTTAATTTGATAATTTCCAAATAAGAATCAATGACAAAAATAAAAATACTGTGGGTAGACGATGAAATTGACCTACTTAAGCCCCATATCCTTTTTTTACAAGCGAAAAATTATGATGTAATTACCTGTAAAAGTGGTCAGGAAGCACTGGAAGAACTAGCGGCTACACGCGTAGATATCGTTTTCCTCGATGAAAATATGCCCGGTATTTCCGGGTTGGAGACCTTATCGGAAATTAAGGCCATTGACAGCTCCATTCCAGTGGTAATGATTACGAAAAGTGAAGAGGAATTTATTATGGAGGAGGCCATCGGTTCTAAAATTGCCGATTACCTCATTAAGCCTGTAAACCCAAATCAAATCTTACTTTCACTCAAAAAGAACTTGGACCATTCCAGGTTGATATCGGAAAAAACAACCAGTAATTACCAGCAGGAATTCCGGAAAATAGCGATGGACCTATCAATGGTAAATACTTGCCAAGAATGGGCGGATCTTTATAAAAAATTGATTTATTGGGAATTGCAGCTGGAAGAAATCGAGGATAGTGGTATGTTCGAAATCCTGGAATCCCAAAAGACAGAAGCCAACCAGCAGTTTGGAAAATTTGTAGACCGCAACTATGTGGATTGGTTTACCGATGCGGATGCTCCCGTAATGTCGCATACGCTTTTTAAAGAGTGGATCGCCCCAGAGCTTAAAGGTCAAAAAACCTTACTGATCGTAGTGGATAATTTACGCTACGATCAATGGTATGCTTTCGAAGATACGGTGAGCTCTTTCTACAAAAAAAGAAAAGAGGATTCCTATTATAGTATTCTACCAACGGCAACCCAATATGCTCGTAATGCCATTTTTTCGGGATTGACTCCGCTGGATATGGAGAAAAAGTATCCGGATTGGTGGAAAAATGATACGGAGGAAGGTGGAAAGAATCTTTTTGAGGATAAATTTCTAGGGGAACAATTAAAACGCTTGGGGCTCGATTTGAAGTGGGAGTACCATAAAATAAGTAGCTTGAAACAAGGGAAGCAGCTGAGCCAAAATTTTAAATCCCAAAAAGACAATGACCTCACCGTTATCGTATACAATTTCGTTGATATGCTTTCGCACTCAAAAACCGAAATGGAAGTAATCAAGGAATTGGCCTCCAATGACAAGGCGTACCGCTCGTTGACAACCAGCTGGTTCAAAAATTCCCCCATGCTCGAAATTATTCAACAAGCGCAACAATTAGGGATGAAACTTATTATTACCACAGACCACGGTACCATTAACGTAAAATCTCCCTCTAAAGTAGTGGGTGATCGCGATACCAGTCTAAATTTAAGGTATAAGACCGGGAAGAGTCTTACCTATGAAAAAAATGATGTCTTGGCAGCAAAAGACCCAAAATCAATCCATTTGCCAAGTATTAATATGAGCAGCTCCTACATTTTTGCCAAGAACGACTTGTTTTTTGCCTATCCTAACAATTATAACCACTACGTAAGTTATTACCGCAATACGTATCAACATGGTGGGGTTTCGTTGGAAGAAATGATTATTCCTTTCGTAGTGTTGGATGCCAAATAATTGAATACGATGAAATTGATATATACCCAAAAGGAAATCCAACATACGGCAAAAAAAATAATTGAAAACACAAAGAGCCAAATAATTGCCTTTTATGCCCCCATGGGTGCTGGAAAAACCACCTTGATAAAGGCCATCGTTAAGGAATTGGGAAGTACAGATGAAGTGAGCAGTCCCACCTTTGGCTTGGTAAATGAATATGCAAAGGAAAATGGCGAACTGTTAGCCTATCATTTTGACTTTTACCGGTTGAACGATGAAACGGAAGCGATGGACATGGGCTTTGAGGATTATTTAAATTCCGATGGATGGATTTTTATGGAATGGCCAGAAAAAATACCAAATCTAATTCCTGATGATGTTCAAAGTATCCACATTGAAATTTTAGATGAGCAAACCAGAAGATTGGTAATTCGTTGATTTTTGATTAACCAGATTATTTTTGGTTGGGTTGAACGACTCAGATTTTGACATCGTTTCTCATAAATTTTTATTGTATTTTTTCGATGAAAAACACGAAATTCGATAAAACGTATGGTTTATCAGATAAAAAGCCTTATTTTTCGGTTAAATAACATTGCCTTTGTAGATTTTTTCTTACGTTTGCAATAGAACAAATGAATGTTTAACCAAAAATCCCTTGAAAATGAAAAACAAAAGGACTTTTCTTGCCTCTTTGGCATTAGGTGTATTTCTTTTAGCGATGGCTGCACCAATAATCAATCTGGATAATCAGGAACTAGGTATTGATAAAAAGTTGCTGACCAAAAGAATTTAATTTGTAAAAATTAAAAGTATGAAAGAGCGATATTATCGCTCTTTTTTTATAATATATAATCTTAAAAGTCGTTAGCAGATAAAGAATTACTTTATCGATGATAACGAAAGTCAAGAAAAAAAAAGCTAAGAAGAAGATTTTTCTAGAATCACTCTTAGTTTTTTTTATTGCTATATCTCCTTTTCTGTATAAAATCTACGAATACTTACCCAGTAGTCCTGATGGTTCTATAACCCTATTTTGGATTAATATTGGGAAAAATGGTTTTGATGAAGCTGCAACCTATATCTGGTTTCTTTCAAGCAAAATAGTACCCTTATACTTCTTAATTTTTTGGTTTTTAACTTCTAGAGATTGGTGGTATCACATTATTATCATACCGATAGCCATGTATGCTTTTCAATTGTTTGAGGTCATGTTTGACACTGATGACAATATTGATACCGAGAACATATGGTGGATTATTCCTATTTGTATGATTACCATACCTTTCGTTTATTTTATTCGAATTAAGCTATACGATAAACATGTGCATGGAATTGACCTGGAAGCGATGGATGCGGAACTGGAGGAGCTTAAAAAAAGAGATTTATATGTTCCTAATGAATCTGAGTCTGAGAACTCTGATAATTTGAATGAGGGTATTGAACCAAAATCAATTTCAGAGCAATTGAATACCAAATTATCTACAGGCAATCTTGAAAATATACTTCGAGGATTACAGGAACGTATACAAGGGTGGATGCATTTTAAGTTTTAAAGTCGACTTTTTCCATTCCGCTATTTACCAAACTTTTCATTTCCCCAAAAATTGTACATTTGAGAATCAGACCGTAGTTTTGATTTAAGTGCATTTTACGTATGAACCAACCCACTTCCCCCTTTAGTAAACAACAGTTACTTCCACAGGAAGAAACCCTAGAGGTTTTACGGCAAAAAGGGGAGCTTCACATTGGTATTCCAAAAGAAAATCAATACCAGGAAAAAAGAATCTGTTTAACCCCAGATGCGGTAAATGCCATTACTTCAAACGGCCATCGGGTACTGATAGAATCTGGTGCGGGCGAAGGGGCCCACTATTCAGATTTGGATTACACCAAAGCGGGTGGCGAAATTACAAGGGACACCAAGAAAGTTTTTGCCTGCCCCTTAATCTTGAAAGTAGAGCCCCCTACCCTTTCTGAAATTGCTTTGATCAACCCCCAAACCGTGATTATTTCGGCACTTCAAATTAAGACACAATACAAAAAGTATTTTGAGGAGCTTGCCAAAAAAAGAATTACCGCCATCGCCTTTGAATATATTCGGGATGACGAGGGAAAATACCCTGCCGTAAGATCGCTCAGTGAAATTGCGGGAATTGCTTCAGTACTAATTGCGGCGGAACTCATGGCAGCAAACAACAAAGGTAACGGACTCATGTTCGGCAATATTAGTGGTGTTCCTCCCGTTGAAGTTGTAATTATTGGGGCCGGTACGGTTGGGGAATTTGCTGCACGATCGGCAATTGGTATTGGCGCGAACGTGAAGGTATTTGATAATTCCATTACCAAACTACGCAATATACAGACCCATTTACGGCAGACGGTCTACACGTCTACCATACAACCAAAAAACTTGTTAAAGGCCTTAAAACGCTGCGATGTCGCCATTGGTGCCACCAGAGGAAAGGACCGCTCGCCGGTAGTCGTTTCCAGTACCATGGTGGAGCATATGAAAAAAGGCGCGGTAATCATTGATGTGAGTATCGATACCGGTGGTTGTTTCGAGACTAGTGAAATAACCGACCATAACAAGCCTACCCGAGAAAAATACGGCGTATTGCATTATGGGGTGCCCAACATACCCTCCAGATATCCAAAAACCGCTTCGGTTTCCATCAGTAATATTTTCACCCCTTATTTATTGAAAATTGGGGAAGATGGCGGATTGGAAAATTCACTTCGGTTCGATAAGGGATTGCGTAACGGACTGTATATGTATCACGGTATATTGACCAATAAGTCAGTTGGGGAATGGTTCGACCTCCAATATAGCGACATCAACTTCCTCATTTTTTAGAAAACGGATTTCTTTCCTTTTTCTATCGCCTTTAAAGACCTAATTTTGCACCTTCACAAATACACTTACGAAGCAGCATATGGATTTTTTAAAAAGGTTGGGGTTTTATTTGGTAGGGCTATCCATAGGTATTGTTTTTCTTACCCTATTCTTCAAGAAAAAATCGGCTGAAACCGGTGTTTATTTTTGCTACCTCCCCAATTGTAGGACCTTAAAGGATATTCGCTCCAAACCCATGTACTACAGTGCTGAAGTACAACAAAAAATGCAGCAATTTCAACTGGATTCCTTGGATGTATCCTATGTACTTACCGAAGGAGACGTAGATTTTGGTAGAAGCGATACAAAATCCGTTCCCTGTAAAACCTACCTTGTGGAATCTGAGCTAAAGGAAAAAGAGTGGACTTTTACCGTTAGAAACTGCGCCAACAAAGCTACCCTTCAAGAGATTGAAGTACAGTAATTTAATTTAGATTTTTCTTCGCTTACGCTCCTTTTTAAGCAATGCCAATTCCCTATTGGTCTGTCCAGCAACAGAGGTGTTTTCATCGGCCCTACGAATTAGGTACGGCATAACATCCCTTACAGGGCCAAAAGGAAGGTATTTTGCCACATTATATCCATTTGCGGCCAAATTGAAGGATATATGATCGCTCATTCCGTACAATTGCCCAAACCAAATGGAGTCGTTGTTATTCTTGAGACCCTTATCGGCCATTAATTCCATCAACTTATAACAACTTTCTTCGTTATGTGTTCCGGAAAATATGGATAGGGTCTCCAGGTTATCGGCCATATAAGCAATGGTAGCGTTGAAATTCTCATCGGTCTCCGCTTTGCTGGAACAAATTGGAGTAGGATATCCCTTCTCTTGGGCCCTTTCGTTCTCCTTTTCCATATACGCTCCTCGAACTACTTTCATTCCAATTTTAAAACCATTGGCCATACCCCTAGTGTGAAGTGCCTTCAAATAAGGCAACCGATCCCATCTATACGTTTGGAGTGTATTGAAAACAATCGTTTTTTTTGTGTTATATTTTCGCATCATGGCTTCCACGAGTTCATCTGCCGCCTCCTGCATCCAACTTTCTTCCGCATCGATCAATAAGGAAACATCAAGGTCATGGGCCTTTTTACAGACCTTATCAAATCTATTCATGACCCGCTGCCATTCAGCGGTCTCCTCCTCGCTAAGTTTCTTTTTCTCCCCAACTTTCTGATATAATTTAAAACGGCCAAAACCTGTTGGTTTAAAAACCGCAAAAGGAATTGCCTCCTTCTCCTTAACAAAATCCAAAATTTTTAAAATCATTTCGGTAGCATTATCAAAAGGATCTTCTTGCTCCTTACCTTCTACGGAGTAATCGAGAACAGAACATACCCCCTTGCTCCAAAGCCGGTCTACAGTAGGCATACAATCCTTAGCATTGATGCCACCACAAAAATGGTCGAAAACGGTTGCTTTAATCAAGCTTTCAACCGGTAAATGCGCTTTAAATGCAAAGTTGGTAATCGCAGAACCCATTTTAACCAAGGGCTCATTGGAAATCATTTTAAACAAAAAGTAAGCCCTTTCCAGTTCTGAGTCCGATTTTAAGGAAAAAGCGGTTGCTGTATTCTCGAAGATTTGGTCCATTTTCTTATTTTTCAATAGCAATCAAATATAAACACAGAATTTATATTCCTAAGATTAAAAATAACCTTTATTTTGTGCTCCATACATACCAATTTTGAGCTAATCCCTTATTTTATGGAATCCATAATTTCCGCATCATACGCCGTACATTTTAACACTTTGGCCTTTAAGGCCTTAAATACCCATTTGGCCCAAAAAGCATACTCCATTATTTTTATTTTGGTAGATGAGAATACCCATGAACTGTGTTTACCCCAATTTATGGCTGAAATTAATGGGGAATATCAATTTGAAATTATTGAAATAGAATCTGGGGAAATCAACAAGAATATTGACACCTGCGTAGGGGTTTGGGAGGCGCTATCAGAATTGGGCGCAGACCGCAAAAGTATCCTTATTAACCTAGGAGGTGGTGTTTTAACAGATTTAGGCGGTTTTGTAGCCTGCACCTTTAAACGTGGTATCGATTTTATAAATGTACCTACCACTCTACTTTCTATGGTAGACGCCTCAGTGGGAGGTAAAACAGGTGTTGATCTTGGTTCTTTAAAAAACCAGATAGGGGTAATAAACCAACCGGTTATGGTGCTTGTGGTACCCGATTTTCTGGATACATTAGATAAGAGACAGGTAAAAAGTGGTTTTGCCGAGATGCTTAAGCACGGGCTTATCCAGGACCATGCGTATTGGAGCGAACTTAAAAATGCGGAAACGCTGGCCGATATGAAGGCACACATAGTAACCTCCATAAAAATAAAGAATAAGGTCGTTTTAAAAGACCCCACGGAGCAAGGTATACGTAAAATTCTAAATTATGGCCACACCCTTGGGCATGCCATAGAGTCCTATTTCCTGGAAGCAGCGGATAAGGAAATGCTCTTACACGGTGAGGCAATTGCCGTAGGAATGGTATTAGAAGGGTATTTATCCCATAAACTTTTGGGCCTGGCGGAGTCTGTCCTTCACGATATAAAAAGTACATTTTTGGAGCGATATGAGCAAGTGGACTTTTCTAGCGCGGACATTTCCAGCATCCTAAAGCTCATGAAGTATGATAAAAAAAATACGCACGGCAAAGTAAATTTTGTGCTTCTAAAAGATATAGGTGCACCGGAAGTGGACATTGAAATCCCTGCCGAAATGTTTGTCGAGGCATTCGCTTACTACAAAGATTAAAAACTTCATATACCAAATAGGGTACTTTCACAACTCTTTGGATACAACTTTGGTATTTATTAGTAGATTAGGTTAAAGCAAGTAAGTAACCATCTATAAATAAATTAGTTATGACCAGACGACTTATTGACTACCGTAAATTGGACCACCAACTAGCATCACTTTTAATCGATACCTATCCCCATGGATATGGGGACGAAGACATTATTTCCTTTAAAAACATACAAGGTGATGTGGTAGAGGCGGTACAGCTCAAAACCCAGGATACACTTTATTTGGTTAAAATAAGCAAGAGCCTGTCTAACTTTATTGCGAATTTCGAAGAAAACATTGAAAAGGAATTGGAACCAAAAACCCCGGAAGAAGTAATGCAGGCAGAGGATATGACCAAAGCCCTTTACCTAAATTTCGAAAGGGAATCGGAATCGGAATTGGATCTGGATTAATTTTGAAGATAGCGTTCCTCCAAAATCCGTGCATGATGCTTTTGGTGGCCACTGATGACCAAACCCAATGCGCCTGCAGACCAGGGCATACCGCTGGCTGTACCTATCCGTTTTAGTTTTTCCTCCGTCAAATTCTTGAACAAGCTAATGCTGGCCTCCCGTACACTGAGGTACTCGCTTAAAATATCTTCTTTACTGCGGCTCGCACATTCGCTTTCGGCTACATAATCATCCTGTTCAAACCCGGGCAATGGTGTTTTATCATTTTTGGAAATTCTAAACGCCCTGTATTGAAATATACGTTCCGTATCGATCAAGTGAATAAGCACCTCTGCTATGCTCCATTTTCCGGGCGCGTATTTGTATTTTAACTGGTCTTCTTCCAAGTTCCCCATAAAAACAGTAAACCACTTTTTACCCTCGACTAAGGCAGACATGATATCGTCATCCTTGTCAAGCGCATTAAGATAGGTGGCATAAAAATAATTGAACTCGTTTTCTAGCAGATCAGAAGTTTTCATAAAGTGAAGTAACTGGTTGGTGGAATAGAAAAAAGTCCAATTATTGTGAACAATTGGACTTTATAACTGTATCCCGATACAATTATAGCTCGTTAAAAATGGTATGCATTAAACGCTTTTTGTCATTGAAACTTTCTTCCAACGAAATCATGGTTTCCGTTCTGCTGATGCCATCAATATCATCAATTTTGAAAATAATGTTTTTGGCGTGGGTAGTATCCTTAGCCCTTATTTTACAAAAAATATTGAATTTACCCGTTGTTATGTGGGCGATGGTCACGTTAGGGATTTGATTCAAACGTTCTAAAACAAATTTAGTTTGATGTGTTTTTTCCAAGAAAATACCTACGTAGGCAATAAATGCATAGCCTAGTTTTACGTAATCCAAGGTAAGCGAAGAGCCCTTTATGATTCCCGCTTCTTCCATTTTTTTAACGCGTACATGGACAGTACCCGCAGATATCAGCAATTTTTTGGCAATATCCGTAAATGGGGTTCTGGTATTGTCGATTAACATATCCAGAATCTGATGATCGATTTCATCTAATTTAACCTTACCCATAGTTGTAAAATTTTCGACAAAAATAAAAAATTATAACATTAAATTCATTGAAACTTAGATTTTTTTAATGAAAATGTAATCATTTTTGTCTTTTGCTCAAAATAAGGCAATGAAAATCAACTCAGTAGTTTTAAAATCCCTGTTTCTTTTAACCAAGCAACATCATTCTCATTTGTGCAATCCACTACCTTATGTCCGAAAATTTCGTCAATCGGAAGCGGTACAGATATGGTTTCCGGTATAAAATCAATCCTCCCCTCTTTGAGGACCTCCTTATATTGAACGGGAATTACATCCTGTTTGGTTCTACCTAAATTAAGTTGTTTCACATTTTGGACTAAGACATCGACGTAGTGTTTTCCGTTTTCCGGAATTGATAAATAGGTGTCTACCTTATAATCTCCGATCTCGTCATTTGCTATTGTATTCATTCCTTTTAGCAAGGCGTAAAAAATAAATTCCCTTGTCTTTTCACGCTCATAATCCCCGGGATAATGGCCAGCTTCGAACAGGATTGTAGGAGTAGCTTTCATTTGAAAGGCATCGCCTACACAATTCGGGTTAAACCCGTCATCATACCTACCCACTTGCCCGGGTATCAATTTTTGTAAAACCGTATTCATTGCCGCGATAAGTTGCATGCTTTTATTCCGCGAGGCGGAGGTATTACGTCCTTCATCGAACGCTGGGGCCAAAAAGGATACGGTGGCGGGTTTCTTGGTCGCACCCACATTGAATATCGTGCGTTGATCATGAAGGTTGAAACAAAAATGGGGTTGAAAGGAAATGTATAAGGTATGTAATACTTTACTTTCCGGTTGAGACAAATCCTTGGCGTCCCTGTTCAAATCTTTTTCGTTGGCATTGACACGGGTATATGCCTTGGCGCCATCGGGATTGAGAATTGGGATAATGCTAAGCGTACAGGCATCTGAAATTTTTAGTCCAGTTTCAGTATCCTGCTCTAAGTATCGTAACAAATCAACTACTGCCTTGGTGGTCGTTGACTCATTGCCGTGCATTTGCGACCACATTAATATACGTCTTGGACCATGGCCAAAAGTAATATTCTTAATCGGCCGATTCTGTACTGAAGTCCCGATTGTTTCTACCTGAAAATTGGGTCCTAGGCCTAAAAAAAAGCCGCTTAAGTGTTCATAAGTAATATACCTCCCCCCAATATCAGAACCATAAATATCCTTTAGGTAGTCAATCTTTTTATCCATTACATGTATATTAATTACAAAAATAGTTCAGGCAAAGTTTACAATTGTATACAATTATAGGTTTTTATATTGGCTTTATAGGCTTTAAATGTTTACAAGGATAACCAATCTTTTAAAATACAATATATTACACTGTATTTCAATTTTTTAAATAAGTTTAATTAAACTATAACTATAGTCTTGATAAAGATTTTATCTGTTATTTTTATCAATTTGTAGTTTCTTAAATTGAAATGAAATAACTTTGTAAACATGTTGGATACGGTTAAATTTATTGAACGGCTAGAATTGATTTTAAGTCATTATGAACTTTCGGCAGCGGCTTTTGCAGATCGTATTGCGGTTCAACGATCCAGTATTTCGCACTTACTAAATGGAAGGAATAAGCCTAGTTTGGAATTTGTACTGAAAATTACCGATACGTTTCAAGAGGTGGATTTGCAATGGTTACTTTATGGTACAGGTATTTTTCCAAATACGGCCGGGCAAAAAGTTCAATCAAGATTTGAAAGTAAGAAAAACGAGAAATTAGTCACCCCTTCCCCTATTAAGACCGTAGAACGCATCACTATTTTTTACACTGACGGCACCTTCAAAAATTACCTGCCGGAGGAGAATTAACTGCGCAGCACAAACAATTCACAATTTTTTTACCGCCACAAAGCCTCAATTTTTATAATTTTACAGCATGATGAAAACTTCCATACTTGTTCTTCTTACCGGTCTATTATTCTGCTCATGTTATGAGCCTGAGCGAAATTGCAAGGAGTACACTACAGGTACTTTTAGGTTTACCTACGAAATTGATGGCGCAGAAAAAGAGGGTAAATTTATACGAAGTGATGCCTACAGCATTGATTACTATGATGCCAAAATTGACAGTGCCACTGTACGATGGTATAATGATTGTGAGTTTGTTTTACAGGACATCAACAGCAAGACCGCCATACAGTACAAGATTATAAGCACAACAGATTCTTCATACACGTTTCAGTACAAAAGCGCTGTTAAGGATCCCAACAAGAAGCTTGTGGTAAAGACAGGAACAGCCTATAAAGCAGAATAGTCGCCGAACAGTTAGCGCATCTTCCCTTTTCTCAAGTCTCCCTTTCGCCTGGGCAATACACAACTAGCGATTCCTCCATTCATACAAACATTTAAAACTAGGTAGTTGTACTACCTTTTATTTGCGATTGCATACTTAAGTTGATTTGGCTATCTTGGATGGAACTATTTAATTTTCACCCATGAAAAATTCCAACAAAGACAAACCGCAAAAGTTGAACCGTCGCAATTTCGTTAAAAAATCGGCACTTGCATCATCTATATTCATTGTGCCTAGGCACGTACTTGGGGGCTCTGGATTTTTAGCGCCGAGTGATCGGCTTAATTTAGCTGCCATTGGTGCGGGCGGAAAAGGCATAAGCGATATTCAAAATGCCTCTGTAATGGGTCGGGAACGAGTTGCCGCATTGTGTGATGTGGATTTTGCAGGTTCTGCCGCAAAAAGTGTAGAAAATTTTCCTAAAGCAGAATTGTACAATGATTTTAGAGTGATGTTGGAGAAAGAAAAAAATATAGATGCCGTCACGATTTCAACTCCGGACCACGTACATGGACCGGCCGCCAAATGGGCCATGGAGCGCGGTATTCATGTCTATGTACAAAAACCGATGACCCATAACATTAAGGAAGCAAGGGCATTGACCCAAATGGCTCGCGATAACAAAATTGTAAGCCAAATGGGAAACCAAGGAGGCTCAAACCCGCTGTTAGGCATGGTGCAAGGATGGATCGATGCCGATAAAATTGGGGCGGTTACCAAGGTGCAAGTTTGGACCAATAGACCGGTCTGGCCTCAAGGTATAGCGATGCCTATGCCAGACATGAACCTTAAACCAGATAGCTTGGATTGGGATTTGTGGCTTGGTCCTGCAGCAGAGCGTCCCTTTATCCCTAACCTTCATCCATTTAATTGGCGCGGTTGGTGGGATTTTGGTACGGGTGCCTTAGGAGATGTAGGTTGTCACCTTATTGATATACCGTTCAGGACCTTGAATCTTAAATACCCTACGGATGCCGAATGTAGCGTGGGCTCCGTATTCACGAAGATGTGGACGCCAGATTATTACCCTGAAGGTTGCCCCCCATCATCATTCATCACCCTTCATTTTGAGGCGACGGACAAAACCAAATCTCCCATCGAAATGACTTGGAGTGATGGCGGTATACGCCCTTCGCATCCAGACATCATTCCTGCAAACGATGACATAGGAGGTAAAAACAGTGCCAATGGGGTACTCATTATTGGGGAAAAGGGAATTATTTCCACAAACATCAATGACAGCTCTCCCTTAATGCCCAAATTATATCTAAACGATGGTACCACCGAATTTGGTCCCGAAGTAGAGGAAAACCTAGAACCCGAATACGGGCATCAGCGCAAATGGGTAGATGCATGTAAAGCCGGGTTTGGAAGTGAAGAGCACAGTGCCCTAACCTCCTCTTTTGATTACGCAGGCCCAATGACGGAAACGGTTTTAATGGGTAATCTGGCCATACGTAGTTATATGTTGCAACGAGAAAATGCGGAAGGAATGCCCGAGTTCTTTGCGCGTAAAAAACTGTTGTGGGACGGCGAAAATATGAGAATCACTAACTTGGAGGAAGCCAATCAATTTGTTGGACGGACTTATAGGGAAGGGTGGGAGGTATAACACCTCCCTTCTTCCTTTAATTTTTAATTAGGCCTACTGTAGGCAATTTCTGGATTGGATTCTTTATGCTCCTTGAACATCCGCTGCTGTTGTTTAACGGTCATGGTACTTCCATCATGGCTCCATCCTGGAGGTCCGAAAATATACATGAGCTTATGGCTTAATTTTTTAGACTTTTTGGTATCGTTCCAAATGTCCTTGAATTCGTGTGTCAGAATAACAATTGGGTTGTTGGAATTTGGGGCATGGATTACTCCAAATTTCACATCTACATCATCATCAAGCTCTTTCCAAGTTCCGAAGATTTTATCGAAAATATTTAAAAATCCACCATGGTTCTTGTCCAAATATTCTACGTTTTGGGCATGGTGTACTTGATGCATGGTATGGGTATTGAATACTTTTTCAATTATACCCATTTTAGGTACATATTTGGAATGCAGCTGAAATTGCCAAAATGATTCAATAGCAAGACAAACGACGACCATTTCCACAGGAAAACCTACAATGGGCATCCAAACATAGAAAAAAGGTTTGTAGAGGAGCGTGAACCATCCGTTCCTGATGGCGGTTCCTAAATTAAAATTATCGGAAGAATGGTGCACAATATGGGCAGCCCATAGAATACGGATCTCATGGTTGGCGCGATGAAACCAATAGTAAGTGAAATCATCGGCTAATTGACAAAGCAACCATACGTACCAAGCGTATCCAAAAGATTCATATCCCATTATATTAGTCCGCACCCCATCTACCATAGGGTTAAATAACTCATAGGCGTACTCAAAGAGGACAACCAACAATATAACTTTTAATAAGGGGCCAATGATGGCGGAGCCAATACCCATTGCACTGCTCGCGGCAAAATCTTTCCAGTCGTAAAGATCATCATCGCCATGGGTTTTGCTATAGGTCAATTCCAATAAAATAAAGGCTATAAAGGCCGGCGCACCGTATACCAGAGGGTTGGTAAAATCCATTTATCTAAAAATTTCGTCAAATATAGTTATTAATGTGCCTATCATAAAAGTTGTGCAATCATATGAGTAAAAATGTACCAATAAAGCGATCGTATATTAAACAGACCTCCTTATTTCTTGCTTTTTAGGATTGTGTTTTGTTCCTGGAGCAATTTTTCCAAGCTTGATAGCAATTCGATGTTTTTTGGAGTTTCCACTTCCTTGTTTTCAGGATCCTCTGCTTTGGCCTTGAAGCGATTAATAAATTTAATCATAATAAAAATGGTTAAGGCGATAACTCCAAAGTCAATAAGTGACTCGATTAGCTCCCCATATCCTATTGCAACCTCCTCAACCGCTTCCTTGGCCTCACGTAATACCCATTTTTTATTGGCCAGGTTTACATCATCCGTCAATAACGAAAGTGGGGGCATCACAATCTTGGAGACCAAGGTATTTACAACATTATTGAATGCCGTTCCAATAATAATACCGATGGCAAGATCGATCATATTGCCCTTAACGGCAAAACTTTTAAAATCCTTGAAAAAGTTTTTCATAGGCTGTTAATCAAATAGTGTTTTGGGTTCATCGCCGGAGGCATCCTCTTTATTATTACCCGCATCGGTTTCATTCGCCTCGTTAGCGTCTACCGCTTCCTCGTCAACCACTTCAATGTCCTCCGTTTTTTCGGGTTCTGGAGGTGTATAAGGTAAAGGGTCCAGTCTATTGATGTTTTTAACCTTCTCCGTTGTTAGTTGATTGCCTAAGGCTTTGATTCCCTTGACTGCTATAAAATCTTCCAAATCAACCTCTTCATTATCTTTTGGATCCTTACCCCTTGGTTTTGGGAACTCGATTTCAACCATAGGTCGCCAATCGGTTGCCACAAGTTCCAAGTATGATTTAGGGTGTTCGGAAATAAATAAGTCTTCTTTGTTTTCATTCTCGATAAGAAAGCGTTTCACATAAAAACGCTCCTTTTCACCTTCCCAATAGATCGCGGAAATTGGTTTTTCAGGAATCCATTTTTCCAGTACGATCATATCATCGTCAAAATGAGAGGTCAGTACCGGCAATATAGTTTTGGCCACTCCTTTTTGGTTGACAACCAGTAAAAGATCATCTCCCTTAAATTCTCCCAATAGCTCTCCCCTGCCATCAACATTGAGTCTTCTTACAATGTCATCGAACCATATCTTTCTAGGTTTTAGGGTGGAGACTCCCTTTTCCTTCAATTCAATACGTTTTACGGAGTATTTTGTTACGATGTTCCCTTTAGATGCCCTACCCTTGATAAGGACATCGGAAAAATCAATATCCCATTTCAATTTTTTAATACTTCCCACTTGGCGCAACAAGACCGTAATTACTTCGGCTTCCCCATTAGGATTTGCAGAAAAATATAGGACTTGTGAATTTGGCTTTCCGTTGGTCAAATCATAAAGCCTATCACGGGTTATACTCGTTACATTGAAGCGTTTAATATAGGTAGGCCCGCCCTTACCATCTTTATAGACCATATTATAAATGGTCCTCTTGTCCTTTTTCTTGAACACGGCTACATGTATAATACCTTTGCCTACAAATATTTTTGAGTCCACCTTGGAAACCATCATTTGCCCGTCACCGGTAATAACAATGATATCGTCAATATCGCTACAGTCCGTTACATACTCATCTTTTTTAAGGGAAGTTCCCACAAAACCTTCCTCCCTATTCACATAGAGTTTCGTGTTTCTTATAACCACTTTGGTAGCTTCGATATCATCAAAAACCCTTAACTCTGTCTGCCTGCCCCGTTCCTTGCCGTAGGTTTCCTTTAGGTTCTTGAAATAATCAATGGCAAAGTCTACTAAATTTGCAAGGTGATTTTTTACTTGGGCAATACGTTCCTGAAGACTTTCAAGATGTTGCTGGGCCTTATCCAAATCAAATTTCGAAATTCTTTTGATCCTAATTTCGGTCAGTCGCACGATATCCTCTTCGGTAACGGCTCTTTTCAGATGCTTTGTAAATGGCGCCAAGCCCTTGTCAATGGCTCGTATGACCCCTTCCCAAGTTTCCTCCTCCTCAATGTCCCTGTAAATTCGATTTTCAATAAAAATACGCTCCAAGGAGGCAAAATGCCATTGCTCCTCAAGTTCGCTCAACTGTATCTCGAGCTCTTGCTTTAATAGATCAACGGTAGAATCCGTGGATCTTTTTAGCATTTCGGTTACGCCAATAAACAGGGGCTTGTTGTCCTCAATGATACATCCCAATGGCGAAATTGAAGACTCACAGGCCGTGAAAGCGTACAAGGCATCTATGGTTTTGTCCGGAGATATCCCCGTTGGTAAATGAACCAGTATCTCAACATTAGCCGCCGTATTGTCCTCAATTTTCTTTATTTTAATTTTGCCCTTATCATTGGCTTTGAGAATCGAATCTATTAAAGTACCCGTATTGGTTCCATAGGGTATCTCATTGATAACCAATGTATTTTTATCTAATTGAGCTATTTTTGCGCGTATCCTTATTTTACCACCGCGTAAACCGTCATTATAATTCTCCACGTCGATAATACCGGCTGTGGGGAAATCTGGAAAAAGCTTAAAACGCTGTCCTTTTAAATGCTTGATGGAAGCATCTATAAGCTCGTTAAAATTATGGGGCAATATTCGGGTAGATAGACCCACCGCAATACCTTCTGCACCTTGCGCCAGTAACAGCGGAAACTTTACAGGCAAGTTTACGGGTTCTTTTTTTCTACCGTCATAAGACGCCTGCCACTCCGTAATTTTTGGACTAAAAACAACTTCCAGGGCGAATTTGGAAAGTCTGGCCTCTATATACCTGGACGCTGCAGCCCGGTCTCCTGTTAGAATATTACCCCAGTTTCCCTGGGTGTCGATGAGCAAATCCTTTTGTCCGATCTGCACCATGGCATCCGCAATACTGGCATCACCATGCGGGTGGTATTGCATGGTATGTCCAACCACGTTCGCTACTTTATTGTAGCGGCCGTCATCGAGCTCCTTCAGGGAATGCATAATCCTACGCTGAACCGGTTTAAAACCATCTTCAATAGCAGGAACGGCGCGTTCCAAAATAACATAGGAGGCATAATCCAAAAACCAATCCTTGTACATGCCCGTAACCCTGGTCAAGGCTTCAGAGGAGTCTGTCTGTATTGTATTTTCTTCGGAAAGATTCTCGTTATTTTCCTCGTTCAAATCGTCATTTTCTTCCATTCAGAAGCAATCGTATTTATTTGGTTTATACTACTTTGTCTTGAATTAAATCAACTTCCACTTTAAGATTTTTGATGATGAATTTCTGCCGATCCGGGGTGTTTTTGCCCATGTAAAAACTAAGCAGCTCCTCGATAGACATTGCCTTGTCCAACATAATGGGCTCCAATCGAATATCATCACCTATAAAATGCCTAAACTCGTCCGGCGATATTTCACCCAAGCCCTTGAAGCGCGTAATTTCCGGTTTTCCGGATAGCTTGTTGATGGCGTGCTGGCGCTCTTCATCACTGTAACAATAAATCGTTTCCTTTTTGTTCCGCACCCTAAATAAAGGGGTCTGAAGAATATATAAATGATTTTCCTTTATGAGTTCCGGAAAGAACTGTAAGAAAAAGGTAATTAGCAGCAAACGAATATGCATGCCATCCACATCGGCATCCGTTGCAATGATGATATTATTATATCGCAAATCTTCAATGGATTCCTCAATATTCAAGGCTGCCTGCAATAAATTGAATTCCTCGTTCTCGTAAACGATTTTCTTTGACATGCCGTAGGAATTCAATGGTTTTCCCTTAAGGCTAAAAACGGCTTGGGTGTTTACGTCACGTGACTTTGTAATAGAGCCGGATGCCGAATCGCCCTCTGTAATGAACAAAGCACTTTCCAACCTACGGTCATGCTTCATATCGCTTAAATGCACCCTGCAATCCCTTAATTTTTTATTGTGTAGACTTGCTTTTTTTGCCCTGTCCCTAGCCAATTTACGAATACCGGAAAGCTCCTTACGCTCCTTCTCGGCCATCATAATTTTTCGCTGAAGTTTCTCTGCGGTATCCTGATTTTTATGAAGGTAATTATCCAAGTACCTGCCCACAAAATCATTGATGTATGTTCTCACTGTAGGGAACTCCCCTCCCATATCGGTAGAACCAAGTTTAGTTTTTGTCTGACTCTCAAAAACGGGCTCCATCACTTTGATGGAAATAGCGGAAATAATCGATTTTCGAATATCGGAAGCATCGTAATCCTTCCTGTAAAATTCCCTGACCGTCTTTACAATGGCCTCCCTAAATGCGGCCTGATGCGTACCGCCCTGTGTGGTATGTTGTCCGTTTACAAAAGAATGATATTCCTCGCTGTATTGCGTTTTGCTATGTGTTATGGCTACTTCTATATCGTCCCCTCTCAGGTGAATGACCGGATACAGCATATCATCCATATTGTTATTGTCCTCAAGAAGGTCTTTTAGGCCATTTTCTGAATGGAATTTTTCCCCATTAAAAACAATGGTCAAGCCCGGGTTTAGGTACACATAATTCTTGAGCATGCGCTCCACGTACTCGTTCCTGTAACGATAGTTTTTAAAGATGGTTTCATCGGGTGTAAAGGTTACTTTAGTTCCCTTTCGCTTCGAAGTATCTTCTGGCCCCATCTCATTTTCCAAGTTGCCAGAGCTAAATTGGGCCGTTTTAACTTGATTATCCCGGGAAGACTGCACTTCAAAAAAACTTGACAAGGCATTCACTGCCTTTGTACCAACACCGTTGAGTCCAACCGATTTTTTAAATGCCCGGCTGTCGTATTTACCCCCTGTATTCATTTTTGAAACTACGTCAACGACTTTCCCTAGGGGAATACCCCTCCCGTAGTCCCTAACCTTAACGACCTTGTCCTTGATCGTAATTTCAATCGTCTTACCGGCACCCATTACAAATTCATCAATACAGTTGTCTATGACTTCTTTAAGAAGGATATAGATTCCGTCATCAGCGGAAGAACCGTCACCCAACTTGCCAATATACATACCGGGCCGCAATCGAATATGTTCTTTCCAATCGAGCGAGCGTATATTATCTTCGGTATATTGAGTGTCTTGGGACATGTACTAAAAAATTTTGAAAGTGATGCTAAAGATAGTGCCACTCACCTAAAGATAAAACCCCTCACAGTTAAAGTAATTAACAATGAATTTCACATTTTTGTTGATAGTCATGGACATCGGAGCAATTTAGAATATGGTTATCCCTTTAGAATTTAATAGCAAAAAGGGATTATAATGCTTGCGGAAATCATAGGAAAGAAATGTACCGTTTGCTATCTTTAAAACTCATTTAAAACGAATATGGAATTCATCGATTATTATAAAATTCTTGGAATTGACACTAAGGCCACCCAGGCAGAAATCAAGAAAGCCTATCGAAAGCTGGCACGAAAACTTCATCCAGACCTAAATCCAAATGATAAGGAGGCACAGAAAAAATTTCAACGCATCAATGAGGCCAATGCCGTTTTGAGCGACCCCGAAAAGCGTAAGAAATATGACCAATATGGTAAAGATTGGGAACATGCGGATGCTTTTGAGGCAGCACAACGAAATCAACGAAATGCTTCCACACGAAGCGGCGCAGGGTACAGCGGTTCCAATTCTTACAGCAACGAGGATTTTTCAGATTTTTTCGAATCCATGTTCGGGGGCGCCGGTGGCTTTGGTTCGGGCCGAGGAAGGCGCACTACCCAATTTAAGGGTCAAGACCTAACGGCTACCCTAAGACTTGACCTTCTCGATATTTTAGAAGACCAAAAACAAACACTAGACCTAGGGAATAAAAAAATAAGGATAACGATACCGGCGGGCGTGGAAGACGGCCAAACCATTAAAATAAGTGGGTATGGTGGTGATGGGGTCAATGGCGGGCCCAAAGGCGATTTGTACCTTACTTTTGAAATCCATAATACGACGGATTTTCAACGGGTGGGCAACGACCTTTACAAAACCCAGACCATTAGTCTATATGATGCTTTACTTGGAGCTTCCATTGAAGTAAATACGTTGACAGGTAAGGTAAAGTTAAACCTTAAACCAGAGACCCAGAATGACACCAAGATTAAGCTAAAGGGAAAAGGAATGCCAATTTATAAACGCAAGAACGCCTATGGTGATCTTTATGTTACCTATAAAGTTACCATGCCCCAAAACTTGACGGCAACAGAAAAGAAATTTTTTGAACAACTTAAAGCACTACGATAACATGTCAACGGAAAACTTCATTTTAATCAACCACTATTGCGAGCAGACACAAACTCCGGTAGATTTTATTTTCTCCCTCCAGGAATATGGTTTTATTGAAACAAGGGAAATTGAAAATAAGGTGTATGTAGAACCACATACAATAGTGGAAATAGAACGTGTGGGCAGATTACAAAACGAGCTCGGCATTAATCTTGAAGGTATTGACGCCCTTTTCCATATGATGCAAAAATTAGACCAATTGGAAAGTCAGCTACGGTACCTTAAGGAACGCCTTAAAATTTATGAGCCTTAGACGTTGAATCGAAAATGCATTACATCGCCATCCTTCACGATGTATTCCTTGCCCTCTACGCGCATCTTACCCGCCTCCTTGACTTTGGCCTCGCTTCCATAGTGCACGTAATCTGCATAAGAAATAACCTCTGCACGTATAAATCCTTTTTCAAAATCTGTATGGATGACACCCGCAGCTTGTGGCGCAGTAGCTCCTACGGGAATTGTCCAGGCCCTTACCTCCTTAACCCCTGCCGTAAAATACGTATCCAAATTGAGTAAGGTATAAGCACCACGGATCAATTTTGCGGACCCGGGTTCCGATAAACCCAAATCCTCCAAAAACAATCGCCGTTCTTCATAGGTCTCCAATTCGGTAATATCTGCCTCAGTGCCCACAGCTAAAAATATAACTTCTGCATTCTCATTTGCTACGGCGGCCTTCACCTTGTCTACATAGGCATTTCCAGTGGCGGCGGCCTCTTCATCCACATTGCAGACGTACATAACGGGCTTATCGGTTATAAACTGAAGTGGCTTTACAAATTCTGTCCTTGATTCCTTATCCATTTCTATAGCCCTAACGGAAATACCGGCTTCAAGTCCATTCTTAACCGCAAGCAGGGCCGTTTCCTCTTTTTGTGCTTCTTTATTCCCCGTTTTTGCCGCTCTCTTTACCTTTTCCAATTTCTTATCCACGGTCTCCAAATCTTTCAGTTGAAGTTCCATGTCAATCGTCTCTTTATCACGAATGGGATTCACACTTCCGTCTACATGAACAATGTTATCATTATCAAAGCAACGTAACACGTGAAGAATAGCATCGGTTTCACGAATATTTCCTAAAAATTGATTTCCCAGGCCTTCTCCCTTACTAGCACCTTTCACTAAACCGGCAATATCAACTATTTCTACCGTGGCAGGTATAACCCTTTCCGGATTCACCAACTCCTCCAATTTTTCCAAGCGCGCATCGGGTACGTTAACGACCCCAATATTAGGTTCAATGGTACAGAACGGAAAATTGGCACTTTGGGCCTTTGCGTTTGACAAACAATTAAATAGTGTTGATTTACCTACATTGGGCAATCCTACGATACCTGCTTTCATATTCCTATTTATTTCAAGGGTGCAAATATAGTTTTTACAGCATTAATATGGACCAAGTTTTGTTTTTGTCTTTTGTACTTTGATCAACTGAATTCTTAATTGAAGCAATAAGATTGACCCGTTGCAATAATAAATCACCTAGTTAGTGAAAGCATGTCGTAGGCTATAGAAGTATTTAAAAAAAAATCGATAGGTAAATAATTTTTATTGCTTGTTGAACTAGACGTAAATCACGGTATTCGAATTATATAAAATTTAAAAAGCCTCATGATAACCGTGCTATTCCCTAAAGAGCTTACATTTAGCTAGGCTTTGGATTTATGGCAAATCTCTATGGAACGCAATTAGCTTCGGTTTACGAAGAAATATATCAAGGATTCATTGATTATGAAGCCGAATATGAATTCTATAAACTAATTTGTAAGAAATTCGATGCCTCGCACATTTTAGAACTTGGATGTGGAACGGGTAATTTATCCGCTTTGTTCACACGGGATTTTGAAACCTATACAGGTTTGGATTACAGTAAGGCCATGCTCAACATCGCAAAGAGGAAATTCCCTGACGGTGATTTTTTGAATGGGGATATGCGAGACCTACGATTAAAGGAGCCTTACAACGCCGTACTCATTACAGGAAGGTCTACGAGTTATTTATTAAATAATAGCGACCTGGAAAGAACCTTTGCGTCTGTTAGCGACACCTTAGCGCCAAAGGGAATTTTTGTTTTTGATACGATTAATGCAGTGCATTTTATGCCGTTCATCGCAAAAAATGAACAAATCAGTCATTTTTCATCTTACAACAACAAGAAATTTGTGCGGGAGTCCCGTTGGAAAAAGCATGAATCTGACCAGTACGAATTAGTGGCCTGGAATGCAGCATATTTTAAAATAACTGAAAACGAAAAACAATTTTTGGGCAAGGATACCAGCATTTTCAGAACCTTTCACCAGAAAGAAATCACTGCGGTACTAGAAAAATATGAATTTGAAATTTTGGATATAATTGACCGAAAAACCTATGCTTTTGACACCCAAGTGTTTAGTTGCAGAAGACAGAAGTCGTAAATTACGCGACAACTATTCCGGATGCATAAAACGTTGTTTGGCCAAAAGGACCTCCTCCGTTTCCACATGGTCATCATCTGGCACACAACAATCTACAGGACAAACCGCGGCACATTGTGGTTCTTCATGAAACCCCATGCATTCCGTACACTTATCTGGAGCAATGTAATAAACCTCATCACTGATCGGCTCTTGAACGTCCCCAGCATTTACGGCCTTACCGCTTGGTAACACAACATCACCTTCCAGTGAAGTGCCATCGCTATAACGCCATTCGTCCGCACCCTCATAGATTGCCGTGTTAGGACATTCTGGTTCGCAAGCTCCACAATTTATACATTCATCAGTTATTATAATCGCCATAATTTCTTCTTCATTAAAATGCCCAAAAAACAACGGGCATGCTTATTTTTGCACAAAGTTAATCCCTAGTAAGATAGTATACAAATATAATGACCCAACACAATCTAATAGTAGAAGCTTTTGTTAAACTTGGAGAATTTCTGAAGGCATTTTGTGAATATGACAAGTCCGGCACTACTACAAAAAAAATTGACCCTACTAAATTGGCAGCTTTTAAGGTTGCGGTCGAGGGCGTACATCATTACAACGGTTGGTTCTCAAAAGAAAACTGCGTTCATGCGTTCCAACAGTGGGGCAGCCTGCTGACTAAGGAAAAATTAAGTGATTGGCTTTCACCTTATAACCTTAGCGCCAATAAAGAAATGACAGTTGCCTTGATTATGGCCGGCAATATTCCTTTGGTGGGTTTTCATGATTTATTGTCCGTTTTAATAACCGGCAATAAGGCACTGGTAAAACTTTCCAGCAATGATCAAAAACTAATTCCTTTATTAGTCGACTATTTAATGGAACTAGAGCCTTATTTTAAAGATAAGGTAATCTTTACTAAAGAAAAGCTAAGTGATTACGATGCCGTCATTGCTACGGGTAGCGATAATACGGCACGTTATTTTGAATATTATTTCAGTAAGAAGCCGCATATTATTCGGAAGAATCGAAATTCGGTCGCGGTTTTAAATGGCACCGAAACCCAAGCGGAACTTAGTGCTTTGGGCGAGGATATTTTTAGGTATTTTGGTCTGGGTTGCCGAAGCGTTTCTAAACTTTTCCTTCCTACAGGATATAATATCGACGCATTTTACAAGGCAATTTACGGCTATAATGGTATTATCAACCATCACAAATATGCCAATAATTACGATTACAATAAGGCGGTATACTTGATGAGCGCTTTTAAAATATTGGATAATGGGTTTCTTATCCTAAAGGAAGATGAAAGTTATGCATCGCCCATTGCCTCGGTTTTTTATGAATACTATGATGATGCGGCGGCATTGAAGGCGAGATTGAGAACGGATGACCATAAGATTCAGTGCATCGTATCATCCGGTTTTATGGAAGGGGGACTCAGTTTTGGGGAGACCCAGAAACCCTCCCTAAATGACTATGCTGACGGTTTAGATACTGTTGAATTCCTGTTGAGAACATCGTAGAATTTAAACCAATCCGCCGCGATAGTTCTTTAAAATTTCATGATCTTTACACCTTCAAATTTATAACTAAAATGAAAAAACATAATTTTAGCGCCGGCCCTTGTATATTGCCAAAAGACGTATTGCTTAAAGCCTCTGAAGCGGTTATGGATTTTAACGGTTCTGGACTTTCCCTTATAGAAATTTCACACAGAAGTAAGGATTTTGTAGCCGTGATGGAACGCGCGCGGTCTCTTGCTCTAGAACTACTGGGACTAGAAGGGAAGGGATACCAGGCCCTTTTTTTACAAGGAGGTGCAAGTTTGGAATTTTTAATGGTTGCCTACAATCTATTGGAAACTAAAGCAGGATACCTCAATACCGGTACTTGGAGCGACAAGGCTATAAAAGAAGCTAAATTATTTGGTGAAGTTGTAGAGGTGGGCTCTTCAAAGGACGAAAATTTTAATTACATACCCAAGGGCTATGCCGTGCCCAAGGGTCTAGACTATTTGCACCTTACTTCCAATAACACCATTTTTGGAACACAACTCAAGAAATTCCCAAAAACCGATGCCCCATTGGTTTGTGATATGAGTTCCGATATTTTTTCCAGAAGTATGGATTTTTCTCAATTTGGACTAATTTATGCTGGAGCTCAAAAAAATATGGGTCCCGCAGGTACTACCCTTGTCATCGTAAAAGAAAGCATTTTAGGAAAGGTCTCCCGGAAGATTCCGTCCATGTTGGACTACAAACTACACATTAACAAGGAAAGTATGTTCAATACCCCTGCGGTTTTTGCGGTCTACACCTCCATGCTTACGCTAGAATGGCTTAAAAATAAAGGTGGTATCGCGGCAATTGAAGAAGTGAATGAAAAAAAGGCCCAGTTGCTTTATTCAGAAATTGATTTAAACCCGGTATTTGAAGGATATGCAAATAAGGAGGACCGCTCCATTATGAACGCCACGTTTAACCTAACCGATGAAGGCTTAAAAACTACATTTGACCAGCTACTCCAAGAAGCCGGCATAAATGGCTTAAACGGTCATCGATCGGTTGGTGGGTATAGGGCAAGTATGTACAACGCATTATCATTGGAAAGTGTGGGAGTACTTGTAGACGTCATGAGCGAGATGGAACGAAAAGGATAAAAAGCAATCGGTTGATTTTTATAGATTGATTATGAAAATGAAAACCCTTCACTAGTAAAAAATAATATGAGAATTTTAGCGAATGATGGTATTTCCCAAAATGGCGTTACTGCCTTGGAGAAAGCCGGATTTGAAGTTTTAACGACTACGGTGGCCCAAGAACAGCTGGCAACCTTTATAAAAGATAATAAAGTTGATGCACTGCTTGTGCGTAGCGCAACCAAAGTCAGGAAGGAGCTAATCGATGCCTGCCCAGGCTTAAAACTAATTGGCCGTGGTGGTGTAGGCATGGACAATATAGATGTGGATTATGCCAAATCTAAGGGATTACACGTCATAAATACGCCCGCAGCTTCCTCAGATTCTGTTGCGGAACTCGTTTTCGCCCATCTGTACGGTGGTATCCGTTTTTTGTATGACGCCAATAGGAATATGCCCCTGGAAGGCGACAGCAACTTTAAGGGACTAAAAAAATCCTATTCCAAAGGCATGGAACTTAGGGGAAAAACAATGGGTATTTTCGGCTTTGGTAAAATAGGGCAAGCAACAGCTAGATTAGCTATTGGCGCAGGCATGAAAATTCTCTATTGCGATCCAGAAGTTGTGGAATCGCAAATTGGGCTTTCCTTTTACGATGGGCAGGAAGTCACCTTTAACCTTAAAAGCAGTGATAAGGACCAAGTATTGCAACAGGCCGATTATATTTCCCTGCACATTCCTGAGCAGCAAAATTATGTGCTCGGCAAAAGCGAATTTTCTAAGATGAAAAAAGGCGTGGGTATTATTAATGCAGCACGTGGCGGGGTACTTGATGAAGTAGCGCTTGTAGCCGCTTTGGAAGATGGAACTGTTTCCTTTGCAGGTTTGGATGTATTTGAATCTGAACCGCAACCAGAAATTAAAATTTTGATGCACCCAAACATATCGCTTTCACCACATATTGGTGCTGCCACATTGGAAGCTCAGGAACGAATAGGCCTGGAGTTGGCGGATCAGATAGTTTCTCTTTTAAAATAGGAGCGCCATAACAAGATTTAATAAGCCTTTTTGTACTTTACGGCTCAAACACTAAATAAATTATTAAAATGGCAGGATTATTAGATTTACTCAACAGCCCAATGGGCCAACAAATGATAAGCGGAGTTGCCGGGCAGACCAATCAACCGGAAAGCAAAACGGCCGATGTTCTAAGCATGGCCATGCCTTTGATATTGGGAGCGATGAAAAAAAATGTAAAATCATCCCCTCAAAACGCCCAAGGCCTAATGAGTGCCCTTTCAAATAAACATGATGGTAGTATATTGGATAATCTAGGAGGACTCTTTAATGGTGGTGTAGATGACACCGTTATGCAGGATGGCGCAGGAATTTTAGGGCATGTTTTTGGTAATAAGCAACCACAGGTAGAGAATGCATTGAGCCAAAAATCTGGTATGGACGCAGGCACGGTGGCCCAAATCCTAAAAATAGCAGCACCTATTGTTATGGGATATCTTGGAAAACAGACCGCACAAAGTAGTGTAAATGATTCTACAGGTATGAATGCGCTTTTGGGAAGTATGTTGGGTGGACAGCCACAGCAAAACCAAAGCTTGATAACATCCTTGCTGGATGCCGATGGGGATGGTAGTATTTTGGACGATGTGGCAGGTATGGTCATGGGAAGCAATAAGAAAAAAGGAGGCCTTGGTGGATTGCTTGGAGGCTTATTTGGAAAATAGTATTAATTACTGATGCATTGGACCGCTTGCGAATACAAGCGGTTTTTTTGTATCTTATAGCTGTGAAAAAGAAAAAAATAGTATTCCAAATATTGCTGTCCCTTACGCTGTGCGGCCTTGTATTGTTTGTTTCAGGTTGTGGAGCTTCAAAAGAGTCCCTGTCCATATCCGATCAAGAAAAGAAAGCTTTCGAACAGGTTGAGGGAGATACCATATCCATTGCCAGTGAAAAGACCGAATATGAAATAATTATCATTGAACCCGGTTTCATGACGTGGTTAAATTCCATAGCCCGGCCCGAAGGATACTACTCCCAAAATTTTCTAGAAAACAGGAATTATTTAATGGTCGTGGAATGGAACCAACGCGTTTTGCAACCCCTTCGCTATAATCCGGATTTATATTTGATGCAAATCGACTATTTCCAAGGAATAGACTACGGCTACGAAGTAAATTATAAGCTTTATAATTATTTTATTTACTTCCAGAGAAAATACAATCAACGCTTAGGGCCTTTTTTACCACGTATATAACCCCTATCTTTGAAGCCTCTAATTTGTGTAGTACCATGCAGAGGTTAAAAGAACGTTGGGGCATTACCAGTAATTTTCAACTTGTTATCATATTCATCGTATTTGGAATAACGGGCTCCTCATCGGTATATGTGGCTAAGCCCTTTTTAAATCTAATAGGCTTACAAGAGGCTAATTTCCCGGATACTTGGTGGGCCACAACCCTTTATTGGACATTACGCATCCTACTGATTTTTCCTTTTTATCAAATATTATTGGTACTCTACGGCTGGCTACTGGGCCAGTTTAAATTCTTTTGGGCCTTTGAGAAAAAAATGTTGAGCAGATTAGGGCTTGGATTTCTTTTTAATACAAATAGTTAAGTTTTATTTAACATAGATTAATAGCTCTTTCCTTATTTTAGTCCCGTGAAAAAAACGCTAGTTACAAATATATCCGTATTTCTACTGCTGCTATTGATGCTTTTAAAAGTATCCTCTTTTCATGTTTATACACACCAAGATACTTTATCCGATACTATAGAAAACTGCACCGTTTGTGATGTTGCCTTAAAAAATCAAACCTTAGAGCTTTTAACCATTGCACTTTTTGTTATTGGTTATACTACGTTTTTAATTCTCGATAAAAAAGTATCGCTAGCCAAAAATCCGAAAATTCCCTCCTCGTTTTTTCGCTTCAAGTTTTTTGGTAGGCCCCCTCCTATTCGTTAGGCAAACCCCCTTTTCAACACATTTTTCGATACTCAAAAGGGTATCGGCTTCTTCTAAGTGAAAAAATTAATAAATGAAATATTATTTATTCGTACTCGCCGTCATAAGCAGTATAGTGGTATCGGCTCAGGATTGTAAGGCAATTTTATTGGGTGAAGTCGTCGATTTTCATGACAACTCTCCTTTAGTAGGCGCCACAATTAGCATTACAGGGTTAGATCGTAAAACCGTTTCAAGCAACAACGGAAAATTTACATTCAAAGATTTATGTAATGGTGGTATAGAACTGGAAGTTTCCCATCCAGAATGCACCTCCAAGTTCGTAAACGTCACCATAGATGGAGACACCTTTGAAAAAATTAAGCTTGAACACCATTTAGAAGAACTGGAAGAAGTGAAGGTCGTGGGAGATGTGCCAACCAACACCAACTCTGGGCAAGAAGAAAACCTATCATTGAAGGATATAGAACGCAGCAGTGGCAATAGCCTTGGAGATGCTTTGAAGAAAATTCCCGGGGTGTCAACATTAAATACCGGGGGCAATATTGTTAAGCCTGTTATACAGGGCCTAAATGGAAGTAGAATTCTAATACTCAACAATAATGTACGCATGCAGGACATGGAATGGGGCGAGGAGCACGCACCAAATGTTGATATCAATGCCAACCAAAAGATAAGTGTCGTTAAGGGTGCGGCCGCATTGGAGTATGGTGGGGATGCCATAGGTGGTGTAATTGTTTTAGAGCCTTTACCCATTGTTAGGAAAGATTCACTTTTTGGAAAAACACAGATAAATCTTTTCTCTAACGGTAGGGGAGGAAATGTTACCTCTTCTTTGGTGAAATCATACAAAACGGGACTGTATATTAAAGGGCAAGCTTCCTATAAACGCCTCGGGGATTTGGAAGCTCCAGATTATCTCCTTTCCAATACGGGCATACAGGAGAAAGGCATCTCACTTAATATCGGTAAACGAAATTTTATTTATGGTTGGGAAGGGTATTATTCTTACTTTCAATCTGATATAGGTATTCTAAGGGCTTCCCATATTGGCAACGTTGATGACTTAATACAATCCATAAATAGCCAACGACCCAATATCATCAATGATTTTACCTATGATATCGTAAGACCTAACCAAGAGGTGTCACATCACTTGGGTAAGCTAAACTATTACAGAAGATTCGAAGGATTTGGAAAATGGACCGTTCAATATGATTTTCAAAAAAATAGAAGGTTCGAATATGACGTTCGTGTGGGGGAGGATGCGGATAAGGCCTCATTGGACCTAGAACTCACAAGCCATTCATTTTTAACCAATCTAAAATTAGATGCAAAAAGAGGGCTTGATATTAAAATTGGGGCCTTGGGTAGGTTTCAATCCAATTTCGCCAACCCTGCCACTGGGGTCAGAAGATTAATTCCAGATTACGATAAATACGATTTCGGACTATATTCAGTTGGTGAATATGAGGTCAACACATCTTTATCTGTTGATGCAGGCTTGCGGTATGATTTTAGTAGAATAGATGCCAAAAAGTTCTATAGAACTTCCCGTTGGGAGGAAAGAGGTTACGATATCGATTTTAGCGACATCGTAATCGATGATTTGGGAACCCAGCTGTTAACAAATCCCGTATTTGACTTTCATAATTTTTCAGGTACTGCCGGACTAAAGTATGAATTGAATACAGACAATCGTCTACGCTTCAATTATGCCTATTCACAACGTGCCCCTAACCCTTCAGAGTTATTTAGCGACGGTCTTCACCATTCCGCTGCTCGAATAGAATTAGGAGATCTTAGAATTAAAAGTGAGCGCTCGTCGAAAGTTTCCGCGTCATTGGAGCGCAATTCAGCACAATGGGGATATTCATTGGCGCCATTTATTAATAGTATTAACGATTTTATTGTTTTAGAACCTACTGGTGTCGAATTTACAATCAGGGGTGCATTTCCCGTTTGGTCCTACCGACAAACAAATGCGTTGATGATCGGTGTGGATGCTTCCGTGTACAATAATTGGACTTCCAATATACGCACAGATCATAAATTTGCTTGGGTACGGGGGAATGACGAAAGCACGGATACTCCCCTTATTAACATCCCATCGGCAAATTTCAACAATAGCATTACCTATATAAAGCCCAACTGGAACAATTTGACCCTAAGCTTGGAAAGTCAGTACGTTTTTGAACAAACTAGATTTCCGCCCAATATTACCGTCTTTTCGCCACAGCAACAGCAAGATGTACTGCTCGATATCAATACGCCCCCACCAGCCTATCATCTTTTAGCTGCGAATGCAGAGGCCTCTTTTTCAATTAAAAATTCAAATGATTTTACTATAGGACTCAGTGTTTCTAACCTATTAAATACAGCTTACCGCGATTACCTGAATCGGCTGCGGTATTTTGTGGACGATATGGGAAGAAATATTAACCTACGCCTTATTTATAACTATTAACCCTAAAATTAAATTACAAATGAAAACAAGTACAGAAATTACGAAAAGCACAAAATTGAAAAGTATTTTTTTAATGGCCATTTTGGTGGTAACCTCTATTTCTTGTTCAGATGATGATGACCCTATAGCTGTAGATGAGGAAGAAACCATAACGACTATGAACGTTACATTAAGTACTGCCGGAAGCGCTGACATTGTACTGCAATCTAGGGACCTGGATGGTGATGGACCTGAACCTCCAGTACTATCCGTAGCTAATTTGGCAGCCAATACTACCTACGCTGGTAGTATAGAATTGTTAAACGAAACAGAAGACCCAGCGGAGGATATAACGGTGGAGGTAGCGGAAGAAGATGATGAGCACCAATTTTTCTTTTCTACTAGTGGTGCTATTAGCCAAGTAACGTATGATGATGAGGACGGTGACGGAAATCCTATCGGTTTAAGTTTTATATTTACAACTAGCGATGCAGGTTCAGGAAGACTTCAAATAACGCTTCGCCATGAACCAAAAAAGCCAAATGACGGTACTTTAGCCGATGCAGGTGGTGAAACTGATATTGCACAAACTTTTGAACTTACGGTAGAATAAGGTTTATAACATGAGACTGTTTAAAAAGAAGGCCCGCTAAAATAAAATGTCTTTGATATGATTTTGGTTGACGGTTCCCAATTGGCTAGGGCATCATTATAAGGAAAACTTTTAGCCAACATTTAAACAGTCTCATTTTTTTTACATTGAACTAATCCTTAAGCGGATACCAATCAATATTCGTTAGTGCTGCCCTTCTCCCCTTCTCTACGGGCGGATAATTTGTAACGAGATAATCGACAATTATTTTTTGGTTTTCACCAAGTTCCCACAGTCCTTGTGTTTTTTGCATCCATCTTATGGTTGCGTTCCACTGCGCTGCACCCATTCTATTCTGGATTACCAGTTTGGAAGAATGACAGGTTGTACAATTGGTAATAACCGTTTCCAAGCCCTCTGCCGCTATGAGTCCGGTGCGAATATGAATACCATTCTCAACTCGATTATCATCCACTACCGTTAGTTCTTCTTCAGGCTTGTCCAAAACAATAAAGAAGAGCCCTACTCCACACAAAACAAGCAAGAATAGCCCTAGAATCGCCAAAAGTAAAACCGTAGATTTTTTCCTGTTTTTGTATTTCTTTTGCTTTTCCATCAAACCATTTTTATGGCAATTCTATGACATGCGTTGTTCAAGTATCCTTTGGGATTCCAGCCAGGCAGCACCATTGGTTGTTGTTCCCCTTTGGAGTCCGTTGCCCGGGCCCAAATCTCATAATACCCATTTTTAGGGAAACTTACCGTAGCATTGAAATGTTGCCAGGCCAATCTGTTCTTAGGTTTTTCCAAATTAGCGGGTTTCCATGAAGTTCCGTAGTCAATTGAATACTCCAGTTTAGCAACCTCATTTTCGCCTGCCCATGCGTGCCCATTTATTTTTAGGGATTGGCCTTTTTTCAACAACGCCCCAGATTTCGGATTTGTAATCAAAGACTTTACGGGCATGGATTCTATAATGCACATATTTTCATCCAATACAGTTTCACCAGGTGCTACGGTCTCACAAGGAACCCTATAGGAGCTCCCGCCCATTTTTTCTCCATCATGAATTCTATCCCGAACGCTAATCCTATTAAGCCATTTACCCGACGCGGATGCCGGCCAGCCCCCTGCAACCAGTCGCAACGGAAAACCGTGGACGAGCGGAATAGCCTCCCCATTCATTTCAAATGCCAGCAAGGTTTCGTTCTGCATCGCTTTGCTTATGGGAACTCCCCTAGAAATCGGCTCTTTTTCGGGATTTCGGCTTAAGTGTATGTCTACAGCATGGTAGCCTATATAAACAGCCGTATCCTTAACGCCAACATCGTCCAAAATATCACGCAACCGTACGCCTTTCCATTCTGCGCAGGATACCGCACCAATAGTCCATTGATTTCCTTTCGCCGGAGGATTAAATTCGCTCCTGCCATTACCGCCACATTCCAAGGTTAATTGGTAAACATAGTGTTTAAATCTATTCTTTAAATCTGAAAGGGAATAGGTCTTTGGCGTTTGAATAGCTTCTCCATCAATCGTCAATTGCCATGTATCCTCATTAACCGACTCAGGGACCAAACCATTATTTCGAATAAACATATATTTATTAGGTGTAACCCGTTCATTCAAGAGATGTGCCTGGGCTTCCATATTCCAGGGGCGATCGTTAAGTACAACCATAGCCTCGTCTTTATTGAATAATTGAAATGGGTCTGTTTCCTGTAACGCGACCGGGGTATAATCTTTGGGCATTAGTTCCCCATACACGATTTCAAGGCCCAAAAGGGTAGCTAAGCTTCCTAAGCTTGACTTTGCAACAAAATTTCTTCTTTTCAAAATGCGACGACTTTGAGCTAAAGTTAAGTTATTTGAAAATTAATAGGAAGCTTCTAAACCTCAATCGTTCGTTCGTGATCAGCTCTTTTAAATACGTAAGTGTATAGCCACATTAGGGTAAAGGATGGTATAAGATCTAAACCTGGAACAATTTCTTCAATAAAAGTAATGATACCTGCTACCTGCCCTATTTTGCCCTTATACATCCTAGTCATCAACCAAGCGGAGAGTGGCGCCCAAACGATATCCGAAAACTCCCCTACAAAGGGTATGGCAAAAGAGAGCATTCCAATACCATCAAAAAGCAATCCTAAGAGGAGTTGTCTATATTTCTTATCTTGTAAAATTGACATCGAAACAAAAATAGTATTCCTACTAGCTAATGGAACAAAAATGTCAATTTTTTTAATATCTCCAAGCTTAAAACCAAGGCACTAGAATTAATGAAGGTCCGAGCTTATAAGTTTAAGGAATTCATTACGGGTCTCAATCTTTTCAAACTGTCCCCTAAATCCAGATGTGGTGGTTACCGAATTCTGCTTTTGAACACCGCGCATCATCATGCACATATGGGAAGCTTCGATCACCACGGCCACACCTTTAGGTTTTAAAGTATTGTTGATACATTCCAAAATATCATGTGTTAAACGTTCTTGAACCTGTAGCCTCCTTGCAAATACATCTACCACTCTTGGAATTTTGCTTAGACCTACAATATGTCCGTTAGGAATATACGCAATATGAGCCTTTCCAAAGAATGGCAACATATGGTGCTCGCATAATGAATAGAGTTCAATATCCTTTATGATGACCATATCGTCATAGGATTCCTTAAACATGGCACCTTTCAAGATTTCTTCCGCGTCCTGCTTATAGCCCTGTGTTAAAAACAACATTGCTTTTGCAGCGCGCTCCGGAGTCTTGAGCAAACCTTCCCTATTTACATCCTCACCTATTTCATTGATTATGGAAGAGTATCTGTTTTGTACCTCATCCGTTATTTCAAAATTATATTCCTCTAAATTCCTATATGGAGACATGCTTTATAATTTATGTTTAACTATATCTATAATATGTTGAACAAATTTACTATTTTCTTTCAGGAACAAACCAAAATATTTCATAAATCGACCAAGCGAAATTAATCTTTTTAAATACTTTATCCTTACACATTGGTTTTAAAGACTTTATTCTGTTTTACCCTTGATTCTTTTTCATTAATTTTGAAACCTACACCGAAAATAATATTCAAAACCACCAAAGTCGATGATAAAAGCTTCAAACATTCATAAATATTACGGGGAATTAGAAGTTTTAAAAGGAGTTGACCTCCATATTCAAAAAGGTGAAATTGTATCTATTGTAGGTGCTTCGGGAGCCGGAAAAACTACCTTATTACAAATTCTTGGAACGCTGGATGTACAAACCAATAAAGCGGACAGTACCCTGTTGATCAATGATACGGACACTACACGTTTAAATGATAAGGAATTGGCACGATTTAGGAATGAACATATTGGATTTATATTTCAATTTCACCAATTACTACCAGAATTTACGGCACTTGAAAATGTTTGCTTACCAGCTTTTATTAAAAAAACCGCGAAAAGCGATGCTGAAAAAAGAGCAAAGGAACTGCTTGATTTTTTGGGACTTTCCCATAGGTACGAACATAAGCCTTCAGAATTATCGGGTGGTGAGCAGCAACGTGTTGCCGTTGCTAGGGCACTTGTAAACAATCCTGCAATTATTTTTGCAGATGAACCAAGTGGAAACCTAGATTCTGAAAGTGCCGATAACCTACATAAATTATTTTTTGAGCTTCGCGAAAAATTTGGGCAAACCTTCGTCATCGTAACCCATAATGAAGAACTCGCAGAAATGGCCGATCGTAAGTTGACCATGGTGGATGGTAAAATTGTGGACAAGGAAATCATTGTAGCCTAAATCAGGGATTGGATGTTCAATGAACTCATTGCCTTTATTAAATACCCTGTTTATAGGAAAGAACACGATTTACCCGTTGCATCCAAGGCCTTCTATATGGTTAAACTAACCTTGTTTGGTATTTGTATAAGTATTGGATTAAGCCTATTTATAGCATTTTTGGAAGAAATGCTAAACTTGGAACTTGGCAAACATGCCATAGACGATTTGTTGAGCGGTTATTCTGTACTTGGAATTTTCTTCTTTGCAGTAATCCTAGCCCCATTCCTTGAGGAGTTGGTATTTAGGGGACCTTTGGTTTGGTTCAGGAACTCTAGCTATTTTCGCCCTATATTTTATTTGATAGCACTACTTTTCGGTTACATTCACCTAACTAATTTTGAGCTTTCAACAACCGTTCTACTCCTTTCTCCTTTACTGGTAGCTCCGCAGATTTCAGTCGGATTATTATTAGGTGTGATTCGTATAAAATTTGGGCTATCGTGGTCAATGGCAACACATGCACTTTACAATCTAATTTTACTGACCCCTTTCATGCTCATGAAGATTTTAAATATACCGTTAGAATGAAAAAGGGCGAACTAAAGGATTTTTTGGATGCCAAAGTGGAAATATATAATAGGCCTAGTTTTTTGGACACAGATCCTATTCAAATTCCGCATTTATTTACAAAAAAAGAGGATATTGAAATTAGCGGCTTTTTAACGGCCACCATAGCCTGGGGCAATAGAAAGAGCATCATCAATAATGCACGGAGATTAATGGAACTGTTAGACCATAGCCCTTATGATTTTGTGATGAACCATCATGAAAAGGACACGCACCACCTGCGTGATTTTGTACATAGAACCTTTAACGCTACGGATCTTGTTTACTTTCTTAAAAGTCTACAGCAAATATATAAGAACCAGCAAGGATTGGAAGGAGTGTTTACAACATTTCAAGAAGAGCATACGCTGCAACCTACCATATCCAGATTCAAGGAGCTATTTTTTGAGCTACCTCACGAGACTAGGACAACCAAACATGTTTCCGATCCTTTGAAAGGATCGGCCGCCAAACGAATAAATATGTTTTTACGCTGGATGGTAAGGGATGCCTCCACTAATGTGGATTTCGGGATTTGGAAAAATATTAGTCCCGCAAAATTATCCTGCCCATTGGACGTCCACTCGGGTAATGTGGCCCGCAAATTAGGGCTGTTAAAACGGAAACAAAACGATGCAAAAGCATTAGCTGAATTGGACAGAAACCTAAAAAAACTGGACCCTAAGGATCCGGTTAAATATGATTTTGCCCTTTTCGGATTGGGGGTTTTTGAAAAGTTTTAGTTTTTTCTTAAAAATAAATCCAGCTTCAAAAGGACCACGGAATGGAAAAAGCCATGATTACCCCTATTTCTCCATTATGTTTTCTAGAAGCACCATCTTTATGGTTCATTCCTTCTTAGCTATTACGGCCGATCCTAGAAAGGATTTAGTCAAAAATACGGTCTCTTAAAAATTCCTGTTTTTTCATTTTCATTAGTATTTTTTGGTTCTGAATTTTAAAAAACTGCATCGAGAACCTTATTTTAGGGTTCACTGAAGATTAGGGTTGTAGTGTACCTTTTTTGAACTAAAGAATAAGGGGTTAAGTTTAATTGAATCTGAACGAATCGGTAACTGTTGAAACAAAACCGTTCAATCATATAGATTAAATCTACTTAGGAAACTATACCCATAGTACCTAAATCCAAGGATTGCTTTTTGCCTCCCTCGGAAATCGATTTATAAATAGCCTCCACAAGTATCATATCACGTTTTCCCATTTCGCCGGGAGCAACATTTGGAGTACCCAGAAGAATATGTTTAGCAAAATCATCCATCTGCAGTGCTTGTTGGCGTTGGTGCGGAAAACTGATAACCGTACCATTGGAAGTCCTACCACTAATTGGTCCGTAACTATGGGCAGGGTCAAGTTCAAACCAACCATCACTGCAGTGGGATTTTAAACGGTTACCGTTGGCATTGTGGGAAGTCATCATATGGCCCACGGCAGCATTAGGAAATTCGAACTGGGCCGTAATAGTCTCATCCGTTTCCTTAAAATAATCCGGACGGGTACTAAACTCTTGGGCAGAAACAGAGACCGGATTTTGTCCTGTTCCATAGATACTTGTTTGAATGGCATATACGCCCATGTTCATCAAGGCTCCTCCACCGGACAAGGATTTGTTCAAGCGCCATTGATCTGGGTTTCCCCTTGAAATGTATCCCGCATCGGAAGAAACGAACAAGACATCCCCAAACGTTTTTTCCTTCACATATTTCTTAACCTCGTTTGTATAAGGGTCGCTCTGCATTCTATACCCTACAGAAAGTTTAACATCAGCTTTATTACATGCCTCAATAATAGCATCACATTCCGCTACACTGATTGCCATGGGTTTCTCACAAATAACGTGCTTTCCCGCCTTAGCGGCTCTAATGCTAAAATCTGCATGCATACTATTGGGCAACACGACATAGACGATATCTATATCCGGATTATCCACAATCGTATCAAAGTTGTCATAATCGTAACTATTTTTCTTAGGGATGCCGTATTTGTCTTGCCAATCCTTTTCCTTTGCTTTCGTACCCGTTACTATTCCAGCCAAGTAACAGTATTCGGTATCTTGCAAGGAAGGAGCCAATTGATACGTACTATAACTACCCAAGCCCACTAGCGCAATTCCCAATTTCTTTTTCTCCTGTCCTGAATAAAAGCCCCTTGCAAGGGGCATAGTTCCTATGACGGCGGACCCAACAAGCCCTTTCGTCATTAGACCGTTAAAATTTCTGCGCGTATAGTTTTTCATCTGTTCTGCTTTTCCAAGTTTTACGTTCAGGTATTAAAATAATAAAAAAACCACCATTCATTGAATGGTGGTTTTAAATTTAAGTCTTTTTATTTTATGATTTCGGCATCACTACCGTATCAATAGCATGGATTACTCCGTTAGATGCAAGGACATCTGCAATAATAACGGTTGCAGTTCCTCCACTAGCATCTGTCAAAAGTACATTGCCATCACGCAAAGACAAGGTAATTGTACCTCCTTGTACAGTTTCTACTTCAAAACTGCCGTTGTTTGAATTGATAGCTTCAATGACATCGGATGCATTGTAAGCTCCTGATACAACGTGGTAGGTTAAAATTCCAGTCAACTTTTCTTTATTCTCGGGTTTAACCAAGGTTTCAACTGTGCCTTCTGGTAATTTGGCAAAAGCATCATTTGTGGGTGCGAAAACCGTAAATGGACCATCACTATTCAATGTTTCCACTAGTTCCGCAGCCTGAACCGCAGTAACTAAGGTTGAAAAATTCTCATTCCCTGCCGCTACACTTACGATTGTTGGCATTTCCTGAACTTCAGATACAACTTCTTCAACTTGCTCCTCTGCAGCATCCATGGCTTCCTTTGTTTCTTTCTTTGTTTCGCCACAACTCATCAAAAAAGCGGTTGCTAAAAGTGATACTGTTACTATTTTAAATCGTTTCATTTTTTGTTTTTTTTAGTGTTTACTAGTTATTTCTGTAAAGAAACAGAATCAAAACCAAAATTATCTTAATATTTGTTTAAAGTTTATTATTTTTTATTAAACAATTATGGATATTGTGCAAAATGTATAAAAAGTTCCTTTACGGTCCTACCGGCTACGATTCAAAATCGCACCAAGAACTTTTCATTTAAATCATTATTTTCGTTCGTACTAATTTGCTTAATTCTATAAAATGAAAAAAATTTTACAACTCTACTTTTTTATGGTTACGACCCTGGTCGTTTCACAATCAAGAACCTTGCCTATTGATACGGTTATTACCACGCAGCATAACGCTACCATAAACGGTACTACTTTTTCATATACCGCACAGACAGGTACACAACCTGTATGGGATGAAAATGCGAAACCAATTGCATCCTTGCACTACACGTACTACACCCGTAATAATGTAAAAGATAGCGCCGCACGGCCTCTATTGATTTCTTTTAACGGTGGCCCCGGATCGGGATCTGTTTGGATGCATTTAGCCTATACGGGCCCTAGAGTCTTAAAAATCGATGATGAAGGCTATCCTGTTCAGCCCTATGGGGTTAGTGAAAATCCTTTTTCCGTTTTAGACATTGCGGATATTGTTTATGTAAATCCGGCAAATACCGGTTATAGCAGAACAATCCCTGAAAGTGGAAAGGAAGTTGATCGCGATAAATTCTTCGGTATCAATGCGGATATTAAATACTTGGCAGAATGGCTCAATACTTTCGTTACACGCAATAACAGGTGGCGCTCACCTAAGTATATTATTGGCGAAAGTTATGGTGGAACACGAGTCATGGGACTTTCCTTGGCCTTGCAAAATCAACAATGGATGTATCTAAACGGCGTAATTATGGTATCCCCGGCCGACTATAAAGTAATTAGAAACAGTGGCCCTGTTGCAGAAGCCATCAATCTACCTTACTTCACCGCTGCGGCATGGTACCACAAAGCACTCCCCTCCGAGCTACAGAATAAGGATTTATTGGAAATTTTACCGGAGTCCGAAGCTTACACGATCAACGAATTGATTCCCGCCTTGGCAAAAGGAGGATTTTTAGCTACGGCCGAAAAAGAAAAGGTAGCAGAAAAGATGGCTTATTATTCCGGGTTGAAACAAAAAGATATTTTAGACCAAAATTTAGTCGTACCCACCTCTTACTTTTGGAAGAATCTTTTAAAGGATAAGAATGGATATACGGTAGGTAGATTGGATTCCAGGTATTTAGGAATGGACAGGCAATTGGCAGGGATGTCCACAGATTACAATTCTGAGCTTACCTCATGGCTGCATAGTTTTACCCCTGCCATTAATTACTACCTACAGGAAGAGTTGAACTTTAAGACCGATGTTAAATACAATATGTTCGGGCCTGTGCGTCCATGGAATAATGATGATGATAATACGCGCGATGATTTAAGACAGGCCATGGCACAGAATCCTTATTTAAACGTATTGATACAATCTGGCTATTACGATGGGGCAACTACTTATTTCAATGCCAAGTATACCATGTGGCAAGTGGACCCTAGCGGCAGAATGAAAGATAGATTTAGTTTTAAGGGGTACCGGTCTGGTCACATGATGTACTTAAGGCGTGAAGACCTTAAGACAGCAAACGATGATATTAGGGACTTTATTAAAAGAACAATGACCAATGGTGAAAGTGCCAAGTATTAATCGATACTAGTAACATCTAATACCGTTTTTGAGATCCCCAGCAGGTGCAATGAGTTCAATTTCATTTCATTTGCAGGGGATTTTACTGACACGTTATTTGAACCAACCGCTTCCTTAAAAATACGGTCACGCTTGCGTTGCTTTCGCTTTTTAAAAATATCAATGGTTACCCCTACGGTAATACCTCCTAAAACCGTCGCTAACAAGTCTGCATTATCCCAACCGCCATATTGCTTTTCATCTATACCCTCCTTGGCAAGCCCTATGAGAAGACTTCCTCCTACAGCACCTATAAAAGTCCATGTTCTATTCCCATTTGAGATTTCGCTAGCAACACCGGCACCTACGAGCCCATATAGATTGCCTCCAAGAAAATGTAATGCCTTATCGCTTTCTATTTGACCGAATAGCTGGGTAGTGGAAACGAAAAGCAAAATTAAAATCCCTATCTTTTTCATGAGCGGCAAAGATATTAAAACTAATAAAAGCCAATTGTGAATTATGAATTGATTTCGTTTTCCAAATTCTTACGATTGTTCTAATTGCATTATCTTGGGACCTTTACTAGCGTATGGAACTAAAAAACTATTTTAAAACCCTCTCCATTATCCATTTGTCTTTGGTATTAGGTCTAGCCGTGTTTACTGCTTTTGTCTTATTCCAAAATAAAGGGTTTAAGGCGAATACCAATGAAGATAATGTCTTCCTTTACATTGTTCCCATTGCCGCTTTGATCGGGTATTTTGGAAGTCAGCTGGTTGTCAAGAAAATGATGGGTAAAATTAAAAGGACAGCTACGCTACAGCAAAAGTTAAATACCTTCCAATCCTCACAGATTATAAAATTCGCCTGTATAGAGGCACCGGCTATTCTTGGGCTTTTTGCCTACTATTCTTCGGGCAACGCGTTACCATTTGTCATTTCAATATGCTTATTGGCATACCTTGTTGTACAAAGACCCAATAAGGAGAGACTATTGCGATTCGCCCCCTTAACGCATGAAGAACAAAGACTTATAGAAAATATTTAATCCCTTTACCTTATGAAAACCACCAATAAATTAGGAATCATTTGTATGCTTGCATTTTTTGGCTTGACCTTTTTACACGCACAGGATTGGGCGGATCTTAATCGATTCAAGGCTGCCAACAAAGCACTTCCCGTGGTTCAGGAAGGGGAAAACCGCGTAGTTTTTATGGGTAATTCCATTACCATTGGCTGGTTAAACCTTAGGCCTGACTTCTTTGAAGGAAAATCCTATGTAAACAGGGGTATAAGCGGACAAACTACACCTCAAATGTTACTGCGTTTTAGACAGGATGTAGTCGATTTGAACCCTTCGGTAGTAGTACTATTGGCGGGAACAAACGATATTGCGGGCAATACCGGTCCTTCAACAATAGAGATGATAATGGACAACATAAAATCTATGGCTGAAATTGCTCAAGCAAATAATATTAAGGTGATTCTTTCTTCTACCCTACCCGCATATGATTATCCTTGGAAACCTGGATTGGAGCCCGCCGAAAAGATTATTAAGTTGAATAAAATGATTCAATCCTATGCCGAAGAAAACGGCCATTTCTATTTGGATTATTTTTCTGCAATGGTCGATGATCGTAACGGATTACCAAAAAAATACGCTGAAGACGAGGTACATCCTACCGTAGAAGGGTATAAGGTGATGGAACCCTTGGTTGAAGATGCCATAAAAAAAGCACTTAACAAAGCCTGATCACGGGTAAAGAAGTGGGAAAAATTTCCCCTCCATTTTATGTCCTTTAGGAATTGGTGGTACTCCTTTTAACAATTCGTCATCGGTATTGCTAATGGTCCCATCTGCGAACACATTAAGTACAAAGGCCCTTCTTGGTTGGTTAGACTTATTTTCATAAGAACCGTGTACCAGTAATGGATGGTGAAATGTAGCATATCCTGCTTTTAGCTCTATAGGTACGGGGTTAAATTGAGCTTTTTGTTCCGGAGTCAAATAATCCAAAATTCCGTCCATGTTACCTGCAAGCTCAGGAGCATTCAAGAGTCCCCATTTGTGACTTCCAGGGATGTAATGCAAGCAGCCATTTTCAACGGTAGCATCATCCAGACCCGTCCAACAAGTAAGGTGTTGCATGGCAATTGTTCTCGTCCAATAGGAATAATCCTGATGCCAAGCCACAACACCGCCATGTTTTGCGGGCTTATAAAATAGTTGATCATGCCAAAACCGAACCGCCTTGTTTTCCAAGAGTTGATGTGCGGCCATTATAAAAGCAGGATTCCAAAGAACATCATGAAAGCCAGCGGTAATACGCCAATGCCCTAAGGAGTGAAATAGAACAGATTCCGCATTCTTAGACTCATTACTATGAAATTCGTAGAAAAGTGAATTTCCAGGGTGCAACGGATCCATAATCTCATTTAACTCATTTTGAAGCTGAGCAACACTAGCCGCATCCAACAATTTTATACCGGACACATAACCATATTCATGAAAATGCGCGATTTGCTTAGCGGATAATCTATACGAATTCCATGCCTCATTACTTTTTGGGAATTGAAACAGGTCTGAAATAAGCTGATGTTCTTCGGCTAGATCTTTCATTGACAGCGGGATTTTATATTTAAGAATACTTTAAATATAAACCAAAATCAAGAATAGAGAGCATTAAATTAAATGCGATTAATTGCTTTCGTATCTTTTCATAACTAATAATAATCGACCATGAAGACCATTTCAATTTTAATTGCCGTAGCCTGTATGGCAGCATGCACTCCAAAAAATAACATGGAACAAGACCGTAGGGAGATTTTGGCATTATTGAACCAACAACAAAAAGACTGGAGCAACAATGACCTGGAGGAATTTATGGAGGGCTATTGGAAATCAGATTCGCTCTTTTTCTATAGTGGTGGGAAATTAAACGCGGGTTGGCAAAACACCTTATCCAGTTACGAAAAGAAATACCCAGACTTGTCCTATTCGGGCAACTTGAAATTTAACATCGTAAAGATTTCCCCAATAACTACCGGCGCGTATTTTGTTATGGGAGAATACTACCTTAATCGCGAGGTTGGTGATGCCAAGGGTACATTTATGATTGTTTTTAAAAGAATAGATGGGGAATGGAAGATCATCGCCGATTCTTCCTGCTAACAGTTATTGGTACGTTGGTTTTCATTATTTTTGATAAAATTTGATGAACCATAAAATGAAAAAAACGTTGATTCTAATGGCCGCTTTGGCCATGGCTTGTAACTCGTCTCAAAAAACAGTTGATAAGCAGCCAACCCAAGAGGCTGTCCAGCGCATTTCAGAAACGAACTACGCCGAAACCATTACGGAAAATGAATTAAAGGAACACTTATACACCTATGCTTCAGATGAATTTGAAGGAAGGGAAACCGGCCAACCCGGTCAAAAGATGGCAATCGCCTATTTGAAAGCCGAGTATGAAACGTTGGGTATCCCGGCGGCAAAAAGTGATGGTAATTATTTTCAAGAGGTTCCCTTGGAAATAAGCAAACTACCTATTGGTAAACTTATCGTGAATGCCACAGATTATCGTATAGGTGAGCATGTGCTAACGTTTGGCGGCGCCAATAGTTCCACAGATGAAATTGTCTATGCAGCTTATGGTATTGAAGACGACTCTTATTCCAATTATTCAGATATCGATGTTAATGGTAAAATAGTTCTGTTAAAGGCAGGCGAACCGAAAGCTGAAGATGGCACTTATACAATATCTGGTAGTGCAGAACCATCTGTTTGGAGCAACATGTCAGAATCATTGACCAAAAGAATTCAAATAGCGGTTGACAAAGGGGCCCGCGGTATTTTATATTACGACGCGAATAATTTTAACCGGTTCAAAAGAAGGTTCGAATCCATGAAGGATAATGACAATGGTAGAATGGAATTGGTAAACAATAGCACTGCAGATTTTTATTCCCTTTTTATAGACCAGACCTTGGCAGAAGCCATTTATCCGTCCATTGCCAAGGAGGAGAATCCAAAAGTACTTCAGAAAAAACTTGAACTGGCCTTTGAAAGTTCCAACACTAAAATAGCATCGGAGAATGTGGCCGCAATCATCCGCGGAACGGAAAAACCGGAAGAATACGTAGTAATCTCATCGCATTTAGATCATATTGGAATTTCGGGTGATGGTCAAATCAACAACGGGGCAGATGATGATGGCTCTGGCACCGTTGCCTTGTTGGAGATTGCCGAAGCCTTCAAAATGGCTGCAGACGCAGGGAACGGACCTAAGAGGTCAATTGTTTTTCTTCACGTTACCGGGGAGGAAAAAGGATTATTGGGTTCACGGTATTATACGGATTTCGATCCCATTTTCCCCTTATCCAAAACCGTCGCTAACCTTAATATAGATATGATTGGTAGAATAGACCCCAAAAGAGAGGGGGACCGCAACTATATCTACTTAATTGGTTCTGACAAACTGAGTACGGAGCTCCATGAATTGTCAGAAAACATTAACAAAAAATACACAAATCTAGAACTGGACTACACTTATAATGACGAAAATGATCCCAACAGATTTTACTACCGTAGTGATCATTACAATTTCGCAAAAAATAACATTCCAATTATCTTTTATTTTAATGGCACGCATGATGATTATCACAGACCATCTGACACACCGGATAAAATAAATTATGATCTATTGCAAAATAGGGCAAGACTCATTTTTTACACAGCTTGGGAAATTGCCAATCGGGAGCATAAAGTAGTGGTAGATAAGGTGTCAAAATAATCAATTATCTCTTTGCGAATGTTAGGCAGTAGTTAAGCCTATTGGCCCTGAAATAGCATTTACTTTTAGAGGAAGGAAAACAAAAAAGTCTTGGAAACATCCAAGACTTTTTCTTTGCTTTGAGGGTGGAAGACCGGGTTCGAACCGGCGACCCTCGGTACCACAAACCGATGCTCTAACCAGCTGAGCTACAACCACCATTTGTAAGCGAGTGCAAATGTAATTTTTTTAGTTATTCTGAACAAATAATAAATCATTTTTGGATAATTTTTTCTTTTAACAAGTTTGGTTTTATTTTTGTTTAACTTGGCTTTTAATTAAATGGAACACCCTGCTTGTCTTTATAAATTTTAATGGTATTCAAGATTAAGAAAAAGATCGCCCCGTCAATTGTCTTAGTTCTTCTTTTAAGCTGTACTAGCGTTATTGCTCAAATGGATAGCATTGTAATCCTTAGGGACAAACTTTTCAGTTATTCCAAACAACCAAATTTTTCGGAAAGGGACACTACCTATATCAATCTGTTAAATGATCTTTCGTACAGGCTGCGCTATTCTCAATTAGATTCGATGCAGCTTTTGGCGAAAAACGCCTTGGAATTAAGTTCCTCTGCTAATTATAAAAAGGGCACCTTAGAAGCTTTGACCAATTTTTCTGCCTTTCATCTTTACAACGGTGATACAGATCAAGCTATCCAATACGGTGAAAAAACATTGGAAGATAAAGAAATAAATACCTATCCTTCCCTTCAAATGCGGGTTTATAATCAGCTAGGGCAGGCTCATTTTATAAAACAGGAATACCCACTTACCTACACTAATTTTTTAAAGGCACTTGAACTTGGCATCCAGCTCCATGACGACCTTTACATCTTTAGAATGAATATGAATTTGGGTACCATGTTCAGTCTATTGGAAGATTACACCGAAGGCCTTGGTTTTTACGAAGATTCCCAGATTGCGGTTAATAAAATAGGGAATACTACGTTCAAGGGTATGGTAAATAGCAATATGGGCTACTTGTTCATTCAAACAGGGGAATTTGAACGGGCCGAGCAATTGCTACTGGAAAGTATTGAAATTTTTAAATCCCAAAAAGTGTCGGAGTGGTTAGCCTTTACTTACAGCGTATATGCGCAATTACATTTAAAATTGAATGATTTTGAAGTATCTAGATTAAACTTTCAAAATGCCCTGGATATACAAAATTCATTAAACGATATTAAAGGTAAAGCAGATGTGCTTTATGGGCTATCTAAGGCAAATATTGGTTTGGATAACCTAGCACTTGGAGAAAAGCAAATTTTCGAGAGTTTAGAACTCTATAAATCCTTTAATCTAAAAACAGGCTTGGAAAAATGCTACCGCGTGTTGTACGAACTTAAAAAGAATCAAGGCAAAAGCTCGGAAGCGTTAGATTATTTGGAACTATCCGATAAGTTGGCCAACGATATCTCGAAAGAAAAAAACAAACGGAATTTGAACATGTTAAACGCAAAGTTCAGTTCTGAAAAGGAAAAAGAAAATCTTAAGATTAAAAGTGAGATTGAAATAGGAAGACAACGAAAATTTGCGCAATGGGCGCTTGTAGCTTTTCTAATTGCATTGCTTATAGCGCTCCTCGTGTTTAGGGCCAGTAGACGGGAAAAAGCGTTAAATAAAAAATTGGAGAATCAGGCAATCGTTTTAAATGAAAACCAAAAGGTTCTTGAAAATATCAATAACAATCAAGACCGACTTTTTTCAATCGTTGGCCATGATCTTAGGGGGCCGATTATTTCCCTAAAGGAATTACTAACACTCTACATAGAAGACCCCGACGGCAAAGCGTATTTTGAAAAATTCGCACCGCAATTAAGGGATGATTTGGAACAGTTGCAATTTACCATGGACAACCTGCTTCATTGGGGGAAAACACAAATGCAAGGATTTTCGATTTCTAAAGATCGAGTCGCGGTAAAGGAAGAACTGGAGTCCATACTGCAGCTTTTTAGAAAAGATATTGAACGAAAACAAATTACGGTCAAGAACCAAATAGATAAGGAGTATTATATTACAGCAGATGTAGATCATTTTAAAGTCATCTTCAGAAACTTACTTAGCAATGCCCTGAAATTTACACCGGAACAAGGTAAGATTTCATTAGCTACCGAAGTGAGGGGCACTAATTTAGTCATTAAGGTTTCCGATTCCGGTGTAGGGATGAGTGAAGATGTACTCAAAAAAATATTCAAAAGCACTGAGCATTTTTCGACCTTTGGAACCAATGCAGAGAAGGGTACTGGCTTGGGTTTAAGCCTAGTAAATGAAATGGTCACCAAAAACCAAGGCAAAATACGCGTGCATAGTAAGTTACACAATGGAACTGAATTTTCTGTTGAATTGCCATTATCCACGACATAACTCCCTTTACGATTAAAGCTACGAAATATCGCTTCTAAACTGTCAAAAATTAGTGTGTCCGTCACGGCCCTAAATCTTAAATTCATCCAAAACAGTACCTATACTTGTCTGAGTGAAAAGAAATTAATTCGCTAATATTTCCATTCCATTTGCTAAAAATATCGATGAACTGCATTTTTATACGGTTAAAACACACATTTTAAGCGAGTTCACAACATTTTTTGCCAGAAACAGCTTCAACAGCTTTACTTTTATCCCATGTACTTTAGGAATTATTATATATCCTTTAACCCAACCACTAAGGTCTTGCGCAAGCTCCCGACCTACTGTAGAATCTTTCTGCTGGTAGTTTTGCTTAATTTTACCGCCGGTAGTTTTGCACAAAATTCTAAAAGGGATAGCATCCTTTTTGAAATACATCTAAAAAGAACCTCCAAAAAATTTAATCAAAAGGATACACTTTATATCAATGACCTCGTTCAACTTGCGTATGAGTTTCGCTATTACAATCTAGACAGTTTAATGGTGCTGAGTAAGGAAAGCCTGAAACTTAGCGACGACGCTTCATTTATCAATGGACAAATAGAATCAAATAGAAATATTGGTGGCTTTTATTCAGACAAAGGACAGGTAGACCAAGCAATAACTTATTTTCAAAAGGCGTATAACCAAGCCGATAAGGCTGGAAAAACTTTATTAAAGGTAAAATCGCTGAACGATCTCTCAACGGAGTATGGTCATCAAGGAAATTATTCTTTGGCCTTGAAAGGATACCTGGACGCGATAGAGATTGCAAATGAAGAAGGTTTTAAAAGTCTTCTTTCTATCATCAATGAAAACATTGCCAACTTATATCTTTCCCAAAATGATTATACCCAGGCAATGGTTTTCTTTAAGAAAGTAAAAACAATCAATGAAGAAATTGGAAATCCGATATACATAGCTGAAACCTTAAGCAATATGGCATCTGCCTATGCAGATATGAATGAGCTTGAATATGCCATGTTCAATATCAACCTTAGTATTACAACTTTTGAGAAGGAAAAAATAATTGAATGGTTGGCGTATTGTTATGAAATAAAAGGCAAAATATATCTTAAAAGTGGAAAGTACCAATGGGCCTTGTATTGGTATAAACAAAGTGAACTATTGCATAGGGATATTGATGACGAACGTGGAAAAATAGGCTTGCTTAATGGACTTGCAGAGGCTCACCTGAACCAAGAGAATGATAGTTTGGCAAAACAGTATGCCATGGAAGGTTTTGAACTATCCAAAAAGATTGGTTATCGCCTCGGAATTAAAGATTGTACCTATTTATTATATAAAATAAATAAAAAACAAAATAATCCTGAGGACGCTCTGTGGTACCATGAGATTTTTCAAATTACCTCAGAATCTTTAGCTAGGACCGATAATGAAAAGGCCCTTAATATGCTGAAGACAAAAATGGAATATGATCAACAAAAACAACAATTGATCCTTGAAAATGAAAAGGCACTTGGAAAGCAAAAAGTATATATCTACTTATTTTTGATCCTCTTTATAATTTTTGTTATTTTCTTTTTTATCGTTCGTAAAAACGAAATGGTTCAAAAGACGCTTAACAAAGAACTACTTTCCAAGAAAAAAGATTTGGAAGAGAAGCAAGCATACCTCAATGAACTCAATCTTACAAAGAATAAATTATTTTCCATTATTGGCCACGATTTAAGAGGCCCCATCGGTGCTTTTCAGGGCTTACTCAAACTATTTAAGGAGGGGGAGATGACGAAGGAGGAATTTTTAAATTTCGTTCCAAAGTTAAAGGTGGATATTGACACCATAGCCTTTACGCTCAACAATCTATTATCGTGGGGGCAATCCCAAATGAACGGTGCTATTACCAAGCCTACGGTAACACAGCTCGATAGTATCGTGAAAGAAAATATAGCCCTATTATCTGAAATTGCGGATGCCAAAACCATCGAATTTACAAATCTTATTGGACCCGATTGCAAGCTGTGGGCCGATCCAAATCAAATTGATATTATTATTCGTAACCTCTTGAGCAATGCCCTAAAGTTTACACCAAACTTTGGTAAAATAGAGATAGGTGCAATTCAAAAAGTCAACTACTTTGAAATCTACGTAAAAGATAATGGCGTGGGTATGAACGAGGAAACCATGGGTAAAATTTTCAAAAAAGATACAAACCATACCACCTATGGTACAAATGACGAAAAGGGTACTGGCTTGGGCATGTCACTCTGCAAGGAAATGGTGGAGAAAAACCAGGGTAAAATATGGGTAAGTAGTGCTTTAGGAAAAGGATCCAGCTTCTACTTTACCATACCCAAGTCAAATTCGGATTATAAAAAATCAGCCTAGACTATTTTAATTGTTCTAAGGAATCTACAGCAATCATTCGTTCCACTGTAAATCCTTCGGCGTATTCCACTCCTACCAATCTACCTAAATCCTTAGCTCTGTAATGGACGCTCTCAATAAAAGTTTTACTGCTAATGGGCGTTTCCGGTTCGTTGCTGTTGGGGTCATGAAATTGTGAACGATAAGCTAAAATTGCATCCGTTTTCTTTGAAATATATGCGCTGATGTCCACGACAAAATCCGGTTTCAGATTTTTCCATTGTATATAGTGGTATACCAAATTTGGACGCCATTCTTGTTGTTTTTCGCCAGAAATATGCGTTTCAATTCGCCGCAATCCACTAAGAAAACAAGCGTCGCTCACGAGTTTACTACCTTTTGCGTGATCGATGTGTCTGTCTTCTATGGCATTACACAGAACAATCGTAGGTTGGTATTTTCGAATTATTTTAATGATTTCCAGTTGATGGTTTTCATCATTGGTGAAGAAACCATCCCTAAACCTAAGGTTTTCGCGGACGGCAACCCCCAAAACCTTAGCGGCTGCAGTAGCTTCCTGATCTCTAATTTCCGCAGAACCTCTTGTTCCCAGTTCGCCACGGGTCAAATCAATAATGCCTATTTTTTTTCCCGATGCTATTTCCTTGGCAATCGTACCTCCGGCTCCAAGCTCCGCATCATCTGGGTGTGACCCAAAAACCAATATGTCCAACTTCATTACTTCTACTTTATTCGTTAACTATTTTGCGGAAACCAAATCTACTTTTGTTACCGCTTTCAAAGCCTGTAACATATCTTGTTTTAAATCCTCGATATCTTCGATTCCTATAGAAAAACGAATTAGTCCGTCCGCTATCCCCTGCTCTGCCCTAACTTCTGCACTCATAAGTGCATGGGATGTTTTAGTGGGCGACAATAAGGTACTCTCAACACCGGCCAAGCTCATGGAAGACTTTATTAATTGAAGCGATTCCTGAAATTTGGAAACATCCAGTTCAGGTTGTAGTTCAAACGAAAGCATGCCGCCAAAACCTTTCATCTGATTTTTGGCGAGCTCATGGTCTTTGTGTGAGGGCAAACCTGGATAATAAACTGCCGTAATCTCTTTCAAGTCCTCCAAAAAATGGGCCATAGCTAAAGCATTTTCATTTTGGGCCCTAACGCGAATCCCCATCGTCTTCATACTTCGTTCCAAGAGCCAAACCGTGTAATCACTAAGGCTTCCTCCCAAATTCTTAGCCAATTGAAAAATTTGGTCCATATTTTCCGCTGTAGAAGCCACCGCCCCAGCACATATATCAGAATGGCCCCCCATGTATTTCGTAGCACTATGGATTACCACATCGATACCAAAATCAATTGGGTTCTGGTTTACAGGACTGGCAAAAGTATTATCGATAAGGGTAATTATCCCATGCTTCTTTGCAATGTTGGCCACGGCCTTCATATCTGTAATGGTCAATAGCGGGTTTGAAGGGGTTTCAATATAGATAACTTTCGTATTCTCCTTAATTTCCGCCTCAAAGTCTTTTGCGTCCCAACCTGTCGTAAATGAATATTCAATCCCATATTTGGAAAATTCCTCATTCACTAAATTATAGGTTCCACCATAAAGTGTTTGCTGCAGTACAACGTGGTCCCCAGCTCGTAAAAACGCCATAAGTGCGGTGCTAACCGCAGCCATTCCACTTCCAAATATCAATGCGGCCTCAGCGTGTTCCAAGGCTGCAATCTTTTTACAGAGGCCTTCTTGGTTTGGGGTATTAAAATATCTTGGGTATCGCTTTACGGCTACATTTTCATACGCATAGGACGTACTCATGTACAATGGCGAAACCGCTCCTTTATGTTGTTTATCCTCCAATTCTCCCACATGGGTGCATATGGTATTTAAACCGATACTTTTCTTGTCCATTCAACTATAATTAGGTGAGGAAAGGTACAAAAATCACATTGGATAATAAATCAAAAATAATATTGGATACGAAGTCTCTCGTTTATTTATTTATTTTTAGGACTAAAATGATATCCCCGATGAAGAAAACTATACCAACACTTTTACTTAGCCTTACCATTGTTTTTTTAGCCTGTAAAAATCAAGAGCCTGCAGCAAACGGCTACCAAGGACAGGGGAAAAACCCTATAGTCTCCACGCTATCCAAACCGGTACAAAAACAATGGAAAGGCACTTGGTCTTTTGATAACGAAAGCACTTTTTTCAGTAATGAATTTGAAAGTGGACGCTTAAACGGGGTCGTGGCCGATGGGTCTGATCACTATACCGCATTAATTACCGCTGAAAATACGCCAATTAATGTGAGTCCGTGGTATGCCTTTAAGATTTGGTCTACAAAGCCAAGAGCCATTACCCTAAAAATGACCTATCAAGATTCCCGAAGCAGATATTATCCTAAAATAAGTACCGATGGGGAAAACTTTAAACCGCTGGATAGCACTAATTTTCACCCTATCAACTTAGGAACGGGTACTTTTGGCATTAATGCTGCGCCAGAATTTGTTGAAATAAATGTTAAGATCGGACCGGAACCTATTTACATAAGTTCCCAAGAGTTGTATGGTTCTACCAGGGTAAAAAAGTGGATGGATTCCTTGGCCATCAAACCTTTTATATCCAATTACCAAATTGGTAGAAGCCGTGAGAACAGGGCTCTGAATTTGATGGAAATAAGTACTGAAAAACATAAAAAAGGCGTAGTGGTCATTTCAAGACAGCATCCACCAGAGGTTACAGGTTTTCTTGCAATGAAATCCTTTGTCGAGACCCTAACAGGCGAAACCCCACAGGCCAAACTGTTTAGGGATAATTATGACTTATTTGTTGTTCCGCTTATGAATCCGGATGGAGTTGATAATGGGCATTGGCGGCATAATATGGGCGGTATTGATTTAAACAGGGATTGGCAGGAATTCAATCAGCCGGAAACGAAAAGTGTTCGCGATTTCCTCATCCGCAAGGAAACGGAAGGCTATGAATTTGCTTTCGGAATCGATTTTCATTCCACCTGGGATGATATTTACTACCCCATAGATTCTACGATAACGGGGAAAAAAGGCAAACTGGTTTTCGATTGGATTAAAAATATCAGTGCCCGCCTACCGCAAAAACAAACCAATATCAAGCCTTCTGCAGATATTAAGCCTACCATGGTTTCAAGAAATTACTTTTACGTAAATCACGGTATGCCCGCCATTGTTTTTGAATTGGGTGACAACACCCCAAGGGATTTTCTAAAATTAAAAGGACAGGTAGCCGCTGAGGAGCTTATGAACCTCTTACTGGACTGACTTTTTACTGTAATTTACAGTGTACCTCCAATAGCTCAAAACTCCTAAAATTAGAACACCGGCCAGTGTATACCAAATAAAAACTGGAGTAATCACTTGCGCCCCACTGGCATAACTATGCAATCCTACAAGGTAAAAGTTAACTCCAAAATAGGTCATCATGATACTCCCAAAGGCAACAACGCTTAAAAAGTTAAAGGTCCATTTTCCCCTTAATCCAGGCACTAATCTGGTATGTATGACGAAGGCATATACCATAATCGATATAAGCGCCCAAGTTTCTTTTGGATCCCAGCCCCAGTAACGTCCCCAGCTTTCATTGGCCCATTGGCCACCCAGAAAATTACCGATTGTAAGCATAATAAGACCCACGGTAAGTGCCAGTTCATTGATTATTGTTAATTCCTTTAAATTAATGTCCATACGGGCCTTATTCTTTTCTGTTGTCAACATAATAAGGATAAGACAGACCAGACCCAAAATCATACCAACGGTCAAGGGACCATAACTGCCCACGATTACGGCTACATGTATCATTAACCAGTAGCTATCCAAAACCGGCAGTAGATTGCCAATAGAGGATCAATCCAACTTTGATGGGCAATCCACAATAACATGGGTTACGAACGCGGAGGCCGTAATGGTCATATCATTCTTTCTACCAAAGGCCAAGCCCATGACCATAGTGGCCCAAGCAACGTATAGACATACTCTCATAGGCATCACTCCAAGGAGCGTGGCCAGAGATGTACCAGCGCAGGATTAAACCCGCGGTATGCCAAGCAAAAAATACGATTATCGTACCCTTTAAAAAGTATATGGCTACACGCCAAATTGAACGATCTTTAAAAATTTGAAATACAAGGGTAAAGAACATGAGAACTCCTACCAAGGCATAGTATTTGTACAGCCTATTGAAGATATCCAATCGGTTATAAATGACCTCGGTCTCAATTTTTTCTTGCGTAGGAAGTACCTCACTACCATGATTTAATTGGTTTTGTTGAAAAGCTGCCAAAAGCTTGTCGGCTTCTGCGTAATCACCAGTCTGCTGTGCTTTACCCAAAGTCATAAGGTAATACGGCATTGCATTTTTAACAAAGTTGGCATAGAGCGAATCCCGTATCTCGTATTGCCCTCCTCGATATTCTACTGCAGATATCCATTTATTATTTTCATCGTCCAATAAAGGAAATATCTTAACAATATCCTGCCCTAAGCGCTTGATTTAATAGACCGAGACTGAGGTTGACATCCTTAAAGTCTTGCTGAAACTTATTTGGATTGGTAGTAGCGGTGGCTTCTTGCAAAAAAGGTTCTAATTTATACTGTCCTTTTTCAGTAAAAAAATCGGTAGCCTTTACAAATTCCTGACCTTTGGGAACCCCAATTATCTTACGAATACTATCGTTCTGGCCTTTTTTATCCAAGGCAATAAATTCGGTATTGTACCAAACCGCCGGGTTCATCATCATGGATAATAAGACCTGATCCGCATTATACTCCATGTAAGTGTCCTTAAGACTTAATTTGCGCAATAATTCAGATGAAAAGGTATTGATAGGCTTCATTCTACCAGCTTCATCCTGTACGACCAGTTTTCCAAATTTGTCCGCATGTTCTTTACCGATCATGCTGCTTTGAAGCAACGAATCTATCTGCTCTTTGGTTGGGGCATTGCTATGATCATGCCCATCATCTGCCGTATGCTGTTCCTGGGCGAAAGTTGAAAATGAGAATGCTAGAAGAAGCGTTACAGCGGTAAAGAGCTTTTTCTTTTTGGTTTTGAGTTTTTCCAAAGCGTTAGCAAGGTCCTTAAAACGGGTTTTTCCGAAAAACATGATGCCCATAAGCCCTAGGTACAGTAAGAAGTAGCCGATATAGGTTATCCAAGTTCCCCAGAAATCGTGGTTGACAGATAGGATAGTCCCTTTCTCATCTGGGTCGAAACCGGACTGAAAAAAGCGGTATCCTTCGTGGTCCAAAACGTGGTTCATATAAATCTTGTAATCGAAGGGGCGTTCATCGGCAACGGTCACTTTGCTCATAAAGGAAGCATATCCTTTTTCCGTACCGGGATATTTCTCGGCAATGAAATCATTCAACTTCATACCAAATGGTAATTCATACACTTTTGAACCATAACGGATTGCAAAATCCAAGCCACCGACATTTATTTTATCACTGAAATTTGACGGGCCTTTACTACCTAAGACTTTAATTTGTTTTGTGTCCCCGGCAACCGAGATATCAAAAATCAAGGCGTCCTGATCGCGTTCCGTCTTGTCTGTGTCGGGTATTTCAACAATACCGTAAGAGCCCTGCATTAAAGAATCTGGAATTACGAATTGCATGCCCGCAGTGTTATATAGGGAGCGTAATTGTAATTGTTGCAAACTATCCTTGACCAAAGTACCTTGAAATTGGTCTGCCATACGCATAAAACTACCATCAAAAGGCGCTTCTATCTGGTATACGGAGTCCGTAGTTTTTATATTAATTGCACCATCCGTATCATTATTTAAGGCAAATAAAACATTGTGGATACTGGCCACTTTCCCGTTTTCTAAAAAATGCTCATGCCGTTGACCGTCACCGGCCTCTACTATTTTTAAAAAATAATTTCCAGATGCATTAGGTATCAAGCCCTCCTTGGCCCCTTCTATAAAATCGACGTATTTAACCGTGAAATCTGTACCATTAAAATCTGCATTCCAGGGAAGGTTGGATTTGATGGCCTCTGCGGTAACAATCAAATCATCTTCCAGCACTTTTCGTCTTGGTTCCCCTTCTATTTCCCCATCCACATTGACCGTTAGGTAGGTTTTATCGGAATAAAATACATTTTCAGTATTCCCTTCCCGTATTGGCATCATCCCCTCAAAACTTATGTAGCGGGTTACGAATGCACCAACAATAATCAATATCCAAGATAAGTGCAGCAATAATACCGGCCATTTTTCCCAGCGTAGGAGTCGGTACCTAGCTATATTTCCTATAAAATTAATGACGAAGAAAACCATAATTGCCTCGAACCAAAATGCATTATAAATCCAAATGCGCGCCGTCTCCGTACTATACCAGCTTTCTATAAAAGTACCGAAGGCCATCGCCGTGGCAAAAACGATAAAAAGGAGGGCCATTAAACGTGTGGAAAAGAATATTTTTTTTAATAATTCCGTCATGGAAGAAAGGCATTGATTTTCAAGATGCAAAAGTACGTTCTTTTCATTAGTTATGTAAACCTGGTAAGGCTTTAATAGTTCAACAAAGCTGTTAATTTTTACATAATATGTACCGGGATAATCTTTGTACTTTTGCCGAATGATAACGGTAGTTTTGATTGGTACGGGCAATGTGGCCCAAAACATGTTTCATGCATTTTTAGAGGCGGCTAAGGTTACCGTAGTACAGGTAGTAGGCAGACGGGAAAATGCGTTTGATTTTGTAAAGGGAAAGGCTAAATGCACAACGGATTTCAATCAGATATTACAAGCGGATGTTTACGTCTTGGCGGTATCCGATGATTCCATACCAAACGCATCGAAAAAGTTAAGTCACTTACAAGGTCTTTTCGTGCACACCGCTGGTGGCACAGCCATGAATGTACTTAGTGCCCATGAACGCCATGGTGTTTTTTATCCCTTACAAACCTTTACGAGAGGTAAGTTGGTTTCCTTTAAATCCATTCCCATTGGCATAGAGGCAAAGACAATGGAAGATTTGGAAGTTCTTAGAGTTCTGGGGATGGCGATAAGTTCTACGGTCAAAAACATCTCTTCAGAAGAACGTACCATCTTGCATGTGGCTGCCGTATATGTTAATAACTTTACCAATTACATGTATACCGTTGGTGCGGAAATTTGCGCTGAAAACAATGTTGACTTTAATTTATTAAAACCGTTAATAAAAGAAACCGCTGCTAAACTGGATGGCCTTTCCCCTTTAGAAGCGCAAACAGGTCCGGCGAAAAGGGGGGATCAACAAACGCAGCATCATCATTTAACTATTTTGAAAAAAGGACCGCAACGAGAATTATATATTTTGCTGAGCAATGAAATTAAGCGCAAACATGGAGAAAAGCTATAAGGAATACTTGAAGGACATTACCACATTTATCTTTGATGTGGATGGGGTTTTTACAGATGGTAGCCTCTTGGTCACCACAACTGGTGAAATGCTACGAAAAATGAGTGTCAAAGATGGGTACGCCCTAAAGGTGGCACTCACGAAAGGCTATAATGTCTGTATTATTACCGGGGGCACCAATGAAGGTGTGCGGAATAGGCTAAAAGCCTTGGGAGTTACCGATATTTATATGGGTGCACATCACAAAATAGATGCTATGGAGGAATACCTGGACATCTACCAGATTAATCCTGAAAATGTGCTTTATATGGGCGATGATATACCCGATATTCCACCTATGAAAGAAGTTGCTCTGGCGACCTGTCCACAAAATGCGGTTGCAGAGGTTAAAAACGTATGCCACTATATTTCGCATATAAACGGCGGTAACGGCTGTGTACGTGATGTCATTGAGCAAGTATTAAAAGTACGTGGCGATTGGATGAGTACGTTTAGTGCAGCAAACGATTAATTATTATGCTATTGAAAAAACTAAGGGAATACCAAATTATACTGGCTTCTGGCTCACCACGAAGACACCAGTTTTTTAAGGATATGGAATTACCGTTTGAAATTCGTTTGAAACCTGTTGAGGAGATTTACCCTCGACACCTAAAAGGTGGGGAGATTTCTGACTACCTTGCCAAACTCAAGGCCGAAGCCTTTAGGAATGATTTAAATGAGAAGGAAATCCTCATTACTTCGGATACCGTGGTATGGCATAATGGCCAATCCTTGGCAAAAGCTGTAAATGATAAGGAAGCCAAACGAATGCTAGCGCAATTGTCCGGAGACTGGCACCAGGTTATTACATCGGTCTGCTTTACTACCCAAAGCAAGCAGCTTATCAAAAATTCGGTTACGGAGGTAAAATTCAAGGAATTGCTGCCCATCGAAATTGATTATTATATCAAACAATACAAACCCTTTGACAAAGCCGGGGCATATGGCATTCAAGATTGGCTGGGTCTAATTGGAATAGAGGAATTGAAAGGTTCATATACCAATGTTGTAGGGCTGCCTACGCAATTGGTTTACAAAACCTTATTGGATATGGTTTCGTAATTCTTTTTAAATAACTTTGAAAAAAATCGTGTTTATGGGAAATTTGAAATGGAGTATAATAATAGTATCGATTCTTTCGGGAGTTTTTTTTCTGCTTTCCTGTAAAGATAGTACTACCAAAATAGCACAGGAAAAAGTCGAAAACAATTCAAAGAGCAACTTGGCCGAACCTAAGAGACCACTCTCTGGGGAGTTTAAGTCGTACTGGTACGCCGGGAATGCAGAAATAAGCTCCTACTCTCTAGAACAGGCCAGATACGGTGAATTAAGGGAGGGTACCGCCGTACTTATTTACGTTACGGAACCCTTTTTGCCAACTTTGCAGGTAAAAGCAGATAATAGTGACCCGAGCAATATCCCCGTTCTTAAGTTGAACGCAACTAAAAATTACTTGACTGGTATCTACCCTTACTCGATCATGAATAGTACCTTCTATCCTGTTGATGACAACCATCATGCACTAAAAGTTTCTTTTTCATCTCAGGAATGGTGCGGACACGTTTATGCACAACTCAACAATAGGGACGATTTCGAGATAATATCACATTCCTATTTTGAGACGGAAGCCGATGAGGATTTCCATTTGAACAAAGCCGTATTGGAAAATGAGCTGTGGAACAAAATTCGAATTAATCCAAAAGACTTGCCTACCGGATCGGTTCAAATAGTTCCCTCCTTGGAATATATCCGACTTTCACACAAAGAGCTTAAAGCTTACAAGGCAACAACGACTATGGTGCCAAATGGAACAACTACCGTCTATGAAATATCCTACCCGGAATTGGAGCGTACTTTAAAAATTGAATTTTTAACCGATTTTCCGCATACCATAGAAGGTTGGACCGAAACGTTTAAGGGAGGTTTTGGGGTAAACGCAAAAACACTGACTTCAACGGCTACATTAATTAAAAGGATTAAGACCCCCTATTGGCAACAAAATTCCAATAAGGATTTATATTTGCGCGATAGTTTAGGATTATAGCCAATGAAAAAATTTCTTGCCAATCATCACGATGAGCTAATTTTTAGCCTAGTTGTTTTTATCATAATCATTATTTTAAAATTTCTCTTTACTACTGCGGTAAAGAAAGTCAGTAAAATAGGGGATTTCAACCCAGTACGTACCAATTTAATTATAAAGTACATCAACATTGCACTTACCTTGCTGGCAATAGGCGCACTAACCCTTATCTGGAGCGTAAATTTCAAGGATTTAGGGGTTTTATTGTCATCGGTTTTTGCGGTTATAGGCGTTGCGCTATTTGCACAATGGTCTATTTTAAGCAACATCACCGCAGGGGTCATCATCTTTTTTTCATTCCCTTTCAAAATAGGCAATACCATTCGCATTTTAGACAAGGAACTTAATGACCCAAATGGTGATGAACCAGACATATTTACCATTGAGGACATTAGAGCTTTCCATTTGCACCTGCGCAGGGGAAATGGTGAGATTTTGACCTATCCCAATAATTTGGTACTACAAAAAGGGGTGATTTTGGTAGCTACCTACCGCCAAGAGGAGCTCCTAAATTCAGATGAGGAGGGTAGTTTTTGATTTTGTTAAAGAAGTTGTAAAAAACTGCCTTTAGGTACTAATCTTGTTATATTTGGGCGTATTACCAAAACCAATCAACGATGCGCCATTACATAGGGATTGTCCTTTTTTGTCTACTACTATTCAATCCTTTAAGTGCCCAAGCGCCAAAGAAAAGTTCTCCTGCAGATATCTATCATGCCCTAGAAAAATTAAATTTTTTAGGTACCGCCTTATATATTGCCGCGCATCCAGATGATGAAAATACCCGATTGATATCCTATTTGTCCAATGATATAAAAGCGCGTACCGGCTACCTATCATTAACCAGGGGCGATGGAGGTCAGAATTTGATCGGCCCGGAGTTACGGGAACTTTTAGGGGTTTTACGAACACAGGAATTACTCGCGGCAAGACGTGTAGATGGCGGGGAACAATTTTTTACCCGTGCAAATGATTTTGGCTATTCCAAACATCCAAAGGAGACTTTGGAAATTTGGAACAAAGAGGCCATTCTTGGCGACGTGGTACGTACCATTCGTACTTTTAAGCCAGATGTAATTATCAATAGGTTTGACCATAGAACAGCCGGAAGCACCCATGGACATCATACTTCTTCCGCAATGTTAAGTGTTGAAGCCTTTGATTTGGCAAACAATTCCAATGCTTACCCAGACCAATTGAATAAGACCGAAACATGGCAACCCCAACGCTTATTCTTTAATACTTCCTGGTGGTTCTATGGTAGTCAGGAAAAATTTGAGCAAGCAGACAAATCCAATCTTCTAAGTATGGATGTTGGGGTATTTTATCCTATGTTGGGGATGTCCAACAATGAGATTGCCTCCTTGGCCAGCAGTCAGCATTTATGCCAAGGCTTTGGACGGTTGACCTCAAGAGGGACCGAGGAGGAATATATTGAGTTGTTGAAAGGGGATTTACCCAAGGATAAGGATAATATGTTTGAAGGCATAGATACCCGATGGTCACGAATACCGGGTGGAAAAGCTATTGGAGATTTGCTTTATGCAGTAGAGGCCAATTTCAATTTTAAAGACCCATCTTCCCATATACCTGCTTTATTGAAAGCGTACCAATTGCTTCAAAAAACAACGGACGAGCATTGGAAAAAACTCAAGTCGAAGGAATTGACCGATATCATTACAGCCGTTTCTGGATTGTATTTAGAAGCTACCTCGGAGATGGCCTATGCCAATCCTGGCCAAAATATCATTGTTAATCTTGAAGTTTTAAATAGAAGTGACGCCAATGTAGCGTTAAATTCGGTAACTATAAATGGCCAATTGGTTGTAGATCAACCTAATAGATTGGGAGATAACGAATCTTATACCAGGGAAGTAGCTTTAAAAATTCCAGACAACACCTCTTTCACGAGTCCTTATTGGTTAATGGAAAAGGGAACACTGGGAACTTACAAGGTTACAGACCCAAAATTGATTGGTAAACCGGAGACCCCAAGGGCTTTTACAGCCACGTTTAATTTGGATTTTAATGGAATTCAAATCCCTGTCGATAAACCCATCGTTTATAAGTACGCCAAACCGGAAAAGGGGGAATTGTACCAGCCCTTTGAGATTGTTCCTGAGGCTACTGCCAGTTTCATGGATAAGGTTTTAATCTTTGCCACTGGGTCACCCAAACGGGTACCGGTAACCATTAAAGCGCACAAAGATAGTATCTCTGGTCGTTTGGAATTGCAGTATGGTACCGGTTGGACGGTCACAGAATCTTCCCAGCCATTTTTTATCGCAAAAAAAGGAGACCAACAGACCGTTTATTTTGAATTGAGTCCGCCAGCTATAGAAAACGAAAGCACTATCTCACCAATTTTGCAGGTCAATGGTAAGGAAATTTCAAAGGAAATGGTGACTATTGCTTACGACCATATTCCTACACAAACAGTCTTATTGCCCTCTGAAGCTAAGGTGGTTCGGCTAAATATCCAAAAGGCAGGCGAGAATATAGGGTACATTATGGGTGCCGGGGACGAAGTGCCTACAAGTTTGGAACAGATCGGTTATAATGTGCAGCTCATAGACCCAACTTCAATTACAGCGGAATCCTTAAAAAAATACGATGCCGTAGTTCTTGGGATTCGTGCCTATAATGTGGTAGATGAGTTAAAATTTAAACAGCGCTATATTTTGGAGTATGCCAAGGAAGGTGGTACCGTTATCGTACAATATAATACGGCAAGTAGATGGGCAAATCAATTTGAAAATATTGCCCCCTACACTTTGGAAATTTCAAGAGACCGTGTAACTAACGAAAATTCTGATGTAGCCATTATCGCCACGGACAATACACTCGTAAATTTCCCAAATGAAATCACCAAAGATGATTTTAAGGGATGGGTCCAAGAACGCGGACTATACTTTCCTGATAAATGGAGTTCAGAATATACACCAATTCTGGAAATGCACGATGAAGGTGAAGATCCGTTAAAAGGTAGCCTTTTAATTGCCCCATACGGAAAGGGTAACTATATTTATACCGGACTCAGCTTTTTTAGGGAATTACCGGTTGGTGTGCCAGGTGCCTACAAGCTGTTTTCCAACATGCTATCCGTAGGAAAGGATAAAGTAGAATCCAAAGCGCAAATAAAGGGATGAAAACGGAACGTGATGAAAGCAAGACTTGGAAAAAAGAATATACCATTGTATTGGTACTAAACTTTATCTACGTTCTTATTTTTTACTATTTAATGACTTCATTCAATTAACATGAAGGAATTAGATTGGATCATTCTAGCAGGAACACTAATTTTTATTGTCATCTACGGCGTTTGGAAAACCAGGGGCAGTAAAAATGTCAATGATTATGTTCGCGGTGGCAACGATTCCAAATGGTGGACCATAGGCTTGTCCGTAATGGCGACCCAAGCTAGTGCAATCACCTTTTTATCCACACCGGGCCAGGCCTTCCATGATGGAATGGGTTTTGTTCAATTCTATTTTGGGCTTCCATTTGCCATGATTATCATTTGTATGGTATTCGTACCCTTATACCACAGAATGAAGGTGTATACGGCCTATGAATTCCTAGAAAACCGATTTGACCTCAAAACACGGTCACTAGCCGCCATTCTTTTTCTAATGCAGCGCGGTCTAGCGGCAGGTATTACCATATTTGCGCCTTCTATTATTTTATCCGCAGTTCTTGGCTGGGATTTAAGGACCCTAAATATCATTATAGGCTCCTTGGTTATTATTTATACCGTTTCTGGTGGTACAAATGCGGTAAGTGTTACCCAAAAGCAACAGATGTTCATCATAATGACGGGGATGTTCATAACCTTCTTTTTTATCCTAGGGTATCTCCCAGCAGACATTACCTTTAGCAAGGCTATGAAGATAGCAGGTGCGAGCAATAAATTAAACATCCTAAATTTTGATTTTGACACCTCTAGCCGTTATACATTTTGGAGTGGTATTACAGGAGGCCTCTTTCTGTTTTTGGCCTATTTTGGAACAGATCAGAGTCAGGTGCAACGCTACCTATCCGGTAAATCTGTCCGAGAGAGTCAATTGGGTTTAGTCTTCAACGCCATCTTTAAAATACCCATGCAGTTTTTCATTCTTTTGGTGGGGGTTATGGTATTCGTCTTTTACCAGTACAATCCGTCCCCCCTAAATTTTAATCCTTCTGCTACGCAAGCGGTAATGGAATCATCGTATGCCAATGATTACCAACTGCTTCAGGAAGGTCAAATTGCCTTGGAAGCGGAAAAAAGAATTGCCCAAAATAAGTTTTCATCGGCATTGGAAATCAAGGAATATACTGCCGTGGAAGAGGCCAAACAGCAAATTATACGTATCAATAAAAAGGATAGCACCAATCGCGTAGCGGCAAAATCAATGATCAGTCAGGCCAATGATGTGGTGGAGACCAATGATAAGGATTATGTTTTCATCCATTTTATCCTTCATAACCTACCCACAGGACTCATCGGACTTCTTTTGGCCGTAATTCTTTCGGCAGCCATGTCTTCTACCGCCTCAGAATTAAATGCCTTGGGGACAATAACGGCATTAGATTTATACAAGCGTAATAAAAAGGGAGATTTTACTGATAGCCATTATGTAAAAGTCTCAAAATATTTCACGCTTTTATGGGGAATCATTGCCATCTTTATAGCCTGTATCGCAAATCTTTTTGATAATCTGATCCAATTGGTCAATATAATTGGAAGTATTTTTTACGGGAATGTCTTGGGCATCTTTCTCATAGCCTTCTTTTTTAAATTCATCAAGGGAAATGCAGTATTCTTTGCCGCGGTACTAACCCAAATCATCATTTGTATTATCTATTATTATTTAATTCATATTTATCCCTCTGGACAAGAGAAATTGGGTTATCTATGGCTTAACTTTTTTGGAGCGGCGCTTGTCATTCTTATCTCCTTTATTTTCGAGGCTTTTGACCGCATGTTAAACCGGCCATTAGCGTCAAACTAATTACATCGTTTTAGAAAAATTCATGGTGCATACTCAAATTACCGATTATTATAAGAAGCACTATGGGCCAAATCCATTACTAATAAAGGCACCTGGCCGTATAAATCTAATTGGGTAACACACAGATTACAATGAAGGTTTTGTGCTGCCAGCTTCCATTGAAAAAGGGATTTATTTCGCTATTTCACCCAATGATTTCGATACAATTACGATTGAGGCCTTTTTATCGCAGCCAGAAAAAATTGAATTTAGAATGGATGGCAGTCACAAACCATTCAGCTCATTTTGGGGTAATTATTTTAAGGCAATTTTGGAGCTGTTAATCGCCCAGAACTTTCCTTTAGAGGGCATGAATTGTGTATTTGGCGGGGATATTCCTATTGGATCCGGACTTTCATCTTCTGCTGCACTTTGTTGTGGTTTTATTTATGCCGTAACGAAAAACTGTAAAAAAGAAATTTCACGGGAAGCCATTGCGTTAATCGCTCAAAAAGCGGAACACAAAATAGGACTGAACTGCGGACTGATGGATCAGTATGCGGTGCTCTTCGGGAAAAAGGGAAATGCATTTTTCCTATATTGCCGAGATTTGAGCCATCAATATATTCCAATAAACCTAACAGGCTATAGCTGGGTGTTGATCAATTCAACTATAAAACATAACCTTGCCGTGGATTCCGAATACAACAAAAGGCGGATTTCCTGTGAAAGTATCGTTAGCCTTATACAAGACCATAAACCCAGAACAAAATCACTCAGGGATGTTACGATCGATGATTTGGATACCATAGCAGCCAAAGCTCTGGAAATAGACCTTTTACGAGCCACCTATGTAATTGAAGAAAACCAAAGGGTATTAGCAATGATCAAGGCCCTTACCAATGGTGATGCCGTAGGGGTAGGTACAATTCTAAAAGAGGGTCATTGGGCTATGTCCTCACAATACCAAATTACAACACCAGAGTTGGATTACCTTGTTGAAACGGGTGAGCGGTTAAATGGGGTGTTAGGCTCAAGGATGATGGGAGGTGGTTTTGGCGGTTTTACTATTAACCTCATACAAACCACGCAATTGGACTCCAGTGTACAGGAATTGTTGAAAGCCTATAAAAAAGAAACCGGCATTACTGCAGAATATTATCCGCTGTCCATCGATGACGGTGTACAAGTTTTTCAGTCGAATTAAATGGCGTATGAAATCAAAAGTCCGTGTAGAACTTCTACACGGACTTTATTAGAATTCTTTAATTAAGGATTAGGTCTACAACGGGACTAGTGTTCCTTATTCAAATGGCCCTGCGAGAATTGTAAACGCATGCCCCACGAAACCTATTTAGCTCCCCATTCCTTTAAGGAGTCCGTATTCATTTTTACATAATCTTGGTTCCCAGCTTCCTTGGCACCTGCCAAAGACTTTTTTGCCGCTTCAATAGCTCCTTTTTTATCTCCCGCTTTGGCCAAAATCAATGATTGTTGTCTAAGCTGCCAAAAAGCAGGTTTATCGGTCATGGACATCGCTTTATCCATCCACTCCTTCGCTTTATTGATGTCCTTTCCCTCGCTTGAATAGTATACGGCAGCAGCGTAATAATCTCCAGCGCTTGGGCCATTTAAGGTAGCATCGATACTTTTCATGACCGTAGCATCAGTGGGTACACTAAAGGGTACAGCTACATAGGTATTTTCCCAAATAATTCCTAAGTTGGCACCAGTACTGGTTACATCATCAATAGTCATGGTGAAAGTCTCCACAGGCATGTCCATTTTTTGAACCGGTACCGTTACCTGCGCTACAATCTTGTTTTCGTCCCAATCACTTGGTGTGCCACCACCTTGCGTATCCGTGTAGAAGAAAACCTCCCAATTTGAAGCCCCAGGTGTAGTAAAAATGGAATAAGTTCCCGCTTTTACTTCCTTACCACCAATCGTTACATCCGTATCGAATGTTATTGTTGTATATGCATTGGCACCCGTACGCCATAATTTATCAAAAGGAACCAAGTTGCCGTAAACCTCCCTACCTCTCATGGAAGGTCTAGAATAGTCTACCATGACCTCCGTTAAACCTACGGTCTGCATTAACTTTGCAGCCGGGCTGGGTGCTGGTGTATTTATCTGTGCCTCTACAGTTAACGAGACTACAATTGCAATAAAAAATAATACTACTTTGTTCATAATTTTTGTTGATTAGTTTAGTGAACAAAGCTAGAGATAAACCACTCTTAGTTTTGTTAAGGAAGTCTTAAATAGCAACCGTCACTTTTATTAGTAAACCGCAAAGGGTCTGGCAATTATGCCATCTTCTAAGTAGACGGCAAGATAATAGATAGACGTTTGTAAATTTGTATCGATTATACCTTCTTTCATTACGTCATTTTGGTTTCGCCAGACCGGTCTACCTAGTGCATCAAAAATAATTTGGCCATAGATTCTTTTCGTAGTAGACAAGGAATAATAGTATTGATTGCTACCTAAATCCTTATAGATTACCAGATTATCCTTGGTTTCCGGAGTCTCGGGTTCAGCAGGTTCTTCAGGATTCTCAGGTTCTACGGGCGGATTTGGCTCCTCAGGATTCTGTGGGTTATCCACTACGAGCTGAAAGAAAAATAATCGGGAAGCCGATTCAATGGTAGGACTTTGCCGCGAAAAAAATTCTGAGGAGAAAAAATAGCGCTCCGCATCTACCTGGGTTAACCCTTCGGCCTGTACAAAATCAAGGTTTAGTTCTTGTTGGGTATAGCCTTCAAAAATTGCCGTAGGATTTAAATCAGTCACGATTCCAACAAACGGAGTCAAAATACTTGAATAGCCCAAAACCACCATTCTATTTGTTTCACGGTCATAGGTTACATCCGTTACAAGGCCTATACCTTCAATAGCACTTATTCTAGTTGCCGTATAGGTGCCAGGAGCTTTTGGAAAAGTATAGGCTACCGACCCAAAACTTTGCCATTGCTTTGTCAAAACAATTAGTTGGTCTCCCAACACAAAAAATGCCTCTGCATCCCAGTCACTGTTACCATTATTTATAAATTCGGTCTGGTCCGCATATGAAAACGCAATTTCTGTAGCCGTCACTGTATCTGAGGTTACAAAATCGGACTTGGAAATCCTGTAAACCATTAAATCTGTGCGAATGCCGACATTATTTCCAAAATCACCTATGTAAATAAAATTTTCATCCTGGGTAATTGCTTCCCAATCTACATTTATTGCATTACTAATACTAATAATCCGTTTAACAGTAAGGTCTAACGTATCCAATTCAAACAATACCGGTTCATTACCAGAATCATTATGGGTAATAAAACTTTCATTGAAATAAATTAATCCAGAAGTTTCAGAAACTTCCACGGGGAGCGCTCCTACAACCGCCAGATTCTCCTGGGCCTGAAGACAGAGGCTCGAACATATGAGAAAAATGAACAAAAGCTTTTGAGCAATTAATTTCATAGGTAGCAAGTAAGTCATTATAAAGATAAAACCTTATAACTAAGCGCTATAAATTAAAAATAATCGTTGAAGCTGATATGAAGCATCTTTTTTATTCTGAATTTAAATATTGTTTAACTAATATAATTTTTAGTTAGACAATTATTGGGTTTATATTTGTTGAAATACACAGAATGAAATTATACCAACTCCATTCCAAACAGGCTTTACCTATAACAAAGAATAAAGCTTGGGATTTTCTTTCAAATCCGGCTAATTTGAAAGTCATAACACCAGAACACATGGGTTTTCATATTTTAGCAGGTGCAGATAGGCCAATGTTTTCAGGCCAAATCATTCAATATAAGGTCTCCCCTTTTCCTGGTTATACGACCAAATGGGTAACAGAGATAACCCATGTCGACCAAGGAAAATACTTTGTGGACGAACAGCGTTTTGGACCTTACGCCCTTTGGCATCACAAGCACTTTATACGTGAAATTGAGGGAGGAGTTGAAATGGAGGATATTATAGATTACAAAATCCCTTTCGGAATTTTAGGACAATTGGCCCATCCATTAATCGTAAAAAAACAATTACTACAGATATTTAAGTATCGCGAACATAAATTAAAAGAACTATTTGGGACTATAGCGCATATTCCCAATGAATTAAACCTAAACTCTTTTTAAATGAAAAATATATTACTTATTGGAGGCTCACACGGTATTGGCCTCTCCATTGTTAAGGAATTACAGGAAACGCATAAGATTTTCGTAGCGTCCCGAACAGATGAATCCCTCTCACATGAAAATGTAACACATATTAAATTCGATGCAACCAAAGACGATTTGGATGTATCAAATCTTCCAGAAAAATTAGATGGCTTCGTCTATTGCCCTGGAAGTATCAATTTAAAACCCTTTAAGATGATGGGGTTGGATACGATAAAGGAAGATATGGAACTCAATTTCTTTGCAATGGTAAAAGTAGTCAAAGAAGTCATTTCCAAAATGGACGAGGGTTCAAGTATGGTATTTTTTAGTACCATAGCGGTGGGCACCGGAATGCCGTTCCATACCAGCGTGGCTGCTGCTAAAGGTGCTATTGAAGGCTTTGCAAAATCAATGGCCGCTGAGTACGCCCCCAAGATACGTGTTAACGTAATAGCTCCTTCCTTAGTAGACACGCCATTGGCCAGTAGGCTTTTAAACAATGACAAAAAACGGGAATCCATGGATGAAAGGCATCCGTTAAAACGGGTAGGTACACCAGAAGATATTGCAAATAGTGCCGTATTTTTATTGAGTGAAAAAAGTACCTGGGTTACCGGACAAATATTAGGTGTGGATGGCGGACTTTCTACTTTGAATATCAACTAAATGGCAAAAAGGAAAGTATCAATATTTTGGTTTCGACGCGATTTAAGATTGGATGACAATCTAGGGTTTTTGGAGGCGCTGAAAGGCGATTATCCTGTAGTTCCAATTTTTATATTTGATACGGAGATTCTATCAAAATTACCAGAAGACGATGCTCGGGTTACATTCATTTATGACACCTTGCAGGAAATGCGTAATACGCTACAGGAAAATCAAGCGAGCTCATTGGCATTATACCATGGTAAACCAAGCGAAATAATAATCCAGCTTACGAATGAGTATGATGTTAAGGGCCTTTACACCAATAGGGATTACGAACCTTACGCCAAAAAAAGAGATACCGAAATCGCCGCTTTACTTCATGAAAAGGAAATACCCTTCCACACATTTAAAGACCAAGTAATCTTTGAAAAATCGGAGGTGGTAAAAGATGACGGGGACCCTTATGTGGTATATACTCCCTATAAAAATAAGTGGAAAGAGCATTTCAATGCAGACCGCGATTTAACGATACAGTATACAAGCCAATATTTAGACAACGTAATCGATCATTCGAGACTTCCCAACCTTTCCTTAGGTGATATGGGTTTTAAGACTTCGGATATTAAGGTTCCAGATTATACGGTTACCCCTACCCTAATTGACAATTATGAAGATACGCGGAACTTTCCGGCAAAGGAAAATGGCACCTCTCGCTTAGGGCCACATTTACGATTTGGTACCGTATCCGTTCGTAAAATGATGAAAAAGGCCATTGCGGAAGACAATGAAGTGTTTTGGAGCGAGCTTATATGGAGAGAATTTTTTATGTCTATTCTATGGCATTTCCCCCACACGAAAGACACTGCATTTAGGGCTAAATACGACCGTATTGACTGGCGCAATAATGAGCAGGAGTTCGAAAAATGGAAAAAAGGAGAGACAGGCTATTTATTGGTAGATGCAGGAATGCGCGAATTAAATTCTACCGGTTACATGCATAATAGGGTGCGTATGTTGGTTGCCAGTTTCCTTTGTAAGCATTTGTTGATAGATTGGCGCTGGGGAGAGGCTTACTTTGCAGAAAAACTGTTGGATTATGAAATGAGTTCCAATGTTGGTAACTGGCAATGGGCAGCAGGTAGTGGCGTTGATGCGGCTCCCTATTTTAGAATATTTAATCCAATGACCCAGGTAGATAAGTTTGACAAGGAAAAAAAGTACATTGAAAAATGGATTCCGGAATTGAAAACCGATTCATACCCCGAAAAAATGGTCGATCATAAAATGGCCCGCGAACGCTGCTTGGAAACTTATAAGGAAGCCGTATCCTAATGAACATCGTCTGGTTTAAGAGAGATTTGCGACTTTTAGACCATAAGCCACTAGTGGAGGCAATAGCTAGCGGTGAAAAAAACTTACTGCTCTACTCCTTTGAACCCCTGTGGACAACAGACGCACATTACAGCACAAGGCATATCGATTTTATCAAACAAAGTTTGGCGGATATGAACCGTCAATTGATATCTTTTGATACCAAGGTTTTAATGGTAGAAAATGAAATTATTGACGTTTTTGAAAAGTTACAGGGCATAGAAGGCATAAAGGCGCTATATTCACATCAAGAAACAGGAATGCTCATGACCTACGAGCGCGATAAGGAGATTGCGCGTTGGTGCCGGCAAAATAGTGTCGTTTGGAAAGAATCTGTGCATAATGGGGTATTTCGAGGAATACCAAACCGAAAGCATTGGAAGAACGATTGGGTCAGTTATATCAATGAACCTATCCCCGAAACAAAGATAGAATATGGTCATTTTTATTCAATCAATGAAATAGACCAACTGGTTAAGACCTATTTCAATGGCATATCCTTACAAACCACACTCAATAAAAACGTACAACGTGGTGGAACCCAAACAGGCGTAAAATATTTAAATTCATTCCTAAAGAAGCGAATTTTAGGATACAATACCAATTATTCCAAACCTGCTACTTCCCGGCTTTACAGCAGTAGGCTCTCGCCTTATTTGGCTTGGGGCAATCTTTCCACCAGGCAAGTTTGTCAATATGTTGCAAACCACAAAAAAAATACAAGTACCCGTAATTTAAATTCATTTCTATCGCGGATGCGCTGGCAGGCCCATTTTATCCAAAAATTTGAAATGGAAGGGGAAATGGAGTTCAAAAGTATAAACAAAGGGTATCAAGAATTGGCCAAGGAACGGAAACCACATTTACAGAAAGCATGGAGGGATGGCAAAACGGGAATCCCACTTATCGATGCTAGTATGCGCTGTTTGATCGCCACGGGATTTATAAATTTTAGGCTACGCGCCATGCTTGCCTCATTTTTCACTCATCTTCTTTGGCAACCTTGGCAAGATTGTACGGAGCACCTTGCGAGGAATTTTTTGGATTTTGAACCTGGCATACATTTTCCGCAGTTAAATATGCAGTCTGGTGAAACGGGCATAAATACCATCCGCATCTACAATCCCGTAAAAAATGGTAAAGAACACGACCCAGAAGGAATTTTTATAAAGAAATGGGTGCCCGAACTGGCGAAATTACCCATGAATTACCTGCACGAACCTTGGAAAATTCCAGAAATGGAATTGGTTTTCCTCAATTTCGAATTGGGCAGGGACTACCCAAAGCCGATTGTGGACATTGATAAAATGCGAAAATTTGCAAGCGAAACGCTTTATAGTTATAAAAAACATACCACCACCAGGAAAGAAGGGGTTCGTATTATTAAAAAACATACTTTGCCTGGAAGACCTGTATGGGACTAACATGGTTAATTCCTTATTTTATGGGGCAAAGTTTGATGGAAGCTGAATTTTTAAAAACGTGCTGCCACAACATACTTGGGCCTATTTCCTCCTATCGTGCCAATTGCCGTTCTAGCTCCTGTTGATTGACGACCCTTCGCTTCAGCAGATTTACATACCTAAGTGCTTCCCTAGTACCGTAGTCAGAATAAGATCTTGATGCGAACTCGATTGCCTTATCAAGGTCACCATTAATCTCATTGCTAATGGCCATGTTGTAATAAGCCCTACCCGCTACTTTTCGCTTGGGATTATCCAATTCTGCATTCCAGAGTTCTGCGGCACTATCCCAATTCCCGGTCTGTGCCCTTCGCTTAGCGACTTTAAAATTTGTACTGCCCCTAACAAAGTAATCCCGAGCTACACGAATGCGTTCAGGTTTTGTGAAGCGACCATACGTAGCCCCTAAATGTGAACTTACCTGTACTACGGCTTCCTTTCTACCTATTATCGCTTCCAAGGCACGAACTGGGTTGATGCCTTCACCTTTGGAAACCACATGATCATTGGAAATATATTCATCCAGAATTCTTCTGCCAGCAGGGTCGTAGACCCTCCAACCATTTTTTATCACTGTATTCAACTGGATACGATGACCTGGAACAGCTGCCTTTATACCCAGATTGTTCGGAATATTTACCATCGCCATCTCGTAATCTACCGCGGTGTCCGTGTCATAGAATTCTAATGAAAACAAGATATCCACCTCATTTTCAGCACATAGTTTTTCCACGATTTCCCAGGAAAGTGCAGCGGGAAAAACACCGAGTCCTTTTTCAAATTCGGCCTGTCTCTCAATACGTTCGATGGCTTCAAACCTATTACCACGTTCAAGCTCCTGTTGAAGTCCTAGAATGGCATTTTCCGCTCCTTCCTTATCAAGGTGAAGTCCTTCCAGAGATATTATTTTATCAATTTTATCAATGGTTTTATTTTTTTCGGAAGCAGCACTTCTGTTTATGATACCAATTTTAAGGACATCGGCATCGATAGCAACCTGTGCAGGTTGGGTAACGCCCATAGTCAATCTATTGGTAGCGCCGCACGCCATAAACAAAAAAGAAAGTGAAATCAACGAAAATACGCGTATGCTATTTCTCATGGTAGCTGTGTATTGGTGCTTTATAGTCTGATACTTAACGATAAAAAAGACCTGAAAGTATGCGTTGATTCCTTAATACAGCTAAAAATGGTAGTTTATTTACTGATATTCAGTGCTTAATTGCCCAACATTTACCTTGCCATATACATTGTATTGCAGTTAGAAATGGTAATTTGGTATATTTACAGTTATAAGTTTTAAACCTTCAATAATTAAAATTTGGCGTACCGCTAACAAACCAATCAATGACCATGAAGAAAATTTGCATCCTAGTAGTAGCGCTATGCATAAGCACCGCTGGCTTTACCCAAAAGATGGGTAAGGAGAAAAATACCATTATCGCTTCTGTTGAAAACCACAAGAAAGACCTTATAAAGATAAGTGATTCTATCTGGGCCTTGGCAGAAACGGCATTCAATGAAAATGAATCTTCACGAATTTTAGCTGATTATGCTGAAAAAAACGGGCTAAAAGTCACTAGAGGTGTAGCCGATATCCCTACCGCTTTCACGGCGACTTATGGCTCTGGGAGTCCGGTTATCAGTATTTTGGGTGAGTTCGATGCCTTACCGGGAATTTCCCAAAAAGCATCACCGGTAAAGGAACCTTTGGAGGAAGGAGCCGCCGGTCATGGTTGCGGCCATAATATGTTCGGAACCGCAAGTCTAGGTGCCGCTATTGCCATCAAGGAATTGATGGACGAGGGTAAGATTAAGGGTACTCTTAAATTTTTAGGTACCCCTGCGGAAGAGAAATACTTCGCCAAGGTATGGATGGTTAAGGCTGGTTTATGGGATGATGTTGATGTCAATATCAGCTGGCATCCATCGGCAGATATCGAGGCCGATGTTCAAAGTGGCTTGTCATTAATTGATTTTGTCGTAGAATTTTATGGCCAGACCGCTCATGCTTCCATGGATCCCTGGAACGGTCGTAGTGCTTCTGATGCTTTGGAACTTTATACCACCGGAATTAATTATTATAGAGAACACATCTTACCAACTTCAAGAATCCATTATCATATACAGGATGGCGGCCAAGTGGTAAACGTTGTTCCTGATTATGCCAAGCTTTGGGTGCGGGTACGTGACCCCAAAAGGGCCAAGATGCTGCCCACCTACGAGCGTGTAAAGGCTATGGCGGAAGGTGCTGCAATCATGGCGAACGTCGATTATAAAATTTCCTTGGTCTCTGGCATTTACGAAACGCTGGTCAACAGGTCTGGTGGGGAAATTATGCAAAATAATCTGGAACTTTTAGGCCCTATTAACTATACGGATGAAGAAAATGAATTTGGTAAGGCAATACAAAAAGCGACCGGAAAGCCAGAAGTTGGCATGGATGGTAATGTATATCCATTAAAAGAGACCGAGGAGAACCCTGGTGGCGGCTCTACGGACGTAGGTGATGTAAGCTGGAATGTACCCAACATTAATTTAGGCGTCGCCGTCGCCCCAAAAGGGACCCCTTGGCATTCCTGGGCGGTCGTAGCCTGCGGTGGCATGTCTATTGGCCACAAGGGTATGATTCACGCATCCAAAGCAATGGCGATGACAATGGTAGATTTGTTTAAGAACCCAAAATTGGTCGCCAAGGTGAAGGAGGAGTTCAAGACGCGCAAGGGTGATGAAGTTTATGAACCCATGATTGATGGTCCGCCACCGTTGAACGATAACTAATAATCCTATAGGTGCACGGTGTGATGGATAGTGAGACAAAAATCGTTCCCAACTATAATAGATGTTTGAAAACGTGTCATTATAAAATCAAGATTATACTGTGTTGTTTACTTATTTTTTGCCTTTAAATTATAGTAATTTTTATATAATGCCTTAAATGAAAAAATTCGCCCTCTTACTTATTTTACTTTCCGGAAGTTTTGCATCTGCGCAATCCTTTGATTTTCAATATGACCATTATTCCTTTATCGTAAAGGATTTGGAAAAAGTAGGTGCTTTTTACAAGGAGGTTTTGAACTTGGAAGAAATACCCCACCCATCCGCTACCAGTGGCTTTCGATGGTTTAGGATAAAGGGAAATTCACAATTACACCTCATTGGAAAAGACAGTGTAGCAATGGAACATAGCAAAAGTGTTCACCTCTGCTTGGCGACACAGAAATTAGACGAACTAATTGCCTATCTGGAAGAGAAGAACATTACCTATTGGGATTGGCCAGGAAAAGAAAATGCAGTGACCCTAAGGGCGGATGGTGTACGTCAAATATATTTGAAAGACCCTGAAAATAACTGGGTAGAAATAAATACGGCAGCCCATTAAACATAATTGAATTTATAGTTGACATGAGTAAAACAATCAAACAAGTATTCAAATTGGGGTTTCCCTGGCAAACCCAAGACCCCTTTTTGTTCTGTGTATATCACTTAGATTATTATCCAAAGGGCAATGGGGAATTGGGGCCTATTGATAGGCTGGAAGGTAGAAATTTAGGAAACGATTTTGTAGGAAAAGATGGATGGAGGATGTATCATGGAACGAGTATACCGGGTTTTCCAGCGCATCCGCATCGTGGTTTTGAGACCATAACCATCGTTAATAAAGGGTATTGTGACCATTCTGATTCTTTGGGTGCTGCAGGACGTTTTGGTGAGGGAGATGTTCAATGGATGACCGCTGGCAGTGGTGTACAACATTCAGAAATGTTCCCCTTACTCCATACCGAAAAGGAGAATACCTTGGAGCTCTTCCAGATTTGGTTAAATCTTCCCCAAAAGAACAAATTGGTAGACCCTCATTTTAAAATGCTTTGGCATGAGGACATTCCAATACTAAAACTTGAGGGTGGCACGGTAAAGGTTATTGCAGGAGACTTCAATGACCGATCTGCTCCAGAACCAGCACCAAATTCATGGGCCGCAAACCAAGAGAACCAGGTGGCCATATGGAACATCCATATCGACGCCCACGGCACGATTACACTTCCAAAGGCAGGTCCAGGTATAGACCGTACACTATATTTTTATGAAGGAGATACGTTGAAATTAGCCGGGGAAACCATTGAACCAAATTATGGTGTAGAGGCAAATGCCAATGAGGACTTAGCACTGACCGCAGGGTCTAAACACGCTCATATTCTAGTCTTACAGGGCAAGCCCATACAGGAACCCGTGGCCAAATATGGCCCCTTTGTAATGAATACTGACGAAGAATTACAAAAGGCCATGGATGAGTTTAGACTTACCCAATTTGGTGGTTGGCCATGGCGTTATCCAGATCATGTTCACGAAAAAGATTCTGGTAGATTTGCAAAATATCCAGACGGCTCCCTAGTAGAAAAGTAAATGCTAGAAATTGCACGTTTAGTTTTTGATTCTGGCCTATTGGTCTTGATATGGATGGTACAATTGATTGTGTATCCGAGCTTTTTATTTTACAAAAACCTGGGCACCCTCTACGAATGGCATGAGACTTACACCAAAAGAATCGCGATGGTTGTAATACCACTTATGTTGGGCCAATTGATTACCACTACGCTGCAAGTAATTGCAACACAGAATTTCTATACCCTTACCAGCAGCGGATTAGTACTCTTGGTGTGGGCATCGACGTTCTTGCAATTTGTACCATTGCATGCCAATATTGCAAATAAACAAAACATAGAACGTACGCTTAGACAGCTAAAACAAAAAAATTGGATTCGCACAGTGTTGTGGAGCTTGCTATTTATTCTCAGCCTCTACGCTATGATAGGTGTTTGAAGGCGCAAGGAATTTCCTGAAACAAGAAACTCAGAATTAGTTTAGTTTTTACTATAAAATAGGCTTAAACAAGAATTATACCCTAACAATTTTGGCTCCGATAGCGCGCAGTCGTTCATCTATGTTCTCATATCCACGATCAATCTGCTCTATATTGTGTATCGTAGACGTTCCCTTAGCGGACAATGCGGCAATCAGAAGCGAAACCCCTGCCCTAATATCTGGGGAAGTCATCGTCGTTGCCTTTAACGTAGACTTAAAATCATGGCCAATCACGGTAGCCCTGTGTGGATCACAAAGGATTATTTTGGCACCCATGTCCAACAGCTTATCGACAAAAAACAAGCGACTTTCAAACATTTTTTGATGAATGAGAACCTCTCCCCTTGCCTGTGTTGCAACAACGAGTATAATGCTCAACAAATCTGGGGTCAATCCAGGCCATGGTGCATCGGCAATGGTTAATATGGAACCATCAATATAATTTTGAATTTCATAACCATCCGTATGCTTAGGAATGTAGATATCATCCTCCCTGCGTTCCAATTGAATACCTATTTTTCTAAAAACGGTAGGAATCTGCCCTAAGTCGTCCCAGCTTACATTTTTAATCGTGAGTTCACTTTTGGTCATTGCTGCCAAACCGATCCAGCTGCCAATTTCTATCATATCGGGCAACATTCTATGTTCTGTGCCGCCTAATTTTTCCACGCCGTCTATGACCAGAAGGTTGGAACCGACACCAGAAATCTTAGCGCCCATTCTAATCAGCATCTTACACAATTGTTGTAAATAGGGTTCACAAGCGGCATTGTAGATTGTTGTTTGCCCCTCGGCCAAGACTGCGGCCATAACAATATTCGCAGTACCGGTGACGGAAGCCTCATCCAAAAGCATATAGGTACCCTTCAATTTTTTCGCCTCCACACCATAAAAATATTCCTCACGGTTATAGCGAAATTTGGCTCCCAATTTTATGAATCCCTCGAAATGGGTATCCAAACGCCTTCTTCCTATCTTGTCACCTCCTGGTTTGGGAATATATCCTTTTCCAAAGCGCGCCAATAAAGGGCCTACAAGCATAATTGATCCGCGTAGCCCTCTACCATCCGCCTTAAACTGGTCTGATTGCAAATACTCCATATTTACATCGTCTGCCATAAAGGTATAGGAGCCTCTACCCTTTTTCTGGATTTTTACCCCCAGGTCCTCCAAAAGGGAGATAAGCTTATTGACATCAACGATATCGGGAATATTGCTGATGGTAACTTTTTCTTCTGTTAAAAGTACTGCGCAAAGTATTTGAAGTGCTTCGTTCTTTGCCCCTTGGGGTGTAATTTCACCTGATAGTTGGTGCCCCCCTTCAATTCTGAATGTTCCCATCTAGCGTAGTGGAAATTTAATAGCGTTTCTTGCCGCGGTTATTGTTTCGTTGATTTTTTTTACCGGAACTGGTCCGTGGTGTTTTGGCAACTCGGTTTTTAAGGAACTGTCCACTATCGGTCAAACTCTCCCCTTCTGCGGCCAAATCTATTTGACCATCGCTAAGTTCATACAAATGCTTGAAAATGGCCTTGTCGTCTACTACGTCCTTGTTCCAGTTAAGGTAACATTTTTTCATGTGATTGGCTATGGCATACTCCAATCCTGATCGTTTATCACCCTTTTCCCACTCTACAGCGACATCGATCATACGCTTAATATTATTCCCATAAAAGCGGTACTTTGGAAAATTCTGTGGATACTCTAATGGTTCTGGACGCTGCCTAAGAATCTCTTTTGAAGTTATTGGGAAAGGGGATTCTACATCCAATTGAAAATCGGACATAATAAATAATTGATCCCAAAGTTTGTGTTGAAAATCAGGCACATCCCGCAAATGGGGCTGTAAATTTCCCATTACACTTATAATGGCCTGGGCTACCTTGTTTCGCTCCGCATCATCTTCTATGGAAACGGCGTAATCCACCATTTTCTGGAAATGACGACCGTACTCGGGAATAATTAAATGCGGACGCTCCGTATTATATTCTAGGTTTTCTACTAATTGCAAATTGAAAATTTTAGCTTAAAATGTTTGAAGAAGTATTCTTATAACGATGCCAAATTAAGAAAATTATGGATGAAATGCTATTTTACAAGGAGATTACCCCTTCTATTTCGCCCACTTCCTTATATTTTGCTATTACCTCATCCGGATTTTTAAGATTTACGGTAATGGAAACACTGGTATATTTGCCTTGCTTTGATTTTTTGGATTCAATGACCGCTCCCATATTATCGAAGATTTTATGAATTTGATCAATTTTGTCAGTGTTGCTTTTAACAATAAACTTGTAAAGGTAATTGGAAGGCCATTTGGAAGTGTCCTGTAATTGTTCCTTTAATTTTTTATAAAATTCCTCTGGATTGTTTTCGTCCATGTCTAGTATTTTATGCAAAGATAAGTGTAATAGACCAGTTTTATAATACTCTTTGTTTACGTACTTTTGTAACCTGATTCATACCTATTGAACAAGAAAAGAATTGTAATAACAGGTGGGCCTGGCACAGGAAAAACGGTATTGATTTCCTCACTTGAGGAAAAAGGTTTTTATTGTTTTCATGAGGTCATACGTACCATGACCTTGGCCGCTTTGGACAATAAACCGTTCAAGGAGGAACGGGTCAACCCTATTGCTTTTGTTAACGACTCCAAAAGCTTTAACGACCAATTATTAATGGCCCGTTTGCAGCATTTTAAGGAGGGGGAGAAAGTGGACAGAAATCATCTTTTTTACGATAGGGGCCTACCGGATGTTATTGCTTACATGGACTATTTTAATCAGTCATACGATCAGGACTATATTGATATCTGCACGGCAAACCGCTATGATGAAGTTCTACTGTTACCGCCATGGAAGGCCATTTATGTGCAGGACAACGAACGTCTAGAAAATTTTGAGCAAGCGCAGGCAATTCATCAGCAGCTAGAAAACACCTATCTCCAGCTAGGTTATACGCCCGTTCAGGTTCCTTTCGGAACTGTTGCGGAACGCTTGCAATTCGTAACGGATTTTATTGTAGGAAGCGGTGAGTGATACACCCACAAGCATCTTGCGGCGCTATTGGGGCTTTACCAATTTTAGGGGCTCCCAAGCAGTTATAATCGATGCGGTTCTATCTGGTAAGGATGTCTTGGGATTATTGCCCACGGGAGGCGGAAAATCGATTTGTTTTCAGGTTCCCGCTTTGCAAATGGACGGCATCTGTATTGTTATTTCCCCGCTAATCGCACTTATAGAAAATCAAGTTTCAAATCTTCAGAACCTAGGAATTAAAGCCATTGCACTCACTGGTGGTTTAAAGTTCAACGAGGTGGATAAATTACTGGACAATTGCATTTACGGCAATTACAAATTCCTATACCTCTCCCCGGAAAGATTACAGCAAGAATTGGTTCAGGAGCGTATACGGGCTATGAACGTTTCCCTTATTGTAATCGATGAGGCCCATTGTATATCGCAGTGGGGGCATGATTTTAGACCGGCCTATTTAAGCTGTTCCGTATTGCGAGAACTGCATCCCCAAATACCTATTATTGCCTTAACCGCAACCGCGACCAAAAGGGTAAGCCAAGATATCATTGCTTCACTAGGCTTGAAAAGCCCCGTCATAAAAAAAGATTCCTTTTATAGGGCGAATATAGGTTTTGCCGTCATTGTATCAGAAGATAAAAACTACCAGCTTAAACGCTACTGCCTAAGTTTAAAGCACAGTGCAATCGTTTATGTACGCAGTAGAAAAATTGCGGAGGAACTGTCACGTTACCTTTTGTTGAATGGTCTTAAAGCCACTTTTTATCACGGTGGTATCGACCAAAAATCCAAAACGGAACGACTAAACCTTTGGTTGCAGGACAAAGTGTCGATTATGGTAGCAACCAATGCGTTTGGAATGGGAATCGACAAACCAGATGTAGAGCTGGTGCTTCATTACCAAATACCGGATAGCTTGGAAAATTATTTTCAGGAAGCAGGAAGAGCCGGGAGGGACGGCAGGTTTGCCAAAGCCATATTATTGACCAATACCACCGATAAATTACTGGTAAAAAAGCAGTTTTTGGAAGTGTTGCCCGACATTGCCTTCGTTAAATTGATCTATAGAAAGTTGAACAACTATTTCCAAATTGGATATGAGGAATTTACGGAAACACCTTTTCCGCTCAATTTCAATGAATTTTGTGCTGTTTATCAACTAAATACGTATTTGACCTATAATGCATTACTTATTCTGGACCGAAACTCCGTATTATCACTTTCCGAGAATTTTACAAAAAAAATCACCTTAAAATTTAGGACGGATAAGGATACCTTATTTAGATACATGGACCAAAATCCAATACTCGAACAATTCATAAAAGTAGTTTTAAGAACCTATGGAGGGCTATTTGAGTTCGACACCCATATCAACACTTTTCTTTTATCCAAAAAATTGAATATTCCGGAATCTATGATTTTGGCAAATTTTGAAAAGCTGGCCGCCGATGATATTATTGATTATCATCGTGTAGATAGTGATTTGGAGATTGCTTTTTTGGTGCCTAGGGATGATGACCGCACCATTAACCGCTTTTCAAGAACGATAACGGAGCAAAATGAAATTAAAGTCGATAAGGTTGCCAGGATGTTGGCATACATAGAGAATGAAAAAACCTGTAGAAGTTTACAATTATTGGAGTATTTTGGAGAAAAACAACAAGGCGTTTGTGGCATTTGTGATGTTTGCAAAAAAAACACCACGGTTGAAAATGAACTACTTAGGGCTAAAACCGAAATTCTAGCGTGCTTACAACTAAGAAGTACTAATTCACGCGATTTACTTTCCAAAATGAACATTGCACAAAGTCTGCTGATTCATGCCTTGCAGGAATTATTGGAAGAACAGCGGATTAAATTAAATTCTAAAAACGAATACCAAACTTTATAGCATGAAAGCATTACGAATACTATTTATGGGGACCCCAGAATTTGCCGTGGGTATTTTGGATAAGCTCGTAACCGAGGGATATACCATTGTTGGCGTTATCACAGCGCCAGACAGACCTGCTGGACGCGGCCGGCAGCTGAATGAATCTGCGGTAAAAAAATACGCCATGAAACATACGATTAAAGTACTGCAGCCTACTAATCTGAAAGATGCCGATTTTCTGGAATCCCTTAGGTCCTTAAACGTAGATTTGCAGATTGTGGTCGCATTTAGAATGTTGCCCAGAGTGGTGTGGGAAATGCCGCGTTATGGCACTTTTAACCTTCATGCCTCGTTACTTCCCCAATATAGGGGGGCGGCCCCTATAAACTGGGCCATCATCAATGGAGAAACCAAGACAGGGGTCACTACATTTTTTATTGACGAGAAAATTGATACCGGGGCTATAATACTCCAAGATGAAACCTTCATATACGAAACGGACAATGCCCAGGATCTTCACGACCGTTTAATGCGTTTAGGGGCGACAACGGTACTTAAAACCGTTAAGCGCATTGAAAACGCTAATTTTGAAACAACCCCACAATCAGATTATGCTAATTTTAAGGAAGCACCTAAACTTCATAAGGAGACCTGCGAAATTGATTGGAAAAAACCTATATCAGATATCTACAATTTTATTCGTGGTCTTAGTCCCTACCCCTACTGCTTGGACTACCTTACACAACGGAGAGCAGGAACTAACCACCAAGATTTACCAGACTACTTCAGAACCTGCAGAACATCAACTACATTATGGAACCCTGGTTTATACCAAAAAGGAAATGAAAGTAGCGGTAAAAGGAGGCTTCATAAATTTACAGGAAATTCAACTACAGGGGAAAAAAAGGATGCCGGTCAAAGATGTGTTAAACGGGCTAATTCTGGAAGAAAACGCAAAAATGGGGTGAACCCCCGTCACTATTGGGCTGCGGGAAACGTAAAAAAAACCCTACTTTATCAACAAACACCCTGAGTTATCAACAAAATAGGGGATTTCCCCCCGTTTTACTTGTGTTGGTCATAAATCCATATAAATTTGTTCCAAGGTATAAAATCATTTAATCACAATTAATTAATCACATTATGAACAAAACAGAATTGATCGATGCAATGGCAGCTGACGCTGGCATCACAAAAGCTGCGGCTAAAAAGTCATTGGAATCTTTCTTGGGAAATGTTGAAAAATCCCTAAAAAAAGGAGACAGAGTTTCTTTGGTAGGTTTCGGTTCTTGGTCCGTATCTAAGAGAAATGCAAGAGAAGGTAGAAACCCATCAACTGGAAAAACTATCCAAATTGCTGCTAAGAATGTAGTTAAGTTTAAGGCAGGAGCTGATTTAAGCAAAGCTGTAAACTAGTTTTACACAGATAAATTAAGTAAAGCGCCTCTTGTAGGCGCTTTTTTATTTCCATGTTTTTGCATTTAGAAGGATTTGTCTTACTTTAGGAATATAATCATGAACAACAAATGGTCACTTTAAAGCCAACCAAGGGTAAACTACTTATTGCAGAGCCCTCACTAACAGGTGATGTTTCTTTTAATAGGTCTGTTGTTTTATTGGCGGAACATAATACAGAAGGCTCCGTAGGTTTTATCCTGAATAAACCTCTGGAGTACCAAATCAACGACTTGGTAACCGAAATAGAAGTTCCGTTTCAAGTATACAACGGTGGACCTGTGGAGCAGGATAACCTATACTTTATACACAAGGTACCGCACTTGATTGATAATAGCGTGGAAATATCGGACGGCATCTATTGGGGAGGCGATTTTGAGACCACCGTCGCGTTGATCAACAAGGAAATTATATCCGAGGACGATATTCGTTTCTTTCTTGGGTATTCTGGTTGGTCCTCATTACAGCTAGATGAGGAACTATCTTCAAAATCATGGATCGTAATTGAAAATGAGCATGAAAGCCGCATCATTCAAAAAGCTGCCAACGCGTTTTGGAAAGAAAATATGATTCAGCTTGGTGGAGATTACTTACTTTGGTCCAACGCCCCTGAAAATCCCAGCTTAAATTAAATTGGTTTAGGAAGGGTAAGTCGTGCCATGGCATTTAGCTTCCCTACCAAATCACGTGCAGCATTATCTAAGAATCGTTTTTTTCTGTATTTAGTTACAGGGATAATACCGGCAATACTATTTACGATAAAAAGCTCATCAGCTTTTTGGAGTTCAAACGGCGATATACTTTCTTCCAGCACCTCATAATCCGCTAATTTCGTTAGCATCTCAATTAATTTTTTCCTCAAAATACCATTAAGGCATCCATCCTTTAACGGAGGTGTCTTAATTGTTTTTTCCTGTACCAGAAAAACATTCCCGCGAAGCGATTCCACGACCATCTTATTTTCGTTCAACAAAAGACAATCATGATACTCATTTTCTGATGCGTAAACGCTAGCCACCACATTCAATATCTTGTTCGTGGTATTTAAATTGGAATGCATGCTCGCTCCTTTATAAAAATCCTTGAAAAGTTCTATTTCGTAATCGCGCTTATGAATGCTGAAAAATGTATCCGTTAAATTCTCTGTAGTTATGAGATAGGAAATTTCATTCGTGGAAGCACTATAAGAGCCATCACCATTACGGAAAACGGTGAACTTCACCTTTTTTGCACTGTTGGTATCCTCTACAGCAACCGTTTTGAGTATTTCATCTTCCATGAACTCCATGGTAAATTGCATAGGAATTTCCATTCTCAGTATACGCATGGAAGACATTAGTCGGAAATAATGATCTTCCAAGAAATAAACAATACCGTTGACAACACGTAATTCCTCTGAAAGGGCATCCCCATACTGCAATCCCCTATTCGTTCCCCTTAGAATAGTGTTTTCTTCATCAAGCAATTCCCCATTAAAATTGAGCATAAAAAAAAGCCTTAATAAATTAAGGCCCAAAGATACTTTAATTAAGCTTATTTCTAAGAGGAACCAAGCACCTGTTTTAGATCTGAGACTTGATTGGTCCAAAGCATTTTGGATTCCTCCACTTCATCCTCCTCCGCAAAATCTGTGATAAACAAGGAAACATCCTTGGTTATTTCATCAACGATAATCTTCATTTCAAAATAACTATCATCTTCCGCTTCTTCCCAAGCAAAACGAACGAACTCATCGGTCTTCCTTTTCAACAATTTAGCATCTTCCTCCGCTTCGTCCCAAATAAAGGTAAATTTTTCTCCCCTCGAGTTAACGTTGTCCGCAAACCATTCAGATAAGCCTGATGGGGTTGCCAAGTATTGATACAACATTTGTGGGGAAGATTGTATAACAAACTCTATTTCAAATTTAATTTTATCGCTCATTTTCCTACTTCTTTATGCCGGGCAATATATATATTTCTAAATGATAAAAAAATAAATGATGACTTAATTTTTTAAGTTGCATTAGTTGATGGACAAATAATTTACCATTATATTTGCAGCCGTTTTAAAATTACATGGCGAGGTAGCTCAGTTGGTTAGAGCGTCGGATTCATAACCCGGAGGTCGGGGGATCGTGCCCCCCTCTCGCTACGAGTAAATAAGGGAAACCCAAGATATAAATCTTGGGTTTTTTTGTTTTAAACAATTTTTTTTATCCAGCAAAATGTAACTATTAAACTGAACTATGAATTTTGTTTATCAATTAATTGACATAAATATACTACGACTACTTACTATGATTTAAACCAAAAAAAATCATCCTATTTAAGACAATTACACAAATTACTAATATTAAACCCAAATAGTAAATGATTATGTTAATTGAAATATATACCTGATTTCCCATTATCCTCCTCAGTACCGAAGAAAAATTGATACGAATAAACATAACAATAGAATTCCTTGTGCCAGATACTATTTAAAAAATACCTTAAATTGATAATGAAATTATAGTACAACAACATTATCCAACCAACGTTGCAAAAGCTTGTCGTTGTGGGAAATGGACACAAGATGGAATTTTGTAAAACGCTTAAAAACGCGTGATTCTTTGAGTGTTTCCATACAAACAGAAACTGGAGAAAGGTAATTGGAATGAATCAAAAATAGTTCACCCTCCCTTTTTAAAAGATAGCCCACGTGCCCTTCATCGAAACCAATAAAATAGAGTCCCTCCTTTGTTAAATTATCGATTTCTAAAAATGCCTTTTCTGGAGTATCTTGATTAATCATGTCAATGACTGAACCACAGCTAATCATTTTAGCTTCATCTAGCGGGGATTTTTGTGCCAATTTATACCGGTTGATATTAATGCCCATATCACGCAAGGTGGTTGATATAAAATAACCACATGCAATTTTACCTTGGTTAGGTACAGCAGTATGACCTCCAAAACTCCAAGGAGTGCCGTACCAATGAGGTATAATTTTGTCTATTAACTGATTTGCGAAAGCTGTTCTAATTGTATCAAAAGAGATTGTACCCAGCCTAAGGTTTTCTTTTAAACGTAAACGAAGCTGATCAGCATCTTCTTTCGCATTAACATAGGAGGCAGCTATGCTGTCCAAATCTGAGCTAGGAATTAGGGTTGCCCTAGCCTTAAAACTCGTAGTTTCTGCTAGCGAATAGGACTCTTTAACCATAAGGCTGTCGGAATTTGTCTTATTTTCTATTTTACCCGGTATTCCGTGTACAAAACCTAAAGAAAGCAAGAGCGAAATAAACAACATGATTTTATGGATTAAAAAGTTAATCTTTATAGGGATAACATTCTAAGCACGAATAAATTACATCTAAAATGTTAAATTATGCCCGTACTGCATATTTTCCCTCTAGATACTAAGGTTTACCCCCCACCAGACCTCATAATCACGGGGAATTAAAGGTCTGTAACTTTGGAAGCCTTGATCAGCAATTTTAAGCCCCGTAATTTTATTTTCTTCATCACGCACATAACTTATGAAAATGAACGAATGCCCATAGGGGTCTAGTTTTTTAACATTTACGCCTTTAACTACCAATTCATAATCTTCTTTAAATCTCCAAACTTGCATGAGTGCTCCAGGCTTTAGTTGACCACTCCAAATTGCCAATGTATCAAGTAAAGTACCCATACCGGCATAAGCAATAGCCCCTGCATTACCCTTGCCCCTATATTTTTCCGGAAGGCTTCTCCATCTAAGACTTGGTTCTGATGCAGATGCATAGAGTATATTAAACACCTGTTTAGGAGAATAGAATTTTGTGGCCATGCTATCCGGTAAATCTTGATATAACGAATGCCCGTAAACTTCTTTATACGCTTTTTCAAAACGCATTTTACTCACTTCAAGGCAATGACCATTGGGCTCTTTATTTTCACTGTTGATATAATTTTCAACCACCCTGTTAGCCACCTTACTTTTGGTATCCATACCAACTATTGAAGTAATCTCGTTTACCCTTGTATTGCCACCAATTTGCACCAAAGAGTCTTTAAAAATTGGTGAAACTCGGGTTGGTTCCTCTGATTTAAAACTAATATATTCATGATTATCAAAATCATTATTAGACAAAGAAGTTGATATTCTACGACCAGATCTGTGCGTTTGTTCAGTATTTTCATCCAAACTTGAAGAAACCCTTTCTCCCTTAACGCTTTTGGAGGAACCACAACCCGTAAAAATCAAGATTAGTAAAAGTAATATACGATGACAAGTGTTAAATTTTTTTAATAGAATTCCGCTAATGTTCACTTTTTATCAAGTTAAGTTTTACTATTAAATCCATTAATGCTACTATAAAAATATCATAAAAATAGATTTTTCTTATAGCTATTGTTTCTGAAAATTGGTTAACACAACACAATAGACCAAATAAAGTGAAGTCAACGTAGTAATGATGCTTAATTTTGGCGTTAGAAATCGGCATCTATTCTGCAAAGCCCAAGGCCGTTCCAGCGGGCCAACCCAGCAAACCGCCTCCCGATAACCCGATTACCGAAGCCAGCAACAGGTTTGATTGCGCCTTTTTGATCAAATCAAAGGCTTGTTGGTTTGATTCCATGTTCTTTCCCTAATCCTCCCTCTTCAATGGATTTCTATTTTGAACGTATTCATCATCACCGGACACCATTTACGTTTCTATTTTTTGTGCATTGCAAAAAGTCAGGGCCGAAAAGGTAATTGTAAGCGTTGAAAATGTTTTTCCCATTTTTAATTTTACTTTTTAACTTTCGAATATTTGAGCCCCAAGGATAAGGTACATCAATTCCAATAATAAGTATTGAATCTTTTGCGACCATTGCATGTAAAATAAATATCCATCAGATAATTTAAACATTCTTTTGAAACATTTAGAATTTGGAATTTTTCTTACCTATAGATACAATCAATTGTTACTATTTAAATAGCCTCATTTGTATTGTAGAGATTAAGAATAGTATTGGGAGAATCTGTAGTAGTTAATTATCTTTAAGGAAATAAAACCGGATACCCTACTGTATACGGTTTGCACTTAAACAGAAAAAATAAATTTAATAACTACTTGTTTTTCAATAATTTGTAAAATTAAAAAATAGCGGTTAAAGTTCATAACCCAGAGGTCGGGGAATCGTGCCCCCCTCTCGCTACCAATGTTTAAAGGGAATCCCAAGATTTAGGTCTTGGGATTTTTATTTGTTATTTCATCCTCCACTTTTTTATCTCATCCTCGAAATTGAACACAAAATAGACTTGCTGATTTTTTAAAATGAAATAGGTCCAAACAAATTTCAATTGACAGTCAATAATTTGGTACGCTGGCAAAACCCGATAGAAACAGATTTGGCGTTAATGCACTGTTGTAAATTGGCGAAAACTTTATGACTGTTTATTATATATTCTATATTCGTGTTCCACTCAATCCAAACCAAAATGCAAACTCGAATACTACTGCCCATCCTGCTTCTAATAATCCTATTTTTCTCCTGTAAACCAACCCTTGAAGAGAAATTTAGTGATAAGGGCCTGAAAGATGTAAGTCGCTTTCCAATTGGAGGTGCCATAAACCTTAGAAGGGTACTTAGAGACCAAAAATTAGATTCTATCACCCAACGTAATTTCAATAGTATAACGGCAACCAACGATATGAAAATGTATTCATTGGTGAAAAATGACAGCATTCCTAATTTTACAAGGGTGGACAGCCTTGTTTCCTATGCCCAGGAAAATAATATGCGGCTATTTGGGCATGCGTTGGTGTGGCACTACGGGCTCCCAAAATGGATACCCAAAACAACAAAAGAAAAGGGAACGGCTTGGGCGGAACATTTTCTTAAAAAGTATATCGATACTGTCGTTACACGCTACAAAGATCAGGTAGTTGCATGGGACGTCGTCAACGAGGCTTTCGAAACCAAGTCCGGAGCATATCGCGAAACTTACTGGCACAAGACGTTAGGCAAGGAATATATAGAAAAGTCTTTTCGATACGCACACGCAGCCGACCCGGATGCAAAGTTGTTTTACAATGATTTTGGACAAGAAAAATATCCCGAAAAATCTGAAGCTATTGTTGAAATGGTCAATGATTTTATAAAAAGGGATGTACCTATCCACGGTATCGGACTACAGATGCATTTAGAGATGGCTACTTCTGAAAACGATATCGCAAATGCGTTGAAAGCAGCCGCATCAACGGGCCTTCTCGTCCATATTTCAGAACTGGATATTATTTTTAATACGCATAATGATGAAAATGGTGGTGGCACGCAAGCAATTTCGGAGCTTACGACGGCAATGAAAATTGCACAGGCAGAAAAGTATAGGCAAGTTGCTTTCTTATACCGCAAGCACGTGCCCAAAACGCAGCAGTTTGGAATTACATTTTGGGATTTTAATGATCGTGATACCTGGATAAAACCGTTTTTTGACTTAAATGAATGGCCAACAATTTACGATGAGAATTTAGACCCTAAACCTGCATATTTCGGCTTTGCAGATGGGCTTACCATATCCTTGGCAGATTAAAAAATACGAGCAATTTTTCCAAGTCCAATTCATATAAGGTTTCCTAGATGAAGAGCTCCCTTATTACGCACATTCCAGCTAAATCCTCAAAAATCATCTTATGAAAATCCTTATCTATTTTCTTCATCTTTTGTTTCTGCCCTTATTTTTCGGTGCCAAAACAAATTTATTTGTACCCCATAATTCTAAAGTACTTGATACGCTAAGGCATCAGGAATTTATAACTAGAAGTCTTACTGTCAATAATGTCGTTAAGGATTAAGACACTGCAATTACCAACTTTAAACAACTGCAAGATTTGTTTTTTGCCATTTTGAATCGACCAAACCCTATCCTCCAAAGTAAAGGAATGGATTAAAAGCCAATGGTCTTTAGGAACAAGGTATATCCTATTAAAGAAATAAGCTTGCGGAAATGGAGGTCAATCACGAAAAATTAATCGTATTGGTGCTTATTGCAATAACATAGGAAAAACGTATGTTTAGTCTAAGCTATTTCCTATAACTAAAATAAAAACGAATTAATGAGATATCCAGCCCTGATAATGGTTGTGCTTTTATTTAGCTGTAAAGGCAAAATAAAGACCGAGGAGGAGCCTAAAATTGATGAAACGGTTTATGAAATGTGGGGTGATTTCACAGCTTCATATCCTGAATTTAAAAATAATGCAATGCCGGAATCTTGGTATTTCCATGATAACGAAAAAGATGCGAACAGGTTAGCGAATTTGACCGTGAACGGAAAAAAGACGGCGACTACATCTGGACTGTATTCCTGGTACGTAGATGCCGATACCGATTTGCCTAAAATTGGCGTTAAGCATATCATCACTGATTTCAAAGGAAAGGCACAAGCAATAATTGAAATTATTCAGGTAGATACAATTCCATTCAATCAACTATCAGACGAATTTGCCGCAAAGGATATGGGAACATCGCGTGAACCACTAAAAAAATGGAAAAAAGCACATTGGGATTTTTTTACGTCCGTAATGCAAGAAAATGATGGGGAACCTTCGCAAGAAATGCTGATCGTTTTTGAACAATTTCGTAAGATTTGGCCTCAAGGAAAGTAAAGATAAGCTCACCAATTTTTTGAAAATAATTCCCGAGTTACGGTTACGGTGTACCTTAGCTCCATAGGGCATTTAACCCTCCCTATAATAAATACATATTGGAAATAGTACTGCTTCTAAACCGGGAATAAATAGCCCTTTTAAACCCCTAGTAGCTCATCGTATACTTAAAAGTCCGGTAAGGAACCCTTTAGGAAGACGTTTTTGTTCCATCGATTTATGTTTAAACACTAATTATAAAGAAGCTTTATCTAATGAGACTTTAACTGTTTTAAAGAAATTCGTCCCATGATAGAATTTGTCTACATGGTCCCTATTCCAAAGAATTGCCAACCTTTCTTCCTGTAGACTTTTGATGTACTAACACAATCAAGTTTAAAATAGAATAAAACAAATTGAAAATGAAAATATAGCTTATTTTTATAAAAAAAGTACATTTTTTGTGAACTGGATAGTAGTACTTTTAACTTGTAGGAATTTTTTTTATTTTGTGAGTAATATTTCCTTTTTTTAAAATTATTGTCTGAGCCTGCGGTATGAAAATCAATCTTAAATGCAATACTAAAATCACCACCCAAGTCTTACTAAAAGAACAGCTATGTAAATTGGATATCCCTTTTTCTTATGATACCAATGGGGATGTTGAAATAAATGGGAGCTTATCCCAAAACCAAAAAGATGCACTGATAAAGGGCCTACAAAATTATGGTTTAACGCTATTGGAGGATCCAAAAATGGGGTTGGTAGAGCGTATAAAAACCACTATCGATGAAATGTTTGAGGATGATGATGCAAGAAAGATGAACGTTTCTGCTTATCTGGCAGATAAACTAAGTTACACCTATGCCCATATTTCAAGTGTTTTTTCAGAGAGCACGTTTACATCCATAGAAAACTATGTAATATTGCGAAAAGTTGATTTAGCCAAGGATTTACTCAACAAGACAGATTTGACCTTGACCGAAATAGCAGACCGGCTTCACTACAGCAGCGTAGCCCATTTATCCGCTCAATTTAAACGCACTACAGGTTTAACACCAAGTACGTTTCAACGTATTATGCAACGTAAAGGAGTGCTAACGAACTAAATAGATATACCAACCCACAAGAATACGAATGAATACAAATATTCTGAATATAGCATTGGCCGATGATGATGAAGATGATAGAATGTTGTTTAGATTGGCCATGGAAGAGTTACCCATTAAAACCACAACAAATTATTTCAAGGATGGGCAAGAATTACTAAACTTTCTCCATCAAAAAAGTAAACTGTTACCAAATTTGATTTTTTTAGATTTGAACATGCCCATAAAGGATGGAATGCAATGTCTAAAAGAGATTAGAAAGGAACCTATATTTAACGACATCGCCGTGGCTATTTATTCAACATCCTCTTCTGAACGGGATATTGAGGATACTTTTGTGAACGGGGCAAATATTTATATCAATAAACCACCAAATTTCAATACCTTATGTAACGTTATTGAAAAGGTAATCAATTTAAAATGGCAATACCATACTTCTAACCTAAACAGAGACACCTTTTTGTTTCGCATATAAATTTGCCAATGCTCAATCGCTTCAGCACATCCTTCAAAACTTATTTTTCTATACTTTCCATTGCATTAATTGTATTGCTTTTTACCTCGACCATGGCGTACAAGCAAATAAAGAAGTTACAGGAATCCGCTGAAATGGTATCGCATACCTTACAAGTACAGGATGCCATAAACATGCTTTTTTCGCATTATTTTAGGTTGGAATCCGAGGATTTTAAGCAGCAAATATTAAATGACTCACTTCATAATTCAACCTACAAAGCGTATACTGCAAATGGTCAAATAGCCTTAAAAAACCTAAGCGGTTTAATTGAGAACAATACTTCTCAAAAACTAAGACTAGATAGAATAATTCGTTTACAAGACTCCCTATACTCGAAATTGACGACACAACGTCCTTTATCGCAATCAGAACTGGAGAAGGATTTATCCGAATTATTAGTAAAAATAAGGCGTGTCAATGATGGCATGAGGGCAGACGAACGATTACTTTTACTTGAACGGGAAAAGAAATATGAGTCAACCAAAATAGTGGCGCCATTAACTACATTGCTATTGGCTATTTTTTCACTATTTATATTTTTGGTTTCATTTGTACGCATGTATCGAAATAAGATACGGCTTCGTGAGTCTGAAGCATTCTTGCAGAGTGTGCTTGCCAATACAGATAATATCGTTAATTTTTATACGCCCGTCTATTCAAAAGATAATTCGGTCATTGATTTTGAAATAAAATTTGCCAATGCCCGAAACAAAGATATTTTTGGCTTAGAGCCCCAGCGAATACTAGGAAAAAATATATCGGACGTTTATCCATTTCTAAAGCTTAATGGTGAAATTCAAGGATTAATTACTTGTTATCAAGAAGGGAAACCCATTACGTTCGACCGTCAGATTATTCTCAACAATGAAAAAATGTGGATAAGGTCCTCGGTAAATCCCCTATTGAATGGATTGCTTGTTACGGCCCAAAATGTAACCGATGAGGAAAAGGCCAAAGCCGAGCAACTCATGCTCAAGGAAAAAGCCTTAGGCGATAATCAAAAGCTTAGGGAATTACAAACCTTTTTAAACAAGGTGCTATCAAGTTCCGAAAATATTATAAGTTATTTTACACCCATTATTAATGACAATAAAGCGATAATTGATTTTAATTTGGATTTCCATAATGATCGTATTGTTGAAATTGCCCGATTAGAACGTTCTGATATGGAACACAAACCCATGTCAGAAGTTTTTCCAAAAAATTTTGAAAATGGGGTTTTTGAGCATTTAGTAACAAGCTTTGAGGAAAACAGCGTTGTGAAATTCGAAAATCCTTATGTTTTTCATGACAAAGAATATTGGTTCAAATCCACAGCGGTAAAATTGGACAAGGGTGTTCTGATTACGACTATGGATATCACCTTTGAAAAAAATACGGAGGAAAACCTATCTAAACTCAATAAAAGGTTGGAAAAACAGAATGAGGAATTGCTTTACAACAGCGCTTTTTTAACAAACGTATTTAAGAGTATTTCTCAAATTGTTATGTACTTCACGAGTATTCGGAATGCAGAAGGAGAAATTATTGATTTGGAAATACAGTTCGTAAATAGTAAAATCCACGATTTTATGGGCATTGACCCTGATAATGTCAAAAAAAAGAAGGTATCTGAAGTTTTTCCAACTATTTTTAAAAATGGAGTTTATGAAAAATTAAAATATGCCATCGAGACAAATACGGCAATAGATTATGAAACATCGTTTGAAAAAAATAATGTAATCCACTGGTTTAAGGCGACAGCCATAAAGCTAGAGGATGGTGTAACCGTTACCACACAGGAAATAACAAATGATAAAAACCAAAAAGAGCAACTACGGGTCCGGAATTTGGAACTTAGAAAAAGTAATACGGAACTGGAAGCCTTTAACCGTGTAGCAAGCCACGATTTACAGGAACCATTACGCAAAATACAACTCTTCATCTCCCGTATTATAGAAAACGATAAGGAAAAATTATCTGACCGAAACAGGGAGTATTTTGGTAAAATTGAGAATGCGGCATCACGTATGCGTTCCCTCATAATAAATCTTCTTACCTATTCTCATATTGATGGAAAGCACCAAGACTTTGAACAAATAGATTTAAACGAGGTTTTGGCCAAGGTTAAGGATGACCTTTTCTCTAGCCTAACAGATTCTAATGTTGACATAAAGCACAAAGAGTTGCCAACTGTAAAAGGAGTACCTTATCAATTGGAACAGTTGTTCATGAACTTGATAAGCAATGCCATAAAGTATAGTTCTAAAGACAAGGCTGCACTGATTTCCATACAATCAGAAAAACTAGCCGTTAAGGATATAAAAGAGGATTTTTTTAAGGCACACCTTCATTATTACAAAATTAGCATAAGCGATAATGGCATCGGCTTCTCCATGGATCATGCCAACAAAATATTCGAGGTGTTTCAACGACTGCATCAAAAATCTGAATATTCAGGTACTGGAATTGGTTTGGCAATATGTAAAAAGATAATTGAGAACCATCATGGTTACATTTCAGTAATCAGCGAACCCCTAGTGGGTTCAACTTTTGAGTTTTATCTCCCGGCCGCTTGACATTACTTCAAAATTGTCAGAAGCTTTTTTTTAGAAGAAAATGGTACTTGTTTTAGCTCCTTGTCTTAGCGCTACCCCCCAACTTGCTACAAAATCAAGTAATTATATAATATAATCGGCAAATTGTATAACGTTAAAGCTGGTCATTTCATCGATCTTTGACCAACGGGGACTAACCATAAAATTTTCTTGAATATCATTCAGCTGGCAAGGCGGTCATAACACTTGGGTGTTAAGGCATTTGGTAGGAAAAATTTGAAATTGGCACCCTACTCAATTCAACAACCTAAGAGAACATGATGAACGCAATGATACTTTCTTCCTCCGGGATTCGAACCGCTTTTGAAGAATTGCAACAGACCCTTGGCGGGCAGCTCAATTCTAACATTAAGGAACATATTTTAAATTTTCAAAATGAGACCGGCAAAGGTAGAATTCGCGGTATTACATTTACGGGCGGAATTTCATTTTTGGAGTTTGACGTTACCTTTTCTCAAAATTTCACGTTTGAAGTTGAAACCTTGGAAAATGCCCCTATTTGCTTTGGGTATTGCTCTGCAGGAAAAATTGCGCACAGTTTTGGGTATGACACACATTTAGAGATTTTTGAGAATTTCCAGACTACCATTTTAACCAATGCACCATTTAGCAGTAATATGCTCTATTTCTCGAAGGGTGTCGCAACCAAGATTTCCTTAATCGTTGTAAAAACTGATTCAAATTTTAAAGAAAGTTCATTAAAGAAAAATTTAAGGCATAAGATTCAGGAGCTATTCCTTGATGGCGGATTGGCCAAAAATACAATCTACAAAGGCTCATACAATTTAAGGATTGCAGACAAGATTCAGCAGATAGATTCTATAGAGCAAGAGGGTATCGTAAGAAGCTTAATGATGGAAGGGCTTGTACATATTATCCTTGCCCTAGAAATTCAGCAATACACGGACGATTTATCCCAAATGAATCACAAAACGGGAACTTTATCAAAATCTGAAATGGATACGGTTCTAGAAGTATCAAAATTTATCGATAATTATCCAGAACGCTCTTTATCTATTAAGGAATTGACTAGAAAATCTGGACTTTCCCCATCCAAATTACAAGAAGGGTTCAAGTTACTACACGGCACCACTGTAAGCGATTACATTAGGGACGTACGCTTGATTAGGGCAGAACACCTAATTAAGGAAACCAATCTAAATATTTCTGAAGTGGTCTATAGCATTGGTTTTACGAGTAGGAGCTATTTCTCTAAAATTTTCAAGTTAAAATATAAATGTAGTCCTAAACAATACCAGGATAAACAAAAAAATACGGTTCTATCTGCCTAAAAATTTCATTTTACAAGGTGATTTATTGTTTTTCAACCGCCGGTTCTTTCTCAAAGAATCGGCTTTTTTGTTTTTGGTGAAAAAGTAGAAAACATAAAAAACCAAACTTGCCTTGCGGGATAACAAGCCTTAAATAGTGCTTGCCATTTCATTATTATCGCTATTAAAAACGGAAATGGAGGCAATTACATTTTGCAATATAGATTTGAGAGATTCTATGGAATTCGGTTTTTCAATAAAACGGTCTGCTCCCTTACGCTGTAAAACTTTGGTTTTTCCAGGGTCAATATAACTGGAATAAATGATAACAGGTATCGACTCTAGTTCAGATTCGTTTTTAATATCCTCCAAACACTCTTCCCCATTCATAAGGGGCATATATAAATCCAAGAAAATCATATGGGGTAACAAGGAAATTGGGTCAATCAATGCGGCAATCAAATCCACTCCATTATTGAAGGTACGTACCGTTATATTGAACGGGAGCTTTAAAAGGGCTTCCCTAAAAAATGAACAATCTTCTTTGTCGTCATCGGCAAGATAAATCAGTAATCCTTTATTATTCATCGAGTTTAGGGAATTTAAGTCTTTCATAAGAATTCAATATTTTAGTTGCAAAAACACCCTTTACCTACAAACTAGAAGCTTAGTTTTTCTAGAGAAATCTTTCTTCAAAAAAAATTCTGCAATGATTAATAATCTATCACTCTAAATTACAAATATAATTGATTGACAAACAATTAAATAACCTGAAAAAGTTCTTGATCAACTTTATAAAAATGTAGTGTGATTTTTATGTTCGCATACATCGTAAACTCAATTAACTAGCTGCATAGGTTTTAGCACAATTTTTGCTCAAAAAAAATAACTAAATGGTACTCCAAACTTATGAATCTGTGCCAATTAGTCAAGTGAAAACTATCCTACAAAAATGAAATTAACGATTAAAAATTTATTGGTTTATCCCTATATTTGTTAAAAAAGTAGGTATTGCCATGGATAAATCCCCTTTAATTTTGCTTGTGGATGATGATGCCGATGATAGGGATACCTTCGCGGATGTTTGTCGCGACTTAGATCAAAAAGTCAAGCTCAAACTTTTTAAGAACGGTATGGAATTGTTGAACTATTTAAATCTGGATAATGCTGAGATTCCCTCTATCGTATTTCTAGACATAAATATGCCCGTAAAGAATGGTTTTGAGTGTTTAGGGGATTTACGAAACAAGTCTAAATTTAGGGAATTGTGCATCATCATTTATTCTACTTCCATCGCCAATAGGGATGTTGATAAAGGCCAAAGCATTAGGCGCCAACGGTTTCTTGGAAAAACCTTCTACTTTTAAGAAGCTGAAATCATGCATCCAAAAAATATTGAACACAGATTGGAAAGACCCCTGTGCCCATTTAGAGGAATTGGAATTTGTTATTACTTAACAAGAAAGAGCTTGCACTTTTACTTTTTGAATCTTGAACCAATCTTAGCAATCTATTTTTTTTTTGTTTTAATACTGGAGCGGTTACTTTGCCATACAATTCATCCCTCCATGAACCCGATAACGTCATGATTTATAACAAAAAATCGTCTCCAAGTAGAACTTACTGATACCATGCAACGTCCCAAAAATTTTATTGAGTTAACATAAGATGGAATTCGCGTAATTTATTGGGCGCTATCGTATTAAATTTAGGGTTAATTTTAGTCCAATCCCATTCTTCGTTCGCTAGTAATGGAATCTTGCTGAATAATTAATGGGGTTTGATTAGAAGTGAGTCGTTGATTCTAAGCTGAGCGTAGATTGCCGGTGGAAATTGGCTTCAATGCTATAGTAACTAAAGATAAAATTTTCGATTAGACCAAAACCACATTCAAAATGAAAAATATACTACTTTACCTGGCGGATGATGATAAGGAAGATAGAGAATTATTTCTGGAAGCTCTCAAAGACATTCCAATCGATACAGAAGTTCAACAGTTTGAAAATGGAATAGATTTAATGGACAAGCTATTTGCAGCTGAAAAATTACCGGATGTTATATTTTTAGACCTCTATATGCCAATTATGGATGGGTTTGCCTGTTTAACGGATATACGAAGTTTTGCCAAGTTTTCATCGATTCAGATTGTAGTCTATTCTTCGGTCTATCGCAACAGGGAGGTAAGGCAGCTCAAGGAAGACGGTGCTAACCAATATCTCCAAAAGCCTCCCTCCTATAATCAATTAAAGACCTTGCTCTATAAATCACTTTCCTCGGTTCAGGATGGCATCCAAGAAACAAACACTTCCAAAACCGAGTTCCTTTCCTTGGTTTAAATAAATTTCCTTCCTTGAAAGATCCCTATTAAAGGAGATGTAGTAGTCCATTTTATAGGCTTTTCTAAATTTTATTTTGGAAAATAAGTACATTTTCAAGAGCAGGTAGCCTATAGGAACTATTTTCTATGACACTTGGCAAAACATTAAGATTATTTAATAGTCTAAAGGTTGAGGTCAACCTTTAATTCGTGCTCAAAATCGTACTTTTGCAACTTTGCTATGAATTCATGATTAATTACGAAGAGAATATTGAAGTAAAGGGCGCACGCGTTCATAATTTAAAAAATATTGATGTTACCATTCCCAGGGATAAGCTAGTGGTTATTACCGGGCTTTCTGGAAGCGGTAAATCCTCTCTGGCCTTTGACACCATTTATGCAGAGGGGCAACGCAGGTACATTGAAACTTTTTCGGCCTACGCAAGACAGTTTTTAGGCGGTTTGGAACGACCCGATGTGGATAAAATAGATGGTCTATCACCGGTCATCGCCATTGAACAAAAAACCACCTCTAAGTCTCCAAGGTCCACGGTAGGGACTATTACAGAAGTCTATGACTTTCTACGCTTATTGTATGCCAGGGCGGCCGATGCGCATAGTTATAACACCGGCGAAAAAATGGTGAGTTATAGCGATGAACAAATAAAGAATTTGATCATACAGTCCTATAGGGATAAAAAGATAAACATCCTTGCCCCTACCGTTAAATCAAGAAAAGGCCATTACCGTGAACTTTTTGAGCAAATTGGTAAACAAGGCTTTGTTAAGGTAAGGGTAGATGGGGAAATCAAAGACATTGTAAAGGGCATGAAAGTGGATCGCTACAAGACCCACGATATCGAAATTGTCATTGACCGTTTAAAAGTTGTGGAGAATGAAGATTTGCATAAACGGCTTTCAGAATCAATAAATACGGCGATGTATAGTGGCAACAATGTATTAATGGTTTTAGAGGAAGGTTCAGATGTGCCACGCTATTTTAGTAGGGATTTAATGTGCCCTAGCACTGGCATTTCCTACCCCGTTCCCGAGCCTAATACATTTTCATTCAATTCCCCTAAGGGCATGTGCCCTCATTGCAGCGGTTTAGGACATGTATACGAGGTAAATGAAAATAAAATATTTCCCAACAAAAAACTGTCCATTAAAGCAGGGGGTATTGCTCCCTTGGGTGAATATAAAAAATCATGGGCCTTTAAACAGATCGAGACTATCGCCCAACGTTATAATTTTCAGATTACCGATGCCATTCAGGATCTTCCCGCGCCAGCCATAGCAATACTTTTAAATGGTGGAAAGGAAAGCTTTGAGATAGATTCGAAATCATTGGGTGTTAAAAGGACCTATAAAATAGATTACGAAGGCATATCAAACTTCATAAAAAGCCAATTTGAGGAAGCGGCATCAACATCCATTAAAAGATGGGCAAAAGAGTATATGGACAAGATTGTTTGTCCTTCCTGTTCAGGTTTCCGTTTAAGGAAAGAATCGCTCTATTTTAAGCTAGAGGACAAGAACATTGCCCAATTAGCAAACATGGATATCGTTGAACTCTCCCATTTTTTTGAAGGTCTTGATAAGAAACTGGAAGGAAATCAGCTTAAGATTGCAGAAGAAATTATTAAGGAAATCAGCACCCGTATCCAGTTTCTATTGGATGTTGGTCTTGATTACCTATCCTTAAACCGAAGCTCAAAATCGCTTTCCGGCGGGGAAGCACAACGCATTCGTTTGGCAACCCAGATCGGCTCACAATTGGTGGGTGTACTTTATATTCTTGACGAACCAAGTATTGGCTTGCACCAGCGTGATAACGAACGTTTAATTAAATCACTAGAATCGCTTAGGGACCTAGGAAACTCCGTTATCGTTGTAGAGCACGACCGCGATATGATAGAACGTGCAGACCACGTCATCGATATTGGACCAAAAGCAGGTAAAAATGGTGGTGAAATCATTTCTGAAGGAACCCCAGACAACTTAAAGAAGCACCATACCTTAACGGCAGATTATATTACCGGCGTCAAGAAAATTGAAGTCCCAAAAGAGAGAAGAAAAGGAAACGGTAAGGAAATTGTGTTATCGGGCTGTACCGGGAATAACTTAAAGAATGTTACGGTGAAATTTCCGTTGGGGAAAATGATCGGTGTTACCGGAGTTTCAGGGAGTGGCAAGTCTACCTTGATTAACGAAACGCTTTACCCGATTATGAACGCTTATTATTTTAACGGCGTAAAAAAACCCATGCCCTACACCAAAATCAAAGGGCTTGAGCATATCGATAAGGTCATCGATATCAACCAATCACCCATAGGTAGAACACCAAGATCAAACCCGGCAACCTACACCGGAGTATTTGGGGAAATTAGGTCCTTGTTCGCAAAAACGACGGAAGCATCCATACGGGGATACAAACCTGGTCGGTTTAGTTTTAATGTAAAAGGAGGACGTTGCGAAACCTGCCAAGGCGGGGGACTACGAGTCATTGAAATGAATTTTCTGCCAGATGTATATGTAGAGTGCGAAACTTGTAATGGCAAGCGATTCAATAGGGAAACACTTGAAATTCGATATAAGGGCAAGTCAATCTCGGATATTTTGGAAATGACCATAAATGAAGCGGTCCCCTTTTTTGAACTTATTCCTAAAATACATCGTAAGTTAGAGACCATACAAGATGTAGGGTTGGGCTATATTTCATTGGGACAACAATCTACAACCTTGTCAGGTGGTGAAGCACAACGCATTAAACTGGCTACGGAACTGTCTAAACGAGATACCGGAAACACCTTTTATATTTTGGACGAACCTACTACAGGGCTACATTTTGAGGATATACGGGTACTCATGGAAGTTTTGAATAAATTAGCGGACAAGGGCAATACCGTATTGGTCATAGAACACAATATGGATGTGATAAAAATGGTGGATTACATCATCGATATTGGCTATGATGGAGGACGTTCTGGCGGCCAAGTGGTGGCCAAGGGAACACCGGAAGAAGTTGCAAAGGATAAGAAGAGTTATACGGCAACGTTTTTGCAGCGTGAGTTAAAGCATTAATTTTGGTGGAAGCGACCTATCAAAATAACAAGAAACTAGTTTAAAGAACTATGAGATCAGAACAGCATCACAAAGGGTGGAATGAAATAAAGACCAACGACTCCTGGGCCATTTTTAAAATTATGGGCGAGTTCGTAAACGGTTTTGAACGTATGAGCAAGATTGGACCTTGTGTCTCGATTTTCGGTTCTGCACGGACGAAGGAGGACGATTATTATTATAAGCTTTCGGTATCTATCGCAAAATCCATAGCCGAGGCAGGATATGGGGTAATCACTGGTGGCGGTCCAGGAATTATGGAGGCCGGTAATAGGGGTGCAAATCTTGCGGGCGGAACCTCTGTAGGGTTGAACATTGATCTTCCGTTTGAGCAACATGACAATCCCTATATAGATGACGATAAGAGTCTGGATTTTGACTATTTCTTTGTCAGAAAGGTAATGTTTGTCAAATATTCACAGGGCTTTGTGGTAATGCCCGGAGGTTTTGGAACGCTGGATGAACTTTTTGAAGCCATTACCTTGATACAAACCCATAAAATAGGAAAATTCCCTATTATTTTAGTTGGGAGTGATTTTTGGAGTGGCCTTTTCGACTGGATAAAGGGAACCATGCTTAAGGTGGGCAATATCAGTCCAGAAGATTTAAACTTAATTCAAATTGTAGATACCGAAGAAGAAGTAGTGGATATAATAGACTCATTCTACAAAGGCCACACTATGAGTCCTAATTTTTAATTGAGGCTTTGATCAGCATACCCCGTTTTTTCATACAAGTAGCTTTACTCCCTTTGCTATTCCTAGGGATAAGTGGCTATGCACAATACGAAACAAACTTAACGGTAAGTTTGAACGAATTCACCAAAGAATTGGAGGTTAGGCAAGAGTTTACCTATTATAACAATTCCAACTACAATCTAGGGGTGATTTATTTTAATGACTGGGCCAATGCTTACTCCGATAAAAATACTGCCTTAGCGAAACGGTTTGCACAGGAATTTAAGAAATCGCTGCATCTCGCAAAGAATGACGAACGCGGTGCTACCAGCATAGTAAGTGTTGTAGATAATGCGTACCAGGGAATGTTATGGGAACGCACAGATGGTGAAGATCTAATTAAGGTAGTTCTAAATGAAATTTTACCGCCACAACAGTCCACCAAATTGTATATAACCTATAAAGTAAAGCTTCCCCCTACTAAATATACCCCGTACGGTTTTGACCCAAAAGGGGGATATTACTTGAAGGATTGGTACCTAACACCTGCGGTATATGATGGCAAATGGCATTTATATTCAAATAAAAATCTGGAGGACCTCTATACAAATATTACGAATACGGTCATCAATTTTAAATTCCCGGATAGTCTACATATCGCCTCCAATTATCGCATAACTTCCCAAACAGCATTTCCCAACGGGCAATTTGCATCCTTAAAGGGAGAAAGACAACGCGGAGGGGAATTGATTCTTACACCAACAAAAGAGTTCACGACCCACGTAACGCCCTTCATGACTTTTTCGACCAATATAAAGGCACCCAGATATAGCCCTATTGGACAAGGGATTTCCATTAATAAAGTGGCTGATTTTATCAATGAAAATCTAGGTTCTTATCCCCACGAAAAAATATTGGTAAGTGAACTTGATTACGATAAAGACCCACTTTATGGGCTTAATCAGTTACCTTCTTTTATAAGGCCCTATGAAGAACAATTTCAGTTTGAAATGAAATTTTTAAAGACGGCACTCAACAGTATCCTTCAAGAGACCATGTTCTTGGACCCGCGTAAGGACCAATGGCTGAACAGTGCCATAGCCAATTACTTATTAATTGCCTATGTGGATGAATATTACCCTGATCAAAAGTTACTGGGCAAACTATCCCGTATTTGGGGATTGCGAAGTTTCCACTTGGCTAAGATGGACTTTAACGATCAGTACGCATTCCTGTATAATTTAACGGCACGTAAGAATTTAGACCAGGCCCTTAGCACTCCTAACGATTCCTTGATAAAATTTAACCAAAAGATAGCGAATAAGTATAAAGCCGGGCTGGGGTTGGCTTATTTGGCAGATTATATTGGTAAGGAAAAAGTGGATGAAAGTATTAAGACGTTCTACAAATACTATAGGCTCAACAATGTTAAAGTATTGGATTTCGAATCCATTTTAAAACGCTCAACGACCAAGGACATCAATTGGTTTTTTAGGGACTATATTTCCACTGATCGTAAGATCGACTTTAAAATTAAAAAGGTAGAAAAGGCAGAGGATTCGCTACGCGTCACGATAAAGAACAAGGAAGGCACAAATGTTCCCATTTCCGTGTTCGGGCTCAAAAAAGATTCGGTTATTTCCAAATATTGGTTCCAGGACATAGCCTTGGAGGAAACCTTTACCATCCCAAACAATAATGAGGATAAACTCGTACTTAATTATGACCAGAAAATTCCTGAATTTAATCAAAGGGATAACTGGAAATCCTTGAAGGGGTTTTTATCTAGTAATAAAAAATTGAGTTTTACTTTTTTTAAGGATGCCGAGAATCCCTATTTCAATCAAGTATTTTATGTTCCTGTCATAAGTTTTAACGTATATGACGGGTGGGTTCCTGGAATGCGATTATACAACAAAACCCTTTTAGAAAGACCGTTTGTATATGATTTTGCACCCTCTTACTCTTTCCGGGAAAAAGCTTTTGTAGGCTATGGCAAATTCAGCTATAGAAAATATTTAAGCAAGAGCGGTCTCTACCTGGCGGATTATTCAATAGGGGCCTCAACATCGCATTTTAATGTCAATTCCAGATATTCCTCCATAACCCCGGCGCTTAGTTTTGGATTTAGGCCGGCCGATTTAATCTCGAACAAAAGGGAGTTTTTGACCTTTAGGTATGTAAATATTTTACGTGATTTTGACCCAGCCTTGGAAAATTTGGCCAATGATCCAGACAATCCCGATTATAGTGTTTTCAATGCACGCTACTTAAATAGGGACAATGGTATATTGGATTACAAATCCTGGTTTTTAGATTTTCAACTGGCCGGTAATTTTAGTAAACTTTCGTTTGAATATGAATACAGAAAACTCTTTGAAAATAACAGACAGTTAAATCTTCGGTTTTTTGCCGGAAAATTTTTGAGTAATAATACCGATTCTGATTTTTTTAGTTTCGCATTGGACCGCCCTACAGATTATCTTTTTGATTATGGATATTTAGGTCGGTCGGAAGATTCTGGTATTTACAGCCAGCAAATTATCATTGCGGAAGGTGGTTTCAAATCATTTTTGGATGAGCGCTATCGTTTTTCCAATAATTGGATGACTACGGTAAACGCAAGTTTTAATATTTGGCGATGGATCGAGCTTTATGGCGATGCAGGTCTGGTCAAAAATAATGGTTTCAAAGAAAAATTCGTCTATGATTCTGGCATACGCTTAAACTTGGTGACGGATTATTTTGAACTTTACCTGCCTTTGCACTCCAACAACGGGTGGGAAGTTTCCCAACCAAACTATGGTGAAAAAATACGATTTATAATTACCGTAAGTCCCAAGACCTTGACCGGACTATTCACAAGAAAATGGTTTTAATTTGATGAAATCCGATTCAGGCCGTAGAATACGTCCGTTGAATTAAACTATTCTCAATTTAATTTAAGTTTTGTTGAAAAATATGAAATAAATTAACGAGGTTGAACGTTGCTTTAAATCCCGTTATTCGGTAGTTTTGTGTAAATAACTTAAAATACATGGACGTTTCTTCAAAGACTAGTAATGATATTTCTTTTGATGATTTTAAAGAGCAGATCATAAGCGATTATGAAATTGCATTTTTAAGTAGGACATGTAGTTTATTAGGACGTAAGGAAGTCCTTACCGGCAAAGCAAAATTTGGGATTTTTGGTGATGGCAAGGAACTTCCACAGCTAGCCATGGCCAAATCCTTCAAAGACGGTGACTTTAGAAGTGGTTATTACAGGGATCAAACATTCATGATGGCCCTAGGCCTGTTAAACCCAAAAGATTTTTTCCACGCCCTTTACGCAACAACGGATATTGAAAAGGAACCCATGAGTGCCGGTAGGCAAATGGGGGGGCATTTCTTGACCTATAGTCTAAATTCCGATGGAACCTGGCGAGATCTAACAAAACAAAAAAATAGCAGTGCGGATATCTCTTGCACCGCCGGTCAAATGCCTCGGTTATTGGGCTTGGCGCAAGCTTCAAAAGTCTACCGTAACCTAAAAGGGCTCGATAGTGCCAAATTCTCCGTTAATGGTGATGAAATTGCTTGGGGAACCATAGGTAATGCAAGTACCAGTGAGGGTATGTTTTTGGAAACCATTAATGCCGCCGGAGTATTACAGGTACCCATGGTCGTTAGCATTTGGGATGATGAATACGGAATTTCGGTTCCTGCAAAATACCATACTACTAAGGAGGATATTTCTAAGGCGCTATCAGGATTTCAACGTAATGATGATGAAAAAGGTTTTGAAATCCTAAAGGTAAATGGCTGGGACTATACCGCACTTATGCATGCGTATGAAAATGCGGCAGATATTGCCCGCCAAGAGCATGTACCGGTACTCATTCACGTAAAGGAACTAACACAGCCCCAAGGGCACTCCACTTCTGGATCACATGAGCGCTATAAAGATAACAAGCGATTGGAATGGGAACGCGATAATGATTGTAACAAGCGTTTTAAAGAGTGGATATTGGAATCGGGCATCGCTACCAACGAAGAACTGGATAGCATTGAAAAAAAGATAAAAAGAACGGTTAGGGAGGCCAAGAAAGACGCCTGGAACGAATATTTGGAAGAGTTGCTATCGGCAAAAAAAGAATTGCTGGATCTTATTGAAAAAGCTGCCGCCAAGAGCCCTAACAGAAATTTTCTCAATAAACTTAAGAACGATTTAATTGCTACGGAAGAGCCCATAAAAAAGGATTTGGCCATAACCGCGCGTAAATCCTTTCGTTACCTCTTGGGAGAAAATTCCAAGGAGAAGCAGGCATTGCTCCAATGGACAACAAAATTCCTTAAGGATTCCCAAGATGCCTATAGTACAAACCTGTACAGCGAGAATGACAATAGGGCTACCAACATCAAAGCGATTGCCCCGAGTTATAAAAACGATTCCGAGGAAGTGGATGGTCGTATTATTTTAAGGGATAATTTTGATAAGCTATTTGAAAAATATCCGAACACCTTAATTTTTGGCGAAGATACGGGAGCCATTGGTGATGTAAACCAAGGCCTTGAAGGGATGCAGGAAAAGTATGGCACCACCCGTGTTGCCGATACGGGCATACGCGAGACCACCATCATTGGACAAGGAATAGGAATGGCGTTAAGAGGGCTTCGCCCAATAGCTGAAATACAGTATTTGGATTATATTTTTTATGCAATTGCCACACTAACGGATGATTTGGCATCACTACGCTATCGTACGGCAGGAAAGCAAAAGGCACCTTTGATCATTAGAACAAGGGGGCATCGGTTAGAGGGGATTTGGCATTCCGGTTCGGAAATGGGCGGATTAATCCACGTTCTCAGGGGGATGTATATCCTAGCTCCAAGAAATATGACCCAGGCGGCAGGATTCTATAATACCTTACTCAAAACAGATGAACCGGCGCTCGTGATAGAAAGCCTGAACGGTTACCGTTTAAAGGAGAAAAAACCGAGTAATCTCGGAGAATTCTGTACGCCTATAGGTAAAGTAGAGACCATTAAGGAAGGGAAAGATATTACTTTGTTGTCCTACGGATCTACCTTGAGAATAGTCCAAAAAGCGGCTAAAGAGCTATTGGAAGTAGGTATTGATGCTGAAATTATTGATGCACAGACCCTGCTGCCCTTTGATATTGAAAAAGAAGTGCTGGAAAGCGTCAAAAAAACCAATAGGTTATTGGTCATCGATGAGGATGTTCCTGGGGGTTGCTCAGCTTATTTACTCAATGAAATAATTGAAAAACAAGGTGCTTACCATTATTTGGATAGTGCCCCACAAACGCTAAGCGCCAAAGCCCACCGACCTGCCTATGGTACCGATGGTGATTATTTTTCAAAACCCAATAGGGAGGATATTTTTGAAAAGGTATATGCAATAATGCATGAGGTAAATCCAACGGATTATCCGCGTTTGCGCTAGGCAAAAGAAGTAAAGAAATCAACCTTCTTAAGGTGATAGTGATAGATACTATGTGGTGCCTGCGTAAGTGTGGTAATCTAATTTTATCGTCCTATTGCATAACCCTCCCATGCCAACAAAATTAGTTTGGTCTAAGTCGTTCTTAATTAGAAAAAATCCCGCAATATGCGGGATTTATATATTTAAATTGGGTCCTTCACTTTAATTTTTAATTTCCGTTTCAGGTGTCTTCACGGCCGGTGTCTTTGGATTGCCATCGGCATCAATTTCAATAATCGCATCAAAACCTAAAGTATCCAAGTTTTCTGCAATTTTGGACCTGTCCCCTACCATAAACCAATTAATAGCATCTGGTTTTACGACTACTGCCCCAACATCCCGCACCTCCTTTAAGCTTAAGTTCCTTACGTTAGTATCATAATTTTGATAATAATCATCTGGTAGACCATACTTAATTAGGTTCACCATAGAACTGTTTACGGCGCTATTGGTTTCCCATTGTCCCGGTAGGCTCAATATTTGATTGGTCTTTACCTTTTCCAACTCTTCTGGGGTAACCGGCCTTGTTGAGATAAACTCTGCAATCTCTTTTCGGATTTCTGTAACGGATTCGGCGGACTTATCCGTTTGTACCGGAGCATATACGATAAATGGTCTTTCGGCCTTGGTTCCCATAACAAAACCCCCGGCACCATAGGACCAGTGCTTGTCCTCTCTTAGGTTCATATTGATTCTAGACGTAAAATCCCCACCCAAGACACTTACCATCTGTTCGAGGGCTATTTGGGGCACAGCACCATATTTTTCAATTAGGTTACCCGCCAAAATAACAGATTGTTCAGATTCTGGGCGATCCATCAAATACAAAGTATTCTTGGAAGAAGCTTTTGGCGCATTAAATTCAATGGTTGGTACATCGGCCTTTTTCCATTTGCCCATGGCCTTTTCCAACTTTGATTTAAGTTCGTTCATTTCCAAATCACCGGTGACCACCAAAGTTGCATTATTGGGCCTGATCCAGGTAGTATAGAAACGCTCAACATCATTTCTGGTAAGTTTAGCAACCGTTTCCTCATAACCCGTTCCTGTATACGGATTGCTATAGGGATGCCCTTCTCCATACAAATATTTGTTCATAACCCTTAATGCCATTGAAATGGGTTGCGATTTTTCTTGTTTAATGGTATTGATCTGCTCTTCTCGCAAACGCTCAAACTCCTTTTCTGGAAAAGCAGGATTTAAAACGATATCGGCAAATAAATCAATACTTGCATCCAAACTGGGTTTTAGGGTATTTAAGTAGACATTGGAATTATCTTGGCTTGAGTAGCTGGAAAGGCTAGCTCCCAATAGTTGAAGCCTTTCGTTTATTTCTAGTGAATTCAGCTCCTTTGTACCTTCATCCAAAAGATCCATAGCGAGTTCTGCCGTCCCGGGACTCGACAAGTAATCGGTTTTATATCCGGCATCGAACATCAAGTTCATGACCACTGTTGGCACTCCTGTACGTTTGGCTAGAACAATATTTAGACCGTTAGATAATTTAGCCCGTTCCAATTCAGGAAACTTCGAGCTTTTGGTAGCACCTAATTCCGGTAAGTTTGTTCTATCGATAGGGCTTTTGGTGACCGTATATTCTGGAAATGGCTTACAAAGTAAAACATGCTTGCCTTTGGACAACCATTTTTTAGCGGTTGCTTGTACCTCCGCTACCGTAGCGTCTTCTACATATTTTAAAACGGTCTTGTAGTACGAAGCATCTCCAAAATAAGTTTGGTTTGATGCCAAAATATCCGAGACCCCTCCAAAGCCACCAATACGCTCCAAACCTTTAATAAAGCTTGAAAAATAGGCAGCCTTTACACGCTTTAATTCCGCTTCGGTTGGACCTTCGTTAATCAATTTAGTCAACTCTTCCTCCATAATGCCTTGCACCTTTTCCACATCGCCGCCGGGCTTTACATTGGCCCAGGTGACAAATTCACTCGCAATCTCGCTTGAGGATTGAAAGGATACAACAGAACTGGCAATTTGCTCCTCATACACCAATCTTTTGTACAATCTAGAGTTTTTACCGCTCGAAAGAATAGATGAAATCAAATCCAAATGAATATCTTCTTTATTGCCAAATTCTGGAGTGTTCCAAGTGAATAAAATACGTGCTTCTGGAACCCGGTCTTCGTAGACTTGATAGGAATCATACTCCTTAATTGGTATGTTTACTTCCTGTCTTGCAATGGTTGGTCCAGATGGAATATCTCCAAAATAATCCAGTACTTTTTTATAGACTTCTTGTGGATTTACGTCTCCGGCGACCGCTAATACGGCGTTTGCCGTGCCGTAATAGGATTTAAACCATTCTTGGACATCTTCAAGGGAGGCAGCATTTAAATCCTCCATTTCGCCTATGACCGTCCATGAATAGGGATGTCCTTTAGGGTACATCGCCTTGGTCAATAAATCCCATTGCTTGCCGTAGGGTTGATTTTCTCCCTGACGTTTTTCATTTTGTACAACACCGCGCTGCTCGTCCAATTTAGCTTGATCGATAGCACCTAAGAGATGACCCATTCTATCCGACTCAAGAAAAAGAACCTGATCTAATGCGGAGACGGGTACATTTTGAAAGTAATTGGTACGATCTGTATTCGTAGTCCCATTTAAATCGGTTCCGCCAATACGTTCCAAGGCCTGAAAATAGTCATCGTTGAAATTTTCACTGCCATTGAACATTAAATGTTCAAATAAATGCGCAAACCCACTTTTTCCAGGTTTTTCATTTTTAGAACCAACGTGGTACCAGACATTGACCGCAGCTATAGGAGCCTTGTGATCTTCGTGTACCAATAAAGTTAATCCGTTCGGCAAAACAAAACGCTCATAGGGGATATCTATTTGATCCGCCTTAAATTCAAATTCCTGTGCATATTGTTTACAAACCGCCATAAATACAAGTAGGGCAAGTAAAATTCTTCTTTTCATAATGCTATTTTTTTTATTACCGTAAATATAACTTTAAAGGTTTTAGTTACAATCATTATCTTTCATTTAAGAATTACCAAAAAAACCAATCGTATAGTAAAGATGTTTATTTTATGCTACAGGAATTGCCGTTGACCACTATTTTAAGAACACAGTATGACATTGAAAACCCCACAATTTTACAAATGGAAGGCTATGTTAGCCTAAATTTCAAGGTCACGACCAACAATCAAGATTACGTGCTTAAAGTGTATGGGAAAAGATTCCGATACCCACGAAATGATTGCTGCCGAAAACAGGATATTGTGTGCCCTTAAAGAACAGGAGGTATCATTTTCAAAAGTAATACACACGAACACCGGCGCAACTGAATATTCGAGTGATGCATATACTTACCGCTTGCTGTCTTTCTTGCCGGGTTCCTTTCTTGCCGAAATTGGTCATTCTCCACTTTTATTGAAATCTTTTGGTTCCAGTCTAGCCAAAATGACAACTGTGCTTACGACAATTCGTAGTCCGGTAATAGAGGCTAAGGTAACCCAATGGGATTTAAAACATTTTCAGAAGAATTGGAAATACCTGGAAGCCATTCCAACAGCTAGTGACCGAAGTTTGGTAGATTATTTTTGCCTGCAATTCAACCAACACGTCCTTCCCTTACAGTACGAATTAAGGCAAGGGATTATACATAACGACGCAAATGATTGGAATGTGTTGGTAGGGAACGATAAGGTTACCGGAATAATTGATTTTGGTGACGTATGCCATTCCTGGGTTATTAATGAATTAGCGGTTGGGCTTACCTATGTACTTATGGAAAAGAAAAACCCCTTGACTATCGCGAAACAAGTCGTAGGGGCCTACCACGAAATCTTTCCCTTGAAAGAATTGGAACTTTCTGTGTTGTATTACCTCATTGCAGCTCGATTATGTATGAGCGTTCTTAACTCTGCACATGCAAAACGGCTTAAACCAGATTCTGATTATATTACCGTAAGCGAAAAATTTGCTTGGAACTTACTTCGCAAATGGGTATCCATAAACCCGATCAAGGCGCATAATACCTTTAGGGAAGCCTGTGGGTTCAGTACACTGGTGGGTAAAAGCATGGAAGCGCAACTATATAGGCGGGGCACCAACCTTAGCGACTCCTTATCCCTTAGCTATACTAGGCCCATAGAAATGGTTGGTGCAGCATTTCAATACATGTATGATGCCGAGGGCAACACCTTTCTAGATGCCTATAACAATATTATACAGGTTGGCCATTGCCACCCAACGGTGGTTAGGGCCGGTCAACGTACCATGGCCAAATTGAACACCAATACGCGGTATATCTATGACGAGTTATTGAGTTATACGGATGCCCTACTCGCCAAATTTCCGGCACATTTGAACAAGGTTTTTTTGGTTAATTCTGGAAGTGCTGCCTCGGATTTGGCGATACGTATAGCGAAGACGCATACCACCAAGAAAAAAATCATGGTCATGGAGCACGGTTACCACGGCAACACGCAAAATGGCATCGACATAAGCCATTACAAATACCACCATAAAGGAGGCACCGGCAAACAAACAAATATATTGGAGGCTCAACTTCCTAAGGTTTTTGGTTCTGGGATAAAAACGGAAGAAGTGGTAGCCAATCATTATATAGAACTTACCAAAGAACGAATTTCTGAAAACATAGGTGAAATTGCCGCTTTTATTTCTGAACCCATAGTTGGCTGTGGCGGACAAGTACCCTTACCAAGACCGTACTTAAAAGGAATCTATAAGGAAATTAGGGCGCAAGGCGGCGTTTGTATAAGCGATGAAGTACAGGTAGGTTTCGGAAGATTGGGAGACTATTTTTGGGGCTATGAAATGTACGATGTAGTGCCTGATATTATTGTTTTGGGCAAACCCATAGCTAATGGCCATCCCATGGGTGCCGTGGTCACCACTCAAGAATTAGCGGATAGTTTTGATAACGGAATGGAATTTTTTAGCTCTTTTGGGGGTAATCCCGTTTCTTGCGCAATCGGTGAAGCCGTATTGAACGTTTTGGAGGAAGAAAATTTACCGAAACAGGCAAAAGAAGTTGGCGCCTATTTCGTGGCCGGACTAAAATTGGTACAGCAAGAACATCCAGAATTGGCCGATATACGAGGCGAGGGACTCTTTCTTGGGGTAGAAATTTTGGATGTAAAGGGTAGGCCTAATACGGAATTAGCCTCCTACATTAAAAATGAACTTAGGGAAAGGTATATTCTCATAAGTACGGATGGGCCTTATGACAACGTACTCAAAATAAAACCGCCGCTCTACTTTAATCGAAAGAATGTAGACCATTTTTTACAGGAATTGAAGAGGGTTTTAAAAAACAGAAAAAAAATCAATACTTTTAGTTCAAATAACGAAAACCTATGAAAAATCCCCTAGTAAAAGATTTAGGCCTTGCCTTTTTTAGAATAGCGATTTCAGCGCTTATGCTCACCCACGGCCTACCAAAATTCCAAAAGCTCATTTCAGGGAATTTTGAATTTGGAGACCCTATTGGTATTGGAGCTACCCCATCCCTATTTTTGGCGGTCATAGGAGAATTTATCTGTCCTATCCTTATTATTATAGGTTTTAAAACCAGGTTGTCTGCGATACCTACTGCCATAACAATGGCCGTTGCCGCGTTTATAGTGCATGGTGCGGATGATTTTGGAACAAAAGAAAAAGCCTTGTTTTACTTTGTGGCTTTTGTCACCGTTATCTTGCTTGGTCCTGGAAAATTTAGTGTAGACAGAAAATAGACTAGACTATTTTATATAATAATTCTTTCAGCAAATCTGCATCTGTTGTGGTTGCGGCTCCTACCCCTTTGCCTTTGAGGTCTAGCTCACGTAAGCTTGAAATTATGGCGCTTACTTTTTTCATGGGGTAATTTTTGGCCGCCGTTTGTATCTCATTTACAAAATATGGATTGATTCGCAAGGTGCTGGCCACATTTTTTGGGGAATGGTCATTTAGCCCATGGTACTGTAATAATTGTGTGAAAAAAGAATTCAACAAGGTTACGGTTAAGATAAACGGATTGTCCTTTGGGTTTTGGGCAAAATAGGTGATGATTTTTGCTGCTTTCACGATATCCCGTTCTCCAATGGCTCTTTTAAGTTCAAAATTGTTGTAATCCTTGCTTATCCCTATATGTTCTTCTATATGTTTGGGGGTAATCTCGGTCTGTTTGGGCAATGCTAATTTTAATTTGTCCAGCTCCTTACTTATTTTACTTAAATCTGTTCCCAAATACTCTACCAATAAAAGCGCAGCTTTGTGCGAGATTGTATAGCCATTGCTTAGCAAATTTTTTCTTAACCAGTCACTAACTTGATTTTCATACAGTTTTTTACTTTCAAAAATAACTCCATTCTTCTGTACGATTTTATACAATTTTTTACGCTTGTCAAGCTTTTTGTACTTATAACACAGCACCAGTACGGTAGTTTGTTGAGGATTATCCGCATAGGAACATAACTGCTCTATGGTTCGTGATAAATGTTGGGCTTCCTTAACGATAACTACTTGGCGCTCGGCCATCATAGGGTACCGTTTCGCATTCCCCACGATATCGTCTATAGAAACGTCCCTACCATAAAGGACCATCTGGTTGAATCCCTTTTCCTCTTCCGTAAGCACGGTATCTGCAATAAAATCAGATATCTTATCTATAAAATAGGCCTCTTCCCCAAATAGGAAATAAATAGGGCGTAGTTGTCCCTTTCGAATTGTATTGACTATTTGTAGTGCTTCATCCATTCAGAAAAAATCATCAACTTTGTGTAATGCAGCTACTCAATTTTCCCAGCTACACCTTCCGGGTCAAAAATAGCGAAAATAGAACCTTGATCTTTGACGGGATACGGAAAAAATTTGTGGTACTCACACCAGAGGAGTGGGTACGGCAACACGTGGTTCAATTTCTTCTTCAAGAAAAGAAGTATCCGCTGAGCCACATTAATGTTGAAAAACAGATCAAGCTTAACGGGTTGCGAAAAAGATATGATGTAGTCGTGTATAATCCTAACGGACAATTACACCTTCTTGTAGAGTGTAAAGCACCCGAAATCTCGATTTCCCAAGCTACATTCGACCAAATTGCACGGTATAACTTTAAATTGAATGCAACCTATTTAATGGTTACCAATGGGCTTTCCCATTTCTATTGCCAAACGGACCCCAAAGCGGAAAAATATCAATTTATGAAGGAGATTCCTGATTTTAGCCGTTAATTTGCCATCGTTTTGAAGATAGCAGTCGTCATATTGAACTGGAACGGTGAAGTTCTCTTGGAAAGGTACCTACCTTCTGTTATGGCTCACTCCAAAAATGCAGACATCTATGTTGCAGATAATGCTTCTACAGATGGTTCCATCGCATTTATAGAAAAACAGTACCCTACGATAACTATTATTCAGAATACGGAAAATGGAGGGTTCGCGAAAGGATATAATGATGCACTTGAAAATCTGGATGCAGATGTTTTTTGCTTATTGAATTCTGACGTGGAAGTGACGAAAAATTGGTTGGCTCCTATTTCAAAATTGTTTATAGAGCAACAGGATGTTGCCATAATACAACCTAAAATAATGGATCTTTTGAAGAAGGAATACTTTGAGTACGCTGGTGCGGCCGGGGGGTTCATTGATCAATTAGGATATCCATTCTGCCGGGGCCGTATCTTTCAGACCTTGGAGCGAGACAATGGACAATATGATGACACCAAGGAAATTTTTTGGGCCACGGGGGCATGTATGTTCGTTAGAAGACAGGTTTTTGAAGAATTAAAGGGTTTTGATGCGGATTACTTTGCACACCAAGAAGAAGTCGATTTTTGTTGGCGTGCCAAAAACCATGGGTATAAAATTATGTATGTAGGGGCTTCCAAGGTATATCACCTAGGCGGTTCCACCTTGAGTAATATGAATCCTAAAAAAACATATTTAAATTTTAGGAACTCTTTATTCTCCATAACCAAGAACCTGCCACGAAGAAAAGCTTTTCTGATTATTTTTATCCGGTTGCTTTTAGATGGTATTGCAGCGGTACGTTTTATCTTTCAATTTCGCTTTAATCACTGCTGGGCTATCTTAAGGGCGCATTTGAGCTTTTACAGACAATTTGGAAGAATGTACAAGAAGCGGGAAAAGACCAATTTTATCAAAAGATACTACATTACGAAGTCCATAGTATGGTCTTATTTCGTATATAAGATTAGAAATTTTAACATTTTAGTAAAAGATTAACTAAGCCGGCTTATAAGTGAATTTCTATTTATATAATTTTGAAGTCGCTTAGAAGCGAAAATAAAGTAAATAACTAAATATTAATATAGATTACAATTATGAAAAAAATACTGTTAGGATGTCTTGGAGTTACGCTTTTATTATCTTCTTGTGTATCAAGTAAGAAATATGCAGATCTTGAGGCTAAACAAAAAGAAACACAGGATTTATTGAACTCCGCAACGGTTAAGTTAAATGACTGTTTAGAAGAGAAAGCAACTGCTTCTTCAAGACTTCAAACATTGGAAGATCAAAATGCATTCTTGAAAGCCAACAATCAAGATTTGATCAACAATATGGGCAACTTGACTACCTTGACCACAAAAGGTGCTGAGAACTTGGAAAAATCATTGGAAAGTCTTCAAGAAAAGGATTTAACGATTCGTAAGTTAAATGATGCCATTACTCGTAGAGATTCTGTAAACCTTTCCTTGGTACAGAGCTTAAAAGGTGTATTAGGCAATATGGATGATGAGGATATTGAGATCAGCGTTGAAAAAGGTGTAGTATTCGTATCTATTTCCGATAAATTACTTTTCAGCAGTGGTAGCTATAACGTGACCAACAGAGCTAAAGAAGTTCTTGGCAAGGTTGCAAAAGTAGTGAACAACAAACCTGATTTTGAATTTATGGTAGAAGGTCATACAGATGACGTTCCTTATAGAGGAAACGGTGTGTTAGTTGACAACTGGGATTTGAGTGTTAAACGTGCAACTTCTGTAGTACGTATTCTACAGGATAGCTTTAATGTAGATCCAAAGCGTATGACAGCTGCTGGTAGGTCTGAATACATTCCTGTATCACCAACTGAAAAGTCTAAAAATAGAAGAACCCGTATCGTAGTTCTTCCTAAAATTGACCAATTCTACAGCATGATTGAAGAAGGAATGAAAGATCCTGCAATCAACAACTAAGAATTCCCGATATTATAACAAAGTAAAAGCGGCCTTCATGGGCCGCTTTTTTTATTGTAATAAATATCGGTTTAAAGAATATCCAGACTTCCCTTTCCTTCCCGTATTACCTCTGGGAAACCTGATGAAATATCGATTATCGTAGAGCCAACATTACCTCCATAACCACCATCGATAACAATATCCACTAGATTCTCCCACTTTTCAAATATCAATTCCGGATCGGTGGTATATTCAAGTACATCGTCCTCATCCCTAATAGAGGTGGAAACAATTGGGTTGCCCAATGCTTCTACCAAAGTCTTAATGATAGCATTGTCCGGGACACGAATACCCACCGTCTTCTTTTTCTTAAACTCTTTGGGCAAATTATTGTTTCCAGGGAGAATAAATGTATACGGTCCTGGTAAGGCACGTTTTAAAATTTTAAATGTTGCCGTATCAATTTGCCTCACGTAATCGGACAGGTTACTTAAGTCCGTACAAATAAAGGACCAGTTAGCCTTTGCCAATTTTATCCCTTTAATACGTGCAATTTTTTCTAGCGCCTTGGTATTGGTAATATCGCAACCCAAGCCATAAACGGTGTCGGTAGGATAAATTACCAATCCCCCTTTGCGTAGCACCTCCACAACCCTCTTAATCTCCTTAGGGTTAGGATTCTCTTCATATATTTTAATGAATTCAGCCAAAAGCTTTGTTTTATTTTACCTGATAGACCCTTACGTAATCAACTTCCATTGTAGCTGGGAAAATCGAAGTATCGACCCCTTCCAAACCTCCCCAATTTCCTCCCACGGCAATATTCATCAGAAAATAAAAATTGTTGGAAAAAGGCCAGTTATCAACCGTAGCGGATGTAGGACGCCGAAATGTAAATTGTACGTTATCAATTTCATCCACATAAAATTTAATGTATTTCTCTGACCATAAGATTCCAAAATTATGGAATTCTTCTTCTATCGTTTCAAGGTCCACAGCCCCTGAAGTAATTTCAGTACCATTTGTATGATTGTTAGCGGTACTATGGATTGAAAAATGGGTTTTATTGGGTTTGAAACTAACATATTCCATCATGTCGATTTCACCACATGCCGGCCAACCTACTGTTCCAATGTTGCTTCCAAGCATCCAAAGAGCTGGCCAAGTACCATTGCCCTTATGTTCCGGAAGCTTAGCACGTATTTCCATTCTTCCGAATTTAAACGCTTTTTTACTATTTAAACGTGCAGAAGTAAAGGCTCCTTCAATCGTATTATCCGTATTTCTTTTGGCTGTAATTTTTAGAATACCGTCACTTACTTCCGTATTGCCCTGATTTTGATAATTTTGAAGTTCATTATTACCCCAGCCATTACCGCCGGTTTCAAATGCCCAATTTTCATCTAATAGGGCTGTCCCTTCAAACTCGTCGTTCCAAACCAAAACCGCATTTGTCCAATAATCCCGGTCATCTGGATCGGGAATGTTGGTTTCATTCGCTTCCGGTGTGGATTCAGGTAGTTGAGTTACATCCGGTTCTGAACCACTAGAACTTGAACAACATGAGAGGAACATAGAAAGGTAGACCAAAATAAGTGCGTAACTATTCATGTTTTTTTTACAAGTTAAATTATTTTATTTAATCATGATTATACTGCGTCTAATCATGAATAACCTCCAATTTAGCGAAACGTAACAACAGCTTTTTTATATCCCCCTTATCAAATTGTATTTCTGCCTTCTTATCATTCCCCACCCCTTCTATCTTAATTACCTTTCCACGACCAAAACGCGTGTGGTTCACCAAAACACCTGGCTCCAAATTGGGATCAATGGTGTTGGTATTTCCAATAGGTTCGCTTAGCTGTGGTTTAATCTTGCGTAATTTTTTAAGTTGATTAAGGTTTGGCTGTCCAATACTTGGAGGGGTTCCCCGCACCGGTTTTTCCTGACGCAGCCTGCTTTTATCCACTTCTCCGAAGATATTGGCATTTATGAGGGATTGATATCGATAGCCGCCATCTACCGGGGTTAAGTTCTCCACATATTGTTCATCTATTTCCTCTAAAAACCTGCTGGGTTCCGCATCTATTAATTTGCCCCAACGGTATCTATTTTGGGTATAGGTCAAATAAGCTTGTTTTTCTGCACGCGTGAGGGCCACGTAAAAGAGACGGCGTTCCTCCTCCAATTCGCTACGGGTACTCATACTCATTCCGGATGGAAAAAGGTCTTCTTCCATACCCACTATATAAACATATGGGAATTCGAGACCTTTTGCCAAATGGATGGTCATAAGCGCCACACGGTCGTCATCTCCAGTATCCTTATCCAAATCTGTTGCCAAGGCTACATCTTCCAAAAATTCACTTATACTACCGGTAGCCTCATCCAACTCTTTTTGTCCCTCAACAAAATCCTTTATTCCGTTCAAAAGTTCCTCAATGTTCTCCATCCGGCCAATACCCTCAGGGGTTCCGTCCTTTTTAAACTCTAAAAGAATGCCCGTTTTTTTTGCTACGTGTTCCGCCAAAGTAAAGGCATCGGCACTTTCGTTCATGATTTGGAAACTTTTGATCATCGTAACAAAATCTCCCAATTTCCTTTTGGTGCCAGAATTAATTTTTAAATCGATTTTATCGATATTCTCCATCACCTCGAAGATGGACCTGTTATAATGGTTTGCGGCAACTACCAATTTATCAATTGTGGTGCCCCCTATTCCTCTTGCTGGAAAATTAATTACCCGTTTCAAGGCTTCCTCATCTTTTGGGTTGATGACCATACGTAAATAGGATAGCACATCCTTAATTTCCTTACGCTGGTAAAATGATAGACCGCCATAAATTCTGTAGGGAATATCACGTTTACGCAATGCATCCTCAATAGACCTGGATTGGGAATTGGTACGGTACAAAACCGCAAATTGCCCATTGTTCATTTGCTCCTGCATTTTATGGTCCCATATAGAGCCGGCCACAAACCTGCCTTCCTCGGCATCTGTAGGACTACGGTGAATTTTTATAGCCGCCCCATCATCATTGGCGGTCCAGACCACTTTTTCAAGCTGGTTCTTATTCTTTGCGATTATGGAATTCGCCGCATTAACAATATTTTTTGTGGACCTGTAGTTCTGCTCCAATCGGTACATGCCTACATTGTCATAATCTCTTTGAAAGTTGAGAATATTACTGATGTTAGCGCCCCGGAAAGAGTAGATGCTTTGCGCATCATCACCAACCACACAAATATTTTGGAAACGATCGGCAAGGGCTTTGACGATCAGGTATTGTGAGTGATTTGTATCTTGATACTCATCTACCAGGATATAGCGAAACCGGTCTTGATATTTCATCAGTACATCTGGGTATCGCGTAAGCAGTTCATTGGTTCTTAACAACAAGTCATCAAAATCCATCGCGCCCGCCTTAAAGCAGCGTTCCACATAATTCTGATAGATGTCACCCGTGCGCGGCTTTTTAGCCATGGCGTCTGCCTCCATTAAATCTGAATCATTGAAATAGGCCTTTACGGTTATAAGACTGTTCTTAAAGGAGGATATTCTATTCTGTATCTGCTTGTATTTATAAATATCCTTGTCCAGCCCCATTTCTTTGATTATCGATGAAATTAGCCGTTGCGAATCTTGGGTGTCATAAATCGTGAAATTACTTGGGTACCCCAACTTGCCGCCATCAATACGAAGTAATTTTGCGAATACGGAATGGAAGGTTCCCATCCATAAGTTTTTGGCCTCGGTACTTCCAACTATATCGGAAATACGTTTTTTCATTTCCCTAGCCGCCTTATTGGTAAAGGTCAATGCCAAAATATTGAACGAATCCACCCCTTGCGCCATCAAATGTGCAATCCTATAGGTAAGCACCCGGGTCTTACCCGATCCTGCCCCTGCAATCACCATTAATGGTCCGTCTTTATGCAAAACCGGTGCTTTTTGGGCATCGTTCAATTCATCTATAAATGAGCTCAAATGTTCTTGTTTTTGAAAGGGTGAATTTAGCCATAATTGAGGGATACAAAAAATCTAGTTTTTCAGAATTATAAACAATAGCTGGTATTTCCTTTCAATTTGAATATATTTAAAGCATCTATAAAATATGCTATGACCAAGAATAGTTTAGACTGTATTGTACCCATCACTTTATTATTATTATTAAGCTATATGGGGAAAGCCCAAACGGCAAAAAGTGGTCCGGTTATAAACACGTATGGCAAGGTCTACACGATTGATGATGCCGATTTTAAGATTGATGCCTCCATGACGTACAAGGCTGTCTTTGATATTATGAACTCCCCTGAAGATTTGTCCCAGGTTAATTCGAGTATTGAAACCGCTGCAAGGTTCCTTAATATGCACGCTCAAAGTGGAATTCCTATAGCACAGTTGAAAGTTGCGCTTGTGGTTCACAATAAGGCCTCTAAGGACGTAATCTCTTCCGAGGCCTACAAAGCAAAATACGGAACGGACAACCCGAACGAAAAATTACTAAAGGGCTTGATAGCGGCTGGGGCCGAGGTTATTTTCTGCGGACAGTCCTCTGTTTCCAGAGGTTTTCCAAAAGAAAGCTTAATCGACGGCGTACAATTATCACTTTCCGCCATGACCGCTTTTATACAATTACAAAACGATGATTATAAATTGATTAAATTTTAACCACAAACTATGAGAAAGTTTACACTTTTGGCCGTATTACTATCGGGCTTTTTAGCATTGGCGCAAGGCCCCAAATTAGACAAGGATTACGCCGCTATCGAGGATAAGGTAATTGAATGGCGTAGGGATATCCATCAAAATCCAGAATTAGGGAACAGAGAGTTTAAAACGGCAGAAAAGATTGCCAAACACCTAGAATCCCTCGGGATTGAAGTCCAAACGGAAGTAGCCCATACTGGGGTAGTCGGTATTTTAAAAGGGAATAAGCCGGGAAAAGTAGTGGCATTGCGTGCCGATATAGATGCCCTGCCTGTAGTTGAACGTAACGACCTTCCTTACAAATCAACAGTTACTTCAGAATTCATGGGAGAAAAGGTAGGGGTAATGCATGCCTGTGGGCATGATACCCATACAGCTATTTTAATGGGAGTAGCGGAGGTAATGGCCAAGAATAAGGACAAAATAAAAGGTACGATTAAATTTATTTTTCAACCTGCGGAAGAAGGTCCACCCCCAGGTGAAGAAGGTGGTGCCCTATTAATGGTAAAAGAAGGCGTGATGGAAAATCCAAAGGTAGATGCCATATTTGGACTTCACATAAACTCGCAAACTCCGGTTGGGGTCATACGTTATAAATCTGGCGGTACCATGGCTGCGGCGCAGAGTTTTACCATTAACGTACAAGGTAAGCAAAGTCATGGCTCCCAGCCTTGGGCCGGGGTTGACCCAATTTTAATCAGTGCAAAGATTATCGATGGCTTACAAACTATTATCAGTCGGGAAACGAATTTGACCGAGGAAGCGGCCGTTATAACCGTGGGTAAAATTAAAAGTGGTGTACGCTTTAATATTATTCCGGAAAGTGCCGAGATGATCGGTACTATTCGGACATTGGATTATGACATGAAGGATAAACTGAACAAGCGTATGGTAGAAATGGTGGAAACTATCGCCCAGGCCTATGGCGGTACTGCAACCTGTGAAATAAAGGATGCCACTGATATTACCTATAACAATCCTGAACTGGTGGAACAAATGCTGCCAACCATGAAGCGCGTTGCGGGCGAAAAGAACATTCAAACCCAAAAAGCGATTACTGGCGCAGAGGATTTCTCCTATTTTCAACGGGAAGCACCTGGGTTTTTCTTTTTCCTTGGTGGAATGACCCCAGGGAATTCGGAATCCTATCCGCATCACACCCCAGATTTTAAAATAGATGACAGTGGATTGCTTCTGGGCGTAAAAACCCTGACCGAAATGAGTCTAGACTATCTAAACAGCGATAAAACCCCCAGATTGGAAACGAAGCCCAAGGGTTGAGTCTTAAAAGTGAAATTATGGCCAGACCATAATACTTCCCTTGGGTGGGTTTTAAATTCTTGATTTCATTTTTTATCGCGCGCAATGGTCTTTTCTTAAAAGGGTCCAAACCAAGAGCCTTGAGTTATGCAGAAGCAAGCCCACGTAGGTTATTCGAAGTATTTTACTATACAATGGTTAATCTTTTTATCAATGATTAGGAATGGCTGCTCTTTAAAAGCATAGCCTAACGATGCAACTACCTACCGCCCTAAAAAAAGGAGCGTATGTGGAGCCTTAAATCGAACCTAAACCTATGTTTGACAGGTACCCAATCGCACTCCTAAAAGAAAAGTAGCTTTTAGTGGTGCTCAAGAATTGAAAGACTGTTCGTATCTTGGCGGAAAATTTTAGATATATTTAATTAATATACCGATACTATGATTCGAATAATTTTATGTTCCGCCTTTTTATTTATGGGGATTCTTAATGTGGAGGCGCAAAAGAAAAGCGAGCTTATTGAGCAAAATCAAGAGTTGAAATTTCAATTAGATTCTATAAAAAGCATTGTAAATACGGCCCAACGCAACGAAAAAATTGGCCTTTCAAAAGCGGAAGAATTGCAAAAACAGGTAACCGAGCTCCAAGATGCCAATGCCACGCTGATGAAGAACTTAAATAGCTTTGCAACCTTATCGAGCCAGAATTCAGAGAATATCAATAAAACATTGGCCACTTTGGAGCGCAAGGAGGCACAGTTGAAGGGCATTACCAATGCAGTTTCAAGCAACGACTCCACGGCAGTTATGGCCTTGACACGCGCAAAACAAACCTTAGGGGAAAACGCCAAGGTAAGTGTAAATGAGGGTACGGTTACTTTTTCGGAAAAGTTGGATTTCTTTTTCCCTGATGGATTGGGTGTTCAGGTCAATGCAGGAGCAAAGGAGTGGCTGGAGAATATTTCCAATGTTATCAAGGCCAATCCTAAAAGTATTATTTCTGTAGCAAGTCTTAATATTACCGGAGAATTGGACTTGGCCATTATGCAGGCCGCAAACATTGCTACCATTTTAGTAAAAGATTTTGGAGTAAACGGTGACCGGATTCAAGTCGTTGGAAAAGATGGGGGTTTACGGGAATCCGTACAAATAAAAATTCAGCCAGATTATAGGGCATTTTATGATATGGCGAAAGGAGAGGTTAAGAATTAAGGAATTACATTTCATCGATAAACCATTATACTAATTGAAGAAATTAGTCGTTTTATGATGGTATAATTGAATAAAAAATTCGAAAATGACCTCAGACCAAGTGTTTCAATTGTTTGCCTATTTATTGCCCTCCGTAGTAACCGGTGCCATTGCTTTTTATTTTTTTAGGATGCACACCAATAACGAGGAAGGCCGTAGACGTTTTTTACTTCACAAAGACTCTCAAAAAGATACCCTACCTGTTCGGTTGCAAGCATATGAACGCATGGCCCTCTTCTTGGAGCGGATTGCAATTCCTAGCTTGGTGGTTCGCGTTTCGCCACAATCCAAGGACAAGGATGCCTATGAGAAACTTTTGATAAAAAGTATTGAAAACGAGTTTGACCATAACCTTTCCCAGCAAATCTATATGACAGATGAATGCTGGAATATCATCAAGGCGGCCAAGAGCGCAACCATTCAAATGATCAGAAAGGCGGCGATGAGCGATACCGAATCGGCAGATAAACTACGGGAGGATATTTTGAACCAAACCATGGAAAAGGCTTCCCCGTCGGCTACAGCACTTTCATTCGTGAAAAAAGAGATTGGGGATTTATGGTAGATTGTTAATCGTTGTTCTTTGTTCGTTGTTCGTTGTTCGTTGTTCGTTAAAGGAAAAACCTGTCGTGTAAAGGCCATCCAATACTTTTTCGATAAAAACTTTCGTGTTCACCCAAATTCGATTTCAAACCAAAAATTTTTAGTAACTACCAACACCTATTCTTGGCGTCACTCATTTTCATTGGGCTCAATAGGGTTGGTTTCCTCATTTTTATTTTTGGCATAAAGATAGCCGCGCTTCCACCACATCGTCATTTTATCCTTATCAAAAATTAAGGAGTTTGTGGTTAAAATGGTAGGGGTATAAAATAGATTGATAATCGCATTATTTTGTTTAGCCACCAATTTTCCAATGCGGATATTCTGATTTTCAATACGGTCAAAAATAAAACTCATCATCGTGGTTATCAATTCGAACGGATTTTTGGAAGGTAGCCTGTTCAAATAATTCACCTCGGTATGCAATACGACTACATCCACCTCGGTGGCGCCACGTTTTATGGCCTCCTCTATAGGTACAATACTGCCAAGACCGCCATCTGCATACTCACATCCATTTTTGCGCACCAAACTCATAAATGGAGTATAATTAGCGGAAATCCATACCCAATCACAGTATTCATCATAGGTGCAGTCTTTGATTGATTTGTATTCAACTTGATTCAAGGATAGATTGGAAACTGTAATAACTACGTCAGATTTACCGTTCTTTAGAGTCTCGAATTCATCAACGGTTAAGCTACTTCGTATTAAATCCCTAAGATTTTCACTTTCACCAAAGGTTTTTTTACCTCTCAAAAAATTTCGGATTACGTTCCAATGATTTATTGTAATCTCCTCGTTGCCATGAACTTTTTTTATCAAAAACGGACAATTATTGAAAATACTATCTTGATTTACATTGGAATAAATCTCCTTTATTTTATCCAATTTACTCAAAGCCAAATGGGAAATAAGCAAACTCCCGGTAGAGGTTCCCACAAATAAATCATACACCCTTCCTTCTTCTTGAATAAGAAATTGTGCCACACCACCTGCAAAGGCCCCTTTACTGCCTCCGCCAGAAATAACCAAAGCTCTCATGGTACTTTTATTTTCGTTTTAAGATAACGCAAATCTGATGAATTTAGTTGCTTGGCCATCGATTCTATTTCATTGCGTTGCCCTTCCTCCTCTAATTGTGCATCCAATAGATACCTAGCAAAACTTCTAAACTGCCAAGAATGGTGATTTGTCGCTTTAATCAAATTGATAAGTCCATCACCCCTTAACGCTTTTAGGTCGTTCAGGTATTGAAATGCCATTTGACGTGTTTCTGGATTATAACCAGAACTGGTATACTGAACTAATTCCTGATAGTAATTCCCTTTTTGCTCCAAATCATAATCTGTCGTTACTAAAGCTAAAGTCAGCCATAGCAATCGCACATTTTTATTCGGCAAACCAATAATACCCTTTGTTCGGTTTAAATAGGCTTCCCTATTACTTTCAAAACTATTCCATAGGTTGAAGAGCATCAATTCAATGGTGATGTAGCTCCTATCCAACAACAGGGGTTCAGCAAATTCCTTTAAGCTTTCGGGAATCAAACCAATTTTTTCGGCAACAAACTGCCTCACCTTCAAATCATCATCCTCTAGCAGTAGTACATAATCCACTTCTGAAAGGGTGTCCTTTTGCTTCAAAAGCTCTAATTTCAAATAGCTAGACATCGAAGTATCCTGTAGAAATTTGTGGTCTACCGATGTTTTTTCAATAGTTGGCTCCAAAACGTAATACGTGCGGATAGAAGCGCTATGTTCATTAAAAAAATCCTTCACCTCTTCCATGGGAAAATCGATACTTTTTAACCATGTTGTTTCAAATTCGTTCAGGTCATTGCCACTAACCCGTTCCATTTCAATAATGAAATCTGAAACAGTTGCATTCTTAAATTGATACTTAATTAGAAAATTTTGAATTCCTTTTTTAAAATTATCCGGCCCTACCCTTTCCTTAAGCATTACCAATGCCCAAGCTCCTTTTTCATAAAACGTTAAACTACTCGCACTAGGATTCAATAAGGACTCCCCTTCCCCATTAGTTACCCGTTCTTCCAAAACCTTTGCCGTATCGAACAATTTCCAATAAAAATAGTCGTCGCCAAAAACCTCCTTTTCCGTTAAATAGGCATAGTAGGTCGCAAAACCTTCCTGCAACCAATGATGTTCCCCGCTCTTCTCGGTTACCAAATTCCCGAACCACTGGTGAGCCAGTTCATGGGCGTTAACGTTCACATAGTTCTTATCAACAAAGGCAATAGAATCAATGACATAGGCATCGGAGAAAAATGTGGCAGTCGTATTTTCCATCCCTGCATATAAAAAATCGTGAACAGGAACTTGTTTATAATTCTGCCATGGATAGGCAACCCCAATTTCAGCCTCCAAAAAATCAAAAATTTGTTTAGTGTCCCTATAGGTCGGTTCAACCCTATTTGTATGTGATGGATAATAGTAGTTTTGTATGCTGATTCCACTTTTAGACTTTAACTCCTGCCTATCATAAATACCAATTGAAAAGGCGACCAAATAACTACTCATAGGACTTTCCATATCAAAATCCCATTGCTTTAGACCGTTTAGAACATGCGTATCCTTCAAACGCCCGTTGGCAACGACCGTATAATTTTCATCATAAACGATAGTAAGATCAAAAACTACCTTTTCGCGCATGTCATCAAAACTAGGCAACCAATGACTGGTATATTTTCCTTGGCCTTGGGTCCATAGTTGCTCATTTCCAGTGATATCATCTTCAAACCCGATATAATACAAGGTCTGTTTGGGAATTGCCCCATATTGAAATTTCAACGTATAGGTACGACCCGCTTTAAAATTGTAATCAAGAATTAATTTCGAATCCGTATTCCTGAACTGTACCTTTTTGGAATTTAAAAAGACATTTTCAAAATTCATTTGATGCGCATCCAAAAAGACGGAATCCACGGCCTCAAGAATTTTAAAAGTATACGCTACCGTTCCACTAATAGACTTTTCCAGTACATTTGGAGTGATGCGAACACAGGCGTTTATAAAGTCAACCTTATCCTGATGCTGTGCATTCACAACAAAAGCAAAAAGTGAAAATAGGATGGTTGTACTACGTTTCATACCACAAATATATTGGACTTTAGCATCTTAATGGAACTAAATACAAACCTAGTGGTCAAAATCAATTTCTGTATTTGCTCGTATAGCCCATTAGCTCTAAATTCGTATCATGAATCATGGTTTTCTACAAACTCCTATCGTATATCTCAAAGGCGTTGGTCCCAATAGGGCGGAAACCCTGAGATCAGAATTAGGGGTAGAAACCTACCAGGATTTGTTAAATCTTTTTCCCAACCGCTACATCGATAAGACCCAATATTACAAAATTGGACAATTACAACGAAACAATTCCGACGTTCAAATTATCGGGAAAATCGTTAACATCAAGACCGTTGAACAAAAGAAAGGTACCCGTCTTGTCGCTCGTTTTACGGATGAAACCGGCGAAATGGAACTCGTATGGTTTCGGGGACAAAAATGGATCAGGGAGCATTTAAAACTAAATGTGCCGTATGTTATCTTCGGTAAGTGCAATTGGTTCAGTGGGAGTTTTTCGATGCCGCATCCAGAAATGGAACTTTTGACCGAACATGAGCAGGGCACCAAAATTTATATGCAACCTGTTTATCCCTCTACTGAAAAACTAAGCAACAAAGGCATCACGAATAAGGTCATCAATAAACTGATGCAACAGCTTTTTATGGAAGTGAACGGAAAATTTTCCGAAAGCCTTCCAAACAATTTACTTTTCGAACTAAAATTATTGAATAAAAATGAGGCCTTATTCAATGTCCATTTTCCTAAAAATCAAGAATTATTGGCTAAGGCACAGTTCCGCTTAAAGTTCGAAGAGCTTTTTTATGTTCAATTGCAGCTAATTGCCAAAAAACTTTCAAGAAAACAGAAAATAAAAGGGTTCCCATTTCTTGAAGTAGGCGAATTTTTCAATGATTTCTACACCAATAAACTCCCGTTTGAGCTTACCGAGGCCCAAAAAAGGGTAATTAAAGAAATTAGGGCAGATTTGGGTAGCAATGCCCAAATGAATCGACTTTTACAGGGCGATGTAGGCTCTGGCAAAACAATAGTTGCTGTAATGACAATGTTACTGGCTATCGACAACGGGTTTCAAGCCTGCCTTATGGCCCCTACCGAAATTCTTGCCAATCAGCATTATCACGGCATAGTAGAACTTTTGGAAGGCACCAACATTACTTGCGCACTATTGACGGGCTCTGTGAAGAAGTCCGTCAGAACCCCTTTACATGAGCGGCTTGAAAATGGAGAACTGCATATCCTAGTAGGAACCCACGCCCTCTTGGAGGATAAAGTTCAATACAAAAACTTAGGACTGGCCATTATTGACGAACAGCATCGCTTTGGGGTAGCCCAACGTTCCAAATTATGGCATAAAAATGAGTTTCCCCCACATATACTGGTAATGACCGCCACTCCTATTCCTAGAACACTGGCCATGAGCCTGTATGGGGATTTGGATATTTCGGTCATCGATGAATTGCCCCCAGGCCGAAAACCGATAAAGACCGTACACAGATACGATGCAAACCGATTAAAGGTATTTCGTTTTATACGGGATGAGATAAAAAAAGGCAGGCAAGTGTACGTGGTCTACCCATTAATTCAAGAATCCGAGGCTATGGATTATAAGGATTTAATGGATGGTTATGAAAGTATCGTGCGCGATTTTCCACAACCGGAATATCAGATATCCATTGTACACGGTCAAATGAAACCGGCGGATAAGGATTATGAAATGGAGCGCTTCGTAAAAGGGCAGACGCAAATTATGGTGGCGACAACGGTAATTGAAGTTGGCGTTAATGTCCCCAATGCCTCGGTTATGGTCATTGAAAGTGCAGAACGTTTTGGCCTATCCCAATTACACCAATTACGTGGCCGTGTTGGCCGAGGTGCGGACCAAAGTTTCTGTATCCTAATGACCGGCCACAAATTGTCTGCCGACGCTAAAACGCGCTTAGAAACCATGGTAGCCACCAATGATGGTTTTGAAATTGCGGAAGTGGACTTAAAGCTTCGCGGTCCCGGCGATTTGATGGGCACCCAGCAAAGTGGAATACTGAACCTAAAAATTGCGGATATCGTTAAGGACAATGCCATTCTAAAAACGGCTCGGCACTATGTCATACAACTACTGAAAGAAGACCCAAGCTTGGAGAAACCCGAAAATTTAATTGTTAGGCATATGTACGCACAGCTGGTCAAGCACAAGAATATATGGACGTATATTAGTTAATTGTATTCTTACAAAATAACGTTGAACATCGTAATTTAGCAGGGTGTTTATTTCTTAAAAACCCTTGTTTTTAATAGCTTTGTGTTCTTAGAATATAAGGAACATGAGCGCAACAAAAACATTGTTTGATAAGGTGTGGGATTCCCACGTAGTACATAAAATACAGGACGGGCCGGATGTTTTGTTCATCGACAGACACATGGTGCACGAAGTTACTAGTCCCGTTGCATTTTTAGGGCTAAAAAACAGGGATATTCCTGTAATGCATCCGGAAAAAACCTTTGCTACGGCCGATCATAACACCCCTACCATCAATCAACATTTACCGGTGAAAGATCCCCTTTCGGCAAATCAACTCAAAATGTTGGAGGAAAACGCCAATGAATATGGTATTTCCTATTGGGGCCTAGGCCACGAAAAAAATGGAATCGTACATGTTGTAGGACCTGAATATGGTATTACCCAACCGGGCGCAACCATTGTTTGTGGAGATTCACACACCTCTACCCATGGTGCTTTTGGTGCCATAGCCTTTGGGATTGGAACTTCTGAGGTTGAAATGGTATTGGCAACACAGTGCATTATGCAGCCCAAGCCGAAGCGTATGCGGATCAATATAAATGGAGCTATGAGCAAAGGCGTAACGCCAAAGGATGTAGCCCTGTTTATTATTTCGCAATTGACCACCTCTGGAGCTACCGGTTACTTCGTGGAATATGCCGGTGAGATTTTTAGGAACATGACGATGGAAGGCCGTATGACCGTCTGTAACCTAAGTATTGAGATGGGTGCCCGTGGCGGTATGATCGCACCAGACGAGAAAACATTTGAGTACATTAAAGGACGTGAGTTTACCCCAAAAGATGCGGACTGGGAAAAGGCAATGGCTTACTGGGAAACTTTGTATACGGATAAGGATGCCATTTTTGATAAGGAGTTAACTTTTGATGGTTCCCTAATCGAGCCCATGATTACCTATGGTACAAATCCAGGAATGGGTATGGGAATTTCCAATGATATTCCAATGGCCAGTGCTTCTCAAGGAGGTGCTTCCACCTATCAAAAATCCTTAAAATATATGGATTTCAATGAAGGGGAAAGCATGATGGGCAAACCTATCGATTTTGTCTTTCTAGGAAGTTGTACCAACGGAAGAATTGAAGATTTTAGGGCATTTGCATCGATAGTGAAAGGAAGAAAGAAAGCAGATAATGTAACCGCTTGGTTAGTACCTGGCTCACACAAGGTGGAAACCGCCATTAAGGAGGAAGGCATCCTTGCTATTCTTACCGAGGCAGGCTTTGAGCTACGCGAGCCGGGATGTTCCGCTTGCTTGGCCATGAATGACGATAAAGTGCCCCCGGGAAAACTGGCGGTAAGTACTTCCAATAGAAATTTTGAAGGAAGACAAGGTCCCGGATCAAGAACGATTTTGGCCAGTCCCTTAGTTGCGGCGGCAGCGGCGGTAACCGGAAAAGTTACCGACCCTAGGGAACTTATGGTAGAATTCGCATAAGGAATTTACCTTCAGCTGGTGGCCGTTGGCTTCTAGCAAAATGAACGAATACATTAATGAAGCTAAAGGCGCAAAGCCAAAAGCGAAAAGCATAAGAGATGGCATACGATAAATTCAAGATATTAAAATCAACCGCGGTTCCTTTACCCATAGAAAATGTGGATACTGATCAAATAATCCCCGCCCGTTTTTTAAAGGCCACGGAGCGTGAAGGTTTTGGGGACAACCTTTTTAGGGATTGGCGCTACAATCAAGATAACACCCTAAAGGAAGATTTTGTCCTCAACCAAGACAAGTATAGCGGTAAAATTCTAGTGGGCGGTAAGAACTTTGGTTCCGGTTCTTCAAGGGAACATGCTGCATGGGCCGTATATGACTATGGGTTTCGATGTGTGGTTTCCAGCTTTTTTGCCGATATTTTTAGGGGAAACTGTTTAAACATCGGAGTTCTACCAGTCCAAGTAAGTGCGGAATTTTTGCAAAAAATATTCGATGCAATAGACGCAGACCCAAATACGGAACTGGAAGTAAGCCTACCGGAAGAGAAAATAACCCTGTGTGCTACAGGCGAAAGCGAATCTTTTGATATCAATGCGTATAAGAAAAATAACATGTTGAATGGCTTTGACGATATCGATTACCTTCTGAACATTTCTGGAGAAATTGAATCGTTTGCCAAGAATACTCCCCTTTAACCGCAATTCCTGCTAAGGAAAAAGACCCATGAAAAGAAAGTTGGAAATCATGGATACCACCCTAAGGGATGGGGAACAGACCTCAGGGGTATCCTTTTCTGCATCGGAGAAACTTACCCTTGCGAAATTATTGTTGGATGAGCTCAAGGTAGATCGCATTGAGGTGGCCTCCGCACGGGTTTCCGATGGTGAATTGGAAGCGGTGCAACAAATTGCGGCATGGGCAAAAACAAAGGGCTATCTAGAACGTGTAGAAGTACTCACCTTTGTTGATGGTGGCGTTTCCTTGGACTGGATGAAAAAATCCGGTGCCATATCCCAAAACTTATTGACCAAAGGTTCTTTAAACCATTTAGAGCACCAGCTAAAGAAAAAACCGGCACAACACTTTTCCGAAATTGCCGAACTATTCAAAAAAGCCGAACAACAGGGAATCATCAACAATATCTATTTGGAGGATTGGAGCAATGGCATGCGTAATTCCAAGGAATACGTTTTTGATTTCCTGGATTTCTTGGCAAACCAACCCGTAAAAAGAATATTGCTTCCAGATACCTTGGGCATCCTGACCCATACCGAGACGTTTCAGTTCATCTCCGAAATAGTGGGGAAGTATCCAAGCTTACATTTCGACTTTCATGGCCACAACGATTATGATCTAGGCGTTGCAAATGTTATGGAAGCGGTAAAGGCAGGCTGTCACGGTCTACATCTAACCGTAAACGGAATGGGCGAACGGGCAGGAAATGCTCCAATGGCGAGTGCAGTAGCTGTAATCAACGATTTTCTGCCCAATGTGGAAATAAGTGTAAATGAATCCTCCTTGTTCAAGGTAAGCAAACTCGTTTCTGCCTTTACCGGTTTTACCATCCCGGCGAACAAACCAATAGTTGGGGATAATGTTTTTACCCAAACCGCGGGTATCCATGCAGATGGGGATAGCAAAAAGAACCTTTATTTTAGCGATTTAATGCCCGAACGTTTTGGACGTAAGCGCAAGTATGCCTTGGGTAAAATGTCTGGAAAAGCGAATATTCAAAAAAATTTGCAAGAGTTAGGGCTTACGTTAGACGACACGGAATTAAAAAAGGTAACCGCTCGTATTATTGAACTTGGTGATAAAAAGGAACGTGTTACTAAAGATGACCTTCCCTTTATTATATCCGATGTGCTTGATAGTGCAGCGCATCAACAGAAAGTTTTTGTTAAATCATATGTGCTTACGCACGCTAAGGGCTTAATGCCATCCACTACCCTATCGCTAGAGGTAGATGGCAAAACCTATGAAGCGCATGCACAGGGTGATGGACAATACGACGCTTTTATGAACGCCTTGAAAAAGGTATATGAGGCCAAGAAAAAAACACTTCCGAAATTAACGGATTATGCAGTGCGCATACCTCCGGGAAGTACTTCTGATGCACTTTGCGAAACGGTTATTACCTGGGAATTGGACGGAAAGGAATTCACCTCCAGAGGCTTGGATTCGGATCAGACCGTTTCGGCCATTAAGGCAACCGAAAAAATGTTGAATATAATTTAAACAGATTGTTTCGTGTCTTAAACCAATTGGCACAAAACAAAATAGAACCAAAAAAAATGAAATTAAATATTGCCCTATTGGCCGGTGACGGTATCGGACCAGAAGTAATTGACCAAGCAGTAAAGGTATGTGATGCCATCTCCAAAAAATATGACCATGAAATTACGTGGAAACCGGCCTTGACCGGGGCTGCCGCCATTGATGCCGTTGGAGAACCCTATCCAGATGAGACACATGAAATTTGTGCCAATGCGGATGCCGTTCTTTTTGGTGCCATAGGCCACCCAAGATTCGATAACGATCCCTCTGCCAAAGTACGCCCGGAACAAGGCTTATTGAAAATGCGTCAAAAATTGGGTCTTTTTGCCAATGTGAGGCCTACCTTTACTTTTCCATCCTTGATCGATAAGTCTCCACTAAAAAGAGATCGTATTGAAGGTACGGATCTGATTATTCTGCGTGAACTAACCGGGGGAATCTACTTTGGGGAACGCGGTAGAAAAGATGATGGAAACACTGCTTTTGATACCATGACCTACCAACGTTTTGAAATTGAACGGTTGGCTAGGAAAGGATTTGAAATGGCCATGAAACGTTCCAAAAAATTATGTTGCGTAGATAAGGCCAATGTGTTGGAGTCCTCCAGATTATGGCGGGAAACCGTACAGGCCCTGGAAAAGGAATACCCGGAGGTAGCCGTCACCTATGAGTTTATCGATGCCGTTGCCATGCGACTTATCCAATGGCCAAAAGGTTATGATGTAATCATAACGGCTAACCTTTTTGGGGATATTTTAACCGATGAAGCCTCTGTAATCGCTGGATCCATGGGTTTAATGCCTTCCTCATCCGTTGGGAGTAAAGTTTCACTCTATGAGCCCATACACGGTTCCTATCCACAGGCAGCCGGAAAAGACATCGCCAACCCCTTGGCAACGGTCTTGTCCGCGGCAATGTTATTCGAAGATATGGATATGCTGCAGGAAGCGGAGGAGATACGCAGGGTTGTAAATAAATCCTTGGCCGAAGGCTATGTCACCGAAGACTTGGCAGAAGGCGGAAAAAGCTATAAAACAAGTGAGGTTGGCGACTGGTTATCCAAAAATATCTAGGCCTGTCTAATTAACAAGAATCGTTTTTAAATGGGGTATCCATTAGGCATGAAAATGACTACTTAGTTCCGCTGTCGATGCAGAAGGATTAGTAGCCTATAGATTTTAGTTGTTTGTAATTTGACCAAAACCAAGAAACCAGAACTAAAATTTGAAAAAAATTGCCGAGGCTTGCAGGAACGAATTGAACAATAGTTGCTTTAATAAATACTAAAACGAAAATTATTTGGCAACCTAATTTTGTGAAAAATATGTAACAATCAAACAATGATAAAGACTAATACGGTAAAGTATATAAATTAAGAGCGATTTTATGAAAAATAATTACACAGCGTTTGGGTTAATTTTTGGAGTAGTAATAGGAGTTAGTATTGGAATTGCAACGGATAATTTTGCAACTTGGTTATCATTAGGAATTGGAGCTGGTTTAGCTTCAGGTTCAGGTTTTCGAACTTATGCAAATGGAAATAAAAAAAATTGTGAATTTAGAAAATCCAATCATTGATTGAATAAAAAACTGCTTACGATAGTTTATAAAAATTATAGATAATTTAGGCTTAAAGAGAGGTTTGTGTGTATTTGCAAAGTCTATTCAATTTTTAAAATTTTACTCTTTATATTATTAGGTGGACAAAAAAAATTAAAAATTCGTCTCTTGTATAATTCGAAACTATAGCGTTTATTACCACGCTAATTTTAATATACTAAGACAGTATTAAACATTTTGATAATGCGAATCGGAATCTATCCGAACCTAATTTACAGTATAATTCTTTCCCTTACTTCGTCATGTGTTGGAGGTAAATATGTTTACGATTTTGACACTGGAAAGAACTTGGATTTTAGTAATGGCAAATGGATTTTTAACTAAGTTTCATCTAATTCAAAATTCACAGATAACAAAAGACTTTACGTAGAATCTTACAATGAATTTAGAAAAATACTTGGAGATTCAATAATCGACTTAACCTCTTTGAGGAAAGGTGCTTTGGTTGATCCAGCAATAAAATTCGAACCAACCCAAAGGGAATTAAAAGAATTATTCGAAAACTCTAAGTGCGACTTTCTAATAAATGTTAGAGGACAAGTAATCTCCAATAAAGCTAGTAGTTTTTACAGCAATGACAAAAACCTAAATTATTCAACAAGTAATCGTTTAGCCGTTTTAATCAAGATATTTGATTTGAAGAACGGAGTAATAATCTCTTATTCAAAAGGGAAGGCTATAAGCACAGAACAACATTCTGACCTTGAAAAAGATGGGTCCCTTAATTGGACGACTCGAGCTGAACCCATGATGATAAGAGCTGCAGAAAGACTTATTATAAGATACAACAAATACCGTACAGATAAATAAAAATCCTTTACAACAAAGCCCTATACAAAACAGGATTAGTTTTAAAAACTAAGGTTTTCATATCTTTATTACAATTGCGAAATTTTTAGTATTCCACTTTGAGGTAAAAGGATATAACTATTTGCGTGCCGGAATGCAAACGCTAGTTTGCTCCAGCATTGTCTATGGCCTAAACATATTGGCACCCAATGCTTATTTAAAGACTTGTGGACGCAACAAGTGTTTGCGCATACACTTGGTCAACCAGTTTATGAAGGTCTGGAATAACCGTACGTGCCAATCTGGAATTACTATTTAAGAGCACACATATTCCAACATCACTATCTGGGAAAAGGGCGATTTCGTTTCTGTAACTGTTTACACTTCCGCCATGATGCCACATGGTTTCTGTAGCCCCTGATGCCTCATCCTTAAAGGTATGGATACGCCAGCCAAAGCCATAGGCAGATTTAAGGTGGCCAGGCCACTGCTGATAGTATTTACGATGCTCGTTGAGTTCTACGAAAGGTTCAAAAGCCTGCCCCAGAGCTTCCTTGGGCATTACCTCGGGGTTATGGCCCAATAGAAAACGCATCCATTTGGCCATATCCATAGGACTGGCATTGATACCCCCGGCGGCTATGGCATTATAATATTTGTCAGTAAGGGATAAGGACCTCCATCCACCACCCTGTCTTCTATGGGGAAGCGCAACATTTTTTACCTGGAGCAGGGTCTCGTGGTCCATTGAGATGGACTCCATTTCCAAGGGCTCAAAGAACAATCCGGTAAGCAAGGTTTGAATATCTTTACCCGTTTTTTTCAACATGATTTCCTGACTCAAGGAAAACATGGCATTTTGATAACTGTATTGGAGTCCGGGTTCACTAATGGGGTCCACTTCGTTGAACCTTTTGGCAATGGCGGACATGGGTAGGCCAGCCTCAACCAGGTTTGTAAAACTATGGTAGGGCGTACCGGAAGTATGGGACAAAAGGTGTGCTACCCTAACTTTATTTGTATTTATATCATCTCCGAACTTGAAGTCCGGTAAAAAATCAACTACTTTATCATCCCACCCAAAGGTTCCTTTACTTTCCAGGTTTGCCGCCAAAACTCCGGTGAAACCCTTAGAAATCGACCCTAACCTAAAAACTGTCTCGCCATCTACTCCCAAGGCTCCCGTTACACTTCTCTTCCCAAATCCATCGGAAAGAATAATCGAATCTCCGCTTACGATACTAACACCTGCCCCAACAATGTCCCCGTTCTTAATGGCTGTTTCAAAATAAGATTGTACCGCTTCATTCAAAGCTTTCTTTCGCATTGTATACAAACGTACATCTTTCTCGGAAATACGCTTAACACTAGGTATAGCATTAGCGCTAGTCGATATCGGATTTGTAGGCTTAATCGTGGAGGTAGTTATAACCGAGATTAAAAGAGTTAATAAAACGGTTCCAAGAAATATTTTAAATCGATGCACTATGTTATGGGGCTTTAGGTACAATTACAACGTTGTAATTTTTGTTTAAGTACCGATGAACTGCATAAATTTAAAAACTTTAACCTTAATTATCCCAATTCTTGAAAACAAAAAAGGAACCTATACCAATAGGTTCCTTATATACTGAATATCGAATGCCTAAAATTCTAGCAATCAACTGCCATTTTTCTAAATTTTATTTCTTTTTTTCTGCGGACAATCAATATCCCTAGAGCAATCGCGACGCCAGAAAAAGCCAATAGCGCTCCCACCAGACTAGAATAGATGATGCCATAACCGAATGCTATAGGCAGCCCGGCCAAATAGGCGCCAGAAGCATTTCCCATATTAAAGGCACTTTGGTTCATAGAGGAACCTAACATTTCAGATCCCCTGGAGGTGTTGATAATCGCCATTTGAATTGGAGTCGCTACCGTAAAGGACACAGCCCCAATTACAAAGGTCATAGCCATTAATAGATACGGATTTGTGGCGATGAACATGTTGATGAACAAAATAGCACTCATAATGGATAGGCTAAGGATTACGGCTTTTAAAGGCGCAAACAATTCAACCATTTTTGCACCCAAAAAATTTCCGAAAACCATACCTAGACCGGCAAGCATCATGGCATAACTTACAAAATGTTCTGGAAGTCCGGCAACATTGGTTATTAATGGAGCCACGTAACTGTACCATGCAAAAAAACCTCCGGTACCTATCGTGGTCAAGGTTATTAATGCCCAGAGTTCACTATTTTTCAATCCTTTGGCAACACTAACCCTTTGGTCTGCTGATTCCGTTTCAATTTTAGGCATCCATAGGTAAATACTACTTAAGGCCAAGAGGCCCACAAAGCCGACCAAGTAAAACGATACGCTCCAACTAAATTGTTGGCCTAGGTAGGTTCCAATTGGAACCCCAATAACGTTGGCAACCGTTAAACCAGAAAACATAATCGAAATCGCCTGTGCGGATTTTCCTTTCTTCGCCAGCTTTGTAGCTACAACGGCGCCGATACCAAAAAATGCTCCGTGTGGTATACCTGATAAAAACCGTAAAAAAAGAAGGCTTCCGTAACCGCTTGCCAAACCGGACAAGGTATTGAACACTGTAAACCATATCATGAGCAAAAAAAGCATTTTCTTGGGGGATAGTTTAGCCCCTATACCGGTAAGTAAGGGTGCACCCACTACTACCCCTAAGGCGTAGGCGGCTATAAAGTGTCCTGCCTGGGGTATAGTGACTCCCAAAGCCCCTGAAACTTCTGTTAAGATACCCATGATCACAAACTCCGTAAGTCCAATCCCAAAGCCCCCAATAGCCAAGGCGAAAAGTGCTTTTTTGTTTGATGGATTTATCTTCATATACTAACATTTATTCCCTTTTAAGTATGGCCAATAAAGCCACTTAAAAAGTTGATTTCACAGGGCAAAGTTAGCTGGTATCTTCATACAAATACAGTACTGCATTGTCAGATTTATGTGCAATATTATCCCAAATCGTAGTCTGAAGGAGTTTATTGGTTAAAAAAATATAGGTGACGCATATGGATAGGGCCGGATCAACGGACTTAAATCCGGTGTAATTGGGAGCCTAATGTAATAAACCATGGGTTGATGATATCAACCCATGGTTTACTTGGTGCTTTTAAAGAATTGCTAGCTACCTTACAGGAAAGATTACCCTACTTCAACTTTTTATATTATAAAATATAGTCCGTACTCACAAAATTGGACAGTTTTGCTTCCAACAGTTGCTGAATGGTTTTGGTATTTAGCTCATTGTCCTTGAAGGCCACGAACGTCCGGATAGAAAAGGATCGTAGCGCATCGTGTACACTTAAGGTGGATTGTGCGGAGTCTTTTCTACCTGTAAACGGATACACATCCGGTCCACGTTGACAGGAACTATTTAAATTAACCCGACATACCAGGTTCACCAGGGTATCGATCAACGGAGAAAGCGTAAAAACATCCTGGCCAAAAAGACTTACTTGTTGCCCGTAATTGCTTTCTGCCATATCATCCAAGGGCTCTTCAATATCGGAGAACTGTAGAATGGGAATGATTGGGCCAAATTGCTCTTCTTGGTAAACCCGCATTTCTTTCGTAACCGGGTATAGCACAGCCGGCCAAATATAATTATCTGTGCGTTTACCTCCCTTTTTGTTCAATATTTTGGCTCCTTTTGCCAAGGCATCGTCAATGAGTTCTTGAATATATTCCGGTTTGTCAGGTTCGGGTAGCGGCGTCAATTTAACACCGTTATCCCAAGGGTTGCCAAACTTTAATTCATCGACCCGTTGGGCAAACTTTTCATTGAACTTTGCCCTAATATCCTCATGTACGTAAACCACCTTAAGTGCCGTACAGCGTTGGCCGTTAAACGACAGCGTACCGGCAATGCACTCCTCAACGGTTAAGTCCAAATCAGCATCCGGTAAGATAATAGCGGGATTTTTGGCCTCCAATCCCAAAACCAATCGCAACCGATTGCTCTTTGGATGTTGTTCTTGCAAGGCATTCGCGGACTTACTATTACCGATCAGTGCCAAAACATCAACTTTACCTGTTTGCATTATTGGTGCCGCCACAGTTCTACCACGGCCAAAAATGACGTTGACCACTCCTTTTGGAAAACAGGTTTGGAACGCTTCGAGTAAAGGGGTAATTAATAGAACCCCATGCTTTGCAGGTTTAAAAATGGTAGTATTCCCCATAATAATAGCTGGGATAAGCAGGGCAAACGTTTCGTTGAGCGGATAGTTATAGGGTCCTAAACATAACACAACCCCTAGCGGACCTCTTTTTATATGGGCATATACGCCGTCGTGTTTCTTAAATTTGGCGGCATCGCGATCCAATTGTTTATAATCCTCTATCGTATCCACGATATATTCCACGGTACGATCAAACTCCTTTTGGGAATCAGGTAAGGATTTACCAATTTCCCACATCAATAGCTTTACGACTTCATTTCGTTTTGTCTTCATCTTAGAGACAAAGTTTTCCATGCAATCAATACGGTCCTTCACGTGCATGGTGGGCCAAAGCCCCTTTCCCTTGTCATAGGCTGCCAATGCAGCATTCAAGGCATCTAACGCATCTGGCTCTTGAAGGTCAGGAATACTACCCAATAAGGTAGGCTTGTATTCTTTTGTTGAAGAAATGGTGGAGTACACTTCGGTGGTTTGCCCGTTCCATTGTTTCAATTCGCCATTAATCAAATAATGACGTTGGTCAATGGTTGATTGTATTTGATATTCTTCCGGTATTTTTACTTCGCTCATTGTTCTAACTATTAATTTATCCCTCTATAAGTTCTTCTTATCGTTTTACCTGTTATAAGTTAGACCATCTCCAACACTATACAAAATTTGTTAAACAAGATACTCAAACAGGTCTGGCTTATCATTAATATAATCCCCGTAGAAATTATTTTCTTTCATCCGTTTTATAAGCGGTTGCAGATTATCTGGATTTTTTAGTTCGATGCCCACCACAGCTGGGGCATTTTCCCTGCTCGATTTTTTCGAATACTCAAAATGGGTAATATCATCCGTAGGTCCTAAAATATCAACTACAAATTCCTTTAAAGCACCGGGTCGCTGCGGAAACCGAATTATAAAATAATGCTTTAACTTTCCATATAGTAATGCCCGCTCCTTAATTTCAGCAGTCCGGGTGATATCGTTGTTACTACCCCCAACAATACAAACTACATTTTTACCTTTTATTTCATCCTTGAAAGAATCGAGGGCGGCAATCGTTAGAGCCCCTGCAGGTTCAACGACAATAGCGTCTCGATTATATAGGTCCAAAATGGTCTGACATACGTGACCTTCCTCAACGGTAATCATGGTATCCAAAAAATTGTTACAAATAGAAAATGTCAACTCCCCTACCCGCTTTACGGCAGCTCCATCAATAAACCGGTCAATCTTTTTTAGGGTTACTACTTTTCCCTGCTCCATGGCCTCCATCATCGAAGGTGCGCCTTTAGGTTCTACCCCAATAATCTTTGTACCCGGCGATAATTGACTAAAAACACTGATTAGGCCAGATGCCAAGCCGCCGCCGCCGATACAAACGAAAAGATAGTCTATTGGCGCTTTTACCTGTGCAATTAATTCGAGCCCCACTGTTGCCTGGCCCTCGATAATCTTAGGGTCATCAAACGGGTGAACAAAAACCTTTCCGGTTTCACGACCATGCATTCTTGCCGCTTCCGATGCATCATCAAAAGTATCGCCCTGTAAAATGATTTCGACCCATTCCCCACCAAATAATTTTGTCTGTTCTACTTTTTGCTTAGGGGTTACCGATGGCATATAAATGGTACCCTTTATTTTCAAATGAAAACACGCAAAGGCTACCCCCTGGGCATGATTCCCGGCACTGGCACAGATAACCCCTTGCTCCCGTTCTTTCTGTGAAAGCGAACTTATCTTGTTATAGGCGCCCCTTATTTTGTAAGAACGTACCCGTTGCAGGTCTTCGCGCTTCAATTGAACGGTACATGCGAATTGCTTGGAAAGTCGTATGCTCCCTGTTAAGGGTGTAACTTCAGAAACTTCGGCAATAACCTTTGCGGCTTTACGCACGTCCTCCAATTTAGGGAAATAAGAAAGTTCTTCCTTTTTGAATTTTCTTTTTGTGTTTCCCTTAGATTCCATTAAACACTATAATTTATGTTTGTACCGATTCTTTTTAATAGTAAGATGCTCCATTTAGATTAGCTATAGTTCCTATGACCATGTTACTACAAGTGTAGGATTCACGTTAACTTCTTCCCTTCACAAACAAATTAGGTCAATTACCGCTATACGATTGGCTTCATCGCGGTCATGGATTCCCGTAAACGTGCTCCTACAATTTCTACGGGATGTTCGCGCAATGCCTTGTTTACCGCAATGAGTTTAGCATTATCGACATCGTTATCCATTCCCTCCGAAAAGTTTTTACCAATAACATCTGTATCTATTTTTTTCATGAAGTCCGCCAACAAAGGCTTACAGGCATGATCAAAAAGATAACAACCATATTCGGCCGTATCGGAAATGACCCTGTTCATCTCAAACAGTTTCTTACGGGCGATTGTATTGGCGATTAAGGGAGTTTCATGGAGCGACTCGTAATAAGCGGATTCCCCTATTATTCCGGACTCCGTCATCGCTTCAAAAGCGAGTTCCACACCGGCCCTAACCATAGCCACCATCAATACACCGTTGTCGTAAAATTCCTGTTCACTGATTTCTTGCGATCCTGCAGGTGTTTTTTCAAAAGCTGTTTCCCCCGTAGCCGCTCTCCAGGTCAAAAGATTTTTATCGTCATTGGCCCAATCCTCCATCATGGTTTTGGAGAAGTGGCCGGTCATGATATCGTCCATATGTTTTTGAAACAAGGGGCGCATAATCTCCTTTAACTCTTCAGACAATTCAAACGCTTTTATCTTGGCAGGATTGGTTAGGCGGTCCATCATATTGGTTATACCCCCATATTTCATACCTTCTGTAATGGTTTCCCATCCGTATTGAATGAGTTTCGAAGCATACCCTGCATCAATCCCTTTTTCGATCATCTTATCAAAGCAAAGGATAGAACCGGTTTGTAACAGTCCACAAAGAATCGTCTGCTCTCCCATTAAATCTGATTTCACCTCGGCTACGAATGATGATTCCAAGACACCCGCTTTGTGTCCGCCAGTACCTGCAGCGTAGGCTTTTGCCTGCTCCAAACCTTTACCTTCCGGATCGTTTTCTGGGTGTACCGCAATGAGCGTAGGAACACCAAATCCCCTTTTATATTCTTCCCGAACTTCGGAACCCGGACTCTTGGGAGCCACCATAATTACAGTTAAATCCTTACGGATTTGCGTACCTTCTTCCACAATATTAAAGCCATGCGAATAAGAAAGCGTTGCTCCTTTTTTCATTAAGGGCATTACTGCCCCTACTACCGCCGTATGCTGCTTATCCGGAGTCAGATTAATAACAAGATCCGCCGATGGAATTAACTCTTTATAGGTGCCAACCGTAAACCCATTTTCTACAGCGTTGTTATAGGACTGTCTTTTTTCTTTAATAGCGGCATCTCGCAGGGTATAGGAAATATCCAGACCAGAGTCGCGCATATTCAATCCTTGGTTCAATCCTTGGGCACCGCATCCTACGATAACAATTTTTTTACCTTTTAAAGCGGTAACTCCATCCGCGAATTCGGACGAATCCATGAATCTACATTTACCAAGTTGTATCAATTGGTCCCTTAAGGATAATGTATTAAAATAATTGGCCATTTTGTTTGTACTTAATTTTGATTATTAGTTTATTTTAAACGCTTCTAGTATCGCTGAAATTTGCATAACATCTTTCGTGACCGAGATACGGCCGGATCTAACAAATTGCATAATCCCGTAAGGTTTGAGTTGGTCGTGCATCTCATCGATTTCATTTCTTCGGCCGCTTTTTGCCAATACAAAGAAATCACGTGACACCGTTACAATCTGCGCATTGCTTTCCTTAATTATATTTTGAATTTGCCGCTCATCGAACAAAAGCGAGGATGCAATCTTAAACAGGGCAGATTCTTGATAAATAGTTTCATCATCTGTGTGATAAAACGCTTTGATCACTTCAATTTGTTTTTCTATCTGACCCACGATATTGTGCACCCATTTTTCTGTAGTGTGTACGACTATCGTAAACTTTGAAACATAATCGATCTCAGATTTTGAGACATTCAAACTTTCGATATTGATATGTCTTTTTAAAAAGATTCCAGAAATTCTGTTCAATAAACCAACATTATTTTCTGAATAAACCGATATGGTAAACCATTTATTTTCCATTCCTTCTTATCTATATGCTACTATTCGTATTCTTTTATAATCCGCGAACCACGTACCATCGCTATACAATTCTGCCCTTAGTTCTTCCTGAACCTCATTTAAAATTACAGCAACTTCCTTGGATGACACCCCTTTTAAAAAAGGGCCGCAAAACATTGTCAGCCAATCAATGATTCCCGTTTCAGGGTTCTTTAATTCCGTAGGCCTATCGTACCATTGGGCAAAAGTGACCGTAAAACCAGCTTTTTCAAGTTCTGCTGCGTAGGTTCCAATAGACGGAAAATACCATAGTTGTAGATTGGCCTGTTCCTCATATCCAAATTTACGGAGCGAATTTCGCAATTGCCCTGTAATCCTTTCTACATTGTGCTTACCGCCAAACTCCAAAACGATTCTACCACCCTTTTTCAAATTAGCGTACATGCAAGCTATTGCATTTTCAAAGTTGGTGACCCAATGCATGGTTGCATTAGAAAAAATGGCATCAAATGGTTCCTTAAATTGAAAATTTGCTGCATCACCAAGCTCAAAATTACACAAGGGGTAGTTCAATTTGGCTCCCGCCACCATTTCCATAGATTGATCCATCCCAATTACATCGCAGCCATATTCCCTTATCCTTTCCGTTAATTGACCTGAACCACACCCTAAATCCAGTATTCTTTCATGAGGCAAAGGTTCCAGAATATCTATCAAAGAACTACCCAAGGCATAAACAAAGGAATGTTTATCATTGTACAGGTCCGTGTTCCATATATGTGCCGGTTGCTCCATGCTATTTTTTTACTGCTACAATCAATCCTGTGGACCAATTCATTTTCGTAATTTGGAAATCGTTCCTTCCTTCCAAACATTCTATTAATCGTTGTACATGTTTTTCATGCCCCTCTGGCCAATTGGGTTGCTTAGCCATATCATCTATTATATAAAATCCTCCAACCTCAATCAACTCCAAAACCTCAGCAAGCACACTGTATTTACCGGGCCAAGTATCTGCAAATATTAAATCGAACTTAGGGCCGGTATACTCCTTAAGCCACCTGGTACCATCTTGACAGATTAGGGTTACACGTTTATCATCACCAAAATAATGTAAAGCTATTTTAATCAACTCCGCATCATTGTCCACGGATATCAATCTAGAACCCTCATCCAAACCCGCTATCATCCACGAAAGACTTAATCCTATACCAGTTCCCAGTTCCAAAAACCTACCTTTTGGTTTTGAGGTAATCAATGTTTTAAGAAAGCTTCCTACAAACAAATCAGAAGGCATTGTAAAGCCAACTTCCTCCGACTTACGAAGAATCTCATCATGTATTTTGGGAATGTCCTTTAATATCGAATCTTGCATGCAAAAAGTTAAGTATACCTAATCGCTAAGGCTTGTATTATTTTAATCTGATTTCTGAAACGGAGGCACCTGACGGAATCATAGGAAAGACATTATCTTCTCGTTCCACTTTTACCTCTAAAAAATAAGGGTTCTTTGAAGCCATCATTTCCTGTATCGTAGCCTTTAAATCCTCGCGTTTAGAGACTCTTTTTGCCTCAATACTATATCCTTCGGCTATTTTGACAAAATCTGGATTCACCATAACCGTGGACGCATATCGTTTTTCAAAAAACAATTCTTGCCATTGCCGTACCATTCCCAAATGATCGTTGTTCAAAACGACGATTTTCACAGGCAGATTATGTTGAAAAATTACACCCAATTCTTGAATGGTCATTTGGTAACCGCCGTCACCAATAACGGCCACTACCTCCCGATCCATAGCACCCATTTTTGCACCTATTGCTGCGGGAAGGGCGAAGCCCATTGTTCCCAAACCGCCAGACGTAATATTACTTTTAGATTGTGAGAACTTGGCGTACCTGCACGCAATCATCTGATGCTGTCCTACGTCCGATACAATTACTGCCTTATTATCCGAAGCCAAATTAATTTCTTCAATGACCTCGCCCATCGTTAGGCCTTGCTTGGTAGGATGAATATCCTTACTTATAATACTATCGAATTCTATCTTGTATTTTTCCTTAAAAAGAGCATGCCAGGCCTCATGTTTGTTTTCTTTCAGCAAAGGAAGCAGCAACCCTAAGGTTTCCTTGGCGTTACCCAAAACGGGCACGGTAGCGCGCACATTTTTATTGACCTCGGCAGGATCGATCTCAAAATGAATTACCTTGGCTTGGGTTGCATAATCTGCCAATCTGCCCGTAACCCTGTCGTCGAACCGCATACCGATTGCCAGAAGTACATCACATTCATTGGTTAGTACGTTAGGACCATAATTACCGTGCATACCTACCATACCCACGTTCAATGGATGTGCGGTTTCCAAAGCGGAAGCGCCCATAATGGTCCACGCCGCAGGAATTCCTGTCTTTTCCACTAATTGTTTTAGTTCCGCTTCGGCCTTTCCTAAGATTATTCCCTGACCCCAGACAATAAAAGGCTTTTTTGCTTTGTTAATCAACGCTGCAGCCTCCTCGATTGCTGTCATGTCCGGTTTAGGTACCGGTTTGTAGCTACGTACTCCGGTACACTTTGCATAGGAAAAGTCAAGCGTTTCTATTTGGGCATTTTTGGTTATGTCTACCAAAACGGGACCAGGCCTTCCGGACTTCGCAATGTAAAATGCCTTGGCCATCACTTCAGGTATTTCAGAAGCATCGGTCACTTGATAGTTCCATTTGGTTACCGGGGTAGAGATTCCTATAATATCCGTTTCCTGAAAGGCATCGGAACCCAATAAATGCCTTGCTACCTGACCTGTAATACAGACCATAGGCGTTGAGTCAATTTGTGCATCGGCAAGACCGGTTACCAAATTGGTGGCACCCGGTCCTGAGGTAGCAATGGCCACCCCTACCCTTCCCGAAACACGGGCGTAACCCTGTGCAGCATGGGTAGCGCCTTGTTCATGACGGGTTAAAATATGCGTTAGTTTATCCTGAAACTTGTACAGCTCGTCATATACAGGCATTATGGCCCCACCGGGGTATCCATAGATGGTTTCCACACCCTCCGCCAATAAGCAATGGATGATGGCCTCTGCACCAGAAATATTCGTTAATTCCTGGTATTGCGTAGCTGCTTTTCTTTCTTTTACTGTTTCCATACTCCAAGTTCATATTAAAGTCATCCGCCCAATGCAACGACTTTCTGATATTTTGTTAAAACTCATCGGTAACACAGCCTGTTGAGGCCGATGAAACCGTTCTAGCATATTTGTATAGACTTCCCCTTTTTACTTTCAATTCGGGCTGTTTCCATACTGATTTTCTCTTCCTTAGCTCCTCGTCGGAAAGGTTGACCGAAATTTCATTCTTCTCCGCATCGATGGTGATAATATCCCCATTTTTCAACAATCCAATAGTTCCACCATCCTGTGCTTCCGGAGAAACATGCCCCACAACGAAGCCATGGGTTCCACCGGAGAAACGACCATCTGTAATCAAAGCCACATCCTTTCCTAATCCTGCACCCATAATGGCGGCGGTAGGTTTAAGCATTTCTGGCATACCCGGGCCTCCTTTAGGACCTTCGTACCGGATAACCACCACATCGCCTTTTTTGACTTCGCCCTTTCCAATGCCCGTATTTGCCAAAAACTCATCGTCATATACCTTTGCCGGTCCGGAGAAATAAGTTCCCTCCTTCCCTGTAATTTTTGCCACGGCTCCTTCTCTTGCCAAGTTTCCATAAAGTATGCGTAAATGTCCGGTTGCCTTAATAGGATTGTTCAAAGGTTTTATGACCTGTTGGTGTTCCAATAGCCCGGGAAGGGCAGCCAAATTTTCGGCAACTGTTTTTCCAGTTACCGTAAGGCAATCGCCATGCAACATATCGTTTTCCAACATAAATTTCATTACGGCAGGCACTCCACCCACACGGTGCACATCCTCCATTAAAAACTTACCGCTTGGTTTCAAATCTGCCAAGAATGGTGTACTGTCACTTATGCGCTGAAAATCATCTAATGTAAATGCGACATTGGCCGCTTTGGCTATGGCTAAAAAGTGCAATACCGCATTTGTAGAACCGCCTAACAAGGTTAAAAGCCGAACTGCGTTTTCCATTGATTTACGGGTGATTATATCACTTGGCTTTATATCATTTTCAAGTAAATTTCGCAATGCTTTCCCAGAGTCAATAGCATCGTTCTGCTTGTGTTTTCCTATAGCCGGGTTGGAAGAATTGTACGGCATCGCCATTCCTAATGCCTCGATAGCGGAGGCCATCGTATTTGCCGTATACATGCCGCCACAGGCACCTGCCCCAGGGCATGCGTTTTGAATCACTCCCTTATAATCCTCGTCGTTCATGGTGCCGGCAACTTTTTCGCCCCACGCTTCAAAAGCGGACACAACATCCAATTTCTTATCCTTGTAACACCCGGAGGCTATTGTACCACCATAAACCAAAACAGAGGGTCTATTTAAACGAATCATGGCCATTAGGGCACCGGGCATATTCTTATCACAACCAACTACAGTAACCAAACCATCATAATTCATAGCCTGCACCACTGTTTCCATTGAATCTGCTATAATGTCCCTAGAAGGTAGGGAATAACGCATTCCGTAGGTTCCCATGGATATACCATCACTTACACCAATGGTATTAAATACAAGTCCTACCAAGCCACTATCGTTCACTCCGGCTTTGACTTCTTGGGCCAAATCATTTAAATGCATATTACAGGGATTACCCTCATAACCAGTACTTCCTATACCGATCAAAGGCTTTTTCAAATCCTCTTCCGTTAGGCCAATGGCATAAAGCATGGCCTGGGCGGCAGGTTGTGTGGGGTCTTGGGTAACGTTTTTGCTATATTTGTTCAATTCCATAGTATAATTCCAGTATGCTTAATTTCAAGGTTCATCCAGCTATCTTATCAAAGATAAAAGTTTATAAAGGCTTCTTTTTTTAACAAAATTTGACAGTATAAATCCATTTTGCTGAAAATATACTTAAACAACTGTTTATCAATAGATTGAATCCCTATTTTATATCATATTCAATACTAAAATAAATCCTATTCTTTAGTTCGGGAAACGGGGTTTGTAGATGAAGGGAATGATCTAAGCCGCTATTTATAGAAATGTACAATACTGACGGTTCTGCTCAGAAGCGATAAAACCAGATTTGGCGCCTCAATTTTTTAGTAACTGAAAAGTGTAGTTTCGAAACTAAGGAAGATTCATTCTAGATGAAGGCAGCTTTGAGCACAAAGCAATCAAACTAGTTTAAAGCTAATGCCGTCGCCTTCTCTTTTCTGGGCCAAAATGCAAATGGCCTTATCCGATAATTGTAGGATTCGTGGATAGCCTCCGGTAGTCTGCCCGTCTTTCATTAAAATAATCAATTTGCCCGAGGGTGTAAATTGCACCGTACCTGGCAAGGTGGCGGAAGTAATCATAGATACTTCGTGGGTGGCAACAGTTTCTTTAAGCTGATAGGCCATTCTATTGTTCTCATGGGCCACGGTAAACTGTTTTGAAAAAATCTGTTCCAAATGTTTATCCGTCAGTAACCCGAATTCCGGCCCTTTGGTTACATGAAGAAGTGTCTCGTCTAAAAAGGAATCTACCTTAATCTCCGAAATTTTAGGTTGAAAGAGCTTATTGTAACCAAAGGGCACTACATCCCTTTCCTGGAGTCTATTTTCTTTGGTTACCGGCTTATAGAAAGATTTGCTCCCCAAAATCTCTTTTGGGGAAAATCCGCCACGAACTCCCAAATAGGCCCGAAAACCTTTTTGTAATTGGCCAAATGATAATATGTCCCCTATTGCTATTTGGTAAACCTTGTAATTTTGGATGGGTAGATTATTCAAGGTTGCGGACATTTGGGCTCCTCCAAGGGCCATATAAGTTTCTTCTTCAAAGACCAAGGTTGGGCCTGTCATGGTAATTTCCAAAACTGCGGCAGAAACCTCATTCTCCAGTAAGGCATTTACCTTGAACACCGTCATTTCATCCATTACTCCAGAGACGGGAACACCTTTGTTTCGGTAGTGAAACCTGCCAGAATCTTGAACTGTAGTGTAAAAACCGGCTTTCAATACTTTAAGCATTTATCTTTATTTTTTCCGGTTTATATATTCCAACTTCAGCCTCTATTTTATGCAAGTCATATTCGGCACGCGATATTTCATAAAACTGAATTTTGTCTCCCACACTAACAAAGCAGGGTGTTTCTTTTTTTGCGTCAAAAATAGGAACGGAACAATTTCCAATGATGTTCCATCCTCCCGGAGATTCTTGCGGATAGATACCGGCTTGCTTACCTGCGATACCGACCGAACCCTTAGCCACCTTAAGCCGTGGAGTTGCCTTTCTTGGCACTTCCAAACCTTGCTCCAGGCCGCCTAAATACATGAACCCGGGTAAAAAGCCGATACCATATACAGTATATGTTGGAGCCGTATGTAAGGCGATGATTTCAGGAATGGATTTATTTAGTTTTTCGGCTACTTCCTTTAAATCGGGTGCAAACTCCAAATCGTAGGAAACGGGTAAGCGCCATAAAAATCGATCTGGGTGTTTCACCTCCGTAACTTGCTCGTACCAATTATGAATTTTGGTGACGAGCTTATCAAACTCAATTACCTCTTTTCGATTGACGATTAACAACGAATTGTAGGAAGTAACCGTTTCCCAATCCTTTTCCTTTAAACCGTTTGATTTCAAATAGGCTTCAAAACGGAGAATACTTTCAAGAATGGTCTCGCTAACTTCGTTCGGCCATTCTATGAGAACGGCATGTACTCCAAAAGGTTTTACGTTTATTGTAGGGGAATTCAAATTTTGGCGTGTATATTTTGTTCAACAAAATGCTTTGTAAGATACATTAAAATTTGAAATGCTGTAGGTGTATCGCCATGAATGCAATACGTTTCCGCCTCCATCCTAACTCTTTTTCCATCAATCGTTCTTACTTCATTCCAGGTATACATGCGCATTAGGTGATCCCAAACATCTTCCGCTTTGGATATGACCGCATTTTCTTTTTTCCTTGAAACCAAACTTAAATCCGCATTGTAATTACGATCCGCAAAAGCCTCACGTTTTATTTTGAAATTTTGGGCCAATGCCAAATTCTGTACTTTGCTGCCAAACGGGACATACAAATAACTATGTTCCTTATACGGGGCGATAGCCGTTAAAAAAGCATTCGCTTTGTTTTCATCCTTAGCGATATCATTGTACAAGGCACCATGCGGTTTTATATGGTGGATACCAAGGGAGGCTCTTTTACACTCATCCATAAATAATTGCATTTGACTTTGAATACACTTAATCAACTCAGCAGTGGAGATCTCCATGGAAATACGTCCAAAGTTCTCCCGATCTGGATAGGACGGATGTGCACCTACCTTTACCTTATATTTTTTTGCTAGCTTCAAACAGGTCTGTATCGACTCCACTGTTCCAGCGTGACCGCCACAGGCTATATTACAGGAGCTTATTAAGGGGAACAGGTCGGCTTCATTTCCTTCCCCTTCCCCAACATCACAATTAATATCTATATAACGTTTCGTCATTTAAAACATGCCTAATACGGTTAATATACTCTTTACTCCTAAAATTAGGGACAGGATGATGATTAGCAAACCTATCACGTTTTGTATCCAGGTGTTGCTGTATAATCCCATAACTTCGTTTCTATTAACTACCCACAAAAGAAAAATAGCGATAATAGGTAAAAGAAGGCCATTGGCTACCTGTGCAAACTTTATTATTTCTATAGGTTTTATCCCGAAGGATAAAAAGAAAACACCCAATGACAATATTGAGATCCAAATTGCCCTAAACTTCCAATCCTTATACTCGGCCTTCCACCCAAAACAACTATTCGCGACATAGGCGGCTGCCAAAGGTGCGGTAATTGCAGAAGTTATTCCTGCAGCAAAAAGACCGATGCCCATAAAATAAAGTGCGGCAGAACCGTAAAGAGGCTCCAAGGCTTTAGCCAAATCCAGCACATTTTGTACCTCAGCCGTTTTTGTGGCCGCCGCGGAAACAATGATGCATATGGACACAAAACCACCAAGTACTATGGAAACTAAAGTGTCGCGCTGCGCTAATTTTAAATCGTTTTTAGACTTCCACTTTTCGCTAACCAATGCCGCATGTAAGAAAAGATTATAAGGTACAACGGTTGTGCCCACAAGGGCAATAATGGTAAGCACACCATTCTCCGGAATGGTAGGCAAAAACAATCCTTTGATGATAAGCCACAAGTTGGGCCCTGTTAAGAATGCTGTTATTATAAAGGAAAGACTCATGGCCAACACCAAGAAAATAAAAACCTTTTCCAGAGACTTATAACTACCAAAAAATAGCAATGCAAAAGCTACAAGACCTAAAAGGGATGGGTACCAAGCACTATTTTTCATTCCAAACAAGGCCTCCACGCCTAATGTGGCCCCACCTATATTCCCGGCCTCATACGATGCATTCCCAATAATTATGGCAGAAAAAATAAGCCCTATTACACTGTTCCTTATCCAACCGTTACTAAGCTCCTGCTTAATCACATCTGCCAATCCTTGCTGGGTTATTATTCCTAACCTTGCAGACATTTCCTGCAATACGTAGGTTGCGATAATGGAGAGTAGCATTGCCCACAAAAGACTAAAACCGAAATCTACCCCGGCCATTGTACATGCCGTTACGGTACCCGGACCAATAAAAGCGGCAGCCACTAAAACTCCTGGCCCTATTTTCTTGAACATGGTAAATCTATTGCTTTGGGTAAATATAAACCCAATAAGTGAAAACCAACACTTCAATCAGATTCAATTTCACCACAATTTTAACATTTCAAACTACCGTTAATCTAAAAAATTGCCGTTCGTCTAAAAGTTGAATGTCATTCATCGAGATTACATACTATTCCGTATTTATCTGGGTTATAATTTTCCCGAAACCTAAAACTTAACCTACTAATGATTTGTTTAGAATGTAAAAAAGAGCTTGGTTATCTAGACCATAAAAATGCAATGGATAGCGTTGGTGTCGAGCTTTGTGCACAGCATTACAAGCGTATAGAAAATGTAGTAAAAAAGCATAACTCCCCGCTAGAAGCGGTGCAGCTCTACTATGCCTTGAAAGAAGCCGGAGTGAGTTCCATGTTTGAATGGTGGGATGGAAAAAAATTTATTGACATCGCCATCTCCAGAGTTAAACTCAACATTGAAATAGATTCCGAATATGAAAAGCTTACGGAGCATGAAGCAATAAATAACCTAGAGGAGGCAATGCACTCTTTTAAAAACGGATTTACTACGATTCGCATCCCCCATATCGTAGTACGGTATTATTTGAAGGAAACCGTTAATAATATATTAGGAATCATGGAAGGCCTTAAAGCGAATATTAAAGTTATCAACTAAAAATCCCAATTATGGAAAATTCCAAAAAAGTCTACAAAAACCCCCTTAGGGCGGCATTAGCGGTGCTTTTGATCGGCATGCTTATGAAAGTTCTCTATTGGCCCTATGCCAGCGGTATTATTTTTACAGCTTTTTTGGCCATACTAGTGCTATATACTGTACGATTTGTCAAAAAAGAGGAAAAAAAGACAATTGACCTTATTAAAATGGGATTGGTTCTTTTTTGGACAACCAACGGCCTATTGAGGATTCTCGATTTTCAATACACATTGTTCTTTCAAATTGGCACAGCACTGACATTTATAGCTTGGTTTGCGATGGAAGGCACAGCGTATTTTATGGACCACAGGCGCAAGACAAAAAATAGTTTGGCAGATATAGTATGGAATTTTGTAATGGTCCTAGGTGTATTGACCATAATTTCAGGAGGCCTTATGCATCTACTAAATTGGGACTATTCAGTTCCTACCCTTACTATAGGGCTTACTATAGTTACTAGTTTTATTCTAAAGGATATTTTTAGCCCTCCCAAATCAAGGGAAGAGGATTCCAATAATGAAGAACTATACTCTTAATTTTTAAAGATCTTCCCAAGTTCGCTATCAATAGATTGCTATTCAAGTTTTTCGTATCTTTTACCCAAAAGGGTATACATATGAAATCTATAGATCGCAGACAATGGCTCAAAACCGCAGGACTAACCGGTGGTTTTACTTTTTTAGGAGGTTTGGGCGCAATGGCCTTTGAACCAGATTCAAAATCTGTTTATTCGGAAAAGGATATCGCTAAATTGAATTCGAACGAGAATCCTTTCGGACCATCCAAAAAAGTACGGGAAGCTGTCCTTAATTCATTGGATGTGGCATGTAGATATCCTTCTATGGTATTTCATCCCCTGGTGCAGCAAATTGCGGAAACGGAAGGGGTTTCTAAGGATTGCATCGTAGTAACGGGGGGGTCTACTGAAGGCCTAAAGGCAGCAGGCCTTACGTACGGAATGGATAAGGGTGAAATCATAGCGGCAGACCCAACCTTTCAAGCTTTATTAACCTATGCTGAGAATTTTGGAGCCTACGTACATCGTGTGCCTGTGGATGCCAATATGAGACATGACCTGAATGAAATGGAACGGCGTATCAACTCCAGAACGGGATTGGTTTTTATCTGTAACCCAAATAACCCAACCGGAACCTTGTTAGATAAGGATGCCCTAAGGGATTTCTGTTCCTCCGTGAGCAACAGGACCATGGTTTTTAGTGATGAGGCCTATTATGACTTTATTACCGAACCGGATTATCCGTCTATGGTAGAACTGGTAAAACAAAATATGAACGTTATCGTATCTAAAACTTTCTCTAAAGTGTACGGCTTGGCGGGTATGCGTATTGGATATTTGGTCGCCAGACCGGATATTGCTAAACGGCTTAAACAAAATATAATGGCAATGACAAATGTGCTTGCCATTGAGGCTGCTAAAGAAGCCCTAAACGATGATGCGTTCTATAAATTTAGTGTTGCGAAGAATATGGAAGCAAAAAACCAAGTTTATAAAACCTTGGATGATTTGAACCTGCCCTATCAAAAATCGCACACCAACTTCGTTTTTTTCAAAACAGGAAGACCCATAGCAGAAATGATACCTGCAATGGAAAAGCAGCATGTAATTATAGGTAGACCTTTTCCACCCTTTAATGATTGGGCTAGGATTAGTACAGGCACCATGGAAGAGATGAAATTATTTGATACCGCTCTGCGTAAAGTTATGGTTTAAGGTCTCCAAAGCCTTTGAATTCCTTCTGTGGGATTAACGGACGAAAAATTAAAATGATAAAAAAACTCCTTGTTTTAGGTTTATTAGGTGCACTATTTTTGGGGTGTAACACCAAAAATAATAGTAGCGGTGATGAACCCAAAACAGATTTTAGCCCTAGGGATTATCAAAAAATAAAAAAAACGGGGAAATTAAGAGCGCTTCTGGCCTATAGCAGTACCAGTTATTTTCTTTATAAAGGAAAACCAATGGGCTATGAGTATGAATTATTGGAGCGATTGGCCCATCATTTTAATTTGGAGTTGGAAGTTACCGTATCAGAGGATTTAAGTTCACTGCTGTCCGAATTGAATAAAGGAACTGTTGATATTGTGGCCTATGGTTTGGCCGTAACAACAGAACGGAAGCAAAAAGCTGCATTTACGGATTACCTCTATTTAACAAATCAGGTGCTTGTGCAGCGCAAACCGAAGAATTGGCGTAGTCTTACCTTAGACCATATAAAAGAGAACTTGGTATTAGATCCCATTCAACTTATCAATGACACGGTATCGGTCCGTTTTAATTCCTCCTATTTTGATCGAATCCAAAACCTATCTAAAGAAATTGGCGGGCGTATCGTCATAGATACCTTAAAAGGCAAGTTAGCAACGGCCGAAATAATTAAAATGGTTGCCGATGGTACCATCAAATATACCTTGGCGGATAAAAACCTTGCCCAAATCAACGCTTCTTATTTTCCCATCTTGGATGTAACGGTTCCCGTAAGTTTCTCCCAACGTATTGCTTGGGCCGTTCATAAAAACTCAAAGGAGTTATTGTTGAAAACAAACGAATGGCTAGAGGAGGAAAAGAAAAAAACGGATTACTATGTCATTTACAATAAATACTTCCGCAACAAACGTAATTTTAATCGACGTGTAAAAAGTGAATTTTATAGCTTAACCAACAACCAGATAAGTGAATACGATGACCTGATCAAAGCAAATGCAAAAAAATTGGGATGGGATTGGAGACTTTTAGCTTCTTTAATCTATCAGGAATCGAGGTTTGATTTAGCAGCAAACTCGTGGACCGGTGCCGAGGGCCTCATGCAACTTATGCCAAACACTGCAGAGGAATTGGGGGTACAAAATAGCTTGGAACCCATAGACAACATCAATGCAGGCTCAAAATATCTTAAAAGTATTTACGGGAATTTTGAGGAAATTACCGATACTGTTCAACGCATTAAATTTACGATGGGCGCTTATAACAGCGGTTATTACCATATAAAGGATGCCCGTATGTTGGCCAAGCTAAATGGCTTGGACCCTAACGTTTGGGACGGGCATGTTAACGAAATGTTGCTGGCCTTGAGCTATCCTAAAAATTATAATCACCCATCCATTGATTATGGTTATGTGAATGGAATTGAGCCCTATAATTATGTAGATCAAATATTTGACCGTTACGAGCACTATTTAAATTTTATCCAAGAATAATAATTCGTTTCGTGCTAGTGCCACGACACTATGCGAATTCATTAAACTTGAAATAGTAGCGTAAGATTAAAATATTTTTGAAAATTTCTATATTTTGTGTGCCTTTTGAGACGTAACCAAAAAAACCAACCAAAGCATTATGAAAAAAATTATATTCGGGGTTTTAATTGTAGTAGCACTACTTATAGCTGTTCTACTTTTTAACACCTTCCAGTTAAGCTCAAAACAAGTACAGCCTGAAGCCCTTGAAAAAGTAAAAATTTCAGAATCTGTTTTCACAAACCTGTCTCGGGCCGTCCAATACCCTACTATCTCTTTTAGCGAAGACGCCATTCCGGATTCTACGGCATTTAATGGTTTTCACAGATTTCTCGAAGAAACCTTCCCAAGAGTGCATGCGGAACTTTCCCTTGAAAAAATTAATTCCTATAGCCTGCTCTACACCTGGAAAGGTTCCGATTTGGGCAAGCAACCTATAATTTTAATGTCCCATCAAGATGTGGTGCCTGTTGACGAACCCACGCTAAAGGATTGGGAAGCAGGACCGTTTGAAGGTAAAATAACGGAAACGGATATAATCGGCAGGGGTACTTTGGATGATAAAGGTTCACTAATGGCACTAATGGAATCTATAGAACTGCTTTTGGAAGAATCCTTTGTGCCTTCCCAGACCATTTATCTGGCCTTTGGCCATGATGAAGAAGTGGGCGGTGCAAAAGGATCGGCCAAAATTGCGGATTTATTGGAAGAAAGAGGCGTTAATGCCGCAATGACGATAGATGAAGGTGGTTTCTTGGCAGACGGGTTGGTACCCGGAATCGAAAATACCGTTGCCGTAGTGAATTTGGCAGAAAAAGGATTTGCCTCCTTTCGGCTCATTGTGGAAACTAAGGGTGGTCATAGCTCCGCACCGCCAAAGGAAAATACCATTGGCATATTGGCCCAAGCCATTGTCGACCTTGAAAACAATCAGCTACCCTATAAAATGGTGGAACCTATTAATTATCAATTAGATTATATGGGCGCAGAATTACCTTTTATGAAAAAAGTGGCTTTTGCAAACCCATGGCTATTTGAAGGGCCCATTCTGGAGGGGCTAAACGCCCATACGACCACGGCCCCAACCATAATAGATGGTGGTGTTAAAAATAATGTAATACCCACCGTTGCCGAAGCTACCATTAATTTTAGGATTCTTCCGGGAGAAACAATTGATTCCGTAAAAGAACACATTATAAAAACAGTGAGCGATAAGGTGAAGGTAGAGCCGGTAGGCTTCCTTACCAACCCTTCTCCTGTTTCAAGAATAGATTCCGATGCCTACGGCAAACTAGAAACAACAATTAGATCAGTTTTTCCTGATGCCATAGTTGTTCCAGGCTTGGTTGGCGGCGGCACCGATGCCCGTTATTTTTATAAAGTATCCGATGATGTTTACCGTTTTTACCCAATTCGATTAGGACCTGAGTCCATGACCCGATTTCACGGGATAGATGAAAAAATTAGCAAGGAAAACTACAAAGAGATTATTCAATTTACCTATCAGCTTATTAAACGATTCAATTAGAAAATCAGCTGAATTAATAGTATGGAGAATACCGTTGATTAATTTTAGTTAATCAACCCAACCAGCCTTCCCTATCCAAACTACGATATTGGATGGCTTCTGCGATATGATTTCCGTTTAAAGCATCATCATTACCTAAATCTGCAATAGTTCTGGCCACTTTTAGGATTCGATCATACGCCCTGGCCGAAAGGTTTAATCGTTCCATGGCATTTTTGAGAAGTGATTTAGATTTATCGTCCAGCTTGCAGTATTCACGGATTTGTTTGGTATTCATTTGTGCATTGTAGTGCACATTTTCAAGTTCCTTAAAGCGTTCTGTCTGAACTTCTCTCGCCATGGTAACCCTTTTTCTAATTTCTACACTCCCCTCACCTTTTCTGTCCTCAGATAATTTTTCAAAAGGAACCGGAGTCACTTCGATATGAATATCGATACGGTCCAATAAGGGGCCTGAAATCTTGCTCAAATACCGCTGCATTTCTGCTGGAGAAGAGGTAACCGGGGCATCCGGATCATTAAAATACCCTCCCGGACTGGGGTTCATGCTAGCCACCAGCATAAAACTGCTCGGATAGGTAACGGTAAAGCGAGCCCTAGAAATAGTTACTTCGCGATCTTCCAAGGGCTGCCTCAATACCTCAAGAACACCGCGTTTAAATTCAGGCAATTCATCTAAGAATAAGACGCCATTATGGGATAACGAAATCTCTCCCGGTTGTGGATACGAACCGCCGCCTACTAGGGCAACATCCGATATGGTGTGATGTGGACTTCTAAACGGTCGCTGACTCATTAAGCCCATATTTTTTATTTTACCTACCACGCTATGAATTTTTGTGGTTTCCAAAGCCTCGTGCAAGGTCATGGGAGGTAAAATAGAGGGCAAGCCGTTTCGCCAACATGGTTTTTCCTGCTCCCGGAGGTCCAATTAAGATTATATTATGCCCACCGGCAGCTGCGATTTCCATACAACGTTTGATACTTTCTTGTCCCTTAACATCAGAAAAATCGAATTCCGGAAAATCCAAATTTTTGTAGAATTCCGCCCGGGTATCAATAATTGTTTGTTCCAGGGCTATTCCCTGATCAAAAAATTCCAATACCTGTTTTATATTATCAATACCGTAAACCTTCAAATCGCCAACAATAGCAGCCTCTTTTGCATTTTCAGTGGGCAAAATAAATCCTGTAAAACCCTCCTCTTGCGCTTTTATGGCAATAGGTAGCGCCCCTTTTATGGGTTGTAGACTACCATCAAGGGATAGTTCTCCCATAATGACATACTTTTCTATAGCTTCGGATTGTATTTGACCGGAAGCGGCCAAAATACCGATAGCCAGCGTTAAATCATAAGCGGAGCCCTCTTTGCGAAGGTCTGCGGGCGCCATATTTATGGTAATCTTTTTGCCGGGAATTTTATACCCGTTATTCTGTAAGGCCGCCGCAATACGGTAGTTACTTTCTTTTATGGCATTATCCGGAAGGCCCACCAAATGATAGCCGATGCCCTTGTCGATATTTACTTCCACTGTAATAGTGGTAGCCTCCACTCCAAACACGGCACTGCCATATACTTTTGTGAGCATGAATTATTCCTTTGGCCTAAAAGTAAGGATTTCTTCTTGGTTCATAATCTCCTCCTTATTCATCATCATTTTTCGAAATTCACCGTTTACGAACATTTCCGCTTGATCTTTATAATGTTTACTGAAGGGATTACCAGATTGGCCTGTTGGTAGAATACTGATACTGTTCTCAACATCAGAAAAATCAATAACCCTGCGTGTAGATGGCCCAGAACTTGTTTTATAAAAACCGGTATCATCGTAAGGAAAGGCCATATTATTGATAACCTCTCTGGTCCCCACCACTGGAAAGGGGCCTACATTGAAAAAAGAGCGCAAGGCGGCGATCTGGCCTATGGGGTGTTCGTGTTCCAATGTGTGTACCTTTTCCCATATCCAACCATCATAATCCTTTCCAAAATCTTCTTCCAATGAGGCAATGGTTTCCACGAAGGATTTATTTACGATGTCTTTCATGCTTTCTTTATTATCTGGTGTAGATACATCGTCCCACCAAACAGCATTTTCATTTTTGGACAAAGGAGCAATCAACCGTTTTACAAAATGGGTGGCCATCATTTGTTCAAACATCTCCTCGCCCAATTCGTCTTTAAAGGTGTTTTTTAAATAAAAATAAATCCATCTTGTGTAAACTGTGGCCTCGACCGAATTTAAATTATAGTCTCCCTTCCATAGATTTAATCGATCTACAATTTTTAACCCATCGTCACTTAAGCGTGAAACGTCAATTAATTTAGCTAAATCTGTTATTATTGTGGGATGAACGGAGGACCTTATATCAGTAATCATTTCACGTGTAGCTTTCAAATCCCAATCATCTTTTGGGCTAAGCAAATTCACAATTCGTTTTGCCCTATTCTCAGGTAAGTAATACCCTGGATAAAGCATGCCGGAAATGGAATCGGGCTGGTTATTTGCCGAATAAACGTATTGCCAAGGTGGATTGATGGCTTGTGGGTTTTTACTGAAATCCAACAAATCCTTTTTCAATGGTAACCCTTTACCTACTTCATAAATTAATTTTGTGTTGATGGAGTCGGGAATTTGATAAAGTTGGGCAGAAGCGAACCAGGCAACATTACCTTCGGCATCCCCGTACATCACATTTAGACCGGGTGCGTGAATTTTGGGCAAAGCTTCTTTAAACTCATTTATATTCGAAGCGTGGCTTAGACCAAAAAGTGCGTCTATGACTTGGTTCTCCATTTGGGTATAAATCCATGACATGGCAACGGGCCGCTCCTCCTTTATTTGATCGGCAATACCATTTAATATGGGACCATGTACCGATTTTTTATACGTGAATTCAACGTCTGATGAATCCTTTACTTTAATGGTTTTATTGACCATTTCATAATCTAAATAACCTGATTCGCCTAAATATTGATTTTCGTTATCCGGATTCGGTTGTTCATAATAAAAATCGACGTCATCGTTCTCAAACATGGTTAATCCGTAGGCTAATTTGCGATTGTGCCCCAGTAACGGGAAGGGAATACCAGCAATATGATACCCATATTTAGAGTAGGAAGGGGTTTCCACATGGGCTTCATACCAAACGGAAGGTTGAGCAAAACCAATATGTGGATCGTTTGCAAAAATGACTTTTCCGTTTTTTGTTTTCTCCGGGGCAATGACCCAGCTATTGCTCCCTTCAAATAATGGAATATTTAATGCGCCCAACGCTCCGTTCACTGCTGCCGTAAGGTTGTTCTGTATTGAATCCGTTTCAGTGGCATCATAGTTCCATAGCCATTCTGAATTTCGGTCTGATGCAATGCTTAAATCCTTCAAATAATCTGGACCCAATTTATTTTTGATATTGGTCAGTAGCGGATCTGTCTTATGGGCCATGGCAAAACTGAAAGCCATATAGCCGATTGTATTATATACATCCTCTAAATTGAACTCATTTTTATCGATACCGGTCAGGTAAAATTCAATAGGGGTTGGCCCTTCGTGTATAAATTGGTTGATACCGTCCAAGTAGGCATTGGCTAAGATTACGCCCTTGTCGTTTGGGTTTACCTTAGCAACCGTCATTTTAGAAGCGTCCGCAATTCCTAAGGAAAGGAAAAATTTGTCCGTTCCTAAAAGATCTTTTCCAAACACCTCAGATAATTGTCCACTGGCAATTCTTCGTAGCAACTCCATTTGCCATAAACGATCTTGAGCATGCACATAACCTAAAGTCCGGAATGCATCTTCCTCGGTTTCCCCATAAATATGTGGAATTCCGTATGCATCATAATAGACCTTTACTTCCTTTTCTAATTTTGAGAGTTCTTTTTCACCAGAATAGATTGGTTTTAGGCTATATATAAATATACCTGCAATCAGCGCCAACAGAAGTAGTATGGCACCTAGCATGAACCCGATTTGCTTAATTGTTTTCATTTTTATTGAGGGATTTGCGCTCCAAGTTAGAATTAATTTTAAACTAAAACCCTCGAAACCCTGCTTTTTATTGAGAAGTAGTTAACAGAAAAAGTAGCGGTAATGTTCCTTATCGCGAATTTCCCAAACCTTCCAAAAGCCACTTTTTATAGGTGGGCACATCTGAATTTTGGATAGATGTATTTAATACCTCCAAATCGGGTGATAGGAGCACATAAAAGGGTTGCGAAATAGAATTAAAGTTTACATCCTGAAAGGTGCCCCATTTCTGGGCTATATTCGTAATGGGCTTTACCCTGCCACTGTCAAACTGAAAATTGAATTGTTCAGCTGCGGGCAGCTCTTTTCGATCATCGGTATACAACGAAATGAGTACGTAATTCTCATTAATGATAGGATAAACTTCTGCATCACTCCAGACATTTTCCTCCATCTTCCTGCAATTGACACAGGCCCAACCGGTAAAGTCCAATAGGATAGGTTTGTCTACCTTCTTCGCATATGCCAGACCGGTGTCAAAATCCTTGAAACAGTCTATTCCTAAAGGACAATCGCTTTGCTGTTCAAAAATGCTGTAAAATCCTGGAGGGGGAAATCCGCTTAGCAATTTCAAGTTGATGATATTGGTTAGCCCTAGAATAAGGTATAGCGTAAACGCAAAACTAAAAAGAGCGGTTACCTTCCTACCAATAGATATTTTTTTTAAAGGACCATCATGGGGGAACTTATAGATTCCTAAAAGGTATAGGGTTAGGGCAATGCCCAAGAAAATCCAAATTGCCAAAAATACTTCTCGCTTTAAAATACCCCAATGGCCTACCATATCTGCGTTGGACAAGAATTTAAGTGCCAATCCTATTTCCAAGAATCCCAAAACCACTTTAACGGTGGTCATCCAGCCGCCAGATTTTGGGAGCGAATTCAACCAAGCGGGGAAAAGCGCAAATAAAGCAAAGGGTAAGGCCAAAGCTACACCAAAACCGGTCATACCTGCCGTAAGGTTCGTGGCCACCTCACCCTCGGCTAATGTTGTGCCGCCCAACAGTCCCCCTAAAATAGGGCCTGTACACGAAAATGATACAATAGCCAAGGTTACGGCCATAAAGAATATGCCGAGCGCACCTCCTACCTTAGAGGATGCTGCATCCATTCTGTTGGCCCATGAACTTGGCAAGGTTAGCTCATAGTATCCAAAAAATGAAAAGGCAAAGAACATAAAGATGAGGAAGAAAAATAGATTCAACCACACGTTGGTAGCGATTGTGTTTAAAATTTGTGAGTCGACGGAATCAAATAAATGGAAGGGTAGACTAAGCAAAAAATAAATAAGCACTATAAAAAATCCGTAGAGCAAAGCATTGACAATACCTTTGGATTTCTTCTGGGAATGTTTGGTAAAAAAGGATACCGTTAAAGGAATCATTGGAAAGACACAGGGCGTTAATAGTGCAATAAGGCCTCCTAAAAAACCTAGCCCGAATATGATCCAAATATTGGTGCCGCTACTTATGTTGTCCTGGCCTTGCGTCAGCAATTCCTTATTTTTTAAGTCTAGCCGTAGTTGTTGTCCTAATTGAAGGCTACGCTCATCAACATTGGCAGCGACTTCCTTGGCTTCACTCCCATCAAGCGTGAAAATTATTTTTTTATCCATAGGTATGCAGACCTCTTTGCACACCTGATAGAATAAATCCACCTCTATTTGATTAACGGACGGGTCAACGACTTTAATACGCTGCGTAAACGTGGCATTGTCCCTAAAAAAAGTTTCATCCACCTCAAAAATATCGCTGTACTCCGTCACCGTTTCACTTTCGGTCGTGCCTCCAAGCTTTTCATATGCTTCCCCTGCACCCTTATAAATAAACTCTATGGGAAGGCCACCAAACTCCGAAGTAAATTGGGAATACATATGCCAGCCCTGATGGATATCGGCCTCCATGACCAACTCATATTCTGAATCAGAAATTTTAGTTATGTAGTGCTCCCATGCTACGGGATTCTTATCATCTTGACCATAAACACCATTAGACAATACAAATAACAAAATGAAAGCTGCAAATATTCTAATCATGTAATTTTAAATTTTAAAATCCCTTTGGTTGGATCACTTACCCTAAAGCGGTGATCGGCTCTTTTACCAACAACCCAGACAATTTCATTGTCACTGCAAAGCAACCATTGCTCTTCTTTTTCCAAAAGGTTCATTTTCTCATCCTTAAAAAATTTGGAGAGCTTTTTTTTACGGTTCAACCCCAATGGGTAAAAATAGTCGCCTTTCTGCCATTTTCTTAACACCAAGGGATACTTTAACGTATCTTTTTGAACAAATATTTCGTCAACACTATTTTCACCGCGTTCCTTTACTTGCGTGCTGTTAAAAACGATTGGTGTATCCAAACTTTCCTCATGACTTATTATTAAAAAAATTTCGTTGCTATCTATTTTATCGTCAAGCGTGGAAAGCCATAGAAAATCCCGATCTTTTAAGAGCATGTAGGTATTTGACGTTAAATGCTTCCCGCTCAGGCCCTGCAACAAGTCTTTTACATTTTGCCATTCGGTAAAACCGTAATTGTTGAACAGGCCATATAAAACCGCATCCAAGTGAGGCAAGTTCTCCAATGATGCTATAGAAATCTTATACCTGCCTTTTTGCGGCACAAAAAGCTCTTTTCTCAGGTTCTTTAAATAGTCATCGCTTAGGGCTCGGGTTTGGCCCAAATGCTTCAGGGTATTTTGAAAATTACCCAGAAAAGTGGGATGAAGCTCCTTTAAGGTTGGTATGAGCTCTATGCGGATTTTATTTCTTTGGTATTTAACCTCCGTATTACTTTCGTCCTCCCTCCAAATAAGTTCCCGGCTTCTAGCAAAAGCCTCAATTTCCTCCCTGGAAAATGGAAGTAGTGGGCGACGAACCTGTGCTGTTCTAGCTGGTATTCCTGTTAATCCGTCGATTCCTGTGCCTCGCGATAAGTTTATTAGAAATGTTTCAAGATTATCATCGGCATGATGCGCAGTCAAAAGAAAATTAATTTTCTCCTGCTTTAAGAGGTTTTTAAACCAATTATATCTTAAGTCCCTTGCTGCCATCTGTACGGAAATCTTATGCTGATTTACATAACCTATAGTATCAAAATGGGTTACATAAAAGGGTATATCAAACCTATTTGCATGGTTTCGTACAAAATCCTCGTCCGCATCACTTTCCCTTCCCCGTAATCTAAAATTACAATGGGCAAGAGAAAACTGTAGTCCTGCTTGCCGGCAAAGGTCGCTTAAAACCATACTGTCCAAACCTCCACTGCAAGCAATTAAAAGGTGACTGCCCTCAAATTCCGGAAAATTGGTTTCGATATGATTTTTAAACGTTTCTAACACATCATAAAGGTAAATAAGTCCCAGAGGGTAACAGGGCTTACACGTATATTTTTAGTAAAAGTTATACCGGACGGCTCGAAAGGAAGTTTACAAATGAATTTAGTTTCTCCTTGTGATCTGATGCCAATTCAGTATTTAAAATTCCCTCTTGGCCTTTAAAATTTTGACCATAATTTGGAAGTGAAAATTTTTCAACTACCTCGCCCTTAAATCGGGTAAGCATTTTATCCGCCACTTCCAGGGCTCCTACGGCACCACGCCCACCTTTTGAGGTAGCCATAAGGAAAATAGGCTTATCCGCCAAAAATTTTGAATCTACCCTAGAGAGCCAATCCATCAAATTCTTGAAATAGGCAGATGGATAGCTATTGTGTTCATTTACGGCAATTATCAAGCCCTTGGAGTTGCGAATGGTGTTCAAGAGAGTTTTCAACAAATCTGAAAAACCATTCTCCCTTTCGTGGTCTTCGCTATATATCGGAAAGGGGTAGTCAACCATATCCAGTAACTGCACTTCCTGTTCTTTCAATAAAGAGACAGTATACTTCACTAAGCTATAGTTGATAGAAGTGGAAGAATTGCTACCGGCAAATGCCAATATTGTATTCATGGACACTGATTTTTATAAGAATACGAATTTAACCCAAAAGCGATAAACATGAACTTATTTTATCTAATTTTGCCATGTAAAACATCCAAACGTACTGTTATATAAGTATATAGGGTAGAATGAGTAACATGAACCAACCTAAAGCCAGGTTATATTTTTTAGATGCTATACGTGCTTGGGCAATTCTTATGATGTTGCAGGGCCATTTTATCGATGGCTTGTTGGATAACGCATTTAGGAACGATTCCAATTTGGTTTTTAGCATTTGGAAATATTTTAGAGGGATTACGGCACCGGTTTTTTTCACTATATCCGGCTTCATCTTTACATTTCTATTGATTAAATCCCCTCAGACGGGCTGGGATAACCCTAGGGTAAAAAAGGGAATAAAACGCGGTTTGGAGTTATTGGCCATCGGCTATCTCTTGCGCATGAACCTCTTTGGACTGTTTAAGGGTGAGGTCTATGATTCTTTCTTTTTGGTGGATGTGTTACATTGCATAGGGCTTTCCTTGCTTTTTATAATAGCATTTTACTTATTGACTTTCGCAAAGAGGAAATGGATTTTTCCAACGCTACTTTTTGCTACTACCATGGCATTGTTTCTCTTTGAACCCCTATTTAAAGTAGCAAATTTTGAAATTTTGCCCCAATTCGCCCAAAACTACCTCACGAAAGCAAATGGGTCCGTTTTTACCATAATACCATGGTTGGGCTATGCGACCATTGGTAGTTTTATGTCCGTTTTATTTTCCAAATATCAAGAACGCAAGAATCTTTATCTGTACACCATTCCGTTGTGCATTGTAATGGGCGCGACCTTAATCCTATTTTCTTCGGATTTTTTTGAATTCGCATTCGAAACTACCGGAATCCGTTTGTTCCAATCCATATTCAATAACAATTACCTTTTTATCCGTTTAGGGGATGTGCTTTTAGTCTTCTCCGTCTTCCTTTTGCTTAGGAAATTTTTGATGCAGACTACGTTCCTTAAAATTGGACAAAGTACCTTATCAATCTACGTTATCCATTTTATTATCCTATACGGTAGTTTTACAGGTGTTGGGCTATATCGCTTTTTTCATCACTCCTTACATCCGTGGGTTGTACTTGTAGGGGCGCTATTGTTTATGATCGTAAGCTCCGCTTTAGCACTTAAATACGAACGGAATAAAGCTGAAATTAAGGCCGGTATCCGATCCTTTTTATCCACAACCCGAATTTATCTGGAGCAAATAGCACTAATCATTTTTGAGGTTGTAAGAACCGTTTCAGAAAAACTATTACGCTTATTGGGTCTAATAAAAAACTAATTTTTAGTCATCATCAGACTACCTGAATAGTGGTTCCAGGAACGAAATTGAACATAAAAAAAGCAGCCATTTAGGCTGCTTTTTACTTCATCTATATTGTTTTAAATATGCATGGCACGGTCCTCTGTAGCCGCCATAGCCGCTTCCTTAACGGCCTCGGCATAAGTAGGGTGTGCATGGCTCATACGGGCTATATCCTCTGCAGATGCCCTAAATTCCATTGCTGTAACCGCCTCGGTAATTAAATCGGCACAACGTGCCCCAATCATATGTACGCCTAAAATTTCATCGGTCTTTTTATCGGCCAGTATTTTAACGAAACCATCCGTATCCATACTTGCCCTAGAACGCCCCAACGCCCGCATAGGAAACTGTCCTGATTTATACTCCACCCCGGCTTCCTTAAGCTCCTCCTCGGTTTTACCAACAGCGGCTACCTCTGGCCACGTGTAAACAACACCAGGAATCAAGTTGTAATCGATATGGGGTTTTTGCCCGGCCAATTGTTCGGCCACTAGGGTACCTTCCTCCTCTGCTTTATGCGCCAACATGGCTCCTCGTACCACGTCACCAATAGCATAGATAGAATCCACATTGGTTTTCAAATGCCCGTCTACAATCACCCTTCCTTTATCATCAAGTTTTACCCCGGCGGCTTCGGCATTTAAACCATCTGTATACGGTCTTCTACCGACAGATACCAAACAATAATCGCCTTCAAAGACAACTTCTTCTCCTTTTTTATCATCCGCTTTTACGATTATGGTATCCCCTTTTCGCTCTACGGACTTCACTTTGTGCGATAGTGCAAATTTTACCTTTTGCTTTTTCATCACCTTCATAAGCTCTTTGGAAAGTGCAGCGTCCATACCCGGAATTATGCGGTCCATATATTCTACGACTGTAACTTCGGCACCAAGACGCTTGTATACTTGGCCCAGCTCCAGCCCAATAACACCACCACCGATCACAATCATGTGCTTTGGTATTTCCTTAAGCTTCAGCGCTTCGGTGGAGGTAATTATACGCTCCTTATCAATCGTTATGAACGGTAGGGTTGATGGCTTTGACCCTGTTGCGATGATGCAATTTTTTGCTTCTATTTCCACAGTTTTACCATCGTTCTTTTTTATGTTGATATGGGTTGCATCCTTGAAACTTCCAACCCCTTCGTAGACGGTAATATCATTCTTATCCATTAAAAACTGGATGCCTTTGGTAGTGGTGTCCACGACTCCCTGTTTACGGGCAATCATCTGTTCTAGATTGACCTTGACCTCACCAGGTATATCAATACCATGTTCCTTAAAATGGGTAATGGCATCCTCATAATGATGCGAAGAATCCAACAAGGCCTTGGACGGAATACAACCTACATTTAAGCACGTTCCGCCTAAGGTGGAATATTTTTCAATTATCGCAGTTTTCATTCCTAACTGCGCACAGCGAATAGCTGCAACATATCCTCCCGGTCCAGAGCCAATAATGGCTACGTCATATTGATCCATAAAATTGTTGTTTTCTAATGTGGTACAAAATTAATACTATTTTTAGTTTTAAAGGGGTATGGCCGTGGAATGCTTGACTTCTTTTATCGTAAATGAACTTTGTGTACTACCTATGTGGTTCATGGCAGTAAGCTTATTCACCATGAAATTTCGATAAGCGTCCATGTCCCGCACATGAATTTTTAAGAGGTAGTCGTAATCTCCGCTTAAATGATGGCATTCCACTACTTCGTTCAACCGATCTACTTGCGCTTCAAATTGGGCAATATTCTCTTTAATATGTTGTATTAATTTTACGTGGCAAAATACCGTAAAATTTCTATCTACCACAGTCTTGTCGACAAGCGCAACGTATTTACTAATAGCACCAATGCGCTCCAATCGTTTAATACGTTCATAGACCGCTGTGGTGGACAAATCCAATTTTAGCGCATATTCTTTGGTTGTACGCTTGCTATCTGCTTGTAAATACGATAAAAGTCTCAAATCAATCGCGTCTAGTTTCATACCGATTCTAATTCTAGGAAGTTCTTTGATTTTTCAAAAATATAGTTTTAAAATCTTTATAATTAATAAATATAGATTTTAAAACTATATTATTTGCAATATATTGACATTTTAACTACTAAACCTTAGTTTAGCCTAAATTTAGAACCATGAGTCAAAAAACAACCAACGATTTACAGGATTTACAATATTTTGGTGAATATGGCGGGGTAAACCCGTCCATATCGGATTCATCGACCTATACTTTTCTTTCGGCAAAAACAATGTTCGATACATTTGAAGGAAATACGGAAGGCTGCTACCTCTATAGCCGTCACTCCTCACCCTCCAATCTTTATTTGGGAGAGGCCTTAGCGGCTTTGGAAGGAACCGAAACAGCAAATGTTACGGCTAGTGGAATGGGAGCGATAACAGCGGTTATATTGCAGCTTTGCAGTGCAGGTGACCATATCATTAGCAGTAGAACTATTTATGGAGGTACCTATGCGTTTATGAAGAATTTTTTAATAAAGTTCGGCATTAAAACTACCTTTTTGGATATCACGGACCTCGAAGCGGTAAAAAAGGCCGTTACCCCAAAAACGAAAATGATATATTGTGAAAGTGTGAGCAATCCGCTATTGGAAGTAGCCGACATCTCCGCACTTTCCCGTATTTCCAAGAAAAATGATATTCCCCTAGTTGTGGATAATACCTTTTCTCCTTTATCCGTAACGCCCGCCAAGTTAGGTGCAGATATCGTCATCCATAGCCTTACCAAATTTATAAACGGAACTAGTGATTGTGTGGCGGGCGTGGTTTGTGGAACTACGGAATTTTGCCTCGGCTTAAAAGATGTCAACAGCGGAGCCGGTATGCTACTGGGCAGTACCCTTGATAGTTTACGGGGTGCATCGATCTTAAAGAACATGCGCACTTTACATATACGGATTAAGAAGCATAGCGAAAACGCAATGTATTTGGCTAAAAACTTTGAAAAAGACGGTTTACGGGTGGTCTACCCAGGTCTTCCCTCCCACCCGGGACATATGATTATGGAAGATCAAATGAATCCGGAGTACGGTTACGGTGGATTGGTGACCATGGATGTAGGTTCCTTGGAAAAGGCCAACGCCCTAATGGAGTTGATGCAGGAACGTAATTTAGGCTACCTCGCCGTAAGCCTAGGTTTTTATAAAACCTTATTCAGTGCACCGGGCAGTTCTACTTCGTCTGAAATCCCCATAGAGGAACAAAAAGAAATGGGACTTGGTGATGGACTTATACGGTTTTCCATTGGTCTCGACGATGATATTGAGCGTACCTATATCCTAATGAGAAAATGCTTGGTCGACCTTAAAATATTGGATTCCACGCCCATAAACACTTAAAATACCATTTACATTAGGGTTTGCACATCAATAGCATAAATCGTAATATTACCTGCTAATCAAACCTAGATTTATGGCAAAGCAAAAACCTAAGTACAGAGAGGATGAGAATATTGTTGAAAATAATGAACTGAATATTTGGGAGGCGCTTATTCCGGTATTTGCCTTGGTGGCAATGCTTGCATACAATGTGTATGTTTTTGGAGATGATGCCTTAAGTGGATCCAATCAATTTATTTTATTGTTAGGAGCTGCGGTGGCCGCCATAGTAGGATTCAAAAATAAAGTATCTTATAAGCAAATGATGCTCGAAGTAGCCGAAAATGTGAAGTCCACCACAGGCGCTTTGCTTATTTTACTCATGGTTGGCGCTTTGGCTGGCACATGGCTTGTTAGCGGCATTATCCCTGCAATGATTTACTATGGCTTACAAATATTGAATCCAACTATATTTTTAGGCGCCTCGATTATTATTTGTGCTATCATCTCTATTGCAACCGGTAGTAGCTGGACCACTGCGGCAACGGTAGGTATTGCTTTAATAGGTATTGGTAGCGCTTTAGGGATTTCACTAGGTATGACTGCAGGTGCCGTACTCTCCGGAGCTTATTTTGGCGATAAACTTTCGCCCTTGAGCGACACTACCAATCTAGCGCCAGCAATGGCAGGTGGTGATCTTTTTACACATATTAATTATATGCTTTACACCACCGTTCCCACCATTGTGGTCACCCTCATAGTTTTTACGGTTATTGGTTTAAACCTTGATACCAGTGGGGAAGCAGATGTTGATTCTATTTTGGCTTCAATTGACAGGTCATTCAATATTAGTGGTTGGTTATTTATTGTACCCTTGGTAGTTATTGTACTCATTGTTAAAAAAACACCTCCCTTGGCTGCATTATTAATAGGAACTTTATTGGGGGCACTATTTGCTTTGATATTTCAGCCCGAAATTATTGCTGGAATAACGGGTGCAAAAGAGTTGAATTTTCAATCTGGATATAAAGGAATTCTTAAAGCCATCACTGTGAACACTACCATACCTACGGATAATGAAACGTTAAGCGATTTATTTGCTGCTAAAGGAATGGCTGGTATGCTGGGTACCATTTGGCTAATTGTTTGCGCTATGGTTTTTGGTGGTGTCATGGATGGTATTGGGGCTCTATCAAGGATAACCAAGGGACTTTTATCCATGGCAAAAACAACATTTGGTTTATTTGCTAGCACGGTTGGTAGTTGTTTAGCATTGAACGTAACGGCATCAGACCAATATTTGGCCATAGTTGTGCCAGGTAAGATGTTTAGTAGGGCCTACGCTGATAGGGGCCTAGCACCTGAAAATTTAAGTAGAACCTTGGAGGATTCTGGTACCGTCACCTCAGTTTTGGTGCCATGGAATACGTGTGGAGCATATCATAGTGGCGTTCTCGGCGTTAGTGTAAGTGAGTATTTTATATACGCGATTTTTAATTGGTTAAGTCCTATAATGACGCTCATTTTTGCAGCATTCAGTATAAAAATTAAACAATTAGCTGCCCCACAAAAAGCATAGTGAACTGTTTGCCTTTGACACCACACGGTAATTTTATGATTAAATTTTAAAGTATTCATTTATAATCGTTGGTAGATTCTTTAATTTCACAAACTCAATTAAAAAACATATAACATGGCCTCGATAACGTTAAAGGGTACTCCCGTGCATACTATAGGTTCTTTACCCGCAAAGGGTGAAAAAGCACCAGGTTTTGAACTTACCAAAAATGACTTGTCCACCGTTAAACTTTCGGATTATGAAGGTTCTAGACTTGTCTTGAACATTTTTCCAAGCATAGACACGGGCACATGTGCACAGTCTGTACGCCAATTTAACCAAGAGGCCGCGGAATTGGACAACACCATGGTGCTTTGCGTTTCCAAGGACCTTCCATTTGCACAGGCTCGTTTTTGTGGTGCAGAGGGCATTGAGAACGTGGAAATGCTATCGGACTTTAGAGATGGTAATTTCGGAACAGCATACCGTGTTTCCTTTTCAGATGGTCCCTTGGCGCCGTTACATTCCAGAGCCGTTATCGTACTTGACGAAAATGGGAAAGTGTTGTACACGGAGCAGGTTTCCGAAATTACGGAAGAACCGAATTATAAGGCGGCTTTGGAGGCGCTAATGGATTAAAAACATCCTCATGCCCAAAGAATCTTTCTTGGTCAACCGTATTAAAAGCGTTGGTTTCGCCTTAAAAGGGGCATTGCTTCTCATCCGGACAGAAGCGAGCATTAAAATTCAGGTTTTTATAGCCATTATTATGACCGCTGCAGGCTTCTATTTCAATATTTCAAACACGGAATGGATACTTCAAATATTAGCCATTGCTTTGGTACTGGGTATAGAAGGAATGAACACCGCAATTGAAAAAATTTCGGACTTTATACAACCGGAATTTGATGTTAAAATAGGATTTATCAAGGATATTTCAGCGGGTGCGGTTATGTTAGTTTCAATTGCAGCTTCTATCATAGGTTTGATCATTTACGTGCCTAAGATTTTTTAGACCGTAGTCAGTTTCCCATATAGCTCATCGTAAATTAGTAATTTAGCATTAGAATAAGAGATTTAATGGCAAAAAAGGCAACTAAATCAAAGCCAAAACCTACTAAAAAAGGATCACCGTTCAAATTATCCAAACAGAATAAAATCATTTTGGGTAGTTTGTTGGTACTCTTTAGTATTGCACTTTTCTTTTCGTTTATCTCCTTTTATTTCAATTGGCAGGATGACCAAAGTCTTTTGAGCGAATTCAAGGATAGAAATGAACAGGCGAAAAATCTTTTAAATAAGTTCGGTGCGAGTATCAGTCATTTTTTCATGTTCCGTGGTTTTGGAATCGCTACGTTTATTCTGCCATTTCTTATATGCATAACGGGTATTTATCTTTTTTTAGGCCTTCCTTTGAAGTCCCTGTTTAAAAAATGGATTTGGGGGCTTCTTTTCCTCGTATGGATTTCCATAGCCCTTGGCTTTTTTGCTACCGAAAGCCCTTTATTGGGTGGTTTGGTAGGCTATGAAATGAACGATTTTTTACAGGATTACGCAGGTAAAATAGGCGTTCTATTATTATTGATATTTGGACTTGTATTTATTGTGGTGCGATTGTTCAAAATTACACCAGAAGATATTTCTACCTTTTTCAAGTCTAAAAAAGAAGCCATTTCATCAGAATTCAAAACCAACAAGGAACAGAAGGCTGGCTCGGATGAAGAGCTTTCCATGACTGCCACTGAAGAGGAAACTGCTGTTAACATAGATACATACACCCACAAAACAGAAATACCCCATTTAGAAAAAGAAGCGGACAAAAATGATTTAAAACTAGTTCAAGAACCGGAGGATACCCTTGCAATGGAAGTGGAACAGGTTATAGAAGAACCTGAGGAAGTTGATATTTTGGCAAGTAAGTTAGTGGATGATTTTGGGGAATTCGATCCAACATTGGAATTGGGCAATTACAAATTCCCTACTATTGAACTTTTAGACCAACATGGGGTTACCGGTGGTATTACCATCAACCAAGAAGAATTAGAAGAAAATAAGAACAGAATCGTAGATACCCTAAAAAACTATAAAATTGGTATAGCCCAGATAAAAGCGACCATAGGTCCGACCGTTACTTTATATGAGATTGTTCCTGATGCCGGAATTCGCATTTCCAAGATAAAAAATTTAGAGGATGATATAGCGCTTTCCCTTGCAGCTTTGGGAATACGAATTATTGCACCTATACCGGGGAAAGGAACCATTGGTATTGAGGTTCCCAATAAAAATGCGACCATCGTTTCTATGCGTTCTGTCATCGCTTCAAGTAAATTTCAAAAGGCGGAGATGGAATTGCCTATTGCCTTTGGAAAAACAATCAGCAATGAGACCTTTGTGGTCGATTTGGCTAAAATGCCCCACCTGCTTATGGCCGGTGCTACGGGCCAAGGTAAATCTGTAGGTCTAAATGCCGTATTGACCTCCTTACTTTATAAAAAGCATCCTGCGGAGGTAAAATTTATCTTGGTAGATCCCAAAAAAGTGGAGCTAACACTTTATAATAAAATTGAGCGTCACTTCTTGGCCAAGTTACCGGATACGGAGGAGGCCATTATCACGGATAACACAAAGGTAATCCACACCTTAAATTCCCTCTGTATAGAGATGGATAACCGCTATGAATTATTGAAACTGGCGATGGTCCGCAACTTAAAGGAGTACAACACGAAGTTTAAGGCCCGAAAATTGAATCCTAATGACGGTCACAAATTCTTGCCCTATATTGTTTTAGTGATTGATGAATTTGCGGACTTGATTATGACCGCAGGAAAAGAAGTAGAGACCCCTGTTGCCAGATTAGCACAATTGGCACGGGCCATTGGCATTCACTTGATAATCGCTACCCAAAGACCATCGGTAAACGTTATTACCGGTATTATCAAGGCGAACTTTCCGGCCAGATTAGCTTTTAGGGTTACTTCTAAAATAGATTCAAGGACCATTTTGGATACGCAAGGAGCGGACCAGTTGATCGGTAGGGGCGATATGCTTTTTACGCAAGGCAACGATGTTACCCGTTTGCAATGTGCCTTTGTAGATACTCCCGAAGTAGCAAAAATAACGGAATTTATAGGAAGTCAACGTGCCTATCCGCAGGCCTATGAACTACCGGAATATGTGGGCGAAGATTCTGGCACGAGTGTTGATTATGATATTGCCGACAGGGATAAAATGTTTAAGGAGGCGGCCGAGGTAATCGTTATTGCACAACAAGGTTCCGCGTCTTTAATACAACGAAAGTTGAAATTAGGCTATAACCGTGCCGGCCGTATTATTGATCAATTGGAAGCTGCAGGAATCGTAGGTCCTTTTGAAGGAAGTAAGGCAAGACAGGTTTTGGTATCTGACATGGTAGCCCTGCAGCAATTATTGGATAATGAAACAAATTAAAAAGGAAATGAAAAAATTTATTATTGCTCTATCAATTCTATTTACCGCAACTTTTGCACATGCGCAGGATGCAGCGAAGGCCAAAGCATTGTTAGATGATGTCTACACTAAAGTAAAAAGTTATGATAATATTTACGTGGACTTCAAATTCGACCTTAAAAATGCGGAAGCCGGTATAAATCAAGAAACTCGAGGTGATGTAACCCTTGCTGGAGAAAAATACGTGTTCAATTATTTGGGCGCCAAGCAGTTGTTCGATGGCAGAAAAGTATACACCATTGTTCCTGAAAACGAAGAGGTCACTATCGAGGATAAATCTGAGGATGAGAATGCAATGACACCTTCAAAAATGTTGACTTTTTACAAAGAAGGACATAACTATGCGTGGGATATTTTACAGGACGTACAGGGCAGAAAAATACAATATGTAAAATTGACACCTATCGACTCCAATACTGAAATAAAATCAAGGTTGTTGGGAATAGATATGGGCACCAAACATATTTACAAACTCATTGAGACCGGTAAAAACGGCACCAAGACCACAATCACTGTTAATTCTTTTAAAACGGATCAAGATTTGTCCAAAACCTTATTTACTTTTGACGAAGCTAAATATAAGGATGAAGGCTATTTCATTCTAAGAAATTAGACCCGTTGAGAATCCTAGACAGATATATCCTAAAAAGGTTCGTCTTTAATTTTGCCAGCTCGTTTGTAATATTGATGTTCATCTTCATATTTCAAACGATTTGGCTTTTTATAGACGATTTAGCCGGTAAGGGCCTGGATATTGTTATCATAGGTAAATTTCTGTTCTACTTGATGCCGGATCTTACGGAAAAGGTCTTGCCCTTAACGGTGCTTCTATCCTCTATTTTAACTTTTGGTTCCATTGCGGAGAATTATGAGTTTGCCGCCATGAAAGCATCTGGGATTTCCCTACAGCGCTCCATGCTGAGCCTGATTATTTTTGTAACGATTTTGGGTGGGGTAACCTTCTTCTTCGCAAACAATGTCATTCCTCTTTCACAACGCAAAATATATAATTTAAGAAGAAACATAGCTAAGGTCAAACCTGCCGCTGTAGTCTCGGAAGGGGTATTTAGTGATTTTGAGGGGATGAATATTAAAGTGGATGAAAAGTACGGCGACAACGACCGGTTCTTAAAAAATGTAATTATCCATATTAAATCAAAAACAAATCTAAATACGACGGTAATAAAATCCAAGACAGGCGAATTAATAAGTAGTGAAGAATCTGACCTCATACAATTGGTACTTAAAGATGGACATTACTATGAGGATATAATTTCTAAAAGTAATGATAGTAAAATGCAATTTCCTTTTGCCCAGGCTGATTTCGATACCTACACCATGAACATTGAAATACCCGAAATAAATAATGACGAGCTGGAAGAAGAACGGGATATTAGTACGGATAAAATGAAGAACATCTCTCGCCTCACCAAAGACATTGATTCGCTACGTGAAGATAATTATAGAATTGTACGCGCTTTTTCTAAAAATATTGAAAGTAGGGTTGGTATGTTCGTGTCCTTAAATATCCATGACACAAACTCTGATAAAGCGAATAGTTCCAAGAAAATGGATTCTATTATAGCTATTAAGGCAGCGAAGGCAAAGGCGAATAAAGCTTTACAGGATTCAATAAAAGAAAATCCCCTTGGTACTTTTTCCAGATTGGCAGCAACTACAAATATTGAGTACTGCCAAGAACGCTACCGCTAGTATTTTAGGCTCCGTAAGCGGAAAAAAGGAAGAAATGCAGAAGCGCTATAAAATCTACAATATGCATATTTTGTCCCTTCACAATAAATATGCATTGGCATTTTCATGCATTATCCTATTTTTTGTAGGGGCACCCTTAGGGGCTATAATTAGAAAAGGTGGGTTGGGCCTGCCTATGGTTATTGCCATTGTATTGTTTTTGATTTACTATTTCATAGGGGTATTTGCTGGGAATTACGCCAAGGAAGGCAACATTCATCCGATGTTGGGTGCATGGCTATCGACTTTAATCATGTTACCTTTGGGAATATTCTTGACCAAAAGAGCGACCGAAGATAAAGGGATGATGAATTTTGGGGCTGTTACCGATTTCTTTAAAAACCTGTTCAAGAAAAAAGAAAAAGACAAAAGTTGATTGTATGAACATGACCGCACTTAAAAAGATACAACTAAACACTATTGAAGAAGCCATTGCCGATATACGTGCAGGAAAGGTGATTATTGTTGTAGATGATGAAAATCGTGAGAACGAAGGTGATTTTTTGGCCGCAGCAGAACTTGCAACACCAGCTACCGTAAACTTTATGGCTACCCATGGCAGGGGCCTTATTTGTGCCCCTTTGACCGAGGGGAGATGTAAGGAATTGGGATTGCAGATGATGGTGCATACAAACACAGACCCCCTGGAAACGGCGTTTACCGTTTCAGTAGATTTAAGGGGAAACGGGGTAACCACTGGTATTTCTGCTTCAGACCGTTGTAAAACGGTCTTTGCCCTAACGGATGAAAATACGAGGGCCCACGACTTGGCTAGGCCGGGGCATATATTTCCTTTGGTAGCCAAGGAGGGTGGTGTTCTAAGGCGAACAGGACATACGGAAGCCGCTATCGATTTTGCACGACTGGCAGGCCTAAAGCCCGCCGGAATTATTGTAGAGATTATGAATGAGGACGGTAGTATGGCCCGCCTTCCGGAACTCATGAAGGTTGCCAAGAAATTTGACCTCAAAATAGTGTCCATCGAAGATCTTGTGGCTTATAGAATGGAACATGATAGTTTAATCGAAAAAGTAACCGATTTTAATATTACCACTAGGTTTGGAGACTTTAGGCTACGTGCCTATAAACAGACGACAAACAACCATGTCCACCTTGCCTTAACGAAAGGAAGCTGGAAATCTGACGAAAAAATTCTTACCCGCATCAACTCGACCCATATTAATAATGACATTTTAGGCACCCTCACCCATAACCCTAATGAAAAATTAGAGGATATGTTTAGCATGGTAAATAAAGAAGGAAAGGGGGCCATTGTATTTATCAACCAAGACACAGAATCGCTCAATCTTCTTTCTCGATTAAACGAGCTCAGGGAATTGCAAAAGGAAGGTATCCTTAAAGCTCCCAAAATTGAAATGGATAATAAGGATTTTGGTATAGGCGCCCAAATTTTACACGACTTGGGTATTCACAAAATGAGGTTGATGACCAATAATATACAGGCGAAGCGTGTAGGGATAGTTGGTTATGGGCTAGAAATCATAGAATACGTTACCTACTAAAACGCCCCTATTTTAAACACGAAGTCAACACCGTTTTCATGATTTCAGCACGATCGCTTACTTGGTCTTCTGTCCAACTTAATTTTATTAGACAAGAGATTGTCCTCCCCATCCAAGCATCGGATTTAGAGAAATCGGCTTTTGAATAGTCAGGAAGTTGGTCATGGATTTCTTGGGGAAGTTTCCCTAGCGATTTGAGTTCCTTTAGATGGTCCCACTTTTTGTAGTAGTGCCAATTATTATCAAACCAATAAAAACAGGCATCAATACCGGCTTCAACCAAATTGGCGTGTGCCTTTTTGGCTATTGCCTGCGATGGTAAAAAGAAATTTAAAAAGGAATAATTCTCTACTCCTCCTTCGGGAACCCTTCTAAACGTTACACCTGTAATGGGCGCAATAGCATTTCTTAAGATAGTATATGATTTTTCTTGAATGTTTAAAAAATCATCCAAGCGTTTAATTTGGGCACAACCAACGGCCGCATTTAACTCTGAAATCCTAAAATTATAGCCAAGGAAGGGATGGGATTCCGCTCCCCTATCAGACCCAAAGTGGTCATGCCCATGATCGGAGTAGTGGTCAGCATTTTTTTTGAACGCATCGTTATTACTAATAAGCGCCCCGCCCTCACCACAGGTTATGGTTTTTACATAATCAAAAGAAAAGCAACCTAAATCCCCATAGCTCCCTAATGGCTTACCTTCGTAAGAGCCCCCAATAGCTTGGCACGCATCTTCCAGTAACAATAAATCATGTTTTGTACAGATATCCTTGAGCGCCTTTAGATCGGCCATAGACCCACACATATGAACAGGCATTATCACTTTGGTACGCTTTGTAATTGCCTGCTTCCACTGCAACTGGATCCAATGTCAATGTATCATCAACATCTACTAAGATAGGGACGGCTCCAATGGCCAAAATGGACTCAAAACTGGCGACAAAGGTGAAGGTGGGCATAATAACTTCATCACCGGCACCTATTCCGGCACTTACCAAGGCAACTGTTAGCGCGGCCGTACCACTGCTTACCAGCTGAGCATGTTTAGTGCCCATCCGGTGAGCCAGCGCTTTTTCTAATTCCAGCGCTTTCCATTGCTTGTTCCGCATTGCGTCAAAACCGTAACGCATCAACACTCCAGTATCCAGTACTTCCTGCACTTGATTTCTTTCTTCCTCCCCGAACAACTCAAAACCTGGCATTTCCCCTTACTTTATCAATTACACAAAGCTTGGTTAAATTATTGGTAAAACCAAAGTTTTATAGCAAGTATAACCACCATTATGATTAAAAATGTTTTAATAAATCGGTCACCTTTGGCTACGGATACCCTACTCGCTAACCACGCGCCGCTACCGTTCCCTATGGCCAGAATAAGACCTATTTTCCAATTTACCTGATCATTTAGGACAAAAACGATAAGTGCGGATACCATATACAGAAAAACGACAGCTACCTTTGTCGCATTGGCGCGGACCAAACTCATCCTATTTACAAAATGAAGAAATAAAATCATGATAAATCCTAATCCCGCATTAATAAAACCTCCATAAATTCCAAAAAAGAAAAATGCTATAATTCCAAGCCCTAGGTATTTTCCCGTTAAGCGTTCTTGTAGCTCCCGCACTCCAATTTTGGGTCCAAAAATGATAATCAGGACAACAAATATCATGACAATGGCCAGTATCCTATTGAATAAGGCACCGCTAATATCAACCGCCAAATACGCACCTATTATAGAACCAAAAAATGCGGATATACCCAAATACGCATTAAAGGGAAAGGTGCTCACGCCTTTACTTTTAAAACCGGCAGTAGCGATTGCAGTCTGAAATACGATGGCCACTCTATTCGTACCGTTGGCTAGCGTTGATGGCAACCCCAAAAAGATAAGAATGGGAAGCGAAAGTAAGGAGCCTCCACCGGCAACCGTATTAATAAATCCCACTATAAAACCAACGAGAATCAATAAAGGATAAGCGTACCATTCTTCCATAAACTAAAGCTAGTCGTAAAAATAATGAAAGTGTGTTGGAATTTCTTGAATCGGACTATCCCCTTGGCTAAGCGTCTAGTAGTAAAGCCAATTTTAATCATTTGCCATCATTAAATAAAAAATTTAAATATTAATTAACTCAATTTAATAGCTTATTTTATGGTCATTGAAACTTTTCAAATATTCATTTGCTATATAATTCCTTAAACCCGACCTTTTTTGTGCAAATCTTAGCAGTATTCCGTAGCATATATTTTCGGGTATATTCGATGCATTTTTTAGGGTATTTCGTCAAGATTCGTAGTAGATATTTGCCAAAATTTGATTCACAAAAATTGAATTTGAAGCTCCCTAAAGAGTACATCATATCAAAGTGCAGGAAAAGTACATTATTACTGAATTATTTGAGTTTAAACCAAAAAATAATCGAAACACTAATCCAAATAAATACAATAAAATGAAAATTGCCATTCTATCCCAGAATCCAAACCTGTATTCCACCAAACGCTTAGTCGAAGCAGGCACGGAAAAGGGTCATGAAATGCACGTAATCGACCATTCTAAATGCGACCTGATTATAGAAAAAAAGAAACCGGGACTCATTTACCAAGGTAAGGAGATAGAAGGCTTTGACGGGGTAATACCACGAATAGGTGCATCCATTACTTTTTACGGTACTGCGGTGGTTCGCCAATTTGAAATGATGAAAATATTCAGTTCTGTAGAATCACAGGCCTTGGTACGTTCTAGGGATAAATTGAGGAGCCTACAAATATTATCTAGGGCGGGATTAGGTTTGCCAAAGACCATTTTTAGCAATTATTCCAAAAATGTTGGTGCAATCATCGATAAGGCAGGAGGCGCACCCGTGGTCATAAAACTTTTAGAAGGCACCCAAGGGTTAGGTGTCGTACTGGCCGATAATCGCAATTCTGCAGAGTCCATTTTGGAAGCCTTTAATGGACTGCAGGCCCGGGTAATTGTACAGGAATTTATAAAAGAAGCCAAAGGAGCGGATATTAGGGCCTTTGTAATTGATGGTGTTGTGGTAGGATCTATGAAAAGGCAAGGCAAGGAAGGTGAATTTAGGTCTAACCTTCATAGGGGTGGTTCCGCAGAAATTATCGAGCTTTCGGATGAGGAAGAGAATGCGGCTATCAAGGCCGCCAAATGTTTAGGTCTGGGTGTAGCTGGTGTTGATATGTTACAATCCGCACGGGGTCCTTTAATTTTAGAAGTAAACTCTTCCCCAGGCCTGGAAGGGATTGAAATCGCCACTAAGAAAAATATAGCAGGTAAAATTATAAAGTACGTTGAACGAAATGCCGAATAAAAGATTTAAACTTCTGGGCAGCTCCATTGAAAAAGGAAAAGGAGCGCTCTTAAACTTAGATATTGCCAAATTACATACCAGGACCAAAATAGAGGTGCCGGTCATAGTACAAAGGGGAAAGAAAGACGGTCCCACATTATTGATAACGGGAGGAATTCACGGAAATGAAATCAATGGTGTAGAAATTGTGAGGCAATTGGTCTCCAAAAAATACAACAAACCAGATTGTGGAACGGTTATTTGCATTCCCGTAGTCAATATTTTTGGGTTTTTAAATCAAACGAGGCAATTTCCGGATGGTAGGGATTTGAACAGGGTGTTTCCCGGTAGTTTAAGGGGTTCCTTAGCAAGTAGGTTCGCTTATCACCTCGTAAAGGATATTGCCCCGGTAATAGATTATTGCATCGATTACCACACAGGCGGGGATAGCCGCTTTAACGCACCCCAGATACGGATAGATAAGGATGATGCCGTTGGCCTAGGGCTAGCAAAAGTTTTTGGAGCTGAATTCATTGTTAAATCCGCAGGAAGGGAAAATTCGTTTAGGGAAACCTTGCATAATTTGGAAAAGAACGTGCTGCTTTACGAAGGAGGTAAATCCCTTGATATAGATAGCGAGATAACGAAAATTGGCATTCAAGGCGCTATGCGTTTGATGCATCATTTAGGGATGCGAAATTTTGAAAAGGAACTTGCCGAGGATTCCATAAAACCGATCGCCCCAAAGCTGGTCAATGCATCGAAATGGTTACGGGCAAAACATTCGGGTATGTTTCATCCCATCGTAAAAGTTGGTCAAGAGGTACAGAAAGGAGTAATTCTCGGTAGTATATCAGGTCCATTCGGCTATTTTGAACGAAAAATAAAAGCTGTAAATTCAGGCTATATCCTGTGTATAAACGAGTCGCCAATCGTAAATCAAGGCGACGCAATTTTTCATATAACTAAGGAATTCGAATAGATGAAATTCACTCGTCGCAGGTTTAATGAGGGATAGTACAATTAGTTTAGGGAATACCAAGTACGTAACCAGTAGAAGGTGCGCAATCAAATCAATATACATACCAAAAACCAATTGTTAACGTTATTTAATGAATGATTAGGACACAGAAATAATAAAATTATTTTAAAATTGTTCTTTACACATTTTGATTGATTGAATAAAAAAGCCAACGTAAAAGGTTCATTATATTCCTTTTAAGGCGCTTCAACTTTTAAAAAATAACCAAGATGTTGAATTAATTGCTAATTTTGCACCAAATGAAACAGGTTATCCACAAAACATTAGCAGTTTTTATGGCGGCCGTAGTGCTTTTAACTACGATGTCGTTTGCTGTGGATATGCATTACTGTGGTGATAAATTAGTGGACTTTTCTTTCGTTCATCAAGTTGAAACTTGTGGAATGGAAAAAATGCAAGAGCCATCGAGTTGCGAAAACCCATTACTTTCTACAAAATCATGTTGTACGGATAAGCAGTTCGTTAACGAAGGAACTGAGGACTTAAAGGTCTCATTTGAACAAATTGCTTTAAAGCAACACTTCCTTAGTACGGCTTTTGTTTGTTCCTACACTACTCTCTTTGAAGCTACCGAATCCAAGGCGATTCTATTTATTGATTACCCTCCTCCGTTTCTCAAACGGAATGTGCAAGTGCTGCACCAGACCTTCCTTATTTGATGTATTAGATAACCCCCGATAAAATTGGGGATATACGCCCTGCGGCCCAGCCGTTTAAGGGCTCGATTTGCTGCTTCAATTTTCAAATTAGCGACAAATTACTTTCATACTACTATCTAATACTCGTTCATATGCTCAATAAAGGCATTAAATTTCTTATCGAAAATAAACTGGTCGCAGTTCTACTGCTCGTGCTATTTGTAGGCTGGGGTACGGTAAATGCACCGTTTAATTGGAATACCGGCTTTCTGCCCACCAATCCTGTTGCCGTAGATGCTATTCCAGATATTGGAGAGAACCAACAAATTGTTTTCACGAAGTGGCAAGGCCGCTCACCCCAAGATATAGAGGACCAGATTACCTATCCCTTGACTACTACCTTACTGGGAATTCCTGGAGTGAAGACCATACGTAGCTCGTCCATGTTCGGTTTTTCAAGCATCTATATCATCTTTGAAGAGGACATAGAGTTCTATTGGTCGCGCAGCCGAATTCTGGAAAAACTAAATTCCTTACCTGCAGGATTGCTGCCCGAAGGGGTTAATCCGGCGTTGGGACCTGATGCTACTGGTCTGGGACAGATATTTTGGTACACGTTGGAAGGTCGTGATAAGGAGGGTAAGGTTACCGGGGGTTGGGATTTACATGAACTGAGAAGCATTCAAGATTACTATGTAAAATACGGACTTTCAACAGCAAGCGGTGTTTCCGAAGTGGCTTCCATAGGGGGTTATGTACAAGAATATCAGGTAGATGTAAATCCTGAAAAAATGAGGCAGTATAACATCGATTTAAGTGCGGTGGTTAAAGCAGTCAAGGAAAACAATCAGGACATTGGTGCGCAGACACTGGAGATGAACAAAGCCGAATATCTGGTAAGGGGCTTGGGCTATATAAAATCGATTTCGGATATTGAAAATGCCGTCGTTACTTCAGCTAATTTCACATCGATTAGGATAAAGGATATAGCAACGGTTCATTTGGGACCGCAGTCTCGTCGTGGTATTTTGGACAAGGAAGGCGCTGAAGTTGTAGGTGGCGTTGTAGTGGCCAGGTATGGTGCCAATCCTTTGGAAGTAATTACCAATATAAAAGACCAGATCGCTGAAATCTCTTCGGGTCTTCCCACAAAAACCTTAGCGGATGGTCGCACATCCCAGGTAACCATAGTGCCCTTTTACGACCGCACCCAACTAATTCAAGAAACACTTTATACCCTTAATGAGGCACTTACGCTTGAAATATTAATTACCATCCTAGTCATCATTGTAATGGTATTCAATTTAAGGGCGTCCATTCTTATATCTGGATTATTGCCCGTTGCAGTATTGATGGTCTTTATAACGATGAAATTGTTCAATGTTGATGCCAATATCGTTGCACTATCCGGTATTGCCATTGCAATAGGCACCATGGTAGACGTGGGTGTTATCCTAGCCGAAAACATGATTCGGCATTTAGAGGATGAAAAACTGCGTTTTAAGGAAAATGGCATTGAATACAGTACGAATGAAATAATTTACAATGCTACTGCAGAAGTTTCAGGCGCCATTCTAACGGCGGTAATGACTACCATCATTAGTTTTTTACCGGTCTTTACAATGGTAGGTGCCGAAGGAAAATTATTTAGACCGCTGGCCTTTACAAAAACCATGTCACTTACGGCATCTTTGGTGATTGCACTATTTTTAATACCTCCTTTTGCCGCATTTCTTTTCCGAAAACGAAGTTTTCGGGACCGTTCCACCACTATATTGAATGCACTATTAGTAGTAATAGGGTTAAGCGTTATACTTTATGGGTTTTGGATCGGACTTATTTTAATAGCTTTTGGCATAAGCGGATTCTTTTTCCAGTATACTGGAAAAAAAGACTACAGAATCGCATTGTATAGGTATCAATATTCCTTGAACCAGAATAGTACCAACGTTATCATCTCATGTATAGCCATTGTCTTCCTTCTTGCGGAATATTGGCGACCACTCGGTTTTGACCGTGGTATTTTCATCAACCTAGTTTTTGTTGCTTTTATTTGCTTTGGATTATTGGGCGTTTTCAGCCTATTTCAAAATTACTACGCTTCCATCCTACGGTGGGCACTTGAAAACCGACTCCTATTCCTATCAGTTCCTGCTACCGTTTTGGTGCTGGGCATTTTGATTATGCGCAATACGGGCAAGGAATTTATGCCGGCACTTAATGAAGGTTCCTTTTTGTTGATGCCCACTTCCCTACCCCATGCAGGCGTAGAGGAAAACAAACGTGTCTTGCAGCAATTGGATATGGCGGTTGCCAGTATCCCTGAAATTGAAACGGTGGTTGGTAAAGCGGGAAGGACGGAGTCTGCCCTTGATCCTGCACCTTTGTCCATGTACGAGAATATGATTCAGTACAAGCCGGAATACATGCGCAATGGTGATGGTGAGCGGCAGCGCTATCAGGTAAATGATGATGGCCTATTCGTTTTGAAAAACGGAAAATTTATTCGTAACCCCAACACTAAACTCAAAGAAGAAGCAAACTATGCGGAAACTTCGTTGCAGGCAAGTGCTAAAAGTGAAGATTTGGTTGAAGATGAGGATGGTGAATATTACCGCAATTGGCGACCACATATACAATCGCCAGATGATATTTGGAACGAAATTGTAGACGTGACCAAATTTCCAGGGATTACGTCGGCGCCAAAATTACAACCTATAGAAACCAGGCTGGTGATGTTGCAGACAGGAATGCGCGCGCCAATGGGAATTAAGGTAAAAGGACCCGATTTGAAAAGTATAGAATCCTTTGGCCTACAACTTGAAACTATTCTAAAGGAAGCGGAAGGTGTTAAAGAACAGGCCGTATTTGCAGACCGTATTGTAGGCAAACCCTATTTGCTTATCGATATTAAACGAGATCAATTGGCACGGTATGGCATTTCCATAACGGATGTGCAGGAAGTGCTGCAAGTTGCCGTTGGCGGTATGCCTTTGACCCAAACGGTTGAAGGGCGTGAGCGCTATGCGATACGCGTTCGTTACCCAAGGGAGCTACGAGCGAACCCAGAAAACTTGCGCAATATCTATGTACCGGTAGAAAAAGGGAGCCCAGTACCCCTTGGAAATCTTGTGGATATCCGGTATGAACAGGGACCACAGGTCATAAAAAGTGAAGATACATTTTTGGTGGGCTATGTGCTATTCGATAAACTTGACGGATTTGCAGAGGTTGATGTCGTTGAAAATGCACAGGAACTAATACAGGAAAAAATAGAGGAAGGCGGACTGGTGGTTCCGCAGGGTATCAGTTATCGTTTTACAGGAACCTATGAAAATCAACTCCGGGCAGAAAAAACCCTTTCCGTAGTCGTTCCCCTCGCCTTGCTGATTATTTTTTTAATTCTCTATTTCCAGTTCAAATCGGTAACGACCTCGCTGATGGTTTTTACGGGAATCGCCGTAGCGTTTGGAGGTGGTTTTATAATGATTTGGCTTTATGGTCAGGATTGGTTCTTGAATTTTGACCTTTTTGGGGAAAACCTCAGAACCCTGTTCAACATGAAGACCATTAATTTGAGCGTGGCGGTTTGGGTTGGGTTTATAGCACTTTTTGGTATTGCCACGGATGACGGCGTGGTCATGGCCACCTACCTATCGCAAACCTTTGGCATGGATAACCCTACCGACAAAAAAGGAATCCGTCTAGCGACTTTGGAAGCCGCCGGAAAAAGAATCCGACCCTGCCTAATGACCACGGTCACTACTATATTGGCACTATTGCCTGTGTTAACCTCCACTGGAAAAGGAAGTGACATTATGCTCCCTATGGCCATCCCCATCTTTGGAGGAATGATCATTGACGTAACCTCCTACTTTTTAGTTCCCGTCCTATTCAGCTGGAAAAAGGAATACGAACTCAAAAAACTAACACATGAAGAATTGTAAAATTATAATATGCCTTTTATTTGTTACCGCTTTTGTAAAAGCCCAGGATCTGCAGTCCTATATCGAAACCGCCTATGACAATAATCCAGAAATACAGGCCTATACCTTAAGGTATGCTATTGCCGAGGAAAAGATTAATGAAGCGGATTGGTTGCCCAATACGGAGCTTAGCGCAGGCTACTTTGCCAGCGAAACGGAAACACGGGTTGGTCCCCAGCGTGCCCGTTTTGGCGTACGACAAATGTTGCCGTGGTTTGGGACAATTACGGCACGTGAAAATTATACGGCTTCAATGGCAGATGCCGTATATGCAGATTTCGTTATTGCCAAAAGAAAACTGGCCCTTTCAATTTCCCAATCCTACTACCAGCTCTATGGATTAAAAGCAAATAAAAACGTGTTGGAGGAAAATATCCAACTTTTAAAAACCTACGAGCAACTCGCCCTTACTTCCGTGGAAGTAGGTAAAGCTTCTGCCGTGGATGTTCTACGACTACAGATTCGACAAAATGAACTAATCCAAGAAAGGCAGGTGTTGGATGAGGCCTTTGAAGCAGCGCAAACAACCTTCAATAATTTACTGCATAGAACTAACAACAGCAAAGTCGAGGTTTTAGAGGCCATGGATATCCCCAATGAAGACCCTGCGTTTGGTACGGATGCACTTTCCTTAAATCCGGAGCTCGTTAAATACGACAAACTATATCAATCCGTAGTACAGTCAGAGCTCCTAAACCAGAGGGAAAGCGGGCCAATGATAGGTTTTGGTGTGGATTACCTTCCGGTAAGCGAACGTACCGATATGGATCTTATAGATAATGGCAAGGATATTATTATGCCTATGGTTTCGGTTTCCATTCCTATTTTCAATTCCAGCTATAAATCCACTACGAAACAGAATGAACTACGCCAAAAAGAGATAGAAAGCCAAAAAGAGCAACGGCTAAATGTATTGGAAACGGCATTAGCCAATGCACTTTCACAACGAAACCAAGCGCGAATCAAGTTCAATACACAAGAAAAAAACTTCAAGCAAGCTAGAGATGCAGAGGAGATTCTAATCAAGAACTATGAGACCGGGACTATCGATTTCAATGCTATACTCGATATCCAAGAGCTGCAACTGAAGTTTCAGATGAACCGTATAGCTTCAATACAGCGCTATTACGAACAACAGGCGGTAATCAACTATTTAATTCGATAAGCGATGGTAAAAGATTTTTACATAAAAAATATGGTTTGCGACCGCTGCATCAAGGTCCTTAAAATTGAAATTGAAGAACAAGGCATGTCATTGAAGGAAATAGAGCTAGGAAGAATTCAATTGGCAATTAACACAGATAACGACCTAACGGTATTAAGGCGAATAATATCAAATAATGGTTTTGAGCTTATTGACTCTTTTGAAGATAAGCTAACGGAGCAGGTTAAGATACTATTAGTACAAATTTTGGATAAAATGCCACTTGATTTAAGCGTAAAGCTATCAACGCAACTTGCTAAAAAAATAGACCAAGATTACACCAAAGTAAGTAAAATATTTTCGGCTACGGAAGGGATTACGATTGAAAAATATTTCATAAAACTGAAAATCGAAAAAGTCAAGGAATTGATTCAGGCACAAGATAAAAACTTCACCGAAATAAGCCAACTGTTGGATTATAGTCACATCAACCATTTAAGCAGACAATTTAAATCCGAAACCGGTATGAGCTTGACGAACTATAAAAACGAACAAAAAAACCTCAGAAATCCGTTGGACCAAATTGTATAGATATCAACCATAATTATGACACAACTCCCTGTATTTCAGCCTTATTTTTGTAAGGAACAATATGAAGTCTATTAACTTAAATAAAAGATAAAATGAAAACTACAATTAAAAATTTAAGTACAATTTTTGTGATGCTTACTCTACTATTCACGTTGAGTTGCAGAGAAACGAAAAAGGAAAACGACAACGAAGATTTACATATGGAAAATACTGAACATATGGAAGACTCAGAACACCATGATATGGATGGTGAGCATTTAAATGAAAATCATGATCATATGAATGACGAAGATGACCATATGGAATCTGGGGAGCACCATTAATTCAATACCGTAATTGCTTAATTATAAAATAACGAAAACCTTTAAAAAGGCCCTATCCAATATACAGGAGGGTCTTGGACCAAAAAATGTAAAACTATAATGCAACTAAAAATGAAAAAGATGAAACTGATATCGAAAAAATTAGGGATTGTAGCCATCGTTACTATTATTGCCATCATGACTTCCTGTAAGGATGCAAACAAAAAAGAAACTATTGCACCCATGAGTGATGAAATGCATAAGGAGGCAATCGAAGATACAAACCCAATGATGACCAATACCAATCATACAGATGCAGCGCCTGTTTTTAATGCATATTTCAATCTAAAGGATGCATTGGTTGCAGATGATAATACGAAAGCCAAAGAATTTGGAACTGTTTTAAGTACGGCCTTAAACGCTTTTGAAACATCCATGCATTCAAACACTGTGCACAGTGCATTGGAAGAAAGTGTTAATGCCGCAGTGGAGCATGCAAAAGCGATTTCCAATAGTACCATTGAAGAGCAGCGAAAGCATTTTAAACCCTTGACTAAAAATATAACCGAAATGATTGCAGTTACGGGGACCGAAAGTAAGGTTTACGAGCAATATTGCCCTATGTATGATGGAGGTACTGCATGGTTGAGCAAAAAGGAAGAAATTAGAAATCCATACTATGGAAGCCAAATGTTGACCTGTGGAAAAGTGGAACGGGTGTTGAATTAAAAGTTCTGAACCTTTTCTAAAACAAAAATAAGATTGTGTTCTGTAAAATAACGTAGTACGGTATCGTGTATAATTGGATTATAGGTTCTGTGTTGCTAGCTGCGGCACTTGCGTTATTTTACTTGATGTATGGTAGGAGAAAGCCAATTGAAAAATCGTTTGAGAGTGTTGCTGAACTTCTTGAAAAGAGTTTCACCAATGGTGACATATCGGTAGAAGAATATGTGGAGTTGAAAGAAATGCTCAAAAAACCAAAAAGATAATCGGGCATTAAATGATCCTGAATACAATGAGTAACCAAATTGGTATAACTAAATTTTAAACAAATGAACAGCTTTTTAAAACAATGGGGAGAGGCAGCGTACACAACGACGGGTTTTTTTTGGATGGCGTTGTGGGCCTTTGTTTTGGGATACATCATTAGCAGTATGATACAAATTTTTGTAACCGAAAAACGGATGCAAAAAACAATGGGTGAAGATGAAGGTAAAAGTGTAATCCTGGGAGCCTTTTTTGGTTTTATAAGCAGTTCTTGCAGTTTTTCGGCGTTGGCAGGAACAAAATCAATCTTCAAAAAAGGGGCAAGCTTCGTTTCCTCCTTGGCCTTTCTTTTGGCATCGACAAATCTAGTCATTGAGCTGGGTATCCTTATTTCAATTTTTTTAGGCTGGCAATTTGTGGTAGGGGAATACGTAGGGGGAATCCTTTTAATTATTATCTGTTGGATATTGATACGCCTCATCAACCCTAAAAAACTCATTGAAAATGCACGTAAAAATCTGGAAGGTGATGAGGATGTAACTATGGATGATTCCAAGAATTGGAAAAAACAGCTCAAAAACGAAGATAGCTGGGCACGGGTAGCTAAAAAATATAAGATGGAGTGGCAAATGGTCTGGAAAGATGTAACCGTAGGCTTCACCGTTGCCGGTATTGTAGCCGTTTTTATACCAGATTCCTTCTTTCAGACCCTCTTTATCAATAGTGGTCAAGGAAATACGGACTTTAGTTTTTTTGAAATCTTGGAGCATATTGTCGTTGGACCCGTTGCAGCCTTCTTGACCTTTATCGGTTCTATGGGCAATATTCCGTTGGCCGCATTACTTTTTGGCAAGGGTGTTAGTTTCGCAGGAGTGATGGCGTTTATTTTCAGTGATCTTGTCGTCTTTCCGGTTTTGCGCATCAATGCCAAGTATTATGGCTGGAAAATGTCGCTCTTTATTTTATTTTTGCTATTTACTGCATTAATTGGCAGCGCATTGACCTTACATTATTCGTTTGATATGTTGGGCATCTTGCCAGATCCATCACAAGCAAGGATTCAGGATAGTGTATACTTTAAGATAGATTACACCTTCTTTCTTAATATTGTGTTTTTGGCAATCTCAGGCTACATGATTTACCTGGGCTTTTATAAAAAGAAAGATGTAGCGCACTCCATGAGTGAAATGGTTCCAAAAAGCCCACTGCTTGAAAAGATACTGAAATATGCCGCATTTGTTTGCTATTTCTGGCTTGCTGGCGGATTATTGGTTAAATTTTTAATCGATTAATTCATTTTAGAATGGAGCGCTACGACACCTTTTTTGAAGTTATACCCATGATGCTGACCAAAGGCCATTCCAATGGTTTTAGAGTTTCCAAAAATTGCTTGTCCTGCACAGCCATCAACTTGGCAAAAACGATAGCAGCTTTTGAAATAGATAAAATATTTCGTATAACTGGCCATAACAATTCGGATGAAATACCGGCTACTAACGGATTAAAAGGACCTCTAATTGATGCGTATAGTACTTATACACTAGGACTGTTCGCTGAAATGGAACCAAAATTCAAATCAAATTGATATGAAACACACCTATACGATACATGGCATGACCTGCAACGGGTGCCGTAGTCATGTTGAAGAAACACTCTCCAAGGTAGCGGGGGTTTCCAATGCATCCGTAAATTTGGAAAAAGCCGAGGCTGTCATAGAAATGGAATCCCATATTTCCATCTCAACCTTTCAAGAGGCCTTAAAAAATGAAGGCGGCGCATATACCATTCATACCCTGGGTACGCCTCATGAGAAACCTGAATCAAATAAGGGGACCAAACCTACCGGGAAAGGTACTGGAACATTTTATTGTCCGATGCATTGCGAAGGGGATAAAACCTATGACAAACCTGGAGATTGCCCTGTTTGTGGGATGGACCTTGTTGAGGAGCAAAATTTGGCGGCAACTACTGGCGAGCAATGGACATGCCCCATGCACCCCGAAGTGGTTAAAGCTGGGCCCGGTTTCTGTCCTATCTGCGGAATGGATCTTGTTCCCATGCAACCAGACCTTTCCTCAGAAGAGAAAACCTATCTCAGGTTATTAAAGAAATTCCGGATTGCTTTGGCCTTCACCCTTCCCATTTTTTTGATTGCCATGTCCGAAATGCTGAACAACAATCCGTTGTATTCCATTCTGGAGGTAAAGTATTGGAATTGGGTCCAGTTCTCGCTTTCCATTCCGGTAGTCTTTTATGCGACCTGGATGTTTTTTGAACGGGCATATCGCAGTATCGTCACTTGGAACCTAAACATGTTTACGTTAATCGGAATTGGAGCGGGCGTGGCCTGGCTGTTCAGTGTTGTTGGTATCCTTGCCCCGAGTTTTTTCCCAGAACAATTTAAGACAGCGGCTGGTACCGTGCACATCTACTTTGAAGCGGCCACGGTTATTTTAACCTTGGTATTATTGGGGCAGCTTTTAGAAGCAAGGGCACACAGCAAAACGAATGCAGCGGTTAAGGAACTGTTGAAATTGGCTCCCAACAAAGCGGTTAAGGTAGTTGATGGTCAAGAACAGGAAGTGGCCTTGGATGAAATTGAACTTGGGGATATCCTTAGGGTCAGACCAGGGGACAAGATTCCTGTAGACGGTGTTCTTACGGAGGGCGAAAGCAGCATCGATGAATCCATGATTACGGGCGAGCCCATTCCTGTAGAAAAAACTGTAGGCGATAAAGTGAGTAGCGGTACCATTAATGGTAATCAGTCCTTTTTAATGAAAGCGGAGAAAGTGGGCAGCGATACCCTTCTTTCCCAAATTATCCATATGGTGAACGAAGCTAGCCGCAGTAGGGCTCCGATACAAAAACTGGCGGACACCGTTTCAGGATATTTTGTACCCGTAGTAGTGTTTATTTCTATACTTACGTTTGCCGCATGGGCAATATGGGGTCCAGAACCGGCTTATGTATATGCCTTGGTGAATGCCATTGCCGTGCTAATTATCGCATGCCCTTGTGCTTTAGGATTGGCCACACCAATGTCCGTTATGGTGGGTGTAGGGAAAGGTGCGCAAAATGGGGTGCTTATAAAGAATGCCGAAGCCCTTGAAAAAATGGACAAGGTTGACACTCTAATTGTGGATAAGACAGGAACGATTACCGAAGGCAAACCTACCGTAGAAAAGATGGGTGCATTTAGTGACCGCTTTCGCGAAAGCGATGTGTTACAATACATCGTTTCGTTGAACACCCTAAGTGAACATCCTTTGGCCGAAGCTACGGTAAAATATGGAAAAGAACAAAATACCGAGTTTTTGAAGGCCGATGGTTTCAGTGCCGTTACTGGAAAAGGTGTTGAAGGAAATGTAAACGGAAAAAACGTTGCTTTGGGCAATGCTAAAATGATGGACCAAGCTAATGCTAACCTTTCCGAAAAAATGGTGGACGAAGCCCAAAACTATCAAAAACAAGGTAAGACAGTATCTTATCTCGCTATTGATGGCAACGTGGAGGGTTATGTCGTGATAGGCGATAAAATCAAAAAAACAAGTGCCAAAGCAATTAAGGCATTACAGGATAAAGGCATTGATGTAATAATGCTTACGGGCGATAATCACGATACCGCCCAAGCAGTTGCAACCGAGTTGAATCTTGCAGATTTCAAAGCAGGAATGCTACCCGAAAATAAATTGCAGGAAGTTGAAAAATTGCAGAATAATGGACACGTAGTCGCGATGGCAGGCGATGGCATCAATGATGCACCCGCTTTGGCAAAAAGCGATGTGGGCATTGCTATGGGTACGGGAACAGATGTGGCTATTGAAAGCGCTATGATAACCTTGGTCAAGGGCGATTTGCAGGGTATTGTAAAAGCGCGAAACCTCAGTGATGCCGTAATGCAAAACATAAAGCAAAACCTATTCTTTGCGCTAATTTACAACACCTTGGGCATTCCGATAGCCGCCGGTTTACTCTATCCATTTTTTGGTATTCTACTATCCCCAATGATAGCGGCATTGGCCATGAGTTTTAGTTCTGTTTCTGTAATAGCGAATGCCTTGCGATTGAGAGGTGTTACAATTGAGTAAAATTAAAGTATCATAAAAGAAGGTTCGTTTTTGGACGATTATTAGCAAAACATAAGGGTAGAGCAATTGAAAAATGAGATTTGTAATAGAAAATAAGTAGAAATATCAGAAAGCAAATAATTGAAAAAGAGATTGGAAAATAATTAAAATAACTATGAACAAAAATATCCTTTACATCGGTATCGCGGTCCTAATAGGATTGCTTGGCGGTTGGCTCCTATTTGGTGATGCCGCCGGCACGAACCAAAACAGCGATTCAGCAGCGCACGATCATGCTGGCGATAGCTTGGAACAAATGTATACCTGCTCTATGCATCCACAGATTTTGCAACCAGAACCGGGGGATTGCCCTATTTGTGGTATGGACCTTGTTTTGGCCGATACAGGCGCGGAAGGCCTTGCCCTAAACGAGATTAAAATGACCGAAAATGCTGTAGCCCTTGCCAATATAAATACCAGTATCGTACGGAGCGGTTCGGCATCCGGGAATAATGGTACGATTTCCCTTTCAGGAAAAATAGCGGCCAACGAAGAAAACAATACGATACAATCAAGCTATTTTGATGGCCGTATAGAACGATTGAACGTAAATTACGAAGGGCAAAAAGTGACTGTTGGGCAACTTTTGGCAACCATTTATTCCCCTACCCTAGTTGCAGCGCAACAGGAACTAATTACTGCAGCATCCTTAAAAGAATCGCAACCGGAATTATATAATGCAGTACGCAACAAACTTAAGAATTGGAAGCTCTCCAATGCCCAAATAGATGCTATTGAAGCATCGGGGAAAGTCCGGGAAAATTTTCCAATGTATGCTACGCTATCCGGCACAGTGTCAGAGGTTATGGCCCGTGAAGGGGATTATGTAAAACAAGGGCAAGCTATTCTAAAAGTGAGTAATCTGAATACTGTTTGGGCAGAATTCGATGTTTACGAAAGCCAGATTTCCACTTTAAAGGAAGGTCAGAAAGTTACAATAGTACCCAATGCATATCCCAATAGGGAGTTTAATGCCAGCATTTCGTTTATAGACCCTTTGCTTAATGATGCAAGCCGAACGGTGACCGTTAGGGCTACACTCACAAACACAGATTATTTATTCAAACCGGGGATGTTCGTAACCGGTACACTCCAAGAAACGGCTGTAGACTTAAATGAAAGTATTACTATTCCGGCAAGTGCGGTCCTTTGGACCGGTGAACGCTCCTTGGTCTACATAAAAACCAATCCAGGACAACCAATTTTTGAAATGAGGGAAGTAACGATCGGTAGCAGATTGGGCGATGAATATTCCATCACGAACGGTTTGACTATTGGAGATGAAATTGTGACCAACGGCACGTTTACCGTTGATGCCGCCGCACAATTACAGGGAAAAAAGTCCATGATGAACCCTGGAAAACAAACCAATACGGACCTACCCCTATCCCAGATGCGAATGGAATTCCATTCAGATTTTCAGGAGAACTTTAAAACGGTGCTCAAGGCGTACCTCAAAATGAAAGATGCCTTTGTTGCAAGTGATGCCCAACAGGTTTCCACGTTCGCAAAAGAGGCCTTGAACGCATTAAATTCCATGAAATTTGATGGATTAGGTAGTATGGAAAATGCACATGTAAAGAAAAGTATTCAGATGCTGGGTACCATTGCCGAAAATGACAATCTAGAAAATCAGCGTACACATTTTGTAGTACTCAATGAAAACATAGTTCCAATTGCCCTAAACGTAGAAAAATTAGGTACCGAACTGTACGTCCAGAAATGCCCAATGCCAATAAAAATAAGGGGGCGGTTTGGTTAAGTACCGAAAAGGATATTCGTAATCCTTATTACGGAGAGCAAATGCTTAGCTGCGGTAGTATTATTGAGACCAAAGAATAAGGTTATTTAACGCTATACATCCTTAGCACCCCAGTTTACTCTACCAAATATCGGTATAGAAAAAGATGGGTGCTTAAGTCAATGTATGTACACCATTTTAAATTATTATTGGTGTAAAGAATGGTTGATGTTTATGACAAAGCCCTTTGAAATTGCACTTTGGTGAATTCAAGTCATGCCATCAAAAAATTAAAACTTGCATCATTTATTTTCCTATGCCGAAAATAGTTGTATTCAATCTGTTCGAGCTTTCCCAAATAGAACAAGAATAGCAGTCCGTTACCAGTATTGCTATTGCATTAATATATTTTTCATCGAGAATGAAGGAATCGCTGAGACTACATTAATAGTAAAGAATATCATAATACGGACGCAAGAACAACTGAATAAATAGGAGTTAAAAGCATTTAGCGTGGCAAAAAATAATCTAGCTATTTTATCCGTCCAGATATAGGGCGCTTCAATATTAGTTTTAGTCATGAATATACACCACCATTAATAACGTCACCCTAGTAAAATATTCAAAATTGGTCCGATCTGTAACCGTTTTTAGGTTTAGCTTTGGAATGGTTACCCTTAGAAAAAATCAATTAGCCCTAAAATTCCATTATAAGAAATTACACAAGCGAATATAAGGGCGGCCATCAAACCTATATTTATTGCTATATGCGTGCCATGGCCCTTCATAACCCTTTTATTGTTTATTAATAATAAAATACCGATTATCACTATGGGTAATACAAACACGTTGAAAACCTGGGACATTATCTGCATTTCAATAGGATTTGCACCAAAAATGGGTACAATCAATGCAAACAAACAGGCTATTGCGGTTATACTTCGAAATTGTTTGGAGCTGGTGTCCAGTTCCCCAGATTGGTAATCGGCCAGTAAAATTGGTGCTATCAAAAGGCAAGGAAAGATGGATGATAAACCGGCACTTAATGTGCCAAAGAAAAATAAGGTCAGTGCAAATTTACCTGCCACGGGTTCTAAGGTATTTACCATATCCAATACCTTGGTAACCGGTTGGCCTTGATGAAAAAGAGCCCCGCTGGCTACAGCCATAATACAAGCGCTAATTATAAATACCAAAACCGCAGCTGTAATGGCATCTTTTTTTTGTTGGCTCCGGTTTGCCATAGTCCAGCCTTTTCCTTTAATAAACAATGGCCGGGATAAGAACGTTGCTGCAGCCATGGTAGTTCCTACAAAAGCAGCAACCATCATTTTTCCGCCCTCCACTTGGGGGATTGAAGGTGCCAAACCTTGTAACACTTCCATAGGCAATGGATAAACCATAAAAAGTGAGATTATGAACGAAAGACCCATTATAGTCACAAAAATGACAAGTACTTTTTCAAAAAAAGTATATTTTCCTACCCACAAAAGTCCATACATAATGGCTATTACGACAATAGCTACAAGTAATACAGTCTCGTATCTATACCCTTCCAATTGGGGGAAATAGATTAGAAATATTTCAAAAATAATATTAGCAGAGATTCCCAAAATACCCATTAGGGAATTCCACTGACCAAAGGAAATTCCTACGATGATGAGTATTGCGATTATTTTTCCTCCTTTAATATTTTTCTTAAAGCCATAGAGTGCTGTCTCTCCCGATATTAAAGCATAGTTACCGTATGCATACATAAGCAAGCCAGAGAAAATACAGCTGATCAAAAGCACCCATAACAACTGCATTCCATACGTACTACCGGCGACAATCATGGAAGTTACACTTCCCGTACCAATGGTATATCCTATAGCGAATATACCAGGACCAAATGCCAAGACCAACGCAAGCAATTTTTTGAAAATCGAAGAATTTGCCTTTTGTTGGTCCATGGTTTTAGTTTTTTAGCTTGGATATGGTTTCCAGTGTTTCCCTGACTTTCTTTTCCAGACCGGAGTAGTCCTTATTCTCCAAAATCTCTTTACTTATAAGCTTGGAACCCATGCCTACACAGGTAACGCCAGCTTCAAACCACGCCTTTAAATTAACTTCTTCCGTACTTACACCACCTGTAGGCATAATGCTTGTCCAGGGTTGAGGACCCTTAATGCCCCTCACAAAACTGGGCCCGTACAGGTCACCAGGAAAAAGCTTTACAATTTCACAGCCCATTTCTTCTGCCTTATTTATTTCGGTAAGGGTTCCGCAGCCCGGAGACCATAAAATCTTTCGTCTGTTACAGGCAATCGCGATATCCTCCCTTAATGAAGGGGTTACAATAAAATTCGCCCCCATTTGCATATATAATGAAGCAGCTCCTACATCGGTTATAGAACCTACCCCCATCATCATTCCCGGTAGGTTCTTTATGGCATACTTGTTAAGTTCAGAAAACACTTCAAAGGCAAAATCACCCCGCGCCGTAAATTCCATTAATCGCGCTCCACCATCGTAACAAGCTTTTAGTATTTTTTTACCCAGTTCAATATCTGGGTGATAAAACAAGGGAACCATACCGGTTTTCTTCATTATTTGTACTACTTCTATTCTTGAAAACTGCGCCATACTGTATTTTACTTTTCCTTTAAAATTTTGTTGAAATCATAGAGTGACGGATCATTCACAAACTGTTTTGCAGCCACATAATCCGTTTCACTTATATAGTACAAATTCTGAAAACAAAGTTGTACAAATTCTGTGTCCACGTCTACGAGACGTGGCGCTATTTTACCGGAAGCGTCCTGTATGTCCACCAGAAAAAGTGGACTTACCTCGCCTCTAGAATTTGCAGTTACCATGCAACCCGTTTTACCCTCATCATACAGTTTTTTTACACCAAGACCTAAAAGGGTGCATAGCGTAAGATCAAAACCTATAGGCCTACAGCAACGAAGTTCATAACCTAACTCTACAGGTCTGCTCTTTATTTTGATATCCAATTCCTTTAACCTTTCCTGGACTAACATATTAAAAATATGGGCCTTACTAACATTGCCCAACTCAGGATGACCGTGATCATCATAAGTGAAATTAATACCACATTTATTAATTTCCGATAACGGCATATTATGAAAAACCCCCTCACTAATCAAGGCTACACCGTAATTGATGTTCTCAATTTTTCGTTTGATCATCGAAGAAATAATAAGACGCACCACCTTATCAAAAGTTATGGCATTATCCTCAAACATTTCTGGGATAACCATCATTGGAAAATGGCAACTCGCAGCTATGCCAAAGGCAAGGTGTCCTGCCGACCTACCCATGGCAGACATTACGAACCAATTTTGACTGGTTCTTGCATCTTCATAGGTAGTGTTCCCTATTCTGACTCCTTCATCCTTGGCGGAGTGAAATCCAAAAGTTGGATTCCTATCGGGCAAGGGTAAGTCGTTGTCTATCGTTTTAGGAACGTGAATATTTGAAATTTTAATGTCCTCCTTCAACAGATAGCCTGCAATCCTATTGGCGGTAGAAGCAGTATCATCACCACCTATACTCACCAATAGTTTTACATTGTTTTCCAAAAAAAGGTTAGTGTTTAGCTGCTCATCTTTTGGTTTGAAACGACTCATAACTAGGGTTGAACCGCCTCTGCTGAATATTCTATCGGCATGGAAAAAATCAAATTCCTTTATTTGGGGGCTTGTGCTAAATAGTCCTTTAAACCCCTCATGCAAACCCAATACCCTATACCCATCCTTTAAAAAAGACTTTGCCACGGTACTGATAACGGAATTAATTCCAGGTGCAGGTCCACCGCCGCATAAAATAAGTATCGATTTTTGCATAGTATTTAAATGATTATAGTACGTTACTATCTGGCAACCCTGCCCGAAGTATCACCTCCCATGATTTTTTCTATTTCCGCTATTTTCACCAAGTTATAATCACCCAAAATGGTATGCTTTAAGGAACAAGCGGCTACTGCAAAACTTAGCGTTTTACCATACGTTTCGCCAAAATGGAGTAAACCATATATTAGGCCTCCCATAAAAGCATCACCCGTACCAACTCGGTCTACAACTTGTGTAATCTCCATAAGCCCAGTCTTGTATAGTTCTTTGCCATTGTAAAGTAAACCACCAATTTTTTGGTGGGAAGCGTTAAGGGAATACCTTAATGTGGTACCCATAATTTTTAACTGCTTATATTCAGAAAATAAAATGTCGTAGAGTGCTGGCAGGGAAGCTTCATTCGTATAATCTGGAGTTACCTTATTTTTCCCGAGCATAAAATACGCGGTATCCAAATCTCCCAAAATAACGTTACAATAGCTCAATAGTTCTGGCATTACCTGATCTGGTCGTTTACCATATTGCCATAGCTTTTCACGATAATTCAAGTCTACGGATATGGTTAAGCCTTTTGTTTGGGCTATTTTCAAGGCCGCAAGACACTCTTCTGCCGCATTTTGGGAAATTGCAGCGGTAATACCGCTCCAATGAAACCAATCCGCCCCCTCAAGTGCCTTATCCCAATCTATAGCCCCCTTCGCAATATTTGCCATGGAGCTGTCTGCCCTGTCATATATAATGTTGCTACTTCTGGGACCAATACCGGTTTCCAAAAAATACAACCCCATTTTTTTTCCGCTGAAAGCCACATGGCTAGACCCTACATTCTTTTTACGAATTTCCTCTAAACCGCAAAGACCAATATCGTTTTCTGGTAGCTGTGTTACAAATTCTGTGTAAACTCCAAAGTTTGCCAATGAAACTGCGACATTGAATTCGGCACTGCCATAATTTGCATTGAAAAAGGTAGCTTGGGAAAATTTTTGGTGTTTTTCTGTCGACAACCGTAATAATAATTCTCCGAATGTTACAACTTTTTTCATACTCAATTCTCAATCTTTAATTAAGCAACGGATTAGTCCCTATTTCATTTTAAATACCCAATGCCTGTCCACCCCCTATTTGTATCGTTTCTGCAGTAATGAACGATGCATCCTTACTTGCCAAGAACGATACAACGCCCGCGACATCTTCTGGTTGCCCTAGTCTACCGAGCATAATATTATTTGCCCAAGATGCAAAAACCTCTGGTTTTGTTGCTTTAATCTGTGCATGAAACGGCGTATCTATTGTACCGGGGGATACTGCATTTGCACGTATACCATATTCCGCCAAATCCTTTGCCAAGGCTCTAGTAATAGCATGAACTCCAGCTTTTGACGTACCATAAATTCCTGCGCCGGGTCCACCAGCGGTCCAACCCGCATTAGATGTATAATTAATTATTGATGGGTGTTCTCCTTTTTTTAAATATGGTATAGCTGCTCTAGAAGCAAAAAACACAGAATCTAGATTCAATGCCATTACTTTTCTGTAAAAATCGGTGGTCATTTCTTCAAATCGAGATCTTCCACCTAAACCACCCGCATTGTTAACCAGTACATCAATTTTACCATACTTTTCTCCGATGGCTTTAATATTTGAAGTCACAGCCTCCTCGCTTGTAACATCAAAACTGCGATACTCTGCAGTTATCCCTTCTGAGGTAAGCTCTTTTACCTTTTCGGCACCTCCTTTATCATCAATGCCGTTTAAAACAACGGTATACCCGTCTTTACCCAATCTTTTGGCTACTTCGAAACCAATACCTCCTGTTGCTCCAGTTACTACTGCTACTTTTCCTTTGTTACTCATAACTTTAAATATTAATCTGATTATTCTAATTCTATTTCTACTGGTCTAATTCTTTTTATTAAAACATATATGGACAGCACGGCCAAAGGAGCCAGAACTGCTATTACTACGAAAGCTGGGGTGTAAGATACCTGAGCAATCATTGGAATAAGTGAATTCATAATGATAACCGAAACTGCGGCAACAGTACCTGCAAGCCCTGCTAGAGTTCCTACGGATGGCCCTCTGAACAAATCACTCGAAATTGTTTGAATGTTACCTATGGCAAACTGAAAACCGAATAATACTATAGATACTATGTAGATAAATGTCATTGGATTGTTTTCGGTAACCAAAAATATTATTCCAAGAAGACCTAAAAATATAAGGGTGCCACCAATACTAATGGTTATTTTTCTAGCGGCATCAACGCTTTTTGTATCCATTAGTTTACCGCTGTACCAACCTCCAATAATGCTCCCAGCCATACCACCTAAATATGATATCCAAATGGTTGAACCTATTTCCACAATGCTAAACCCAAACTTGGAATTTAAATAAAGTGGCATCCAACCCACAAATAACCACCAAATGGGTTCAATAAAAAATCGAGAGGCAAGAACGCCCCATGATTCTTTATACTTTAAAATTCCAGCTACGGACAATCCTTTTTCCGTACCATCTTCCGGTTTAGCGCCAATTCTATCGGAAACAATAAGTTTTTGTTCCTCTTCCGTAATCCACGGATGTCTTTCTGGTTTTGCCTTATTTATAAATAACCATGGAATGACCCAAAGAAGTCCTATAGCACCGATAATTATAAATGTAGAACGCCATCCGAAATGCCCATAGAGATAAGCTATTAAAACCGGTGCAATTACACTTCCTAAAGAAGCCCCTGCATTAAAAATACCTTGTGCAATTGCTCTTTGTTTAATCGGAAACCATTCGCCATTGCTTTTGACCGCTCCGGGCCAATTTCCAGCCTCTCCCAAACCCAAAAGTCCACGGAATATCGTTAAAGAAACCAATCCTCTTGAAAAAGCGTGTAATATAGATGCAACAGACCATACCACGATGGATACCGTAAAGCCTAGTCTAGTTCCAATAATATCATAGAGCTTACCCGAAAGAAATTTACCTGCAGCGTAAGTAACCATAAATACGTTTAACATAATAGCATAATCACCCTCGTCCATTCCAAGATCTTTACCCATTTCTGGCCACATCACTCCAAATGCGGTTCGGTCTATGTAATTGATAACGGTGGCCAAGCAAATCAAGGCAATAACCCACCATCTTAAACCCTTAACTTTCATAATTTTATATCATTATTTATCCAAACATTCAGAAATATATCTTCCCAGCGCGTAAACCTCAAGGGTACGCGTAATTGATAAAACTCTTAATGAAATACTTAAATCGGTGCTAAAAAGCCGAGTAATACTTAATGGTCATTAAGTACTATGTCATTTTGTAGAATCGAATTCCGTATTACATCCCCTTCTTATATGTATTAGATCGACAAAAGCGTGCATTTTTGTCAAATCTTGATTATATATTATAACAATATTGATAAAGCGTCTTAAAGTGTATTTTCATCTTTTCCTTTGCTAATTGTGGATTTTGCTCCTTTATTGCATTAAATATAGCTTCATGCTCTTCTATCCCCCTAAACGCCAAACCCTTATCACAGACATGATACTTTTCAAAGTTTGTAATAATCTCAGGTGTAATAATTAGCATAAACGTGTTCATAGTACTATTACCGCTTGCCTTTGCTATGGCCAAATGAAACAGTAAATCTTCCTGAACGGCGTCTTCCCCGTTATTTACTTTTTGACTATACGCATCCAAGGCTTGTTTCATCTTTATCAAATCTTCTTTCGTTCTTCTTTGGGCCGCCAGACGTACCGTTTTCAATTCTAGTAGGATTCTTGTTTCTACTAACGATTTAAAATCAGGCTCTTCCAATCTAAGAATATCTTCCATCATACCGTTCATGGCAACTTGACCTATATCAGCGACAAAAGTGCCACTTTGAGGCTTTGAAATCAATAAACCATAAAATTCCAATTTTTGAATGGCTTCCCTCACGTTGGTCCTGCTTACTCCAAATTTTTCCGAGAGCATACGTTCCGATGGAAGCTTGTCACCAGGTTCCAGGTTTTTATAATTCATCAAATCCCTAATCTTGGAGATGATTTCATTTTGTATTTCTTGATTTTCGGTTTTTGTAAGAATTTCTATTTTCATAAGCTATGATAGTATTTACTAAAATTGGTTAACCAGATTGGTTTGTTAAATTTAGACAAATAACTATTAGTATAAAAACTATTGGATGAGAGTTTTTTTTAGTTCTACCCTAAGCTTTGTGTTTAATTAAATACAGTGGCGGACCGGCCTAGTAAAAGGCCAGTGCTACCAACCGTATAACTAATTCAAACAACTATTATAAATAACCATTTCATTAATATCCTGGATTCTGGGTAATCACCCCATCACTTGCTAATATTTCTGAAATTGGAATTGGAAATAAAAAGAAATTAGGATTAACGGTTGCTTCCATTTCTTGATCAACTGTACCCGTTCGGACCAGATCAAACCATCTTTGCCCTTCAAAAGCCAATTCCAGTCTTCTCTCGTCTTGAATAGCTTCTCTTACCTCCGCTTGGGTGGATGCGCTTGAATTAGCTAAACCGGCCCTGGTCCTTATTTTATTCAGTTCAGTTAAGGCTCCTAAAGTATCTCCATTTTCATTCAATGCCTCAGCATACAAAAGAATAACGTCCCCTAACCTTAATTCGATCCAATCATGATCCGGACCGCCAGTTTGAGGGTATTTTGTTGAGGCCATTAGTGCTTCGTCAATGTTCACCGCTCTTCTTAGATCTCCGGGACTAGCATCAAAAGCATCAATTAAATCCTGGTCTAACGGCATTAAGGATTTTGTATCAAGCCCACCGTACCAGGACCAGAATTCCGAATCACCGTATTCATCTATTATGGAACTGGATATTTGTGTGGCGAATATGATTTCTGAATTTAAATCATTTTCTACTCCAAAAATGTCCCCGTAATTGGCCTGCAAGCTGATTCCTGCAGTAGACGCTCCGTTTACAACAATAGCTAGGTTTGATTCAGCATTACCAAAATCACCTCTATGGATATAAACTTTACCTAACAATGCTTGGGCTGCATATCTGGAAGCTCTTCCATTGGAAATACCTGTGCCAAGGCTTGCTATCGCATCTTGTAGGTCAGGGATTATTACATCGTTATAAACATCTTCTAGGGGTTGTCTCAATAATATCGATGAATCAGTGGTACTTGGCAAGGGTGAAAGGTTTACCGGCACATCACCAAAAACCTTTACCAGCTTGAAATAGGATAGTGCCCTTAAAAACTTTGCTTCTCCAATATCCGTATTATCAGTGGAATTTTCGATTACGTTGTTCGCACTCAGAATTGATTTGTACAAAGCTGTGTAAAAAGGTCCGAAAAATTGATCTTCCATTGCCGTCAAATTAGCGTTGAACTCATCAAAGGTCGTGAGCGGCGGTTCTAGCATAAGTGCATTGTCCGCCCTAAAATCTCCCATTACCGCTAAGGGAGTGACAGAGCCGTGCTGATAAAAATATGCTGCATTTAATACCCCTGTAAAATCCGTTAGCGATTCTGAACTAGCGATATTTGGTGGAACTTGATCTAAATCACTATCACAAGCTGTTACCAACAATAACAATCCTAATAATTTATATAAATATTTCATTTCTTTATTTTAAAAGTTAACATTCAACCCAAGTGTAAAGCTTCTAACAATAGGACTCGCACCCACCTGTACCCCATAAGTTGTAGGTCCTAAATAACCTCCGTTATTTATTTCAACACCCTCTGGATTATAGGAAGTGTAATCATCTCCCCATAGATACAGCAAATTGGTAGCGGCAACATAAATCCTGGCAGAACTGACACCTACTCTGCTCGTCAAATCCCTGTCAACTGTATATCCCAACGTCAAATTTCGCAGTGCAAGATAAGATGCGTCCTGTATCTGTGCGTCTAGTTGATTCCTAGATTGGGTATAAAATTGCCCATTTGCATCGGCTATACCGTCACCATTGGCATCAAAACTATCCCGTACTCTTCCACCAAATTCAGAATTATAGTAAATTGGATCGATGTTAAAAACATCTCCTCCTTGGGCTCCTTGAAACTGGAAAGACATGTCAAAATTCTTGTAGTTTAAGTTCGTACTAAAACCATAGTAAAAATCAGGTGTATTCTGACCAATTTTAACTAAATCCCCACCGTCTTCAACTGTTCTTGTATTATCGATTACACCATCACCATTTTGATCTACAACATAATATTCAGAACTATTGATGCCTATTGCACGTGTAGGATCTTCTATAAAACTGTCCTCAACTATTCCTATGGTTTCCAAACCCCACATTTCACCAATTTCACCACCTACATAGTTTCTAAATACGGGACCTCTACCACTCTGCCCATAGATTACTTGGGGCAATTCTTCCAAGTCCCCTAAATCTGTGATTTCGGTATTAACCGAAGAGAAGTTAGCACCAATGCTCCAAGAAAGATTCTGTTTTTGCACCAAAGATGCCGATAGCTCCAATTCCAGACCAGAACTCCTAACATCACCAGAATTAAGTCTAATCGAAGTTGTTCCAAGAACTTCAGAAACACTTTGATTAATTAAGATGTCCTCAATATCCGATGTATAATAGTCTGCGCTTAATCTAACGCGATTATTGAAGAAACCTAAATCCATTCCATAGTTTGTCTCCGTATTCGTTTGCCACGTTAAGTCTTCATTGGCGACATCCGAGGGAATCAAAAACCCAGTTCCTAGAACGGTAGCTTGAGGATTCAGTAGACTTAAAGAATTGTAAGCTCCCAAATCAGATGTTGTTCCTAAAGAACCGGTACTGAATCTTGGTTTTAATAGGCTCAACAATTCTGAATTGTACCATGTCTCGTTATGTACGTTCCATCCTAGGGAGAGAGCCGGGAATATTTCATATTTATTATTGGCCCCGAAACGAGAATCACCATCTCTTCTTATGGATGCCGATACGAGGTAACGGTCATCAAATGCATAATTAATTCTTCCAAAAATACTTTTCCTTGCAATGGTTTCATCCCTTTCCGTTACTGCAATATCCGCAGGGTTTAACAAATTATAATTGATGATGTCTCCAAAGGGTACATTACTGCCGTTCAATGCTGTCCCCTCAGTATAAAGATTTTGAAATTCAAGTCCAGCTACAGCAGAGATATCATGCTTGCCAAATACTTTTGAATAATTCAAGGTAGTCTCGCTTAATATAGAAGACCTTTTAACATTTACCTGATCTAAAGCGGTTTGGTTTGTTCGGGCCCTAGAATCAAATTCAAGGCCGCGCCAGAAATAGTCTTTTGTATCCCTTATATCCGCACCCAAAACAGTCTTAACGTTTAGTCCATCAAACAAGTTAAACTGCAAGTAGGAACTAACATTGGCAAAATATGTTTTTTGATAACGCTCCGTATTGTCCAACTTGGTCGCCGGACCGGCATCGCCTGAACCGCCAATACCATTGCCACTTCTACCATAGTGCCAATCTTGGGCAGTCATACCCGGTTCAAGTGTATAAATACTGTTGTTGAAAGGTGCGTCGCCACCTCTGTATCCAGAATCAAATGAATCTAGTCCCAATGCCTGCGCCTGCTGATCCAACTGCTGAACAAAAGCAATGGAAGCATCTGTGTGATAAATAGGATGAATACTGTAAGATCTTAAAAGATCTCTCATATCATGTCCTACAATATCCCTAGTAGATGTAAATCCGTTGAAACTTAATCCTGTTTTGAACTTTTCGCCCAATCTGGCATCGATGTTCATACGGGCATTAATTCGTTCAAAACCTTGAGTTCTTACGATTCCTTCAATATTTTGATAACCAATCGACGCAAAATAATTAACGTCTTCTGTGCCGCCGCTCATACTGAAATCATGGGAAGTACTGGAGCCATTTTGAAATAGCCAATCTTCTACAGCCACTACATCAGGTGAATTTTTGTAAGCGTTGATTTTATAATCAACAAAAGCAGGGTCCAATTCAGATACATTGAATCGTCCACTAGCTATTCCAGACTCTAACTGATTCCCCCATTCTCCTGCCGTTAAGTTTATGTTGTCCCGGAGATATCTGCTTGATGTACTCGTAAAGGTGTTATAGCTGAAACTCGCTTTACCCATTTTCCCCTTTTTAGTTGTTACCAAAATAACACCGTTTGCACCCCTGGAACCGTAAATCGCCGCTGAAGCTGCATCTTTTAATACCTCCAAACTTTGAATGTCATTGGGATTAACCGTTGCTAAACTTCCAGATATAGGATAGCCGTCCACAACTATCAATGGGCTTGAATTACCATTAATAGAGGATGCCGCCCGTATTTGAATCTTAGGGTCTGCCCCTGGCGCACCGTCTTGGTTTTGTATCAATACACCGGCTAACTTTCCCGCCAATGCATCATCAACACGTGCTGCTTGAATAGCTGCAACCTCATCTCCACCAATTTTTGCAACTGCACTTGTAATATTCGCCCTTCTTTGAGTACCATATCCAACTACAACTACCTCATCCAGTTGACTTAAATCTTCTTGCATGGTTACATTTATAACACTTTGATTATCTACCAAAATGTTTTGTGCCGCAAAACCTATATAGGAAAAGCGTAGTGTTTGACCAGAGGCTACGGTAATAGTATAATTACCGTCAAAATCTGTTTGTGTACCATTGGTGGTATTCATGACCAATACATTGGCTCCCGCAATAGGTATACCATTTACATCGATTACCGTTCCGGTTACCTCAATATCCTGCGCAACCAATTGTATGTTGACCAGCAACATAGCAATCATAAAAAGTTTCAATTTAAATTTCATTTGTGTTTAATTAAGTTAGTATTATTGAACGCGTCGTTTACATAGTGGTAATCCAACGCTTGAAAATGATTATTACATCACCTTAAATCTTCAATTTACTAATCCGCACTTTTCCGTTGATATCGAATGAAAATTCCTATTTTTGCAGGAAATGTGTTTATAGTAATAGTAACATGTTTGAGTATTACTTCCCTTCGAAATGAAGTAATCAATTTTTAAAAAGGATGGGCGTGCACCCGTCCTTTTTTATGCTTTGTTTTAAAATTTCATAGTACGATTTTAAATTAATATTCAAGTCTAAATGATATTATAATTGGTTTTCCATACTGGTTAACCAATTTGGTTTACCAAATATATGTTATTACTTTGTTAAATAAAAATTTAATTTCAATTTTTAGGTATTTCTTTTAAAGGCCTGATAATTACTTATTGAAAATACTATCAGATTCGTATTCTAGCTATTCGATTTTTAAGAAAATGTAAGTCTACCTTTGATATCAATGTTCGCCCTTGTAATAAATGATGTTTCCGATGAAGCCTAGGAGGCTAAGTTTTGGGCGCTCTTTTTATAGCCACAAAATCCAAAATAATCGGAATAAGACATCGATTACCATATCTATTTCAAAGCTTTTTAATAGATTCATACGATCACCATCTATATGTTATAAACCCCACCATTTATATCTAAGGTCGCACCCGTAATAAAGCCATCGTATTCAGACCCTAAATAGGCAACCGCTCGTGCTACGTCATCAGCGTTTCCTGCCTGTTGGATTGGAATGCCCGCCGTTGTGGCCGCTGCTGATTCTTTTGATGTATGTGTATTGTGAAATGAAGTACCTAGAATAAGACCGGGAGCAACAGCGTTAACCCTTATTCCCTTTGGACCCAATTCTGATGATAGGGCCCGTGTAAAGGTTAGAATGGCCCCTTTACTTGTAGAATAGGCCAGCGAACCGGGGTGACCTCCTTTACGCCCTGCCAAGGATGCCAAATTTACAATACTGCTGTTCTTGTTATTGGCAAGATGGGAAACTGCAGCCTTTGTAACGAACATCATAGAGGTAAGGTTGATATCCATTACCTTTTTCCAAAACTCCAACTCCATTTCATCTAACATTCTACGTGCTACGAGAGAGCCCGCATTATTAATAAGAATGTCCAAACCGCCTAGGGCCGCTACTGTTTTTTCAAGCAAAACAATAGCATCAGCTTCTTTTGTTAAGTCCCCGTTTACGGCAATCGCTTTTTGCCCCTTATCCACTGCATATTCCACAAGCTTATCCGCGGTCTCTGAACTTGAGAAATAATGAATGGCTACATGGGCGCCACTATCTATAAAAATTCTGGTAATTGCCTCACCTATTCCTTGAGCACCTGCAGTAATGAGTACTTTTTTTCCGGTTAATTTGTTTTTCATATTCGTTTGGTAATGCTATATAAGAGAATAGTTAACCCATTCTAGTGTCATTCTTAAATCTCCCTAAATTGGGGCAGTTTATTAATTTCACTTTTTATCTCCAAAATAAGATACTCCTCCCCCACTCAGAAAATCTTCTCTTACAGGACTAAAAGTGTCAATTAGCATACCCTCTTCTAAACAAACTGCACTGTGCAATAAATTAGGTTCGATATAAACACCATCTCCAGCTTCTACAATTTTCTTGTCTCCATCAATTTCAAATTCAAATTTACCTGAAACACAATAGGTAGCTTGTGTGTGAAAATGCTGATGTGGGGCACCTAATGCTCCTTTCTCAAATTTCACTTTTACCATCATGATCTGGTTATCGTAACCTAAAAACTTTCTTGATACGCCGCCTCCAAGTTCTTCCCATTCCATTTCTTTTACAGTAATGTACTTTTCACTAAATCGTTTCATTTTTTTATTGGTTTTGATATGTTATAAATGTCGTGCTGATTTACTTATTTGGAACACCTGGGCCCACTTTTGCATCTACAAACCATACTTCGGAATAGCAACCGTTTTCATATTGCTTGACGATATCACCGCCATAGGTTTCTGCACCTGTAGACCAAACCATATTTGTCTCAGGACTTTTGCCATTGGTTTGGTTATAGACACCTTGCTTAAAATAATTTAACTCGTCTTTATACGCAGTGGCTCGTTCTGTGCCATCTTGACCCATTGGAACGAACATTTTCCGCGTCTGTGTTGGCAAGTCCGATTTTTCAATATAGTCCGATGAAATTAAGTTTTTAGTAAATGTTTTGGTGTCATGTTTGTCACTTTTAAATGTGAGATACATGATGCCCTTATACACATTCACTTCATAACTGAATTCTTCTCCTAGCTCAATTCCGTCTTCAGGTTCAGTGGGATACTTATCTTCGCTTGTTCCGACAACGGACATATCATTTCCCCATACGGCAGTGGAATAATCCCATCTTCCGGAATTATCATCACCGGCCGTATTGATTTCATAATTCCAGAACACAGATTCCTTGGTATGACCTGGAAACTTCTTGTAAAAGATTTTTAATGGTTCATTTTCATGACCTTCACTACTATGAATCTGCCCAACCACGGTCGCGTAAGACGCTGCAACTCTGGCATCACCAGAAGTAGAAACTTGCATGACCTTGCAGGTACCGGTTAGTTTTCCTCCTTGTTCTGGCGTCCATTCTCGTTTTTCATGCAACTCTGTTCTGGTATTGCTGGAGTTTTTTGAAGTGACACCAGAATTTGGGGTTTTATAGACAACCCAGCGCCGAGTACCATCGATTACAGTGTAGAAAAAATCCTTATGCTCGAAGTTGACAATATTTTCAACCGTAGTTCCGTTTCCCAAAAGTATTTTAAACTTATCCATAAAGGGAATCACCTCGCTAGGATAAACCGTTTTTGTGCTTAAACCATCATTAGCGTCAAAGTACCCTGCATTGGATATGGCATCATCACTAATCGTGATATTCGCTGATTTAAACCAAACTTCGGCGTAATTGCCATCTGCATATTGCTTTTGAAGATCCCCACCATGTGTTTCGGCTCCTGAGCACCAAACCTTATTTACTTTTGGATCCTTTCCATTCGTTTGGTTGTACGTTCCTAGTTTAAAGAAAAGTCCCTCACCGGCATAGGCATTTTTGCGTTCAACGCCATCTTGACCAATTGGAAAAAATAGATTTTGCACTTGCTCTGGAATGTTTGAACGTTCAGCATATTCAGAGGAAATGAGATTTTTTGTAAATGTTTTGGTTTCGTGGCCTTCGCTAGTAAAAGTAAGGTACATTATTCCGTCCTTAATATTCACCTCATAACTAAACGCTTCACCTAAGGCAATCCCATCTTCCGGCTCAGGTGGATATGTGTTGTCATCGGTTCCAACAACAGAGAAATCATAGCCCCAAACAGGATGGGAATAATCCCAGCGTTGTGAATTGTCATCACCTGCGGTATTGATTTCATAATGCCAAAACACGGACCCCTTGGTATGACCAGGAAATTTCTTATAAAATATCTTGAGTGGCTCGTTCTCATGACCATCAGCACTATGAATTTGACCCACTACTACTGAATACGTGGCTGCGACACGAGCATCTCCAGTAGATGACACATTCATAACTTTTAGGGTAGCGTTCATTTCGGCCTCCGTCATCGGTGTCCACTTTTTTAATTGGGCCAACTCCGTTCTTGTATTGTTGGAAGAACCATGGGTAAGTCCTGCATTAGGCGACTTAAATACTACCCAATCTCCTTGGTCGTCGCTTGCAGTATAAAAGAAATCTTTATTCTCATAATCGGTTGCTTTTCCAACATTAGAACCATCGCCTAGGATTAAGTTCCAATGTTGAAAAAATGGTATGACGTCGTTAGGTGTGGTCCCTTGAGCTGATTTATTAGTGTCTTTTGTTACGTTGTGCTTTTTATTGGTGTACCCGCAACTATTGAGCAGGAATATGGCAACTAACATTAAGGTATTAAAGGAGAAGATTGGTTTAGTTATTTTAAAGTTCATATTATTTCTTTTGTTAGTTGCTATTAAGCAGGTTTCAATTTTAGATTGAGTCTATTTAGCTTCTCATTTGATTCTGCAAAGCTTAAAATATGACTAATAAGAGTCAAATCGGTATTCCAGTAATTTTGCATTTATTAAATTGGTTAACCAATTTGGTTTACCAAAAATACATATATTTGTTAGACACACAAATTTTTAACATAAAATCAGCCATTACAATCATTTATAATTAAGTATTTTCCCAATATTTACATTATAGAACAAAACTCAACCCTTAAAAAGGTACAAGATTCCAATTTCCAACACCAACCCAAACTATGAGCGAGACCGAAGATTTTAAGCAATTTAAAGAGCTAGAAGAGGAACAACTACCGGTAGCCAAGCACAAACTACACGATTGGACCCATTTTGCCGGGCTATATGCGGCAGAGCACGTGGCAGCGACAGAATTTGTCATTGGGGCAACTTTTGTGGCCCTAGGTGCCAAGACCATGGATATCATTCTAGGCCTATTAATCGGTAATATCTTAGCCGTATTGAGCTGGCGCTTTATCACCTCCCCTATTGCGGTAGATACGCGCTTGAGTCTCTATACCTATCTGAATAAGATTGCAGGAGATTCCATGACCAAGTTGTACAATTGGGCGAATGTGATCATCTTTTCAGTCATCTCGGCGGCGATGATTACCGTATCGGCTACCGCAGTGCGTTTTGCCTTTGATATTCCTGCACAACTTAATTGGTACCCTACCAACGCCTGGTTTATTTTAATCGTGCTGGCCGTGGGCATCTTTGTGGTCGCCATTGCGCTCTATGGTTTTAATGCGGTTTCCGAATTTTCGGGTATCTGTGCGCCTTGGTTGTTTGTCATGTTCACAAGTGGGGCCATGGTTCTCCTACCGGCTTTATCCTTAGATGTACTGGATAAAACCTTACCGGCAGGCTGGACCGATTTTATAACCCTAGGGGACCAAAGTATCTGGACAGGCATCAACAGCGACGGAGCCCCGGGTATTGGATTGGTCGAAGTCATAGGCTTTGGTTGGGCCGCCAATACCATTACCCATTTCGGATTGATCGATATGGCCCTTTTGCGTTTTGCCAAAAAGAAGTCCTACGGCTATGCCACCAGTACCGGTATGATGTTCGGTCACTTTGTGGCATGGATCGCTGCAGGAATCATGGGTGCCGGCGCAGCGGTTATCCTAGGAAAATCTATCGTGGAACTCGATCCGGGCGATGTGGCCTATTACGCCCTCGGTTGGTCCGGATTTGTAATCGTTATTGTTGCAGGTTGGACGACCGCCATCACCAATTTATACCGAGCAGGTTTGGCCGCGCAAGCGATTTTCTTTAACCATTCCCGTAAGAAAACGACCATTGTAGTTGGTTTGATAACTGTAGGCATTGCCTGTTTCCCCTTTGTGTTTTCACAAATACTGCCGTTACTTACCTATGCAGGGCTGCTGGTCGTTCCTGTTGGGGCGATCGTGTTTGCAGAACATCAGATTTTCCCAAGAATAGGCTATACGCGCTATTGGTCTTCGTACCGCAAGCTGACTTTTAGCCTACCCGCCGTTGCGGCTTGGGGCTTGGGCTTGACCTTTGGTTTTGGACTACAAGCCTTAGATGTGATTTCTTTCTATTACCTTTTTATCCCCACATGGTTTTTTACCATTGCGGTGTATACGCTGCTAGCCTCCCGGTACGGAGCGAAGCAGAACTATCCCGAGGAAGCAAAAGAAGATGACCTGCGTAGTGAAACCATCGAACGTTTTCAGGAACAGCAAGCCAGAGAGGAGCCCGTACATTTAGAAGATGTTTCTATGCTTTCGAAGGGATTGAAATTCGTAGCGATTTCCGCTTTGGTGGCTACCTTGGTTTTGGCTTGTAATGTATTGTTCGGAAGTTCTACGGAAGCGAATTATCTCGAAAATCGTGAACTCTTTTACACTTACGCTTTCATTTGTACCATCATTTATTTCGTGTTGGCTTATTGGGCGCTAAAACGAGGAAAACAAAATATAACAATATAGCAATGGAAACCCCAAAACAACTTAATCAAGCGAATTTAGAGGAAATTGGAAACATTATTCCCGTACCACAATATGGTCGTTCCACTACTACTAAAGAGATTGTTCATATCGGCGTAGGCGGATTTCATAGAGCCCACCTAGCCTATTACCTGCATTTATTAAATGGTAACGAGGCCTCCTCGCCCGCAACTGGAATATGCGGTATAGGTTTACGCGAAGCAGATAACAAACTACACGACATTTTCAAAAAGCAAGACCACCTCTACACGCTGATGGTCAAACACCCCGACGGAAAAATTGAACCCGAAGTTATTGGGTCCATCGTAGATTTTAAAATGGGAACTTCAGACCCTGAACCCGTCATCGCTCAAATGGCAAATAAGGATACACGAATCGTTTCTTTGACGATTACCGAAGGTGGTTATAATTTCAATCCCAATACGGGTGAATTCAATTTTGATAACCCAGACATAAAGCACGAACTACTACACCCCCATGACCCGAAAACAGCTTATGGGTTCTTAACCGCCGCCTTAAAAAGACGTCGCGATACGAACCTACCTGCCTTTACCATTTTAATTTGCGATAATATAGAACACAATGGCGATATGATGCGCAAGATGTTGGGCACCTTTGCCGAAGCCCAAGATGCGGACTTGGCCAAATGGATAGCCAAAGAAGTCCAATTCCCTAATAGTATGGTCGACCGTATTACACCAGTAACCACACCAAAGGATATAGAAACCTTGGCACAAGATTTTGGCTTAGCTGATGCTTGGCCCGTTACCTGCGAACCTTTTATACAATGGGTGGTAGAGGATAAATTCTCCAATGGCCGCCCTAATTTTGAAAGGGTCGGCGTACAATTCGTACCTGACGTGGGCCCTTACGAAAAAATGAAACTTCGCTTGCTCAATGCGGGGCATTCGGTGTTGGGGCTTTTAGGAGCATTACGCGGCCACGCTACCATCAATGCCTGTGTAGAAGACGAACTTTTCTCCACCTATCTTCGTGCTTTCCTAGACCAAGAAGCGACACCGGTCCTGGGAGACATTAAAGGCATTAATTTAGACGACTACAAAGACAGTCTGCTAGTCCGTTTTGCAAACCCCAATATAAAGGACAGCGTAGGCCGTATTTGTGCAGAAAGTTCTGCAAAACTTCCCAAATTTTTAATACCGACCATACAGGAGAACCTGGTTACGGGTGGCAGCATCAAATATGCCACTTTGGTCATAGCGGCTTGGTGTTACTATAGCGATAAGCAAATGGATCAAAATGGACAGTCCCTAAAAATTGATGATGCCATGAGTACTGAACTTCATCATGCGGCTAAACAGACCACAACGAACCCATTAGCCTTTATAGGACAAGAATCTCTTTTTGGAAACCTTATTAAAAATGACCGATTTATAGCTTTATACATGGAAATGGTTCAAAAAATATACAAGAACCCAAAAATCGAACAATACATGAGGGACATCATCGCAACAAGCTAAATGACAAAATTTAGAATCTTTAACATGAATCTTAATTTGAAATGGAGAATAATTACACTACAGCATCTAGGGACCATAAACTAATACGCGGGCAGATAATGCCCGGTCATGGTGTGGCCTCTGGAACAGGTAAGGATGAACGATATCCGGAAGGAACGCTAAAACTACAAGTTAAGTATTTTCTGGAGCAAGGGCTGGATTTGAGCAACTATTACATGGGTACTATAAATTTAGACATTTCACCATGTTCTTATCAAATAAAGAAGCCAAAGCATTTTTTAAAGGACATAAATTGGTCCGATTATATTCCTCCAGAGAATTTTTATTTTTTCGATGTAACGTTTTATCATGGAGATAAAGCCTATGATGGTTTAGTTTATATGCCCGACCCAAAAACCAAAGAAGACCATATTCAAAAACCAAATATACTCGAATTGATTCTTCTAAAAATAGAGCGCCTAGCGTATGGTGTAACGGTGGAAGTAGCCTTTAAGAATGACCAATTGGATATCAACTGTAGTTAATCGGAGGGAAATAGATCAGGATGTCCTATTTTTTATAAAAAGTAGAAGAATGATATACTTTTATAATATTGTTTTAACAACATTTTATTTCTTTTTGATTTTCTAAGTGCGATGCAATGTTCTTTAAAACTACCTACCCATTCCCCCTGAATTAATTCCTTCCATAAAGCTTTGTACGTTTTCCAACGACACGATGATTAGATGACCAGGAACGCTATATTTTAAAGCGCAGGGGGCGGAAGCCAAATCCGGCGCCCGTTGATCATCAAAATATAAGCACCATAGATAAGGGCACAGGCTACAGCATCCCCAACTCCCATTCAATCAATGATGTGGGTATTGTAAAGCATATCGCTTCCAATATACACCTTTTAGTTTCACAACTTATCTTGAATTTGATCATGTAAAGCGCTAATGGTTCTACGCGTTTTGCTTACCTAATCAATATTCGGGAAAAGACTATTCAGGTCCGTCGCTAAACCTTCAAATCTATCTTTTGGTTTACCCAGCCCAAACATTTTATGAAATCCATGGCCACTGGTAATCACTAAAACGCAATGTTGTGCTAAGGTGAGGATTACCTATTGCGTGTTTTCCGTATTTATACCTATTGATTTGTAGATTGATTTCTCGCAAATCCACAATCCCCATTGTGCTCGCCATTTATGCAGCCTGAAAACAAGACAACTAGGCACCTTCTGAAATGGCCGGCGTAATTCCTGTCCATTGAACCAATCCGAATCCTTAAGTGCCTTTGCCCAATCCACCAATGAAGACTTTTGCAATGATACCGAAGACCCTTTTCTTTCATAAAATACCGCACTGGTCCTATGCACGTCACCTTTTTCAAGACAATAGTTGACCATCCTATCATGCCCATAATTGACGTAATAAATACGTATATAATACTTGTGAAAAAATTTATCACTGCCATCCCCAAGCCAGTATTGGGTAACGGTTAACATGGGAGGCCTTCATACCCAAATAGGCAAATGAAATGGCTACGTCAGCCTCACCACCGACTTATACCAGTTCAAAATAAGACGCTTAGGAAAATTTCTCTTAGCCGGGTGGAGACAACCGCATCATTACTTCTCCAAATGTGATTACTTTTTTAGGTGGGATTTCTAATACATTAACTTAAGCGGTAGATTTTCTTCCACCATCAATTTTCCTGAGTTTTCAATACTATTATTGGAATGCGCATTGTTCTTTGCGCCCCAAAGCCTTGCTATCAGGTCCACGTTATTATCAATAAATTTATTACCGGAAATGTTCACGTTAATAATACCATAAGTATTGATAAGAATTTCATTTTGCTCTCCGGACCCACATTGTGTAAAGGTGGTATTGGTCACCAACAAACTACCACCCACCGTAGATTCATCATAGCCCCCACGGTAATAGTCAATCACATTTTTATTGATGTTTTCAAACTTACAATCCGTAATAATTACATTCTCTGCATTATAATCTCCCCGGTCATCATCTTCGGCGGAAAGCTCTAGGCCATTATTACAATTTTTTATAAGTGTAGATTTTAATCTGATGTATTCGGAAAATGAATGTTTGTACCCCTTCAAAACAAATTCAAAGTTTGATATTTCGGTATCCTTAATTTCCAAATTGTATAAACTGGACATATTTTCCTTTAGGGGGGCAAATGCATAATTTGTTCCATTACCCTCCAACGCTACGGAAACCAAGATAAGCTCCCCTTTGGGGTTCATTTCAAAGGCTGGGGTTTCCGCCGAACCATTGTATTGAATGACAACTTTTTTAGTGGTCGCAGCGGATTTTATAGTTAGCTCTTTATCAATTTTTAAGGAGGACATCAAGTCGTATCGGTCTGCTGACAATAAAATGGTGTCACCGCTAGCTGCTTCTTGAATTGCAGTTTGTAATTCTGCGGTGGAGCCTACGGAGTGGCTTTGAATACTGCGCTCTTCGGTTGATTTTAGTGGATACCAGTCTGGCCCGTATTGAGACCGGTCCATACTATTTGCCCTACCTTCCGGCTCTAGAGTGATAGCTCCAACCGCATTATTTTTTACACGGGAGTGCCCAAACAAATCCTCCGAAATTAAGTCGAACTCGAAGCCGTTATATAATTCAAAATCGGGCAAATTGATTGTTGGAATAAAAATGTGGTCCTCAAGTTCTGCAAGAGCAAAATCCTCCTGCGTAAAAACTGAATCATATGTAAATGTAACCCCTTGATTATTGATCAAATTGCTTTTAAAATTGATACCATCTAATGAATCATGTGCAACAATCGGTTGCTCATCCCCGTTTTCATTGTAGATAAGGTTATTTGCCACAATGGTACGAATGGGTCTTTCCGACCTTATTTCAGAAGCGGGCAATACCTCTTTTTGGTCTACATTTGATCCTACTCCAAACTGCCAAGGGGAGCTACAATTGATCCAGGAGTTATAAGCCACTACCACGTCAGTCACTTGTATGTACCGATTCAATGGCGATTTTGGAATTCCGTTCATAACTGCAAGTGGACTTCTAAATACTTTTCCCTTCAGGTTATAGAAGTAATTGTTCGTTACCCAATGCCCCGTTCCGATCAAACGCACTCCCCCAATTTGTTCAGAATCCGTATCCCCAATGAAATAATTGCCATCTATGATACAGTAGTTTCCGTGTCTTGTAACCAATGAGCCTTCACTTTTATAAAAGACATTGTTTCTGAATTCATTGAAATTTGTTTTGCTTGAAATAACCTCCACTTCCCCATTACATCTATCAAAATAATTATTGGCCACTAGGGTATAACTGGGGGCCATGGAAGTAAAACTATTTCCAAGTTGTATGGTCTCGGCACTTGGGCCCCCTTTGGGAGGTCTGGGTCCAAAATAATTTTCCGTGATTTTATGGTAATTTTTGATGCTTTCATTTCCTGCCAAATCCACTCGTATAGTTGGTCCTCTATTGGCCTTTCCGGCGATATAACAATGATCTAATTCATTATGCCGCCCCTTGAACTGTACCCAGAGGTCGGTAAGATTTCTTTGTGGTTGATTGTAATCCAGAATCACACAGTTGGTTATCCGGGAATGGTTGGCAACCGTATCTTGATTGATTGCAAACTCGATAACCGCCTTAGAAGGAGAATAACCTTGAGTGAAAAACAAACCGCTGACAACTAAGTACTCCCCTCCAAGTTTTAAATCAGATTTACCTTTAACAAATACCTGTCCGGCAGTTTCCGCTTTTAATGTTATGGGCTCGTTCTCGTTTCCGTATCCTACAAACCTAATCTCAACGTCATTCCAATCGCCATTAGCCATTATAATTTCATCTCCAGGAGCTGCTTTGGCCAAAGCATCGTTCAATTCCTTGATATCATTTACATAGATTCCATTGGAACCCACATTTTTTCCACAAGAGAAAAGTAATAGGAACATACTAAGTAATAAGAAACTATTTTTTATCATTTCCATGTTTTATGATGCTAAAGATTAATGAACTTAATTAAATGGAGTATCAGCCATATTTTCGAGCCAGGTATTTTAGGATGGTATCCACAATTTCCTGTCGCGTACTATCCATAGCAACGGTCAAGGCGCGTTTAGGAACTTCTAGTGTTTGAAAGTCAGATTTTAATCCTGAAACGGTGCGGTCATGAATACCATTTTTTTCTAAACGTTGGGTGACGTTCTCAAAAGTATCGTCCATAAATACCCAATCCAATTCAGAATCAATATTTGCGGTCAATCTCTTACGATGTTCTTTTTTCAAAATAGAACAAGAAATTACACATCCCTTTTCTCTCAATTGGGTCGCAATCAGCTCTTCAACATAAGCTAGCCATTCATCAATTAAAAACTTTTGGTCAGGGGAGCCCTTAGCCTCATTTTTATTGACCAAGAGGTTATCCACGTCGTAAAAGGGAACTTCCAATTTTTGGGCTACCTTTAAACCTACTGCGCTCTTCCCAGTGCCACAAATTCCTACAAGAATGACGATATGATTACTAGTTCTCATTATGTTATTTAAATTGGTTAACCAGTTTGGTTTACCAAAAATACATATATTTGTCAATCACACAAGTTTCTAACATATATTCTATGTATCCCTAGCCATTTATTTTTTGATTATGAAAGAATTCAACAACGAAATTTCCAGAAGAAAGTTTGCCAAATTATCCGCTGCTGCCATCGGCAGTATGCCATTAATGGGATTTACCAACCCTTTTTTTAAGACAAGTGCAAGATTAAAAAATGACCTCTACATAAGCCTGTTTTCAAAACATCTGCAATTTCTCGATTATAACGAAATGGCGGCAGCAGCAGCCGAAATGGGTTTTGATGGACTGGATCTCACCGTGAGACCTAAAGGCCATGTATTACCGGAAAGGGTAGCCGATGATTTGCCAAAGGCAGTTGCTGCGATGAAGAACTATGGAATTAATCCCGGAATTATGACAACGAACGTATGGGACGCTAACAACGCAGAAGAAAAACTTGTTTTAGAAACGGCAAGTAACTTAGGGTTTACACGATACCGTACTGCTTGGTTAAAATATCCAGAGGATAGAACGATTGTAGAAAGTCAAGCGATTTACGGACAGCAAGCCCTAGCATTGGAACTCTTAAATAAAGAATTAGGATTAATAGGGTGTTATCAAAATCATGCTGGAAACCATGTTGGTGCGCCCATTTGGGACCTTTTACCAATTCTGGAAGCGACCAACAATGAACATATTGGTACGCAATACGATATTAGGCACGCCATAGTGGAAGGAGGTAGCAGTTGGGAACTTGGTTTGCGCCGTATCCGGCCTTTTATAAAATCGATAGTCATCAAGGATTTTAAATGGGGAGTAGTCAATGGAAACTGGCAACCCGTCAATACCCCATTGGGAGAAGGCATGGTCGATTTCAAGCGCTACTTTTCGTTGCTTAAAAAATACGAAATCAATGTCCCTGTCTCCCTACATTTAGAATATGATTTGGGCGGGGCAGAGCATGGTGCCCCACAAATTACGATGGACAAGAAAGAGGTCTTTAAGCAAATGAAAAAAGATTTGAATTTTCTAAGAGATACATGGCAGCAAGCCGAATAATAAAAAAAATACCTATGTCTTCACTACCAGCAATCACCAGAACAAAGTTCAAAGCAATAAGCACGGCCACCGTGGCTACTTGCTTATTTAAAAAGGGTTTAAAAAATCAATATATACAAGGCGTAAAACCGCTCCAAAAAGGTAGGCCAACTATGGTTGGGGAAGCTTTTACTTTACGTTACATTCCGGCACGGGAAGACTTGAATCCAATCAGCGTTTTTCAAGATTCAAAACATCCTCAACGTCTTGCGATAGAAATGTGTCCTAAAGGAAGTGTTCTGGTAATTGACAGTAGAAAGGATGCCCGCGCAGCTTCAGCGGGCTCTATTTTGGCTACTCGGTTAATGGTTCGCGGCGCAGCTGGCATTGTAACCGATGGCGGCTTTAGGGATTCTTCGGAAATTGCGGCCCTCAATTTTTCCTCGTACCACAACACACCTTCGGCACCGACGAACCTAACCTTGCACCAAGCTATTGACATTAACGTACCGATAGGTTGCGGCGATGTTGCCGTTTTCCCCGGTGATATAATCCTGGGGGATGATGACGGTGTTATGGTCATTCCAGCCCATTTGGCGGAGGAGGTTGCCCATGAATGTACTGAAATGACCCTGTTTGAAAATTTTGTATTGGAACAAGTACAAAAAGGGAAGCCTATTGCCGGTTTATATCCGCTTACCGATGAAAAAATGAGAAAAGAGTTTGAGCAATGGAGAAGGCAATGAAAATTTCGCCAATAATGACCTATAAGTTGGCACATCTCTACGAATGGAGCCTTTTTACTCTTTTTATCAAAGGATCTTTGAAAAACACGCGTTCTGAAATACCTAAAAAATAAAAGCCCGATTCGTATATAAGAATCGGGCTTCGTACAATGCGGAGAAAGAGGGATTCGAACCCCCGGAGGTGTGACCCTCAACAGTTTTCAAGACTGCCGCATTCGACCACTCTGCCATTTCTCCAAATGTCTTATCAGGTATTCCCTGAATGCGGGTGCAAATATAGAAAGGTTTTCTTATCTAATAAAGTCTTTTCTTATTTTATTTTACGGGGAATACGTTCCCTATTTAGTCCTTAAAATCATGCACTCATAATTTCGATTATTTCCTAACTTTCCCCCATGTCAGAACCACTCATAAGCATCCTGATCCCCTTTAAAAATGTAGAAAACTATTTTCAGGAATGTCTCGCATCCATAAAAAATCAGACCTATGCTCAGTGGGAAGTTATAGCCGTCAACGACCACTCTAACGACCGCAGTTTAGACATTGTAATGAAATTTTCTCGAGAAGATCATCGATTTCTAATTCTCAATAACCACGATTCCGGTATCATAGCCGCGCTCCGTCTCGCCTATGAAAAAAGTAATGGGGAGTTTATTACCCGTATGGATGCAGATGATTACATGGCTTTAAACCGCTTGGAAGTAATGGTCGGTTCGCTTCAAGCAAAAGGAAAAGGTTTCCTTGCATTGGGACAAGTTAACTATTTTGCTAAAGACGGGGTCAATGAAGGATATCGAAAATACGAGCTATGGTTGAACGGCTTGACCGCCGAGGGTAAAAATTATACTGAAATTTATAAAGAGTGTGTGGTGCCATCACCTTGTTGGATGGTGCATACTTCAGATTTGGAACGCTGTGGTGCGTTTGAACCTGACCGTTATCCGGAGGATTATGACCTTGCATTTCGCTTTTATGAAGAAAAATTGACCTGTATTCCCTGTAATGAAGTAATGCACTACTGGAGGGATTACAAAACACGTACCTCTCGTACCAGTGCACATTACGCCGAAAACTTCTTCTTGGACCTGAAGTTGCATTATTTCCTGAAATTAGAGTACCAGGCATCGAAAACCTTAGTGGTTTGGGGCGCTGGTAAAAAAGGTAAGAAAATCGCTAATTTGCTCGTGGGGTTAAATATTAGTTTTGAATGGGTCTGCAACAATCCTAAAAAGATAGGTAAGGATATTTATGGAATTGCCCTAAAGCATTATCACGTCCTTGGCACTAAACAAATGAAGCAGTGCATCATTACAGTTGCAAATGAAAAAGACCAACAGTTTATTAAATCGTATATAAAAAGCATAAAACAAAGTGAGGCGCGGGAATACTTCTTCTTTTGTTAACCCTTTACTTCCTTAGTTTTCCTGTTTGGAGTCTTGTCAAAATAATTCGTGGAATTGCCTGAAGCTCGTAAATTCAAAATAATTATCTTTGCCTAATCAAAAATAGGAATGCAATTTAAATATCCGGAAATTCTTTGGGGTCTTTTTCTTCTACTCATTCCTATTATTATCCATCTCTTTCAATTACGCCGTTTTAAGAAAACCCCATTTACCAATGTAAAATTCCTAAAACAAGTTGTTTCGGAATCCAGAAAAAGTAGCACCTTGAAAAAATGGCTGCTACTGGCCACGCGTTTGGGCTTATTGGCAGCCCTCGTTATTGCGTTTGCACAACCTTTTGTTGCCAACGAACAGGCGCTGCAGCTGCAGGAGCATGTTTATTATTTGGATAATTCTTTCAGTATGGGCGGGCAAGAAGAAAATAGTACCGTACTCAAGAATCATATTCAGGAGTTCTTAAAATTCGTCCCCGTAACGCAACAATTTACCCTATTCACCAATACCAGAACCTTTAAAAACGTGGACGCCAAGGGTATTCAAAATGAACTTTTAAACCTTCCCACAACTTCTGAGCAGTTGGGTATCAACGAAATACTTTTAAAGGCAAATACCCTTTTTACAACAAGATCTGGGGTAAGAAAAAACCTTGTCCTGGTGTCCGATTTCCAACAGCGCATGGGTAGTCTACCTACGGATACGGTAACCGATATAAAAATACATTATGTTAAACCCAAAAATTTAGAAATCACCAACACGTCCATTGATTCGGTCTATATAGAGGAGCGCAATAATGAAACCGTGGAGGTCGTGGCGAAACTAACTACAACCACTTCCCAAGAAACTATTCCGGTTTCACTATATAACGAAACAACGCTAATTGCAAAAACAGCCGCAAAATTCAACAAGAACAAAAATGCGGAAGTACGGTTTACAATAAATGCCCAACAGGCAGTTTTGGGGAGGGTAGCCATTACAGATACCGGCTTGGAATACGATAATCAATTTTATTTCAATATTGATGAAAAATCAAAAATTAAGGTCCTAGCCATTGGTAAAAGTTCGGACGATTTCCTTAACCGTATTTTTTTGGATGCGGAGTTTGATTTTCAATCCATAGCTTTAGATCAATTGAATTATGGTAGTATCGAAAATCAGAACTTAGTAGTACTTAATGAGCTCAATAAAATTCCAGCATCCCTCATTACCTCCTTGAATTCCTTTGTAAACAATGGTGGTAGCTTTGTTATGGTTCCCGCTATGAATGCCGACCTTTCTTCCTATAACCAATTGGCCAATGGGTACGGGGCTACAAACTATGAAAATCCTATTGGGCAAAGAATGGCAATTTCTTCGGTCAAAATAGCGCATCCTTTGTTTGCCAATGTGTTTGAAAAAGAGGTTTCCAATTTTCAGTTTCCATATGTAGAGGAGCGGTACAAAATGATAACGAATACACCCATCGCAATCGAATTTCAAAACCAGGAGCCATTTTTAGGGGGAAATGCCCAAGCCTACTTTTTCGCCGCTGCCCTAACCAACGAAAATTCCAATTTTAAGAGTTCCCCGTTGATTGTTCCCACTTTTTACAATATGGGAATAAATAGTTTAAAATTACCTCCCCTGTATGCAAATCTTGGAAGACAAATAGGTATTGAACTCCCTATAACCCTGCAACAGGATGATATCATTAAAATCTCCAATGAACAAAATGAGTTTATTCCTCAGCAACGAATACTTCCAAAAAAGGTATCCTTAAGCTTTCTAGAAAACCCTAAGGAAGCAGGTATCTATCAAATTAAGTACAATGATTCCCTATTACGAAATTTAAGCTTTAACGAAAGCAGGGAGGAAAGTGAGCTTCTGTACTTGGATATGACGAATTTGGAAACCCGTTCATCCTTTTCTGATTTGTTCCAGGAAATTCAAAAATCGAACGCTATAAACGAGTTTTGGAAATGGTTTGCTATTTTAGCAATGGTATTTGTTCTCATGGAAACCCTCCTCCAAAGATTCTTAAAATAAGCTATGAAACTACGACCCGTAAACCTATGAATATACTTTTAAAATCGGTAACAATAGTTAATAGGACCACCAAGGATCTTCATCTTAAAAAACGGGATATCCTTATTAAGAACGGGCGTATCGATGCAATCGCTACTTCGATTGATGCTCCACCAAAAACAAGGACAATAGAAAGAAAGAACCTTCATGTTTCCATTGGTTGGTTCGATAGTGGGGTTAGTTTTGGAGAACCGGGATACGAGGAGCGCGAAACAATAGCCAATGGATTACAAACCGCCGCCAAGAGCGGTTTTACCGAGGTTATTTTGAATACAAGCAGCAACCCCACCCCAGATTCGTCCTCCGATATCGTGTTTTTAAAAAACGCTGCAGCGCAGCAGGTATCTAAATTATATCCCTTAGGGAATCTCACCGTAAGCGGGGCCGGTGATGCCTTGGCGGAACTCTATGATATGAAAAATGCAGGGGCCGTAGGCTTCTACGACTATAAGCATCCCGTCGCAAACGCCAACCTATTGAAAATTGCCCTGCAATATGCACAGAATTGCAACGCATTGGTTTTTTCCTTTCCCATGGATGGAAGTATTTCCGGAAAAGGAATTGTGAACGAAGGCATTACGAGTACCAAATTAGGTTTAAAGGGGATTCCGGCGCTTGCCGAGGAACTCCAAATTGCCAGAGACCTATTTATATTAGAATATACCGGTGGTAAACTATTCATTCCAACGATTTCCACATCAAATGCCGTGAAACAGATTGCAGACGCCAAGAAAAAAGGCTTGAATGTTTTTTGCAGTGTTGCCGCACACAACCTTGTCCTTACGGATACGGTTCTTGACGAGTTTGATACCCAATACAAGGTGCTTCCCCCTTTAAGGACCTCATCAGATACGAAGGCACTGTTAAAAGGGGTGCAAAATGGCACAATTGATTTGGTAACGTCTGACCATACCCCAATGAACGTGGAATTGAAATATGTGGAGTTTGATAATGCGGAATACGGAGCCCTAGGATTGGAAAGTATTTTTGGGGTACTCAACAAAATTTTGGGTTTTGAAGAAACGATTTCGTTGTTAACAAAAGGAAGGTCAATTTTTGGTCTGGAAACACCAAAATTAGAGCAAGGTGCACCAGCCAATCTAACGCTTTTTGAAACCACTAGTGAATGGAAATTCGCCGAAGAACATATTTATAGTACTTCAAAAAATGCAATTATGCTGGGGGAACCAATGAAAGGAAAAGTAGTGGGGACGATTGCGAACAATCAGCTTATACTTAACGATTAAGAGATGGAAAATACAGATGCCGTTCCCGGGAAAACCACCGCAATAGTGGCCTATTTAACCATAATAGGTGCCGTTATTGCTTTATTCATGAACATGGAACCAAAACATTCTTTCGCAAGGTTTCATACAAGGCAAGCTTTTGGGCTTCATTTACTATTTCATGGTTTTGCAATTTTCTCAAGCGTTTGGTTCAACCAATATGCCCTGTATGGCTTATACCTTTGTTACATTGTCCTTTGGGTCTATGGCTTTTTAGGGGCCTTAAGTAATAAGGAACAGATGGCTCCCGCCATTGGACCTTACTTTCAAAAATGGTTCACTTTTATCCAATAAAACAAATTAATGACAACAGCTCCCCTATCTTTAGAACATATTATTAGACCTTCGACCATAGCCAATGGAAAACCTCCGGTACTCTTTATGCTACATGGTTATGGTAGCAATGAGGAAGACCTTTTTTCTTTTGCTCCCGATCTTCCGGAAGAACTATGCATCATTTCAATACGGGCGCCCTATACGCTTCAGCCCTACGGGTATGCTTGGTATGCCATTAATTTTGATGCGGAAAAAGGTAAATGGAGCAATGACGAACAGGCGATAGCTTCAAGGGATAACATTGTGACATTTATAGACGAGGCCTGTACCGCCTATGGACTCGACAGCCAAAATGTGAATCTGTTGGGATTCAGTCAAGGAACGATTCTGAGCTATGCCGTAGCGTTGTCCTCTCCAGAAAAGGTAAAGAATATTATTGCGTTGAGCGGCTATATCAATGAGAACCTGCTGAAGGAATCCTATCAGAAAAATGATTTTAGCGAACTACGCTTTTATTGTTCCCACGGAGAGGTGGACCAGGTTATACCTGTTGACTGGGCCCGGAAAGCACCTATTATTTTAAAAAACCTAGGTATTAATTATGTTTATGAAGAATTTCCTGCCGGACACGGGGTAGTACCTCAGAATTTCTACGCGCTTAAAAAATGGATTAAAGAAAAAATCTAGTTGCTTTGGGTGTACAACAAATGGTCAATTAGTGTAAAATCCACGCCCAAATCATCTTTCAACTCGTACTTAATCAATAATTCTCCCCAATATTTGCCATCCGAAAAATCCGTTAGTATCCATTTATGGTTCAGTACCTTTATTTTATTGATTTTAAAATCATTTTCCATACCCTCATAAGGTACTAAGGGATTATCTCCTTTCCGTTCATTGGTTTCCAATAATTTATCGGAAATATAAGCGGTAGGGTCCGTCAAATTCAAATGGTCGTAATACGCCAGGGCATCATCATTGTTCTCCAGTGAAAAATACTGCATATTCAAAACCTTTAAGTTCGATTTTTGAAGGGAATCCTGCAATACTTCTATTTCATTTTCAATTCTTCCTATTTTCTCGTAATTGGCCTCCGCCATATTTCCACTGCTGACAAATAAGTACAAGCAAATAAGGGCCGTAAAAATAAATAGATACAAGAATATTTTACTTTTCATAGTTAAACGGTAATGGTTAAATTATCGAAGGCCAAATGTACATTTTTTGGGAGGCTTTTTTCTACTTCCGCATGAAAACCCAACAAATGGCTAATGTGGGTGAAATACGCTTTTTCTGGGTTTACTCTCTTAACAAAATCCAATGCTTCCGCTAAGTTAAAATGAGAATGATGGGGTTCTATTCGTAAGGCATTCACAACCAAAACGGAGCATCCCTTAATTTTTTCAATTTCTTTTTCATCGATTGATTTTACATCGGTCAAGTACGTAAAATCCCCTACTCTAAAACCAAAAACCTGTAACCGGTTATGCAGCACATTAATAGGAACGGCAATTTTATCACCAATAGAAAAGGGTTTATCCTTCTTGATCCTATGAATCTGTACCGATGGGGCTCCGGGATATTTATCCTTTTCATCAAGAATATACCCAAATCGTTTTTTTAAGGATTTAATTACACGTTTATGGGCATAAATAGGAATATCGCCTTGTTTAAAAAAATAAGGCCGAATATCATCCAATCCTGCCGTATGATCAGAATGTTCATGGGTGTATAGGATGCCATCCAATCTATGAACCTTATGGCGTAGCATTTGTTGCCTAAAATCCGGACCGCAATCAATTACATAGTTATAATCGTTCCAAGAAAGTAGAACGGATACCCGTAAGCGTTTATCCTTGGGATCATCACTCAAACACACCGGATGGGTACTTCCAATAATTGGGATACCTTGAGATGTACCTGTACCTAAAAAAATAACGCGTAAATCACCTTTCATGTGCTACAAATTTAATCTCTTTTTAATAGAATTGGGACTTGAATTTTATAAGATATCGTCAAATAGGCGCCAATTAAAAGGATTCGTGAAACTTATCCCATTTTTTTAACGCTATTGCCCTTTAGATAGTCCATTCTTCATAACTTTGTTCAAAGCAAAATTGAAAAAGAATGGCATCCGTATTAAAGAGAGATAGTGTCTTTGAAAATATCCCTTCCATAAAAGCAAAGACCTTACGTATAAATTTAAATCCGGATATCTATGGAACCTTTGCGGAAATTGGAGCCGGTCAAGAAACGGCACGTCACTTCTTTAGATCTGGTGGTGCATCCGGTACCATAGCAAAAGCCATGAGCGCTTACGATAAGGATTTTAGCGATGCTATTTACGGTGTTGAATCAGATGGCAGGTATGTTACGCAAGCCCGGCTAAAGACCATGCTGTCGTATGAAATGCAATTAATGGAAGAGCGAATTAGCCGGCAGAACCATCCGGACAGATTGTTTTTCTCATATGCAAATACGGTTGCTACAATAGATTTCTCAAAGCGATACAAAGGCCATGGTTGGGTAGGTATCAGGTACCAACTTGATCCTAAACAGAAAGAATTTGATGAAATAATCCTTCACATACGTTTTAAGCAAAATGAGGCTAGGCTACAACAGGAAACCTTGGGTATTCTTGGGGTAAACTTAATCTATGGTGCATTTTATAAGTACCATAAGCCAAAGAAAATGCTGAAATACCTCTATGACCATATCGATAAGGACACACTGGAAATTGACATGGTCAACTTTTCCGGTCCCAACTTTAAGGATGTGGACAATAGATTAATGAGCCTGCAGCTCATTAAAAATGATATGACCGATGCCGTAATGTTCGGCCCTGATGGAAACAACCTCCTCCCTGCCGCCGTTCTCTACAAGAAGAATATCTTGGCATTGCGCGGTAGTTTTAGACCCGTAACCAAGGTAAATCTAGATATGTTTGAAAAATCCTATGATATTTTTATCAGGGATAAACAGGTAGACCAGAACAATACCATCGTAATTTTTGAGATTACCCTTTCCAACTTAAAGGCCTCTGGTGAAATAGACGAGCAGGATTTTATGGATCGGGCAGAATTACTGTGTTCCTTAGGACATTCCGTAATGATTTCGAAATTTCAGGAATACTATAAGTTGGTGGAATATTTTAACAATTACACCAAAAATAGAATCGGCCTTACTATGGGTGTGAATAACCTCATAGATATTTTTGATGAAAAATACTATCGCCATCTAAGTGGTGGAATCCTGGAAGCTTTTGGTAAGTTATTCTTTAAAGACTTACAGGTATATCTGTATCCAATGAAAAATCCGGATACGGGACAAATAATGACCAGCAATAACGTTAAGGTACACCCAAGAATGAAGGAACTGTACAAATTCTTCAAGTATAACGGCAAGGTTATGGATATCATTGACTATGAAACGGATATCATGCACATCTTCTCTAGAGACGTTCTTAAAAAATTAATGAACAAAGAGGATGGTTGGGAAGAAATGCTTCCAGAAGGAATTGCAGAAATTATCAAGGAGAAAGATCTTTTCACTAGAAAGACATTGGAACCTACCCAGGAAGATGCCTAATTAAAATAGGGGGCAACTCAAATGACTAATTAAGGAACAAGGAGTTCTAATACTACTATACCATAAATACTATTGGCAAATCAGTTGAACTGATTTGCCAATAGTAATTTGCTTGATACCTCTTAGTACGATTCAGTTTTACCCTTTCGCCCCTACAACAATTGTGCAGCGTGATCTTTGGTTTTCACTTTATCAATAACCTTTGTAACCTTTGCATCACCGTCTACAACGAAGGTCATTCTATGGATGCCATCATATTCGCGCCCCATGAATTTTTTAGGCCCCCAAACACCAAAGGTGTTTATTACGGTATGGTCCTCATCTGCCAACAAGGGAAAAGGAAAATCATACTTATCCTTAAAATTAGCTTGTTTCTTTTCAGAATCCGCACTTACTCCCAGAAGTTCATAGCCCTGAGATTGTAATTCTTTATAATTATCCCTTAAATTACAGGCTTCTGCCGTACAACCTGGCGTGTTGGCTTTAGGATAGAAAAAAACGATTAATTTTTTACCGGAATAATCCGATAAATTGATTGTATTCCCATCTTGATCTTTGGCCGAAAAAGAAGGTACTGTATCGCCTACTTTTAATGTATTCATAAATGAAGTTTAATAAATTTGTGTTCAACTAAATTTATTCAAAATTAAACAAAAAATGACGAAGGCCGAAAAAATAGAATTTACGATTTCAAAATTACAGGAGTTATATCCGGTAATTCCCGTTCCATTAGACCATAAAGATCCCTACACTTTGTTAATCGCTGTTTTAATGTCTGCCCAAAGCACAGATGTACGGGTTAACCAAATAACACCACGATTGTTCAAAAGGGCGGACAACCCTTATGATATGGTAAAATTAAGTGTGGAAGAGATTAGGGAAATTATAAAACCTGTTGGTCTATCACCCATGAAGGCAAAAGGAATTCACGGACTTTCAAAAATTTTAATCGAAAAACATAATGGTAAGGTCCCTAAAGAACTATCGCATTTAGAGGAGTTGCCGGCAGTGGGGCATAAAACGGCAAGTGTTGTTGTGGCTCAAGCCTTTGGTATTCCTGCATTTCCTGTAGACACGCATATTCATAGGCTTCTTTATAGGTGGGGCTTTACGAACGGTAAAAATGTAGTACAAACAGAAAAAGATGCCAAAAGACTATTTCCAATGGAACTGTGGAACGATCTTCATCTACAGATAATTTGGTACGGAAGGGAGTACTCCCCTGCCAGGGGTTGGGATATTGAAAAAGATATAATCACAAAGACTATTGGCAGAAAATCGGTCTTGAACGAATATTATAAAAAGAAAAAGACCCGCTGATTGCGGGTCTTTTCTAGTTTAAAAAGGTTTCGAAACTTAAATCGTTATGCTCAAATTCATAAAGTGCCTGTGAGTAACTCAACAAGAAATTGATTGTCTTTGGACAAACTTTATTGAATCCGGTCTGTTCTTGATAATTAGAGTAAATTTTTTCCATATTTCCAATGTTGTTACACTAAAATAACGCAACAAATTTGGAAATATTGTTTATTCTAACTTTTACAACATTTAGTTGGTAAGTACGATATTGTTTTTTTCAATAATTTTTCTAAGATTGATTAAGGCATACCTCATTCTACCTAATGCCGTATTGATACTTACCCCTGTATTTTCAGAAATTTCCTTAAAGCTCATATCCTTATAGATACGCATTAACAAAACTTCCTTTTGATCATCAGGTAACTCTTCTACCAATTGCCTCAAGTCTGTATCAATTTGATCTTTTATCAATTGTTTTTCGGCATTCAGCTTATCATCCCCAATTACAGAGAAGATGTTAAAATCATCATTACCTTCAAACATTGGCATTCTCTTGTTTCTTCTAAAATGATCAATTATCAAGTTGTGAGAGATGCGCATTACCCATGGAAGAAATTTGCCTTCTTCGCTGTACTTTCCCTTTTTTAAGGTTTTAATAACCTTAATAAAAGTGTCCTGAAAAATGTCTTCGGTAATATCCCTATCCAACACCTTAGAGTAGATGAAGCTTGTAATACGCTGGTTGTGTCTGTTGATCAACACTTCAAGGGCACCTTCATTTCCACTGATGTAATCCCTAACTAATTCTGAGTCTTCGATTTGTAGTTTCATATGAGTTACTTTCTTTAATTGGTTTAAGATTTGGGAAATCTTGTTAGTTATTTAGTTTGCTTTTTAAATCTGATATAAAACTATAGAAAAGGGGTCCCGTGCAAAAAACTATGTTGTCAAACCACACTATTATGATGTGAAACATCGAAAAAGTAGAATTCTATACAATAAAAGGGAAACCAGATAGTTCATCGGATGAATGGAACCGCTTCAAAAACAACACTATTACTTCCAATAGCGTTCCAGGAACATTGCTACACCCAGCTACCATATTGGATAACAATGGGATGCAATTGGTAGATTCTTCGTTATTTTGGAGCATATACGCATACAACCAATCCGATTAAAAACAAAAAACCCTTAGGCACTTGTCCCAAGGGTTCTTAAATTATATAAGTGGATATTAGTTCAAGTTACTTTCAAACTGCATCCCCTTTGCTTTTGTTACCTTCAATGATTTGGAATAGGAAAGTAAATAATCAATCGTTTCTGGCTTAGCCTTAATCAGTCTACATTTCTTCTTAGTTTCCTTTGAGTATATTTTCTCCATAATGCTTGTTATTTAGGTTCAACTAAAGAACGATACATTAAGAAAGATAGTAGATCCTCTCGACCTAATACCTATTAATTCGTTAAAACAATACTATTTGCCTCTACCAATTTTCTCAGGTTAATTAATGCATAACGCATTCTTCCCAGTGCCGTATTAATACTTACACCCGTATTATCGGATATTTCCTTAAAACTCATGTCCTTGTAAATACGCATTTCCAAAACCTCCTGTTGGTCTAAGGGCAACTCCTTGATCATTCGTAAAAGATCAGAATCAATTTGGTCCTTAATCAATTGGCTTTCCACATTTAAGCGATCATCATCCAACAAAGAAAATATATTATAGCTGTCCTTACTGGTATACATGGGCATTCTATTGTGCTTTCTAAAATGATCTATAATAAGATTATGCGCAATTCGCATTACCCAAGGTAAAAATTTACCTTCTTCATTGTAGGCACCCCGCTTTAAGGTGCGGATGACTTTCATGAAAGTATCTTGAAAAATATCTTCTGTAAGCTCACGGTCACCAACTTTAGAGTAGATAAAACCTGTAAGGCGGGAGTTATGACGATGGATAAGCATCTCTATTGCTCTTTCGTCTCCTTGAATATATTGTTTAACTAACTGGGAATCTTCAATCTGTAGGTTCATAGACTTTACTTTAAGGGTTAAAAACATTCCCAATTTCATAGAAAAAGGGTTTGTGGTTGTTATCCTAACTTAAAAAAGTAAAGTTGTACTATAGGCCGATTGAAATTTTTGAATTGGTTCCAAAGATAGAAAAAAATAGATATTCTAAAAATTATGTGAAAAATACTTGTGATATTTTAGATAAACTGCATTTTTTAGTTCAAAAGTAAGTCAAAGCGTATCTTTGCAAAATAGAACTCCATATGCCCAAAATCGCCCAAGTAAATCCGAAAGAGAATATAATAATTAAGGGAGCAAAACTGCATAACCTTAAAAATATCGATGTGGTTATCCCCAGAAATAAGCTTGTTGTCATTACTGGTTTATCAGGTTCGGGTAAGTCCAGTTTGGCATTTGACACCCTATATGCAGAGGGGCAACGGCGGTATGTAGAAAGCTTATCCTCATACGCCAGGCAGTTTTTGGGAAAATTGGACAAGCCCAAAGTGGATTATATAAAAGGTATAGCCCCCGCCATTGCCATTGAGCAAAAAGTAAATTCAACGAACCCCAGATCTACCGTGGGTACCACTACGGAGATCTATGATTACATTAAACTACTATATGCCCGTATTGGGAGAACCTTCTCTCCAATTTCTGGCCAAGAAGTAAAGAAACATACGGTTACCGATGTCATCAACCACGTTAAAGCATACGCAGAAAAAACCAAATTACTTTTATTGGCGCCCATACAGATACGGGAAGATAGAGATGCCTTAAAATCGCTAGATCTATTCTCTAAACAGGGGTATGCACGGATAAAATATAAAAATGAAGTGCTTCGTATAGACCAGGCACCGCCAAATATTGGTAAAAAGTTTGATTTGGTCATTGACCGGATTATCACCAAAGATGATGAGGATTTTTATAACCGGTTGGCCAATGCTGTGGACACCGCTTTTTTTGAAGGAAAAGGAGAATGCACAATAGAGGCATTGGCAGATGGCAAACAGACCCATTTTAGCAATAAGTTTGAATTGGACGGAATGGCTTTTCTTGAGCCCAACGTGCATTTATTCAGTTTTAATAATCCGTACGGCGCGTGCCCAAAGTGCGAAGGCTATGGTGACGTCATTGGTATTGATGAGGACCTCGTTGTTCCCAATACGGCACTTTCAATATATGAGAACGCTGTTTTTCCATGGCGTGGAGAAAGTATGGGCTGGTATCGAGATCAGTTGGTGAACTCCGCCTACAAATTTGATTTCCCGATCCATAAACCATGGTACGAATTATCCGAAGACCAAAAAAAGTTGGTCTGGAACGGAAATGATCATTTTATAGGACTTCATAAGTTCTTTGGTATGCTGGAGGAGAAAAGCTACAAAATCCAAAATAGGGTAATGCTTTCAAGGTATAGGGGTAAGACCAAGTGTAATGTTTGCGAAGGAAAACGATTACGGCCCGAAACGGATTTTGTCAAAGTAGGAGGTGCCTCCATTTCATCCTTGGTAGGGCTATCCATAGAAAAACTAATCGTTTTCTTCAATCAATTAACGCTTAACGAAAATGATGCCACCATAGCCGCAAGATTGTTAGTGGAGATACGAACACGATTGGGATTTTTGGATAAAGTAGGCCTTAATTACCTTACCATAAACCGAAAATCAAATACTTTATCCGGTGGGGAAAGCCAGCGTATCAACCTCGCCACCTCATTGGGCAGCAGCTTGGTAGGGTCGATGTATATTTTGGATGAGCCCAGTATTGGATTGCATCCAAAGGACACCGAAAATTTAATTGAAGTACTCATTTCGCTCCGAAACCTTGGAAACACCGTAATCGTTGTAGAACATGATGAAGACATCATGAAAGCTGCCGATGTGGTCATAGATATTGGCCCAGAGGCGGGAACCCACGGTGGGGAAGTTGTTGCGCAAGGTACCTTGAGCGAAATATTGAAGTCCAATTCACTTACAGCGAAATACCTTAATGGAACGATGGAAATAAAGGTTCCGAAAGAACGACGAACCTCAAAAAACCATATCACCATTAAAGGCGTACGGGAACATAACCTTAAGAATATCAACGTAACATTTCCCTTAGATATGTTAACCGTTGTTACCGGCGTATCCGGTAGTGGCAAAAGTACCTTGGTAAAAAAACTACTCTATCCCATTATTTTGAAAGAGGTTGGAGGGTATGGTGAAAAAGCAGGGCAATTTACGGCCGTAGAGGGTAAGTACAAGCACATTAAACATGTAGAATTTGTTGATCAAAACCCGATTGGGCGATCTTCCCGTTCCAACCCGGTCACCTACATAAAGGCCTATGACGATATTAGAAATTTGTATGCGAATCAAAAGCTGAGTTCCATTCGCAACTATCAAGCCAAGCATTTCTCCTTTAACGTGGATGGCGGAAGGTGCGAAAAATGTAAGGGTGAGGGTGAGATTACCGTAGAAATGCAGTTTATGGCAGATGTTCATCTTGAGTGTGAAACTTGTGGAGGAAAACGTTTTAAAAAAGAAGTTTTGGAAGTAGCCTTCAATAATGCAAACATCGATGACATTCTAAATATGACGATTGATGATGCTATCCAATTTTTTGAAGTCGGCGAGCAAAACAAAATTGTCTCCAAGCTAAAACCCCTACAGGATGTTGGTTTAGGATATGTAACGTTAGGGCAATCTTCCTCTACCCTCTCCGGTGGTGAGGCGCAGCGTATAAAATTAGCTTCCTTTTTAGTGAAAGGCACCACAAAGGACAAGGCGCTGTTCATTTTTGATGAGCCAACCACAGGCTTACATTTTCATGATATTCAAAAACTATTGAAATCTTTTAATGCCCTCATTAAAAAAGGACATTCCATTGTGGTCATTGAGCACAATATCGATTTAGTAAAATGTGCCGATTATCTGATTGACCTAGGACCGGGCGGTGGAGAAAATGGAGGACAATTATTAGCGGAAGGAACGCCAGAGGAAGTCGCTAAAAATAAAAAATCGCTTACGGCAAATTATTTAAAGGAGAAGTTAAAATAACGGAATAGCCTTTTTTTATTTAAAAAAATTTTATTAATACACTATAAATCAGTATATTATATTGTATAATTAATTTTTGGCACGCTGTTTGTAATGAAGTAAGGGAATGTAAATAGTTGCATTCAAAACCACTGCCCGCTGGCAGATTTAAACCTTATATCATGAGAAATTTAGTACTCCTTTTTACGGCGATTATTTTGGGCACTACTGGTGTCTTTGCCACAGGTACAAACGAAGATAAGGTTGCAACACGCAATGCTTATAGATACGACAACTCCTTTATTTTTGTTGAAAATGGCATTACGTTTTCTGTTTATCCAGATGGCGAGTTCGATTTTTATATTGAAAATCAAGTGGTAGGTAGAAGAGATGGTATAACATTCAACTCTGGTTTTGACTATAGCCCATACGCACAATATGATGACTATGGTGCGGTAATACAGGTTGAGAACGTACCCATTTATTATGACTATTATGGTAGGGTTAGCCAAATTGGCGACGTGGATATCAATTATGTAAACAGAAGGGTAAGAAGTATTGGTGGAATGTTTGTATACTACAACAACCGGGGTTTCTATGATTACCATACCGGGTACATCAATATTTATAATAGAAACTATGTATACCGCCCCTTTCATAGGTGGTTTGCACGACCAGCAGTTAATCTGTGTCTCGTTTACAACAGGCCTTATAGAAGGTATTATGCACCAGTACGGTATACTTACTATACCCCTTATAGATCTAATTTTAGAAGGGCTTACGTAAATGTTGGCAGACAACATAGGTATAATAAAGTGAGGCAGGAAAGAGCTAGTATCTATAGGAACGATAAACGTGTTGCGGTTAGGGACAATAGTTATAGAAGCAACAGAACTGTAGCTAAAAGGGAATCAGCCGCACGGACCGGTAGAAGTGTTGTTTCAAACAATACAGCTCGATCTAATAGAAGCACCACGGTAAACAGAAGTGCTACGACACGTAGCTCAAACAATAATGGAGTGCGAAACAATGAAGGGCGTACCGTGACGAAAAGAACGGTGACCAAAAACAATGCTACAAACGGCACGGTAAGAAGGGGAAATGATGTTGCCAGTAGAAATAATACGGGTAGAACCGTTACCAAGAGAGAGGTAACTAGAACGCCCAATAGCACAACGGTAAAAAGAAGTACTACTACCACCAGGAAACCTGTGATTAGAAATCCGGATTCACGTAGTACACAACGAAGTGTTAGACAGGCTCCTACTACGAGTAGAACACAACGGAGTAGTACGGTAAGATCAACGGCCAAAGTTCCTACAAGAAGCCAAAATACGGTAAGTAGAAGCAGCAGCTCAAGATCAGTAAGTAAGGTACCTGCTAGAAATAGTTCAAAAAGTGTTAATTCTAGGTCTACCACCGCTAGAAGTAACAGAAGAAATTAAGATAGTTTTTAGGTTGGTTAGTTGTTTAGCCCCGTTGCGGATACGTTCGCAATGGGGCTTTTTTTGATTTTAATCTTCCTCAATGGCGGAAGGAAATAATTTTTGAAATTTAACAGGAAGCTTCAAACTAAATTTTAATTCTTCCCTAGATTCAGGGTGGATGAAATTCAATTCTTGTGCCTGTAGATAGAGCCCTTTACCCTTTAATTGCAAATCTTTTAGAAAATAGGTAGCATCTCCCAGTATAGGAGTTCCTATACTATAGAGATGCTTGCGCAATTGATGCCGTCTTCCTGTGCTTGGGCTCAGTTTTACCAAATTAAGAAACTTAAATCGTTTGGAGGGAATCGATTTCAATACTTCGTAACTTGAAAGTGCAGTCTTGTCATCTATGGGACAATCTATAATACCATTAGCCTGCATTTTTCCTAAAGTAACGGCGTAATACACCTTCCTGATTTTTTGATCTTCGAATAGCCTATTCAATGCTGCAAGGGTGGTTCTTGTTTTTCCCACGAGCAATAGGCCTGATGTAGCATAATCTAACCGGTGGGCAGGTAGCGGGTAAATTGCATCCCTTGCGCTACTGCAAGTCAAGTTTTGCCCTAATCCGTTGGTAATCGTCTTAAAACCGTTACCACTCACGAGAATGCCCGGCGGCTTATTGATTACGGCCAAATAATCATCCTCATAAACAACTTCCAAATCCAATATAAGTCGGGTATTCCTTAAACTGTCATCAGCATAGTTGTAGGTAATCACTTCAGCACCAAAAATTAGGGTTGCGGTGGATGCAATTTTACCATCTACCGTAATCAACTTTTTCTTTAGCGCCTTTTTTAAGGCAGATTTACTGGCAATACGGTTAAAAATACCAACACCATACTCTTGTAACCGAAGCGGTTTATCAACCGTTTGCGCGATATGTGTTTCTGTGTAATCCAAAAATTGAATAGCTACTATTTCTACTAATCCCCTAAAAGTACAACCTATATTCTTGAATTAGAAAATTAAGGGAGCGAGTAAAAATGTATAGGACTGTGGCATTACCTTCTATAGAAAAATTTTGCTGCTGAAAGGTATAGCGAACAAAAGACTAAATCGATTATGCAAATTATCATTCGAGCCTAACTATATTTCTAGGGGGATTTCGTCAACGACATGTCGCACAATATTTCTAGCGATCTTGGAGCGCATCTCCTTTATGTCCTCCTTCGTAAACGGATAGTCAAACTTTAGGAAAAAAGCCTAAAAAGAAATTGGGCACTTATCATTAGCCTGTTTCTTGTCTCTGTAAGAATCTTTAGGCAACACTAAGGCATCCAGCGTACACGCCATAAGAGAAACTACAATATTAATTAACGCCTTAGAAATTTTTGCAGGACACCGTATACATCTTCCGAAATCTTAAAACGATACAATACCCCTAAATACATGGCGGAAATCAACAAACTCTTTAAGATGATATTAAGCACGGGATGAAAGGAAAAATTAAAAGGCGCGAACAGCGCTCCTAGAAACACTAATAGTGCAAAAACTTTTAAGGTTTCATTCGTAAAAGGTAAGATTTCAAACTTTGCCTTTACATAGCCCAGTTTCAAGGTATTGTAAATGAAAAATGCACTAAAGCTGGCTATTGCGGCCCCGTCAAGTCCGTAATTGGGAATAAGCCATAAATTGAAAAGAATGGCTAGAACAGCCAAAAGAACCCCAAAAAAGAGAATAGACCGGTAATAATTGGAATTGAACAATATTGAGTTGTTGTTCCCCAGTAAGGAGTCAAATACCTTGGCCAGACCTATCCAAAAAACAATCATGAACCCTCCTGCATAATTATCGGGCAATAAGGTATATAGATCTGACAAGTTCAAAACTATCAATAAAAAAAGAAGGCCGGAGATTATAAAAAGGGTCAACGAACTTTTTTGATAGAGCTTTTTCAAAGCAAACCTATCCTTATTGTTCAAATAGGTTGCCGTGAGCGGATAAGTGATTTGATGCATTGCCCTTGATGGCACTGCGATGGTAGAGGCTATAAAACCCGCGACCGCATAATACGCTACGTTTTCTATTTTAAGAAAATTATTCAACATCACCTTATCCACTTCCATTAAAACAATGGCAGTCGAACCACCTAAAATAATCAATCCACTATACTTTACAATATTTTTCCAATTCTTTGGAAAATCAAAATCAAGCTTTGGCATCCGTAAGCGAAAAGCATAAACCTTCATTAATACGGTCCTCAAAAGATAGAAACCAACCAAGGCATAGATGAAAAAATCAATATCGATTAGTTTGAGCCATAAAAGCACAAGAAGCAAGGTCTGTGCAATTCTACAGAATACCTCCTTCATAAAATTACCGAACACAGATTTCATTCGTATTTTTGCCCACGCATAAAAAACTTCAAAGTAGGCCATGGCCATACCGGTTAAAAATATGTGCCAAACATAATCCCTAACGATAGGGTTTTCTTTGGACAATAAACTTCCGATGGCTTCATTTGCGAAAAAACTTAATGCCGCTATAGGAAGAATCAATACCATGGGTAGCAGTAGCATCAATGTTAAAAAAGAGTCTTGCTTTTTCGTATCCTGAAAACTGGAATAAAACTTGACCAAGCTATTAGGTACTCCAAAAGCTAGAATAGGCATCAGTACTGTGGACACGGATAAAACCACCTGCACAAGTCCATACTTATCTGCCTGCATAAAATTGGTGTACAGGAACAAGGTGTTCATTGCGCCTATAGCAAACCCAATATAGGTTACGATGGTGTTGTTCAACGATTGTTTTAGTACAATTCCCATTAAATATATGCTGCCAATTTACGGGTAAGTTCACGCCTACTATATTGGTCAATATTTTTTGAAGCAATCTGCAATCTTTCGGATTTATAAGCTTCAAACCAATTTAAAAGTACGTTTTTTAAATTGGAGGTATCATTATATCCAAATACCGCCCCAGAATTAGTTTCCGTTACAATATCCTTTACCTCCCAACCTGTAGGGCCTACTCCTAATATTGGTCGCTTGGCGGATAAATATTCAAACAATTTTCCAGGAATAATACCCTTGGTCTCCTTAGAATCAATTTCGACCAAAAGCAATACTTGCGATTTTTCCTGAAAATTCAAGGCTGTTTCGTGAGGCACATAATCGAATACCTCCACCACACCGGTAAGACCATGCTGTTCTAATGAATGCAATACATCATTACTCACTACTCCAATAAATTGCAAGCTTAAAGCCTTTTTAAAATGGGGGAACTCGTTTGATAATTCGGATAAAACCTGCCAAAGATTCTCGGGGTTTCGCCCGGTAAGCATAGAACCTATATGTGAAATCGTAAATTTTTCATCCAGTGCTACCCCAATCATACGCTTCCCGTCAAAACCATTGGTAATAACCGCTATCGGTTTTTTAGTAAGCTGCTGAAACTCCTTTTTTGTAGTTTCGCTCGTTACGATAATCGTATCGGCCCGGTTCAGCACCAGTGACTCTAAACGCTTATGTTTCTGTTTTGAGTAAGTAGTAAGTTTTAATTTTTTATGATAGCCAATAGAAGTCCATGGATCTCTAAAATCTGCAATCCATTTTATTGACTTTAACTTGCGTAAATGAAATCCAATAAGGTGCACACTGTGAGGCGGACCCGTTGTGATAATCGTATCAACGTTCTCTTTTTTTATAAGCCGCTCTATGTAGGATACGGATGGTTTCACCCAAAACCTTCGTGCATCGGGGATAAAGAGATTTCCCCTTATCCATAAGAGAATCTTTTCGAATACTGACTGATCTGTTGTGGATATGATGCCCGAACTGATGCGCTTTGTTTTTTTGCGTGAAAAAATGGAAGCCAGCCTATAGGGCTCAAAAATAGGATTTGAATACACTTTTATATCCTTAGGAATATCACTTACGAAGGATTCGTCCACCAATGGATATTGTGGGTTTTTTGGAATATAGACTATAGGTTCAATATTAAAATCCCTAAGGTACTTTACGAATTTCAGCCATCGCTGTACTCCAGGACCGCCGGCAGGAGGCCAATAATAGGTAATAACCAATACCTTTTTCATGGGAGCGCTTCCTCTTTTTTAGATTTCCAAAAAGAAAATCCAAATCCACCTAAAATGATAAGTCCCAATAAAATGGTACTGGCTAAGGTTATCTTACTTCCTTGTTCTACCACTTTCGGCTCAAATTTAAATTCAATATTGTGTTTGCCAGAAGGAACTTGTAGCCCCCTAAGCACATAATTTACTTTGAAATGATTAACAGCCTTTCCATCCAAATAGGCATTCCATCCATTTTTATAGTACATCTCCGAAAAAACGGCAAAACCCTCATTGCTGTTATAGGATTCATAGCTCATGTGGTTGGGCTGGTAGTCAACCAAAGAAATAGAGGCCGTGGAATCGACTTGATAGACAAACTGCTGTAAGTCCTCAAATATTTCGGTATTAATAACGGCGACATTCCCGGTATCCAGACTATCTAGTGCCATGATTTCGGCGTCGGCACTGGCAACAGATTTTAATTGTCTTACAAACCACGCGTTGCCATTCGCATTTGGGTTTTCAATAGGAAACACCTTGCCTTCTTGATTTTGTTGCACTACGTATTTTACATTTAGCATATTTAGTACCGCTAGATTACCGTTGTATATATGATAATCAAACAAATCCTGCATTCCGGCAGGTTTGGCAGCATGGTACCCCGTTATACTCTGATGGAAATAAGCAGTTTTGGCGGAATCAAAACCATCTGTTTGGTCAAATACCCTAAAAACACTATCGTCTGTAGCAATCGCCTTATCTGCAGCTGTTTCTTGAAAAGGAGCCAGCATTTTACGTTTGGATACAAAGTTGTCATTGTTCACATAACGTAAATTTACGCCTACCAAATCAACAACAACCAAAACCCCTATAGCCAAAATCAACATATTGGTCTTCACTTTTTCCTTCAAGAACAACCATATCAAAAATGCAGCTGCAAGGGCATAACCCAAAGAACGTAACAAATCGCTCGTGTACACACTTTTACGATCCAAACGTAACATTTCCGGGAGTTCCTCCAACCCGGTCATACGCAAGTTATTATCAGCTGCTCCCACAAAATCAAAAGCTCCCTTGAAAACAAATAAAACGATACCAAGACCTAAAATAGTTCCGGTAGCGTAGGTAAGGGACTTTCGTTTATCGTCGTGTGGAACTTTATCCATCAAAAGCTTTTTCAAGGTAAGAACAGCTAATATGGGCACACATAATTCCAGTATAATTTGAACGGAAGAAACGGCCCTAAACTTATCATAAAGCGGAAAATAGTCGATCATGAAATCCGTCAACAAACTAAAATTCTTACCCCACGAAAGGACCAACGAAAGCAAGGTGCCGATCAACAACCACCATTTGTGCTTTCCTTTGACTAAAAATAAGCCTAGAACGAACAAGAAAAAGACCACCGCTCCAAGGTATGCTGGTCCGGAAGTTATAGGTTGCTTACCCCAATACAACGGTATTCCACTAACAAAATCGAGGGCACTAGATCTAGGAAGTCCCTTATCAATCAAATAATTGAATGATTTGGAATCTTCACCCAAGTTTTCTTGGCTTGCCCCACCAAAAAGGCGCGGTACAAATAAATTCAAGGATTCAGCAATTCCGTAACTCCATTGGGTAATATACGCTTTACTCAATCCGCCCGTATCTTCCTTTGCGGAGCCATCTGGGTTAATAGTAAGTTCACTCGCTCCGCGTGTACTCCAATCCGCATATTCCTTCGTCGCCATCAAACCTGTAGCATTCGCAGCAATACCTAGTGCTACGGCGACCAATAAAATAAGTACCGATGTAAAAAAATGTTTTAGCTGTTTTTCCCTAATGGCATATATGAGATATACGACTCCCAAGACGAGGACCAAGAGCATAAAGTAGTAAGTCATCTGGTAATGATTCGCCGTAATTTCCAAAGCCATTGCCACGGCCGTTACTACAAAACCCCAGAGGTACTTTTTTCTGAAAACGAGCACAATACCCCCTAATAACACAGGCAGATACGCCAGGGCATGGGCCTTGGAATTATGCCCTGCGCCAATAATAATAATTAGGTAGGTAGAAAACCCAAAGGCCAAAGCACCCACAATGGCCACTCTAAAATCAACCTTTAGACAACATAACAAGATGTAAAAACCTATAAAATATAAGAAAAGGTAATCTGCAGGTCTTGGCAAAAAGCGGATAAGGCGATCTAATTGTTTGATGTAGTTGTAAGGGTAATTGGCCCCCAATTGATAGGTTGGCATTCCCCCAAAAGCACTGTTGGTCCAATAGGGTTCCTCATCATTAAGTTTTCTGAAATCGTTCTGCTCCTTGGCCATGCCCGTATATTGGACAATGTCATGTTGGTACATTACTTTACCCTGTAACACAGGGCTGAAGTAGGCTAAAGCAGCGATGATAAAAAATACAATTACAAAAAAATGGATGAAAAAGAATTTAAAACCTTGCCTCATTTGCGAATTAAGTAGTGTTTCGGCAAATATAACTAGTCTAGCTCTTCAAAATCAATGTATTCACCTACTTTTTCAGAATCGTTCTTTTTCTTGGTTGTTTTCTTCTTGATGATGACGTCCCCTATTTCTTCTTCCTCGGTAGGTCGCTCATTTGCAAAACCTTCAAAAGCCTGTTTAAAATGTGATTCTGTTTTCTTGGCTGCGTAGTTTAAAATTTTTGGGGCGAATAAGCGTACCAAAAATTTTAGCCCGTAGTAGACCAAAATAATAATCAATATCGTTCGTAAAAAAGCCATTTATTACTAAGTATATATATCAAAAATACAATTATCACGTTGTATTACTAGAATCTGAATATTAAAATAAATATAAAATCGTATTCATGAATAGTCGATTTGTCCACGCTAAGCTTTACATCTACCTCATAGGCATTGCCCTATACCTGCCCACAAAGTCTATGGCCCAGTATACGGATGTCATAAATTCCAATAGGCCCGGTCTTTCTGTGAGTGCATATGCAGTTGGCAAAAACGTGGTCCAAGCAGAACTCGGTTTTTTCTATGAGCAACAAGACCATTCGCTCTTGAATACCCAATCCGATATTTGGGGGTCCGATATATCGTTGCGGTACGGACTATTATTTGAACGATTGGAATTGAATTTTGAAGGTACCTTTCAAGACCAGGATATTACGTATTCAAATTTTGACCTATTGCAAAAACGAAGGGATTTCTCTAGAAGTAGATTGGGTTTGAAATATCTGGTTTACGATCCCTTTAAAAATCCAGAAGCGAACAAACCCAATCTCTATAGCTGGCGTGCCAATAATAAGTTTCAATTTAAAAACCTATTGCCCGCGGTTTCCCTTTACGCTGGTGCTAATTTTACATTGGGCGACAATCCATTCTATGTGGGTGAACCCACCCTTTCCTACAGGGCTATGATTGCTACCCAAAGCAGACTTACCCCACGATTTGTACTGATAACCAATACGGCTTATGATCGTATTGGAACTGATTTTCCAGAACTCAGCTATTTGATTTCCCTCTCACATGCCTTTAGAAATCCTAAATGGAGTGTTTTTGTAGAGCACCAGGGAATTGAAAGTGATCGCTATTCAGATTTAATTCTTAGGGGCGGTATTGCCCATTTACTAAAAGAAAATTTACAATTGGATTTTAACATGGGGGCCAGTTTCAAAAACACACCCTCACGGGTTTTTATAGGTCTTGGAGGATCATATCGTATGGATTTTCATAAGGATAGCCTAGTGCCCATTGAAGACCAAGCAGCAGATCAAAACGGTGGCGCAATAGACAAGAATGCCATGAAAAAGGACAAAAAGAAAAAAAGGAAAAATAAAGGCACCGGTGCAGAAGATATTGACCTTGGCCCAACAAAAAAGCAACTACGGAAACTGAAGAAAAAAGAAAAAAAGAAGAACAAGGAAGTCAATGAAATTGAATTTTGAGCCTTGGGAATCTGCACTAGGTATTTCAATACTTCGTGCTTTCGCAATTTGATTAATATTCCTAATATTGGTACTTCTAAAGAAGTTCCATGATCACGATACAAGAAGCACGGACAAAGCAAGAACTTAAACGCTTTGTCACTTTTCCCTTTTCATTATATAAGGACAATAAATACTGGGTTCCGCCAATTATCAACGACGAGTTGGAAAGCTTTGATGCCGATAAAAATCCGGTTTTCAAAGATGCTCAAGCTTGGTTTTTTCTTGCATATGATGGTAAACAACTGGTGGGCAGGGTTGCCGCAATCATTAATCACTTGGAAGTAAACCAACAGAACGTTAGAAAAATGCGCTTTGGCTGGTTCGATTTTGTTGACGATCCCAACGTTTCCAAGGCACTTCTTGATAAGGTTGCCGAAATTGGAACCCAGCATAGTTTGGAATACATGGAAGGGCCCGTAGGTTTTTCCAACCTTGATAAAGTAGGAGTACTTGTTGAGGGTTTTGACCATATCGGTACCATGATTACATGGTACAACCACCCTTATTATAAAGACCATTACGAAGGTTTGGGCTTTATAAAGGAAAAGGAGTACATGGAAAATAAGTTTCCAGCTAAAAATGCAGATCCGGCCTTGTTTACCAAACTGAACGACTTAATTAAAAGGCGCTATGGACTAAAGGAGGTAAACTTTTCCAAAACCAAAGAGGTGATGCCCATGGCCGATGAAATGTTCGACCTTTTTAATGAGACCTATGCCAGTTTATCATCCTTTGTTCCCATTACGGAAATTCAAAAAGCGTACTTTAAGAAAAAGTATATAAGCTTTATAAATCCTGAGTATATAAAATTCATAAAGGATAAAGAAGATAAGCTCATCGCCTTTGCCATTGTTATGCCTTCCTTTTCGGAAGCCTTACAAAAAGCGAAGGGTAAGTTGTTTCCCTTTGGAATTTACCACCTGTTAAAGGCAAAGAAAAACAGTAAGGATGTAATTTTTTATTTAATAGGCATCCGTCCAGAATACCAAAACAAGGGTGTTACGGCCATAATTTTCAATGAATATTATAAGACCTTTACGGAGAAGGGGATTGAAATGTGCTACAGAACCCCAGAACTAGAGGAAAACTTGGCCATAAAACAAATGTGGAAACACTTTGACCCGGTGGTATACAAACGCAGAAGGACCTATCGCAAAAATCTCTAATACCCTTGAAAATAAAAAAGCCCGAAATCAAAACTGAAATCGGGCTTCCTCCATTATTTTAATCTGTTTATTCTCCCATTGCCGCCGCAACTGCTGCAGAAAGTCTTTTATAGGTTCCATTTTCCAAACGTTCACGTATAGCCGAAAAGGCATCTAAAGTTTCCTCGATATCCTGCAAGGTATGGGTAGCCGTAGGAATCATCCGAAGCAAAATCAACCCTTTTGGAATTACGGGGTATACCACAATGGAACAGAAAATACCATAGTTCTCCCGCAAGTCCTTTACCAAAGCCATAGCCTCTGGTATACTACCGTTCAAATAGACCGGTGTAACGCAGCTTGATGTTGTTCCTATGTCAAAACCTTTTTCCTTTAAACCGTTCTGCAATGCATCTACGTTTTCCCATAACTTGGCTTTAAGCTCTGGCTGTGTACGCAGCATGTCCAATCGCTTCAAAGCACCCTTTACATAAATCATGGGCAATGATTTTGCGAACATTTGAGAACGAAGGTTATATTTTAAATAATCTATAATCTCTTTATCCGCTGCCAAAAAAGCACCTACACTCGCCATGGATTTGGCAAAAGTTGCAAAATATACATCAATATCATCTTGGACCCCTTGCTCCTCACCTGCTCCTGCACCTGTCTTGCCCAAAGTTCCAAAGCCATGGGCATCATCTACCAAAAGCCTGAAATTGTATTTTTTCTTTAAGGCAACAATTTCCTTAAGTTTACCTTGTTCGCCGCGCATTCCAAAGACACCTTCAGAAATAACCAATATTCCACCACCGGTCTGCTCTGCCATTTTGGTTGCACGCTCCAAGTTTTTCTCCAAACTCTCAACGTCGTTATGCTTAAATGTGAAACGCTTTCCCATATGAAGGCGAACGCCATCAATAATACATGCGTGAGAATCCACATCATAAACAATGATGTCATCTTTTGCCACCAAGGCGTCTATACACGACATAATACCTTGATAACCAAAGTTTAATAAGTAAGCAGACTCCTTATTGACAAATGCCGCCAATTCCTGCTCCAATTGTTCATGAAACTCAGTGTGACCGCTCATCATTCTCGCCCCCATGGGGTAGGCTGCTCCAAATTCAGAAGCCGCTTCCGCATCCACTTTTTTAATTTCAGGCAAGTTTGCCAAACCTAAGTAATCATTGATACTCCAGGTAATTACGTCCTTCCCCTGAAACTTCATTCTGTTGGAAATTGGACCTTCCAATTTGGGGAAAACGAAATAGCCTTCGGCTTGTGAAGCCCATTTACCTAAAGGGCCTTTATTCTCTATTATTCTATCAAATAAGTCTCTCATTGCTTAATTTGGTTCTGTTGGCAAAAGTAAATAATTTTAGTAAGGATTCATAAATTATTTATTACGCAAAAAAGTGGGCTGTAAACCCACTTTTTTTTGCGTTGCAAACCGTATATTATTTTATAAATTGAATTTCCTGTGTTTCTTCGACGATATTGGTATTCAAGAAACCTTGATCTTCCATCCACTGATCGCTATAGATTTTACTCATATAACGCGAGCCGTGATCAGGAAATATAGCAATAACATTACTATCCGCATCAAATGTATTCAATTCATCCAATTGCTTAATGGCCTGCATAACGGCCCCACAGGTATAACCAGCGAAAATACCCTCTGTTCTGGAAATTTCCCTTGCAGTATGTGCGCTTTCAGCATCGGTTACTTTGATGAATTCATCGATAACCTTAAAATCCGTAGCGCCCGGTATTAAGTTTTTTCCCAACCCTTCTATACGGTAAGGATAAATTTCATTGGTATCCAACTTACCGGTTTCATGATATTTTTTCAAAACGGAACCATAAGCATCCACCCCAATAATTTTAATATTCGGGTTTTGTTCCTTCAAGTACTTTGCCGTACCGGATATGGTACCCCCAGTACCGCTACATGCAACTAAATGAGTTATTTTACCACCGGTCTGTTCCCAAATTTCAGGACCTGTAGACCTGTAATGCGCCTCCATATTCAGTTGATTGAAATACTGATTGATGTATATGGAACCTTTTGTTTCTTTATGCAACCTTTTGGCCACTTCGTAATACGACCTTGGATCGTCTGCACTCACATGCGCTGGACAAACATATACTTTTGCACCCATGGAACGCAGCATATCGATTTTATCCATCGACGACTTTGAACTTACCGCCAGTATACATTCGTATCCCTTTACTATACTAGCCATGGCGATACTAAAACCTGTATTACCGGAAGTAGTTTCGATAATGGTACTACCTTCTTTCAGCAAGCCTGCCTTTTCGGCCTGTTCAATTATGTGGATTGCAATTCTGTCTTTTGCGGAGTGCCCGGGATTAAAAGCCTCTATCTTGGCGTAAAAATTACCAGTAAGACCTTTAGTAACCCTGTTTAATTTTACTAGTGGTGTATTACCAACCAGTTCTAAAATAGTATTATAAGCCCTGATCTCATTCTTCATAAGGGGGGTTCAATGTTAGTTGTTACTTAAACGAAATATGTTAAAATTTCTGAGGCAAATTTACTCTTTTTTTTCAACTATGCGGTTTTTCCTTCTAAATCTAGAAGAAATGCGTACTCCATGGCTACCTCACGCAGGGCTTCAAACCTACCTGAAGCCCCGCCATGGCCTGCTTCCATGTTCGTAAAAAAGAGTAACATACGTTCATCTGTTTTCATCTCCCGTAATTTTGCCACCCACTTTGCAGGTTCAAAGTATTGGACCTGCGAATCATGCAGACCCGTGGTTACCAACATATTGGGATATTGTTGTGGCTGAACATTATCATAGGGGGAATAGGATTTCATATAGTCATAAAACTCCTTTTCATTAGGGTTTCCCCACTCGTCGTACTCTCCGGTGGTTAGCGGAATGGAATCGTCTAACATGGTGGTTACCACGTCCACAAAAGGCACCGCCGCAATAACTCCGTTATAGAGTTCCGGAGCCATATTAATCACGGCACCTACCAACAAGCCTCCAGCAGAACCTCCCATTGCATATAAATGCTTTGGACTCGTCATTTTCTGCTCTAGTAAGAATTTGGAACAATCTATAAAGTCTGTAAATGTATTCTTCTTTTGTAAAAGCTTCCCCGTCTCGTACCATCTCCTTCCCAAATATTCCCCACCACGAACATGTGCAATGGCGTAGACGAAACCACGGTCTAAAAGGCTTAATCTTACGGTAGAGAAATAAGGGTCTATGGTAGCACCATAAGACCCGTACGCATATTGCAAAATTGGAGTGCTGTCGTTTACTATGGTGTCCTTCCTAAACACTAAGGAAATAGGGATTTTTACCCCATCCCGGGCATTTGCCCACAAGCGAAGTTCTTTGTAATTGTTTTTATCGAACAAGCCTCCCAAAACCTCTTGCTCCTTTTTAACATCCTTCGTCTTGGTCCGCATATTAAAATCGATAACGGAACTGGGCGTTGACAAGGAATTGTACGAATACCGTAGGATTTCGGTATCAAAATCTGGATTGCTACCTACGTAAGCCGTGTAGGTCTCGCTTTTGAACGGTAAAAAATATTCCTCCATTCCATCCCATCGAATAATGCGTATTTTATTGAGCCCGTTCTCACGTTCCGAGAGCACATAGTAGTCCCTAAAAATATCAATATCCTCCAAAAGCACCTCCGGTCTGTGCGGTATAAATTCTTCCCAGCTGGCTGCGTTGGTGTCTACTTCTGCCGTACGCATTAATTTAAAATTTTCAGCCTTATCCTTGTTCGTGAGGATGTAGAAATAATCCTCATAATGAAATATAGTATACTCCAACCCTCTTTTTCTAGGCGTGAATATTTTAAAATCGCCATCGGGATTATCTGTTGGCAAAATTTGAAATTCGGACGTAAGCGTACTGAACGAACCTATGACCAAATATTTCTTTGATTTTGTCCGATAAATAAATGTACTGAACGTGTCATCTTTTTCGTGAAAGATCAGTTCATCTTCAGAACTAGGCGTTCCTAATTTATGTTTATAAATCTTATCTGAGCGCAGGGTAACCGGGTCTTTTTTCGTATAAAACAAGGTTTCATTATCATTGGCCCAAACGCCCCCACCCGTAGTGTTCTCAATTTTATCCTCAAATAGTTCACCGGTTTCAAGGTTCTTTACGTAGAGCGTATATTGCCTTCTAGAAACGGTATCCACCCCATAAGCTGCCAGTTTATTATTCGGGCTGATGGCAATACCCCCTAGTTTAAAGTAATCATGGCCTTGGGCCATATCATTACCATTGAACATAATTTGCTCTGGAGATTCCAGCACTTCCTGAAATCTGGAATAGATGGGATACTCTCCCCCTCTTTCGTATCGGGTACTGTACCAATACCCATTCTGCTTGTAAGGCACGGATGAGTCATCTTCCTTAATCCTACCTTTCATTTCCTGAAAAAGTGTTTCTTGAAAATCCTTGGTATGGGCCGTTAGCGCTTCATAATAGGTGTTCTCTGCTTCCAAATAGCCCACAACATCCTTATTTTCCTTGTCATTGAGCCAATAATAATTATCTAAACGTACATCATCATGAATACACAATTTCTTGGGAATTTTCTTTGCAATTGGGGGCATTATAGAAACCATATAGTAGAACTTGATTTAATACGTGTGCAAAAATAAGACTTATTAATAGATGCTATTTTAGAAAGCTTAAAACTAAGGTTACTGCACATTTTTCTTATTTTTACATGGTCAATTTTAATTTACAAGCTATGTTCGGAGATATGATGGGAATGATGGGAAAGCTCAAAGAGACCCAACAAAAAGTAGAAGCGACGAAGAAGCGTCTAGATACGGTTACCTTAGAGGAGCAATCAAACGATAACCTTATAACCGTTACGATAACGGCCAATAGGGAGTTAAAAAAGATATCCATAGACGACCGGCTGCTAGAGGACAAAGAACAGTTGGAAGACTATCTTATCCTTACCTTAAATAAAGCCATTGCAAAGGCAACAAGCGTAAACGAGGCAGAACTCGCCGCCGTGGCCAAGGAAGGAATGCCGAACATTCCCGGTATGGATTCCCTCTTTAAGTAGAATCCAAATCAGGTTATACTATTTTCTGCCGAATTCCCTATCTTTAGGAGAAAGATTACTGCTATGATCCAATTTGAAAGGACCAACGATAATGATTACCGCTTTCTGGTTAAATCAGATTCCGGTAAAACCCTTTTAAAAAGTGTTCCATTCCGTAGTAAAGAAACCATGGAATCCTCTATTTCCATTTTTAAGGAAAACAAAGCGACTCACATTAAATTATTTGAACGTAAAACTAATACCGAAGGTAAATTCCTTGTTGAGCTTAAAAATAATACAGGGGAAACCATAGGCTCTAGCGGACTTTATACCTCTGAGGCCGGGATGGAAAACGGTATTTTGAACATCATTAAAAATTTAAAATCAGAATAAAACTAGATTTTAGAATTGGTCCAGTTGCGCCTGTAGCTCTTCGTGCATGGTATCCGTATAGTCTAAATGGGTCACCATACGGAGCTTGCCCTGCCCCATACCAATAATCAGAATATCACGTTCCAATAATTTAGCAACAAAATCTGTACTGGACATATAGGCTTCATCGATTTCAAAAATGATGATGTTCGTTTCTATGGGCTCCACTTTTTTAATGAACGGTTTTGAAGAGAGGGCCGCTCCTATTTCTTCCGCTTTTTTGTGGTCCTCTGCCAAACGCTCAATGTGGTTGTCCAAGGCGTAGATAGCCGCAGCAGCCAAAAATCCGGACTGGCGCATTCCGCCCCCAAATAATTTACGGATGCGCATGGCCTTATCCATATGCTCCTTCGTCCCTAAAAGCAGGGAGCCTATTGGACAACCAAGCCCTTTGCTCAAACAAACGCTTATGGTATCGAAAAGCTGCCCATATTGCGATGGGGTTTCGTTCTTTTTCACTAGGGCGTTCCATAATCGGGCACCATCCAAATGATAACCCAATCCATGTTTATCGCATACGCTACGAATCTTCTTCAGTTCTTCAAAATCCCAGCAAGTGCCGCCTCCTTTATTGGCGGTATTTTCAACACAGACCAATGAAGTCAAAGGGCTATGGTAAAAGTCTGGTGGATTTATGACCGCTTCTACCTGGGCCGCGGTCATTGTGCCCCTGGTACCATCTACCAACCTACAGGAGACCCCACTATTAAAACTTACGCCACCACCTTCATAATTGTATATATGGGCATACTTATCACAAATCAATTGCTCTGCCGGTTGTGTATGCAGTTTAATGGCCGTCTGGTTGGTCATGGTACCACTTGGAAAAAACAGTGCCGCTTCCATACCGAATAGTTTAGCGGCCTTCTGCTCCAACGCATTAACGGTTGGGTCTTCCTTAAATACATCATCTCCCACCGCGGCAGACATCATCGCATCTAGCATGCCAGGGGTAGGTTTAGTGACGGTATCACTAATTAAATTTATTTGCATTCGTCTTTTATCGTTTTTATTAATGAAAACAACCCATTCCAATGGGTGATCCGTCCGGAATTTTTGGGGAAGGAACCACCTTAAACAATTCCGGGTGCTCGCCAAATTCCTTAATCCTTCTGACCATTTCCGCTTTCAGGGGGTCTGAAGATTGACCCGCAGCCAATGCCGTACTCAATTTCTTTAATTGATTGTTGGCAATTGCATTTACTTGTGGCGCTACTTGGGTATGGGATGCCAAGTTCATAATATGAAATAGAACCCTAAAATTAATACTATTTTGAGCCTCTTTCAGGTAAGCATCCTTTTGATTCTTATTAATGGTGCTTGATACGATGCTTTCCAAAACCTCTTCCAATCCCAAATTTTTAGGCTCGAGCGCTTTCTGCTGGATAAGTCTTGATGCACGTTCTGGATGCATCAAAAAACCCAAGGTCATATCCGACGCGGTTTCTACTGCGGCCATGGCATCAAAAGTGACCCCCGTTTTACCGTCTATGGACTCCCTGGTCTTTGGATAACCAAACGCCCGTGGCGGAAAAAGCATCAATTTTTCCTTGGGTATGGCTATTTGCTCGGCATCCAAGGTTTTTAAGATTTGCCTTAGGGCATCTTCCTGTATTTTCTTATCGGCAATCTCCACGACCAATTGCCCATCACCCTTAACGGTATAGTTATATTCCAATCCACCAATGAGTTTTGCAACTGCTTCGGTTTGGTAACGATGGAAAAAATAGAGGGGTACAAAAACATCCTCTAAAACAGAATAGGATTCCCCATAACGAATATTATCTACACTAAAATTTGCAATCGCCATCTTACGTATCTTGAGCATGGTCTCCAACTCTTTGCTAACGCTTTCCCCGTTGTCCCATAAATGGGCCAATACATGGGCGCTACCTTGTGGTCTTGCATCTTGATCCGTAATAAAACGCAATCCGTTGGCGTAGGCTTCATTTAAAATTTTATCCAGTGCCTCCTCTTCATTTACTTCATTGGGAAATGATTCGTAAGAATAGGCAACCGATACTTTATCCCAATCCCCAATGCCTTTTTCGTAGACATTTGTCATTGTTATTTCGCCATTGCTAATAGCAAATTGGGGATGCGGATAATCCATCACCGAAGCTTTATTTGTGGTGCTGGCCGCATAATTATGGGCAAAACCAAGCGTGTGGCCTATTTCGTGTGCCGATAGTTGACGAATACGGGCAATGGCCATATCCAACATAGGCTGGTAATTATCATCGCGCTCCGCAAAAGGTTTGTTCATTAATGCCTGGGCGATCAAGTAATCTTGACGAATTCTTAGACTGCCCAAACTTACGTGACCTTTCATAATCTCGCCGGTTCTGGGATCGGTAATACTACTCCCATAACTCCAACCCCTCGTTGAACGATGTACCCATTGAATTACGTTATACCGTACGTCTAATGGATCGGCATCGTCCGGCAATATTTTTACTTGAAAGGCATCCTTATATCCAATGGCCTCAAATGCTTGATTCCACCAACGACCACCTTCCAAAAGGGCTGAACGAACTGGCTCCGGCGTGCCATTGTCTAAATAATAAATGATGGGTTCTACCGCCTCACTTAACGCAGCGGTAGGGTCTTTCTTCTCCAAGCGGTGTCTTCTTATGAACTGTTTTAAAATGGGCGACTCTACCGGAGTGGCATAGTCGTAATAACTAAAAGGGGATGCCCCTGATCTTGGGTCGAATATGCGCTTCTCGTATCCTTCATCCGGTAATTCGATAAAGGAGTGATGCTGTGCAACGGTAACCAGGCTAGGATTGGGAACCACACTTCGAATATAACTCCCTTTGGGATCACCCTTGAACGTAAGGGTCACATCAAATTCAATATTTTTTGGGAAGGCTTTGGTACGGTCCAGGGCAAAAGTACTCTTAGACTTATCCAAGCTATAAGAGCCTTGATCCGTTCTTTTCAAGCGGTCCGCTACACCATGGGCGTCCTGCATCAAGAAGTCTGTAACGTCAATAATATAGGTGCCATCTTTTTCCTCTTCTATAGGGAAGCCGAATAGTATGGATTTAGCGAAAGCCTGCTCTACAGAGGTACGCTCCAAATCATTATCCGTTATTGCCCTATACTTTAGGTTTGGCTGGACCAATAATAGTTTATTGCCCGCCTTTTTAAAGAAAACAACCTGTTCGTCTCCCAATTGACCCCTATCCAAACCAATATCGTTACTTCCTATACCGCTGCTTAAGGAATAAACATATAGAAACTCCTTGTTCAATTCTTCCACTTCCAAATACATCTTATCATTTGCCCCATCATAGTAGAAATCGTAAAGGCCCTCATACTTGGCAAATTCCTTTTTCTTTTCACTGAACTGGGCAGAAATTACCGTAACCGCCAAAAGCAAGAACCCAGTTAAAAGGGCATTATATTTTTTCATGATGCTATAGTTTGGCTTAAAAGTATTGAAAATCTCACGAATCACTAATACGGTGAGCCTTCAAATTATCAAAAACTAAACTTGTTAAAAAAATTGCCGCTTTTTTAAGGAATAGCTAATTTCTATACCGATAAATACCAAAATCACACTTGCTATTCACAATAATTCATGTACCTTTTAACAAAAACAATTTCAATGGCCAATATCGAGAATCAGATATTTTCTTCCTATCAAAGAAATCCCGAATTGTATGATGAAATCTACGAAACGGATGGGAAAATCAAGGAGATGTATCAAAAATTGTTCAATTTATATGGGGAACATTCCATCAGCGACTACGTAAATCTAAACGCAAAGGCAAAATCATCCTTTTTTAACCAAGGAATTACATTTCAGGTATATGATGACAAGAGTGTACAGGAAAAGATTTTCCCTTTTGACTTGTTTCCCAGAATTATAGATCCTGACGAATGGGATATCATTGAGCGCGGTTCCATACAGCGTAGCAAGGCACTAAATTTATTTCTTTGGGATATTTATCACGATAAAAAAATATTGAAGGACAAAATTGTTCCTTTGGATTTGATTACCTCCTCGGCAAATTACCTAGACCAAATGAACGGTGTTAATCCGCCTGGAGGGATATACAACCATATTTCTGGAACCGATGTTATAAAACATAAAGACGGTAAATATTACGTACTGGAGGATAATATTAGATGTCCTTCCGGGGTGAGTTATGTTATTTGTAATCGCACGGCGTTAAAAAAAGCGCTTTTTGGTGTTTTCAACCATTACCAGACCCATACGGTGACCAACTATGCCGAAAATCTTTTGGAACTATTGGAATCCGTCAAGCCAAAAGGGGTCGATATTCCCAATGTGGTGGTGATAACACCCGGTATGTTCAATTCCGCTTTTTATGAGCATTCATACTTGGCCAAGACCATGGGGGTTGAACTCGTGGAGGGCAGGGACCTTTTCGTTGAAAACGATTTTGTCTATATGAAGACAATCAAGGGACCGGAAAAAGTAGATGTTATCTATAGAAGAATAGACGACCAGTTTATAGACCCCCTGGAATTTAGACCAGATTCCGCATTAGGGGTCCCCGGCCTTTTCGCAGCTTATAAAAAAGGTAATGTAACGCTGGCAAATGCACCCGGTACGGGTGTTGCGGATGACAAGGCCGTGTATACCTATATGCCCCAGATAATCAAATATTATCTGGACGAGGAACCTATTTTAAATAATGTCCACACTTACCATTGCAGTAGACCCGATGAATTGAAATATGTGTTGGAGCACATTCACGAGTTGGTCATAAAACCTGTTGACGAAGCCGGGGGATATGGAATATCCATCGGTAACAAATTAACAAAGGAAGAAATAGAAAAAGTAAAGGCAGAAGTAAAGGAAAGTCCTAGAAAGTATGTGGCCCAACCTATTATGTCCCTTTCCGTACATCCAACCTACATAGACGAAACGGAATCTTTTGAGCAAAGACATGTAGACCTAAGGACATTTACAGTTTTAGGAAAGGATAAGGAATTTGTATTGAAAGGCGGACTGACAAGGGTCGCTTTAAAGAGGGGTAATTTAATTGTCAACTCTTCGCAAGGAGGAGGATCCAAAGATACCTGGGTTTTAAAAAAATAAGAAAAAAATATGCTAGCACGAGTAGCCAATAATTTATTTTGGATGGGGCGTTATATTGAACGTTCAGAACATGTAGCACGCTACATGAATGTTAATTACTTCTCATCCTTGGACGCACCTAATGTAAAATCCCAAGACAGGCAGTTTGTCTTAAGGTCAATGCTGTTTATGATCGGTGACCCGGAAATGGACGAAGCCAAATTTTTAAAAGAAGAGGATGTACTTTTTAAAGTGGGATTGGATATGAACAATCCATTTTCCATTATCAATACCGTAAAGTTGGCGCGGGAGAACGCAAATAGTGCTCGGGATCTCATATCGACCGAATTGTACGAAGCTATCAACAAATTTTATCATTTCGTGCTGCAGTACCCCAAGGAAGTATTCGTCAAGAATGGCCTTCATGATTTTACCAGCAATGTAGCCGAGATGACCGCGATTCTACGTGGAAAAATAAGAGGTACCCTTTTGCATGACTCCGTATATGCCATTATCATGATGGGCATCAATATTGAAAGGGCCACCCAAATAACGCGCATGATAAATGCCAAATACAATGATGCCTTATTATCACAAGGAAGCTATGGCGAAAAATTTAGTAAAAGTTTTGAATGGACCACCTTATTAAAATGCGCGGAGTCCTATGATATGATGCGCAGGTACTATAAAAAGACCCCAACAAGTATTACCACATTGGAATTTTTGATTTTGAACCCAAATTGCCCTAGATCGGTCATGAACTCACTTAACCAAGTTAACGAACATGTAAGGATGTTGAATCCCGAAAAAAGATATAATAAAGACACTACAGCCTTTCTTATAGGTAGAATAAGAGCAGAATATGAGTTTAAATATATAGAGGAAATAGAAAATGATATCAAATCCTTTATTGATAATATTCTGGACAGCCTAGTACAAATCAGTAATAAGGTAGATGAAGAGTTCTTTAATTATTGAATTGTAGAACCTAGCGCTAGCCAAACTCCTAGGTACATCGAATTTCACATTTCAAAGGACTATCTGGAACATTTAATTCCTAACTATCACGTTCAAAAAAGGTAACAATATCGACTATGCCAGAAGAATATGAAATTACGTACACGGCTACAAACAGTTATGAAAATTGGGTGCGGGATGCATTTTGGCAATTTCTGATAATACCTCTGGAAAATAATAATCAGCATGACGTTGAAATCGAATTTTCCAATTCCTTACATGCAGAAGTTGAGTTGTCCATTAACGGTTATGGTTTCAAAACCCTTCGGGTACATCCCAAAAAAAAGTTCAAGGAAATTTCTTTTGAAGCGCATTTTAAATTTAAAAAAGACATGGTAGACCCTTACGATTTTTCCTTGGATGTAGATAACAAGGCCGGGTATGAAAGACTCAATACACTTGAATTCAAAATTGATTACGAGCGGTTTTTAAAATTTACCCCCTTTACCCAAGTACCAAAGTCTCATGAACGGCTATTCTCTTTTAATACATCCCTATCCATTTTTGAAAATTTAAAGGCCCTAAATCATTGGACCTTCAAGCACATCTATTTTGAAACTGGGGTTACGGAAGTAGGAACACTTTTGGAAGATGTAATTTCAAATAGACATGGGGTATGCCAAGATTTTACACACCTCTTTTGTGCCCTTGCCCGACAAAATGGGGTCCCTACACGGTATGTATCCGGTTACTTAAATCAAGACAGTGGTTTTTTCGGGGATTCCCAAATGCATGCCTGGGCAGAAGCGTACCTCCCCCAAATTGGCTGGAAAGGTTTTGACCCTACCAATGATATTTTAGCAAACACAAACCATATAAAGGTCTGCCACGGTAAAGACTATAATGACTGTTCACCCCTAATAGGGGTAATTTACGCCAAAGGCCAAAACAAAACCTCACATACGGTAAAGGTGCAGAGCCAGCAGCAGTAATTACAAGAAGAACACCTTCCAATCTTTAAAAGAGTATTATTTTTACCCAAAATTTATAGCAATGAATGTAAATGCAGACCATTATAAAGGTCTTATAGATCGCCTTGGTGCGTTAAGGAGGTATCTTTGACATAGATGCCAAATTAATAGAAATAGAAAATGAGCAAGAAAAAACCTTAGCTCCAGATTTTTGGGAAAACCCGCAAGAAGCCCAAGCCCATATGAAGTTTATCCAGAGCAAAAAGCAGTGGGTGGATGATTATAATGAGGCAGCACTTTTAGTGGCCGATTTAGAGGTGTTGTTAGAGTTTTTGGAGGAGGGCGATGTTTCAGAGACCGAAGTTGAGCAACACTATGAAAAGGCATTGAATACTATTGAAAAAATGGAATTCAAAAACATGCTTTCTGAAGAAGGGGATGAATTGCCTGCCGTACTGCAAATAACCGCAGGTGCAGGTGGAACCGAAAGTTGCGATTGGGCGGCCATGCTCATGCGCATGTACATGATGTGGGCAGAAAAGAACAAGTACAAAATAAAGGAGCTGAATTACCAAGAAGGGGATGTGGCCGGTATTAAGACGGTAACCTTGGAAATTGATGGTGATTTTGCATTTGGCTGGCTAAAAGGAGAAAATGGGGTCCATAGATTGGTTCGTATCTCTCCATTTGATAGTAATGCTAAAAGGCACACATCGTTTGTTTCCGTATATGTATATCCCTTAGTGGATGATAGTATTGAAATTGACGTAAACCCGGCAGATATTACGATAACTACAGCTAGATCCAGTGGTGCTGGAGGGCAGAACGTAAATAAAGTGGAAACTAAGGTACAATTGGTACACCACCCCACTGGCATTCAAATTTCATGTTCGGATAGTAGAAGTCAGCACGACAATAGGGCTACAGCTTTAAAAATGTTGAAATCCCAATTGTATGAAATAGAACTCCGGAAAAAAATGGAGGCCAGACAGGAAATAGAATCCTCAAAAATGAAAATTGAATGGGGTTCCCAAATACGTAATTACGTAATGCACCCTTATAAATTGGTCAAAGATGTTCGTACAGGGGAAGAAACCGGAAATGTCGATGCTGTTATGGATGGCAGTATAGACAATTTTCTAAAGGCCTTCCTAATGATGATGGGCCAAAAGGAGGAAGAATAAAATTTTTCCAATAAGCTAACATAAAACTAGTAAAACGAAATGATTAAAATTTATCATAATCCAAGATGTAGAAAATCTAGGGAAGGACTTGAGATTTTGGAGCAATCTGGCAAGAAATTTGAAGTAATCAAATACCTTGATGATGTGCCTACCCCATCAGAACTCAAAAAGATAATCGATTTGATAGGAATAAAGCCTATTGATCTAATTCGAAAAAATGAGGCTGTTTGGAAGGAAAAATTTAAAGATTTGTCCTTATCGGATACGGAGCTACTAGAAGCAATGGCGACCTATCCCAAGCTCATTGAAAGACCCATTGTTGTAAAGGAAGGTAAGGCGGTCATAGGAAGACCACCTTCCAATATAGTAGCTCTAATCAATTAATTTGTTTAAGCATACTAAATAATTATTAAACATATTAACAAAGTATTAACCAAGTACGGTTAAACCATAGTTTAATTTTACAATCAAAGTTTATGAAAAGAGTAGTAAAATCCAGTAGTATTAAATTTTTCATCCTGCTGTCAATCCTGTTTTCAAGTTCTGAAATTTATGCACAATTTGGTTCCGGAGGTGGTGGCTATGGCTACGGACGCGGAGGGTATGGATATGGTAGACAAAGAAGTTCTATACCACAAGCACAAGAGACTGCCAAGGAGCCAGAACCAAAAACAGCCGAACAACTTGTAGACGGTGAAATGCCTTCCATTACGGAGGCCTTGGAGCTTAATGATTTTGAGCAGGCGGTAATGAGTTCCGTTTTAAAAAAATACGTTCAGGAGCGTATAGAGGCCCAAATATTACAGTTGCCTCCCGAAAAAATGAGAGAGGTTTATGAAGATATTACAAAGAGACAAGATGAGGAATTGAAAGCTGGTTTGCCCTTAGAAAAATACGAGGCTTTTGTTGCGCTTCAACAAGAAGGAGTAGCAAAAACCCTGAAAAAAAAGAAAAAACAAAAACGAAAGAAACCTAAAAATTGATTCAATGAAAAAACTTTTCCCTCTATTCCTACTTCTACTTCTAAACATTCATTATAATTACAGCCAGAGACCGGAAGGAAGCCGGGGAGAAGACCAAATAACAATTACAGGTAAGGTTTTAGAACAAGGAACCGATGTTCCTTTAGAATATGCAACTTTAGTACTTCAAAGCGTAAGTAATCCCAGTAAGATCACAGGTGGTATAACCGATATTGATGGTAATTTTAATGTCGAAACTGCTCCGGGCAATTATAATGTTAGCATTGAATATATAGGATATAAAACCATAAAGAGACCCAATCAATCCTTAAATTCGGATACTGATTTAGGGGTATATAAGTTAAGCTTCAGTGCTGCAGAGCTGGATGCGGTTGAAGTTGTCGCAGAAAAAACAACGGTTGAAGTCCGATTGGACAAGAAAGTCTATAATGTCGGCAAAGACCTTACAAATAGTGGCGCCACGATTAGCGACGCTTTAGGAAACATTCCCTCGGTTACGGTAGATGTAGACGGAGCAATTGCTCTGCGTGGAAATGGTAATGTAAGAATTCTAATTAACGGGAGACCTTCGGCATTGGCCGGTTTTGATTCTACCGATGCTTTACGCCAACTTCCTGCAGACGCCATTGAAAAGGTAGAAGTTATTACGAGTCCGTCTGCCCGCTACGATGCGGAAGGTACCGCAGGAATCTTGAACATTGTTTTAAAGCAAGAGAAGACATTGGGATTAAACGGTACTATAAATACAAGTGTTGGTTATCCTGATGCCGCTTCCGTAACTGCCAATCTAAATTTAAGAAAGGACAAATTCAATATCTTTAATACTATAGGCTATTCATTTCGTGAACCACCAGGAAATGGCTTTTTCGATAATACATTCGCTGAAGGCGATGGAGCTTTTGACAGAATCTTGGAAGACCGTGATATCAATCGAAGAAATAGTGGCTTTAACGCCAACTTGGGTATTGAATACTTTTTGACCAAAACATCATCGTTAACCGCCAGTGCTTTTGGTCGAATCAATGACGGTAAGGATGTAACCGACAACAATACGACCCGATTCATCGCGGGAGAAATAGATAGTAGAACATTGAGAATTGAAGATGAAAGGGAAGATGAGAAAAGTTATCAGCTTTCCTTAAATTATAATAACAACTTCAACACTGAAGGACATAAGTTAACAGCTGATTTTCAATATTCCTATGATAATGAAATAAAACCAACGACTATTCTAGAGAACAATGTTTTTCCAAATACTGAAACTATAGCAAGTGAAAATATTGAGGAAATAGAATTACAAAATGAGTTTTTGGTACAAGTGGATTATGTTTTACCCATAGGTGATGCCCAATTTGAGGCTGGATACAGGGGTAATTGGGAAGAAAATGACAATGATTTTAGTCTGGAGGAGTTGGATTTATCTACGGGTACTTTTATTCCCAACTTAGGCCTTACCAATAGATTTGTCTACAACCAAAATGTGAACGCATTATACACACAATATGGAGATAAGTTTGGAGACTTTTCCTTTTTACTTGGCTTGCGCTTAGAGAACACCCAATTAAAAGGTGCTGTAAGCGGAGTAGATACTGCTACATTGGAAGAAGTTTTGGGAGATGATATAAATTTAAATTTCGATGAAAACTACTTAGGACTCTTCCCTACCCTTAACCTCATCTATGAGCTTGCCGAAAATGAAAACATAACCTTAGGTTATAATCGTCGAATCAACAGACCTAGAGGCTACTTTATCAATCCTTTTCCCTCAAGGTCTAGCCGCACGAACATTTTCCAGGGTAATCCTGACTTGGACCCTGCATTCGCCAACGCCTTTGATTTAGGATATTTGAAAAGATGGGAAAAACTCACCCTTACCTCATCTGTATATTATCAAAAAGAAACCAATTCGTTTGAAAGGGTACAGGAAGAGACCGGGCAAGTAACTACAGACGGTATTGTCATAATACGATCTATACCCATCAATTTATCTACCAATGAGCGTATTGGATCAGAATTAGGCATATTATACAATCCTAACAAATGGTTGCGCCTAAATGGAAGTTTTAATTTCTTCCAATTTAATTCAGAAGGATTTTTTAACGGCGTTGATTTCGGCGCAAAAAATACAAGTTGGTTTTCACGCTTTAGCTCTAAGGTTACCCTACCCGGTAAAGTAGATTGGCAGACCAATGCCTCTTATCGTGGACCTACCCAAAATGCCCAAACGAGAAATGAAGGAATATTTACGATTGATTTGGCCTTTAGTAAAGATATTTTGAAAGATAAAGCTACCATTGCTTTTAGTGCACGTGATTTATTTAATTCAAGAAAAAGAATTTCTTTTACCGAAACGCCTTTTTTTACATCGGATAGTGAATTTCAATGGAGGGAACGGCAATTAACCCTGTCTTTTGTTTATCGAATAAACCAAAAGAAAAAAGCGGAAAGAGGTGGAAATAGAGGAGATGAGGAAGAGGAATACCAAGGATAAAAGAACTCATAAAAAAAAGAAGCCAAATGGCTTCTTTTTTTTATGCTTCACGTGCGGCTCTTTTCTTGTCGCGTCTTTCTTTTAATAATTCCTTTATATTTCCGAATAACCAATAAGGCACGACAAACGTCAGTAAAAAAATCATTAACCAAAACCCGATGGTTAAAATGGTCAAGAAAGCTAAAAATCCTAAATATTGGTCAAATTCGAACATGTCCTTAATCTTATATGGTACAAAGATACCATAATCGTATTATTTTTTGCAAACGATATGCAAAATTAATTTTAGCGTTACTTACAGACTTCTTCCTTCAAAAATAAATGTAAACCTTATTTTTGAAGCTATTAAAATTAGTTAACTTAAGACGCATTAAAATAACACATACATGAAATTTAGAGTAGAGAAAGATACTATGGGCAAGGTAGAGGTACCTGCCGATAAATATTGGGGGGCACAGACTGAACGTTCCCGAAATAATTTTAAAATAGGTCCGTCCGCTTCAATGCCATTGGACATTGTCTATGGTTTTGCCTATTTAAAAAAATCTGCAGCTTATGCCAATTGTGAGCTAGGCGTGTTGTCAAAGGAGAAAAGAGACTTGATTTCAAAAGTGTGTGATGAAATTTTGGAGGGCAAGCATGATGACCAATTTCCTTTGGTGATTTGGCAGACGGGATCTGGGACACAGAGCAATATGAACGTGAATGAAGTTATTGCCAATAGGGCGCACGAAATCGCCGGTAATGTTATTGGGGAAGGTGAGAAAACCATCCAACCCAATGATGATGTGAATAAATCTCAATCCTCTAATGACACCTTTCCTACAGGAATGCATATTGCGGCCTATAAAAAAATCATTGAAGTCACCATACCTGGGATTAAACAGCTGCGGGATACGTTGGACAAAAAGGCGAAAGCGTTCAAAAATGTCGTCAAAATAGGGCGTACCCATCTTATGGATGCCACGCCCCTAACCCTAGGCCAAGAATTTTCCGGTTATGTTTCGCAATTGGACCATGGTCTAAAGGCACTAAGCAATACCTTGTCACATTTGAGCGAATTGGCCCTGGGTGGAACGGCGGTAGGAACAGGACTGAATACACCGGACGGATATGACGTTCTGGTCGCAAAATATATTGCTGATTTTACCGGGTTACCCTTCATTACCGCTAAAAACAAATTTGAAGCCTTGGCAGCACACGACGCTATTGTAGAGAGTCACGGAGCCTTAAAACAGCTTGCGGTCTCCCTAAATAAAATTGCCAATGACATTAGAATGATGGCATCGGGACCAAGATCCGGTATTGGTGAAATTATCATACCAGCAAACGAACCCGGAAGCTCCATTATGCCCGGAAAAGTGAACCCCACCCAATGTGAGGCCCTTACGATGGTTTGCGCCCAGGTAATGGGCAATGATGTTGCCATTACCGTTGGTGGTACCCAAGGCCATTATGAGCTTAACGTATTTAAACCCTTAATGGCGGCAAACATTTTACAGTCTGCCCAATTAATTGGTGATGCCTGTGCAAGTTTTGAGGAGCACTGTGCCAGTGGTATAGAACCCAATCATGAGGTCATCAAACAACTCCTCAATAATTCATTAATGTTGGTTACGGCATTAAATACCAAAATTGGGTACTACAAGGCTGCCGAAATCGCAAACACCGCCCATAAAAACGGCACTACGCTTAAAGAGGAAGCCGTTAATTTGGGATATGTATCTGCCGATGATTACGATGAATGGGTAAAACCAGAAGACATGGTGGGGAGCCTCAAGGACTAAAAAAATTAAACAAATAAAAGGGCGCCCCAACGGGACGCCCTTTTTAATTTGTTATTGAATTTTAGCTTACTTCAATGTAAATTGTGAAGTACCTAATAATTTCAATTGATCGTCATATACGTTCACCATATACTTCCCATCTTTAAAATCACCAGATGGCTTGTTTATGTAATCGCAGATATCCAACGACTTGTTTTCATAATAAAAGCTTGTCGCGGTAGTGTAGGTAATAGAGGCTCCGTTATCGTTCGTTTTGGAGTTGCTTTGACCAAGTACATTGCCTTGTGGATCTAAGGCTTCGATAAAGAATTCCCTGTCACCGGCCTGCGCAATAACGTTATCGGCTACCGTAAAGCAAATTTTAAACTTGTCCGTTGCTTTGGCACGCTGAGTAGAAACTAATTTTCCACTGTTACGTTCCTTAACCGCATCAACATTTATTTTGGAAAGATTTAAAGCAGATCCCTTTTCTACGACCTGTGCAAGGTTTGTATTTTGTACAACTAAAGAGTCATTGAATACAGTTTGTTTTTCCAATTCAACATAAGTACTATCACGCTGCATAGCGATCATAGTATTCGAACGGGTCAAGGAATCAACTTGTCTTAGTAATTGCTCTCTTTCCGCCTTAAGAACTCCTACTTGTCTTCTATATCTTGATAAAGTTCCAATATCGGCTTTCATTGTTTTAACGGAATCAATATATTTTGCAATATTGTCACGTGCGGTTACCAACTCTTCGTTAGTAGCGTTACTTTCCAAAATAGCCTTGTCATATTCTGATTTTAGGCTATTTAGATCCTCAACTACCAATTCTTTCTCTTTTGTGAGAACAGTCTCCGTCTTTTTCTTGTCTTGGTAAAGACTAACGGTGTAAATGATAGTTCCTAAAAGCACAACCCCTAAAAGCGCGGTCAAAACTTTTAAACCATTGTTATTTTTTGTTTCAGTCATAATGTAAAATTTAATAAAGTATCTGTTTGTTCATTCTATATACGTATGGATTCAATTTTTAGATTTTTTGAGGTAAATTATTTTAAATGAGCCCCAATTACCGGTCTGTTTGATTAATTTAGACTTAAATTTTATAAACAGTGTCATTGAAAAATGAAGCATGCTCACCATAGTGCCCTATAAATCAAACTTTGCCGAAAATTTCAAAGAATTGAACTTGGCTTGGATTAATGCTTATTTTAAGGTAGAAGATAAAGACATTGAACTTCTTGAGAAATCCGAAGTATCGATTATAGGTAAAGGCGGATATATTTTTATGGCACTATGGAATGATGTACCGGTTGGTTGTTTTGCACTATTAAAACAATCTCCATCGGCTTATGAATTAAGCAAGATGGCCGTAGCTGAAACGCACCAAGGTTTAAAGATAGGGCAGCGCATGTTGAGCCATGCCATTGAATTTGGCATAAAGAATTCTTGGAAATCTATTTTCCTCTACTCCAGCACCAAATTGGACACCGCCCTACACATTTATAAAAAATTCGGATTTAAACAGGTAGCCTTGGAAAATAACCAAAGCTATCTTAGATCAGATATTAAAATGGAATTAACACTATAAATTAGCATTATGAAGAAAGGAAAATTATTTATTTTATTGGTAGTCGTAGGACTCATTTTTGGATGTAAGGAAACCAAAAACACAGAAAACGGGGAAGCTGTTGCTACCGAATATGGAATGGATGCTACAGCAACTTCCAAGGATATGGAAAAGGATGCTCCCAAACTTAAAATCATTCCCATTGAACATGCCACAGCGGTTTTGGAGTGGGGCGATATTACCATCTATATAGACCCTACGGGTGGAGCAGCCGCATTTGAGGGGCAGAAAAAACCGGACTTGATTTTGATTACCGATATTCATGGCGACCATTTTAACTTGGCGACCTTGGAAGCATTGGACACCTCCAAAGCTAAAATAATCGTGCCACAAGCGGTGGCTGATGAAATTCCAGCAGAATTTACCACGCAATTGGATATTTTGGATAATGGAGAGAGTAAGGAACGATACGGCATTAACGTGGAAGCGATACCTATGTATAATTTAAGGGAGGAAGCTAAGGATTTTCATGTCAAAGGCCGTGGAAATGGATATGTCTTAAATTTTGGTGAAGAACGGGTCTATTTTTCAGGGGATACGGAAGATATTCCCGAAATGCGCTCTTTAGAAAATATTGATAAGGCCTTCATCTGTATGAATTTACCCTACACCATGCCGGTGGAGAGTGCTGCCTCTGCAGTACTTGAATTTAAACCAGACCAAGTATATCCGTACCACTTTAGAGGAAGGCCAGATGTTAGTGATGTCTCCAGATTTAAGGAACTGGTAAACCAAGGAAGTAAAAATATAGAGGTGGTACAACTAGACTGGTATCCCAACGAAGAATATTGATAAAACAGAACAAAAAAGCCCTTTTTCAAGGGCTTTTTTTATCGGATCAATTTCTTATACTTTAGTCGCTTAGGCATGAGGTCTCCACCCAAACGCTTCTTTTTATTTTCCTCATAGTCAGAGAAAGAACCTTCAAAGAAATAAACTTGCGAATTTCCTTCAAAGGCAAGGATATGCGTACAAATACGGTCCAAAAACCACCTATCGTGGGATATAACGACCGCACACCCGGCAAAATTCTCCAAACCTTCTTCCAACGCACGTAAGGTATTTACATCCAAATCATTGGTAGGCTCATCCAATAACAGCACGTTACCCTCTTCCTTTAAGGTCATGGCCAAGTGTAAGCGGTTGCGTTCCCCGCCAGAAAGCATATTTACCTTCTTGTTCTGTTCACTGCCAGAGAAATTAAACCTGCTCAAATATGCCCTGGAATTCACTTGCTTGCCGCCCATCATAATGAGTTCCTGCTCATCACTAAAATTCTGCCATATGGTTTTTTCCGGGTCTATATTGGAATGACTTTGATCTACGTATGCAATTTTAGCTGTTTCCCCAGTTTCAAATTCACCTTTATCCGGTTGCAGCTCATCCATGATCATTTTGAATATCGTGGTTTTACCCGCACCATTTGGTCCTATAATCCCTACGATGCCCGCCTGCGGAAGTTTAAAGTTCAAATCCTCATAAAGCAATTTGTCATCAAACGCTTTGCTTACCCCCTTAGCCTCTATTACATTGGTACCTAACCGCGGACCGTTGGGGATATAGATCTCCAACTTTTCATCCAGTTGCTTTTGGTCTTGACTCATCAACTTATCGTAATTGTTGAGTCGGGCCTTTTGTTTGGTCTGCCTACCCTTCGCCCCTTGGCGTACCCATTCCAGCTCGCGTTCCAAGGTTTTCTGCCTTTTGGAGGCGGTTTTGCTTTCTTGTGCCAATCGTTTGGATTTTTGGTCCAGCCAAGAAGAGTAATTTCCTTTCCAAGGTATACCCTCTCCCCTGTCCAGTTCCAATATCCATCCAGCAACATTATCCAAGAAATAGCGATCATGGGTTACGGCGATTACCGTTCCCTTGTACTGTGCTAAATGATGCTCTAGCCAATGAACGGACTCAGCATCCAAATGGTTGGTAGGCTCATCGAGCAATAAAATTTCAGGCTCTTGAAGTAATAACCTGCATAAGGCCACCCTACGTTTTTCCCCACCGGATAGGACCGCTATTTTCTTGTCGGGTTCCGGTGTACGCAACGCGTCCATGGCGATTTCCAATTTGGTGTCCAATTCCCACGCATTTGAGGCGTCGATTTTATCTTGAAGAACGGCCTGCTGATCCATGAGTTTCTGCATTTTATCTGCATTTTCATAGACCTCGGGTAGACCGAACATATCATTTATCTTGTTGTATTCGTCCAAAATGGCAACGGTTTCCGCTACTCCTTCCTTTACGACTTCCAGAACAGTTTTGGTTTCGTCCAGTTTAGGCTCCTGTTCCAAATAACCGACGTGATATCCTGGGGAAAAAGTTACATCTCCTTGAAAATTCTTATCAACTCCGGCAATAATTTTCAACAAGGTGGATTTACCGGAACCATTTAATCCTAAGATGCCAATTTTGGCACCATAGAAAAAACTCAAGTAAATATTTTTTAAAACGGGAGTGTTTGCCGTTTTATAGGTCTTGGTAACTCCTGACATAGAAAAAATTACCTTCTTATCGTCTGACATAAAATGATATGTTTGATTTTAATTGATGTTCGTTAAGTGGAACTCGATGGTTGATGGTTGATGGTTGATGGTTGATGGTTGATGGTTCAATAATTAGTTTTAAATTTTAAAAAACCTACTTTCTAATTTCTTTTATCTATTCCCAAATTTACAACCTTCCCTAAACCCTACCCTTCAAGGCATTAAATACCCAGGCTATGGCAAAGAAACCGATACCTACGGATGCAAAGCCCCAACCCGCTACATCATCATACCTAAAAGCGCCCAAAGCTATTAAGGCAACGCCTACTACTATCATTATAAAAGTGGCCCATGCGAGTACGGTGTTCTTATTCATCTTTCTGTTTTTTTAAAATTAAGCGAACTACAAATATCGGGAATTTTAAAACACTTTTAAAATATAATATTGGCACCCTCACTCAAATGGAAAAACAATTCCAGTTTGCTCACGTACCGTATCCATTAACTCAATGAGGTCCAAACTATTTTTATGGCTCCAAAGTTTGCTTTCAAGCATTTTCTGTGAAAGGCAATTTTGAACTTCCTCTATTTCATAGGTATATCCCTTTCCTAATTTTCCAATTTCATGCACCGTTGTCTCGCCATCCTTTTCCAAGGAATAACCTGTAGTTTCATGCCATCTGGGATGTATGAAAATAGAACCTTTGTCACCCGTGATCTGGGCTTTCATTTCAGAGCCTGATGTAAGACCGCTGTACAATATGGCTTGGGCTGCGGGATACTTAAAAATCATACTGGCCTGTACTTCGACACCGGTTTTGTAAAAGTTGGCACTGGCCTTTATTTCCTTGGGCATTCCCAATAGCAAATAGGAAAGGAAAATTGGATAGATTCCAATATCCAGTAGGGAGCCCCCGGCCAGATGGGGATTTAATAATCGGCCATTGGTATCTCTATCCAATCCATAAAATGCAAAATCGGCATGCAGATAACCTATCGCACCAATTGATCCATTATCAATCAGCTCCTTAACTTTTAGAATAGTAGGATTAAACCGGCTCCAAAGGGCTTCCATAAAAAAAACATGGTGTTTTTTGGCCGCCGCTACCATTGCCAGAACCTGCCCTTTATTTACCCCGGCGGGTTTTTCACACAATACATTTTTACCCGCTTGCATGGCGGTGATACTCAATTCTGCATGGTTCATGTGGGGGGTCGCAATATAAATGACATCGACCTCTTTGCACGCAAAAAGCTCCTCATAACTACCAAAGGCGAAAGGTGCATCGTACCCCTCCGCAAACGCTTTTGCTTTCTCCAAGCTTCTGGAGGCAACCGCTACAAGCCTACCCTGCGGCACCAGCTTTAAATCCTTTGAAAAACTATGTGCAATATTTCCTGCCCCAATGATACCCCAATTTGTCATAATTAAATGTTTTAGTCAGATTAAGTCTACCCAAATTTAACTCCTTATCTTTAGCCTGGAAAAAGAAAACACGAGGAATGGATATTAAATTCAATCAAAACGAAGATACCAATAAGCTGTCATTATCCGACTTAAAACGGAAACTGGCAACCGTACATTTGGGTGGTGGAAAGTCAAAAATTGCCAAGCAGCACGAGCAAGGTAAAATGACGGCACGCGAACGAATCGATTATCTTCTAGACCCAAAAGCGAAACAGATAGAGATAGGAGCTTTTGTGGGTGACGGAATGTACGAAGAGCATGGCGGATGTCCATCGGGCGGCGTTGTGGTTAAAATAGGCTATGTAAAGGGAAGGCAATGCGTCGTAGTTGCCAACGATGCAACGGTAAAGGCCGGTGCATGGTTCCCCATTACCGCAAAAAAGAATTTAAGGGCCCAGGAAATTGCCATAGAAAATCGGTTACCCATAATTTATTTGGTGGACAGTGCGGGCGTTTACCTACCCTTGCAAGATGAGATTTTTCCCGATAAAGAACATTTTGGCCGTATTTTTAGAAATAATGCCATTATGAGTAGCATGGGCATTACCCAAATTTCGGCCGTCATGGGAAGTTGCGTAGCTGGTGGGGCCTATTTGCCGATAATGAGCGATGAAGCCTTGATCGTCGATAAAACAGGTAGTATATTCTTGGCCGGTAGCTATTTAGTTAAGGCAGCAATTGGTGAAAGTATCGACAATGAAACCTTGGGTGGAGCAACAACGCATTGCGAGATCAGTGGAGTAACCGATTATAAGGCTAAGGACGATGCAGCAGCCTTGGATACCATAAAAAATATTATGGATAAAATTGGGGACTTTCCAAAGGCTGGATTCCACCGCATTGCCCCAATAAAACCTGAGGAAAAACCTGAGGATATCTTTGGTATACTTCCACGCTCCAGAGCCGAACAGTATGACATGATGGAAATCATTAAACGACTGGTAGACGGCTCTGAATTTGAGGAATATAAGGCCGGGTATGGCCAAACCATTATTACCGGATATGCACGAATTGATGGTTGGGCAGTAGGAATCGTTGCCAACCAGCGCAAAGTAGTAAAAACAAAAAAGGGAGAAATGCAATTTGGTGGTGTCATCTATTCGGATTCTGCAGATAAGGCCACACGTTTTATTGCCAATTGCAATCAAAAGAAAATACCGCTAGTCTTTTTACAGGACGTAACCGGGTTTATGGTAGGTAGCAAGAGTGAACATGGCGGAATCATAAAAGACGGAGCCAAAATGGTTAATGCCGTGAGCAATTCCGTTGTTCCAAAATTTACGGTGGTGATAGGGAATAGCTATGGTGCTGGTAACTATGCCATGTGCGGAAAAGCCTATGACCCTAGGTTGATTTTTGCTTGGCCGAGTGCCGAACTTGCCGTAATGAGCGGGAATTCTGCTGCCAAGGTACTTCTGCAAATCGAAAAAGCGTCCCTAAAGAAAAAAGGGGAAACCATAACGGATAAGAAAGAAACGGAACTGTTCGATAAAATAAAGCAACGCTATGATAATCAAGTTTCGCCTTATTATGCCGCTTCTCGATTATGGACAGATGCCGTAATTAATCCCTTAGATACCCGTACATGGATTTCTATGGGTATAGAGGCCGCAAACCATGCCCCTGTTGAAAAACCTTTTAATATGGGGGTTTTGCAGGTGTAGACAATCGGCATCTAAAGATTAATTTCATTTTGGTTTCATTCTAGCTATATCCTGTCTTATAATAGTGAGGCAAGTGGTTATTTGACCACCAATGTTTTGAGCATCCGCTTTTCATTTGCCTTTTTGAAATATATGAACACTTGCTCTTGGTGTTGCTCGGGATAACCAAAATTGGTATAAATGGTGCATTTTAAGAGGAGTGGAACCTGAGTCTTACTTGAAATATCTACTAAAGATTCTGCATTAAGGACCCAATTACCCCGGACGTCTCCTGAAAATTCAAATTCCTCCACTCTAAAATTATGTTCTAATTCTTTTTGCATTCTTTCACCGAGTTCTGCAGTAGTATGTTTCCAAGTAAAAAATCGGTTTTGAGGATTTACGAATTGAATTTCAAATTCCGCGCCAGGATGGTTCCATTCAAATACAAGACGTGCCTTGAACTTTAGGTTATTGAGATACTGTTTATCAATTGTGGTTGTATTTACCTCACCCCGATGCTTAAAAAGTAAATTCTTTATTTCACGGTCTAGGGTTTTTGAAATACCGGAAGTATTTATTGAGAAATACTTGTTGTTTTTTGCCAGGCCCATTAGTTCATCCAAGCCCTTTTGATGGCTACCCGAATCAACTAAAGCAAGTGCATTGTTGAGATGGGCGTTAACATCATTCGGGACGCTAGCCAAAATCTGTTCGTTGATTTTAACTTCGGCATCGTAAGTGTCTACCGTAGCAAGGGCCATCGAAACTAAGCGCAAAATATCAATATCATGAGGATTATTTTCCCAAAGGTTTGAAATAATCTTAGCCGCAAGCTTCGAATCCAATGGCTTAAAATATGAAAATGCGTCTAAATAAAATAATGGGTCATCCCTGTTAAAGTTGCGCAGGGTCACATAACTTTCATAGGCCTCATCAATTGTTTTGGTTGAACCAAGCGCTTTTAAAATGGCCGAATTACCCTCGCTTAATTGGGTCTCACTCCCTTCATAAATATTGTTCTTGAGCCGTGCCCTGTCTATAAATTTTGAAGCATTTTTGCGGCTAACATTACCATTGGCCGACTTTGTAGTTATCAAAATGACACCATTGGCCCCTTCGCTGCCCCACTGGTTGGTAGCAGCAAGACCTTTTAAAACCGTTATTTTTTCGATATTTCCAGGGTCAATATGATTTAAGTTTCCAATGTTGGCTCCACTTACCTCCCAACTCGCATTATCGATACCGGCACCACTTTTTGTAGGTACTCCATCAACAACGACCAAGGCATTTTGATTCATGAATAAGGAATTTTGCCCCCTAATATTTGTCTTGGCCAATCCTCCTTCCGCCCCGGAGTAGCCTTTATTATCTATATTGACCCCGGCCACTCTGTTACGAAGCGCATCGCCGGCATTTGTGTCTATACTCGATATTTCATCGGCCTCTACGGAAGACACTGCATAGCCAATTCGATTTTTGTCATAATTTGCGAACCCTGTAACGACCATTTCTAATGCTTTCGCTTCCCTATTCTCCACCAGAACAACCTCTTCCAATTCAACTGTGTTCCCTTCGAGGAAAATCGTGATATAGGACAATTTTTCAATCGGGACCATTTTTAATGTCCGGCTTTTGATGCTGTTCACCAAAAGGGTGTCCCCTACTTCTGCTTGAATCGAAAAATTACCCATACCGTCCGTAAGAAAACTATTCGATGTTCCTTTCACGTTTACTCTGGCCTCGGGCGCCGGTTTGTTGTCAATATATACCGTACCTCTCAAAAGGCCGTCCTTTACGTTGCCCTTAAAATTCTGCTTATCGGAGAACTTCCCTTTACTCGTGAAAGTGGCCAAATCAACCAAATTTGCCCGATTAATCAAAGCCGTTCGCTCCAAGAATGTTTGGTTTCTTAGGTGACTGCTATTTATGATATAGCTTTTATCGGGAATTATCAGATTGTCACGTTCCAAAAGCTTATTGCCATCGGTAAAAATGTACACATTGGGGTACTTCATCTTACCTTCGATATTTTCATATACACTTGCCCCGTCATAGACAGTGGCTTTTAAATCCTTTTCCAAAACGTTCCAATCACCATTGGTAACGGTATACTCTGTTTCAGAGGTACTTAGATTGAAATAAATAACCTGCACCTTCGCATTTTCATTTTTTCTGAAATAATTTTCAAGAACGGCTGAATCTTTTTCCAAATCCCTTTGGGCCATGGAAAACGAATTGTCCCAGCAAATCGAGATATTCGTATCCTTATGCTCTTGAGAAAAAGTCTGAAGGGCAACTAAGGCCGTAACAAAAAGTAAGGAGATTTTATTCATTTTCTTTTTTCCTTATGGGTTCCATAAAACCCATGCATATCCCATTTTCAAATTCATCGATTGAAGTGCTAGAGGGGTTCATTTCATTTTTGTGTATAATTCCAAGAACCTATTGGTATTCTTGAAATAGAATACCAATAGGCCCATATCAAAAATATATTCCTCAAAAATACTAATTCGATACCACTGAATTTGTGTTGGAAATAGTGAACAGTTTTTGGTTCACATCGGTAAGGGAAAGTTTGAACAACTGTACCTCTTTTCGTTGCGCGGCACTACCATAATCATGATAGATAGTAGCTTTAAGATAACTAGGTGTAAGTTTCTTGTTGCCTAGATACAGAACGTTGATTTGCCACGTTCCTCTAATTGATCCGTCAATCAAATATTCTTGCATCGAGAATCCCCCTGCTTTTTCATTGGCGATACGCTCAGCATTTTTCTCTAGGCCATGGTGCCATATTTCATATTGGTTCTGTGGATTGACGAATTGTAAGTCAAATTCCGCCTCGCCATCGCTCCATTCAAATACAAGGCGTGTTCCTTCAAAATCTTCGGCTTCCACGAACAGTTCAGAACTACGTTTACCAACCACTTCGTCTCCCATGAGCGACAATAAGTTGTTGTATTCACGGTCCATCATAGTACTAAGTGAAGTAATATCCTTATCCATAAAACCTTCGTCGACCAAATAATTATAACGTGTAAACATCGTAGCGGCCATTTTTGATTCCTTTAAGACGCGATAACTGTTTGCCAAATCGATATACGATTGGGCATAGTTAGGTCTAAGAATAAAAACTTTTTTGTAAATCTCATGGGCTTCTTCATGCAGACCTGCAGCCTCAAAAGCATATGCTACGGACTTCAAATGCATGGCATTATCATCGAACAACCGCTGATTGTTCTTATAAATAGCAATACCAAAATCTTCGTTCGGCCAATTTTTAGTGAAAAAATGTATGGCATCAATCAAGAAATATTGCGATTGTCCGTACCTCCCGGCAAAGTTTTCAAATACTTCCTGGGCCTCGTCAAAGGTTTTTGTGTTTTGCAACTCTTGAAGATAAACAGGTGCATTCAACAAAACCTGCTCAAAGTTTAAGGCATCATTGTTGTAAAAGTTATTTTTAAGCCTTGCATAGTCTATGTTATTTTTAGGAAATGCATTGCCTGAGATGGTATTAATTACGACAACTCCGCCAGTGCCTAAGCCTCCATATTTGACGGTTGTAGGGAAATTTCCTAAAATAGCGATTCTTTTAATATTATTTACATCGAGCCAAAGGGGAGTGTTTACGAATATTTGACCATCTATATCGTAAACTGCACCACTTGACAAAAACATTGAATTTCTGCCCCTAATTACTACACTTCCTCCAATTCTGCAGTCGCCTGAAACTTGTACACCCGGAAACTCATTACGCAAAACGTCCAGAATACAGATACCAATAGGCATAATACTATCCTCGTTCAACATATATATTTGCCCCGGGGCCGTATCCGCATCCAATATACCCCATGCGGTCTTAATTAATCTCTTGTTGGAATTGTATTCCATCGCTAGTTCTTCCTGTGATTTTCGATTGCTCTTAGTAACCACCACCTCGTTCAATTCTTGTATTTCCTGGTACAAGGTAACATTCAAGACTCGAGTAACATCCTCAAGCTGAATTCTCACCGTTTTCTTACCGGTATAGGTAAAAACCAATTCGTCTCCGGCGGCAGCCTTTATGCGGTACCTTCCATCCTTATCAGATACAGCAACCTCTTCAGAATTATTTACGTTTATGGTTACATTTTGTAGTGGCGAGAACTCATCACTAACCGTACCGCTAATTGTCCTTATAGCAGCTTCTTGAGAAAGCATACTCACTGGGAGCAAAATCAAAACTAAAAGTAATTTTTTCATTTTATAAAGATTATTTGTTAACACCGTAGACTAGATTTTCCTTAATAAATAAAACAATATCAAAAATCAGTCCAAAAAAACCTGAATTATCACCTTAAGTTAGTAAACAAAATGTCCTTAAAAAATAATTTTATAATAAATTTAGCATGGATAATAGCTTTACTTTCAGACAAATACAAAGCCTGATATCTCAATCAGCAACCAAATATGCATGATTTAATTCCCCTGATGATTCTTAACCCTGGGAATTAACAGGAGTTCCGTTTGGCGACCGTTGACATACCTAAAGCCCTCTTGGCCATAAAAACCGGCCTCTTCCAACATTATTCTGATATCCCGGTTCCATTGCGGAATGTTGACGGTCGTGTTCAGTTCAATGGCATAAACCGTATTTGGGTTTAGCGGGTAATTCTCCCCATCATCTTTCATTACACCTCCTTGACTATCCCACATACCAATAGTGGTACCTGCAGAATGACCATACGAGCCCAAAGGATGTGTGTAAATGGAGGGTCTTAATCCGGCCGATTTCGCCTCTGCAAGAGATTTAGCCAAAATCTTATTGCCGGTCCTGCCGGCAACCATATTGTTTGTCAAGTAATCCTGAACTTTATTTCCATCTTTTAATCCGTTTACCAAAAAAAACGGTGCGCTGGTCTCATTTGGTTTTAAAACATAGGCCAGTTCTTGGCAATCTGTATTTAATCGCAGATAGGTGATTCCAAAATCGCAATGCAACAAATCCCCGGGTAAAATAACCATGTCCTCCGGCTTATCTGCAAAGGAATATAACGTACTGGCTTTATCCTTTTCGCTTCGCTGTACGTCCACGGTAGGATGAAACCACGTTTCCAGGCCCAAATCAGTTACTTTTTGGCGCATCCACCAGACTACATCGGCCGTTGTGGTAACACCGGGTGTAATCACTTTTTCAGAAAATGCTTCTGCAATAATATCATGGGTAATGTCTACCAATTGATCATAAATGACCATTTCACGCTCCGTTCTAGTTTCAATCCACCGTACGGCCAACTGCTCAGCCGATACTACTTTGGATTTATATTTTGAGGGAAGGTTTTCCATAAACGCATCATAATCCGTTTTGTCCAAACCATCGGCTATATTATGGTCCTTTGAGTAATTTAGCCCAATTGTTGTCGGATTTCGTTCACTTATCAATTGCATCAAGCGTTTCCATTGATCAGGTTCGTTCTCCTTATTCCAGGCAGAGATTATATTCTTGCCCACGTTGTATCTTGCGACCGCCAGTTTTTCAATTGTATTTTTTTCCTTATCCCTGTAAAACAAGAGAATAGTTCTTCTCCTTGCATTTAACCAAGTGGCGGGCAGCATTGTCCTTAAAACCGGATCTTCATTGTATTCCCTAGAAATAACGACCCACATATCGATAGCTGCCGTATCCATTAGTTGAGGCAACAGGTTATTAAACCGATCATCCAAAATTTCATCAACAACCAGGGCACGTTGCTTTTCTTCCAGAATTTGTTGGGCATTGGCAAATACGAACTGTAGCATTACTAGGGTGGTAAACAGGTATTTCATTTTATAGTTTTTTTAGTACATTGAAAATAATTGAATTTAGTCCTTCTCCAAAGCTTTTTGCAAGCTTTTATTACGGCGTATTTTTCCATTTTGCGTTCTCACGAAATTAGTAAGGCTCAGAATTTTCCGTGGAATCTCGTAAGGCCCCAATTGAGTCACACTTTTTAAGATTGTCGAAATTTCTATAACTGAACGATTCGTTTCTACCACAAGAATCAATTTTTCTCCCAGTTGATTATCCGGAAAACCGATTACAAAAAAGGGCAATTTTAAATAGGCGCCAATTTTCTCCTCTATTAGCTCTGGGTGCAGTTTAACACCACCGGAATTGATTACATTATCGAACCTGCCCAGCCATTTGAATTGTTTTTCTGCTATTAATTTTACCACATCGTTCGTGTAAATGCGAGCCGCGGATACTAGCGGTGCATGGATTACCAAACAAGCCCGTTCATCTTGCGATAGCGTCACATTGGGCAGTGCCCTAAAATACTCCTCATGAAGCCTCCTTACCGCAATATGGGTAATGGTTTCCGTCATGCCATAGGTCTCGTAGGCCTCCGTGGAACACTCTTTTAATTGGTTCTTCAACTCAGACGAAAGAGGGGCACCACCAATGAGCAGTGTTTTGATTTTATCTAAGGATGGAATTGAATTCATGACCTGCATAGGGACCATGGCGGCAAATTCAACATTTTTATTCAGCTTTTCCAAAGGTTGCGCTGATGGCTTCACCGGATAAATGTCAAGTCCCAGTACCATGGCACGTACCAACATCATCTTCCCCGCTATGTACCCGGCGGATAGGCACAATAAGGCGGTATCCCCTGATTGTAATTGAAAATAGGCCCCTGTGGCTTTGGCGCTATTGACCATATGCTCCTTTTTGAGGGGAATTGCCTTAGGTTTCCCTGTAGAGCCGGAAGTATGTACGGTAAGGGTTTCACTCCTATCGAACCAATCCAATAAAAAATTTCCTATTTCCTTTTCAAAAGGTTCCCCTTCCTTGAGGTAACTGTAGGCCACCTCTACAAGGTCATACTGACCCAAATTTCTCCCGTTGATACAAAACTTTGGGTGAAGCTTCTGTGTTTGCACTGTTACGGATTCTTACGGTTTAAAAATTCCTCTTCGGTCAATACCCTGCCCGTTAACTTATCCTTCCAATTCGTCCATCCATATTTCTTTGAAAAGAAAAATAATAACAAGGGGAAAACCACCAATAAAGGTACCAGAACATCCCATCCTAACACAGGCTCAGATATATCTCTGTAGAGGGAATCCGTTTGAAACGCGGTCCAATCTGCCGTAACCAACAGGGCAGCGGTCAAATTATTGGCTGCATGAAAACCCAATGCCAATTCAAGCCCTTCATCCATTAAGGTTATAATACCTAGAAAAAAACCAGTTCCAATGTAAAAACTAAGAATGGCATATCCCAATTTCTCAACTTCCGGATTAAAAATATGAAGCAAGCCAAAGAACAAAGATGTAAACACCAATGGAAACCATCTATTTTTGGTCATAACACCCAAACCCTGCATTAAGTAACCACGCATAAAATATTCCTCCATACTGGTCTGTAAGGGAATCATCGTAATCGATATCAAGGCCAAGGTCAAAAATGGAACCAAGTTAAAATTGAATTGGTAATCTTCTGGGGCCAAATAAATATCCAAAAAGATAAAAAATACGGATATACCCGCCCAAAGTGAAAATGAGAACAGCACACGTTTCCAATCTATGGTCTTCCTTGAGGTCGTTAGTGCAGTCAGGGACTGGTTATGTAAAAACTTAACAACTACAAAAACGGCCACCAGCCCAATTGCGAAGGTCAAAAGCATTAAAAACAAAAATAAATTGGTACCCATTACCGCAGACATTCTACCCATATCGCCACTTGCCATGGCAGGCAAGCCGTCTTCCTGTAGTAGCATCGCCCCAAGTAAAGGCACACCCCCAATAAACTGCCACCCAACAAAAATGCAAAATATACCTAATAGATAACGCCAACTTTCGCTTATTCCCTTATACGCTTGTTCTATGAACATAAATCCTCAATTAAGTTAATTTTCCATCTTTTGTTCGTGTTGTAATAAAGTCCACCATTGACCACTTCCAATGGGCTATCCAAATTATTGGTAAACAAGGACCCCGTACCCAACCCCTGTGGCATCGTCGTGTTTAGCGAGGCGGTCCATTGCGCTATGGCATTCAACCCAATGTTACTTTCAAGCGCACTGGTTATCCACCAACCAATATTGTATTGTTCCGCCAAAGCAATCCATTCCCTACACCCATTAAAACCTCCTAGTAAGCTCGGCTTTAAAATAATATATTGTGGTTGCACGGTTAGTAGCAGTTCTTTCTTCTTTGTTACACTGGTAATTCCTATTAATTCTTCATCCAGGGCAATAGGCAATGGAGTTTCAAGGCAAAGTTTTTTCATGGCCTCCCATTGCCCTTGCTTTATGGGCTGTTCTATAGAATGTAAATCTAAAGCTGACAGAACTTTTAATCGCTCCAGAGCTTCGGAAGGGGAAAACGCGCCATTGGCATCGACCCTTATTTCAACACGATTTTTGGAATAGCTTGACCGGATAGATTTCAACAGGGCCAATTCCGCTTCAAAATCAATGGCCCCAATCTTTAATTTGATACACGAAAAGCCCTGTCCCAATTTTTCATGAATTTGCCGATGCATAAAATCAATATCACCCATCCATACCAAACCATTAATTGCTATCGGTTCATTCGCTCTTAAAAATGAAGTATCAAAAAGTTCAAACGGATTCTTCGATTCCAAAGAAAGGAAAGCTTGTTCCAATCCAAATTGGATGCTTGGGAAATCCATTAGCCTACCCAGCAACACTTCTTTGCCAAGTTCTATATTTGCGGCCACCCATTCGCATTTCTTTTCGTAACCGGGAACGTCATCGTAGCTTAAGCCCCTAAAGAGGCCACATTCCCCTATCCCCATTCGATTCCCATCCCTTAATATCAAAAACCAGGTTTCCTTGGTTCTGAGAACTCCCCGCGATGTACCGCTGGGATTTTTAAAATTAAGCTGGTACCTTTTAAATATTGCTTTCATGTAATCCTCCAAATTTAGTTATATTTTAGGTCTAATTACACTGCAATTATACTTATGAACGGTAAAGTAATATGGATTACGGGTGCGTCATCTGGCATAGGCGAAGCACTCACGTACCAGTTAAATGCCCTAGGGAATAACATTATTCTCTCTGCGCGACGAGAAAATGAATTGAAAAGGGTTAAGGAAAATTGCAAGCATCCAGAAAACTGTGCCGTGCTTCCGTTAGATCTCACCCATTTTGATTCAATGGAAGAAATTACTGAAAATGCATGGAAGCTGTTTGGCCGAATCGATATTCTCATTAATAATGGTGGCGTAAGTCAGCGCTCCTTGATTGCGGATACCAATTTTGAAGTATATCAACAAATGATTGACATTAACTATCTGGGTACAATAAAGTTAACTAAATCTATATTACCTTATTTCGTACGAGAAAAAAGTGGACATTTTGTCACTATCACCAGTGTAATGGGTAAATATTCCTCACCGTACCGCTCCGGTTATTGTGGGGCAAAACATGCCCTACATGGCTTTTTTGATGCCTTACGCATGGAACACGAAAAAGATTCCATTAAGGTTACTTTGGTTTGCCCGGGCTTCGTACAAACCAATGTTACCAAAAATGCCTTAACAGCAGACGGCAGTAACCAAGGAACAGATGATCAAGCTACCAAAAACGGTATGCCGGTAGCAGAATGTGCAAAAGCGATTAGAAAGGCCATTGATAAAGAAAAGTTTGAGGTATACATAGGAGGTAAAGAAAAATATGCCGTTTACATTAAACGCTTCGTTCCAAAACTATTGCATAAAATTGTGTTGAAAAGTAAGGTTCGATAAGCTATCCAAACTATTTGAAATTGAACCAAAAACGCACCCCCTCAGCGGTAGTATCGGTGTTCAACGACGTCTGTAATTGATTGGCCAACCTGTTCATTAATCGAATTCCCATAGAGGAGTTTGCCCGCTCTTCGGTATCCGTAGGCAACCCTATCCCGTTATCGGTATATTCAAAAAATCCTTCCTGCCCGTTTACCTTACGCAAATGGATATAAATTTTTCCATTGCTATCGTCATCCGGGAATGCATATTTAAATGAATTGGATACCAACTCGTTCAATATCAATCCAAAAGGAATGGCGCGATCTATGTCCAGTTCAACCCCTTCCGCATCTATCGTAATAGTAATATTATGCCCGCCTTTTTTGTATACGGATTGAATGCTATTGATTAGGCTTTCTATGTATCCTTGCATTTCAATGACCGACAAATCATCGTTTTGATACAATTTCTGATGGATCAACGCCATTGCCTTCACCCTGCTCTTTCCTTCTTCTAAAGCTTCGATAGCCGCTTTACTCCGCGTATTTTTAGTTTGAAGGCTTAACAGACTGGAAACCATTTGCAGGTTATTCTTTACCCTATGGTGTATTTCCTTTAGCAAGGAATCCTTTTCAACCAATGAATTCTCAATGATGAACTTCTGCTCGGCAATCAATCGCTGATTTTTAATACTCTTTAAATAAGCGTACACTAGACCTGCAAAACCCATTAGAGTGAAAATAAGGGAAATAAACACCAAGCTAATTTTATCGTCCCTGGCCTTAATATCCTTTCTAGATTCTTCCAACTGTGCTTTTTGTTGATCCAGCATTTTTCTGGAATTCTCCAAATCCTGGGTTACGACGGAAGTGAGCTGTTGGTTTTTAATATTGGACGCTTTCGCATCTATAGAATCGCGGATCCTAATATTGCGTTTTAAATAATTGGTCGCATTTTTATAATCACCGGTTTTGGAATAATAATCTGCATAAATCCTGTTCCGCATCAGAATATTTTCCGGTTTAATTGGGGTTAAATCATCGGTCAAATAATCTGTTGCCTTGGCGTAATTATCCAATTTCAAATAGCTATCTGCCAATAAGAGTGTATTCTCAACCAAATCTGATGATATCTTACCCGTAGCATACTTTTTAATGATCTCCCTACTTTCCTCCAAAAATGGAATGGCCTTCTCATACTCTTTTAATTGCACATGACACTTGCCTATGTTCCCAATAATGAGTCCGTTCAAAATTTTACCGTCCGTAAGTTCCTTGTCGGTCCTTTGGTTGGTGACATCACTTAGGAAAACCTGAATAAGACCCTCCGCCTTTTTGAAATAACTAAGTGCCGTAGGTGTTGACTGATCTAGTCGTAGGTAATTTCCGATGGTATTATTGTAAACTGCCTGACCGTAATAATTATCGTCCTTAAGTTGTTTTTTTTCCTCCGTCATATAATCCCGCATGGCCTTTCTATATTGGCCCAGACTAGCGTAGATATCGTAAAACGCAATGTTTTCGGTCAAACCGAACTCCCTTTTTCTTCTGCGGACTTCAATTTGCTTATCGTATAGCTCTAAAATCGCATAATTGCTGTCCATTAAATCCAAAATAATACGTTTCGTATCCCTATCAAAGTCCTCGAGACCTCCATACAAGGATTTTGCAATGGCCAAACTTTTTTCATAATTACCCAAATCGTAATAAATCTGGGACTGTATGAGCTGGTAATTACGAATGGAGGTAGAATCCTTGGTTTTTTCAGAACTATTGAGGTAAACATTTACGGTATCTAACCAGTCGTACGGAGAATTGAGGTTATACCGGTTTGGCGTATTGAAAAAGAAAAAGGAACGGAGTTCGCCATTTTCCAATTCTTGAAATTGCTTGTAGTAATCTTCATTTTGAGTGGGTTCCTCGATTTGGGAATAGGCATTAATAGCGGTGGTGCACAAAACCAAATAGCATATCCATCTTAAAATAAAACTCTTTTTCATAATAATGTCAAGGCAAAACCAAACTTAAAACTAAAACTAGATTTCACTAAATTTTTGTTGTGTGTCAATGACTATTGAATAGCGCAATGTTGCATTTCTAAAGGCGTATTTATCTTGCTTTTATTAAATTATGTAGTATTTCCTAGAAATATGTACTAAATCCTTACCGCCTTGCGCTAATCATTAGGATTATCCTCTACTGTACTTCGTACTTTAAACCGATTAAATGATTCTACGAAATATCCCTATTTGTTGTGTAAGCCCAAATTTATGTTGTGAACGAAATGTGAGAACGTGAATTACAGTTTAACGGATAAAATTATCACTTAAAAGTTAAAACAATACCGCTCATCAGAATATGAGAAACAAAAAAACACCCTAAGGCGTTTTTTTTGTAGAGGTTTAACTCCTTAAGAATTCATTGCCGATATTATAAATTCCTTAAAATCCTTAGAAATTGGAATCAATGTATTGTTGATCATTATATCCTTAGAGTTGATGGCATCTATGTGATCAACGTTGACAATATAGGATTTGTGGGCCCTATAAAATTTGTTTTGCGGCAATTTCTCCAAATAGTCCTTTAATGGAGAACGCACCAAAAATTTCTTATCTACGGTATTTACCTCTAAATAGACATTGTCCGCTTTTATAAATTGAATATCCCCAAATTGAATCCTATAGTACAAATGCTGTTTCTTTACAAAAATCGAATCTTTTAGAATCGAATTTGACATGGGAACGTCTTCGTTTACGTCATCCGTATCATTTGCTTTGGTACCCGGTTGTTTACCATATATAAAATTGGAAAGTGCTATTTCAATTGAGGTGTAAAGGTCTTGCTGCTCAAAAGGTTTCACCAAATAACCATTGGGTTTTACGGTTTTGGCATTCTCTACAGTTGCCCTATCTGAGTTTGAAGTAACGAATATGAAGGGAATATCATAGTTTTCGCGTATATGCTTTCCTAAATCGATGCCTGTTTTGTCCGAAGCTAGGATAATATCAATCAACACCAAATCTACTTGTTGTGATTTTAGTACTTCAACGGCTTGTTCGTATACAATTACATTATCTACTATTTCGTATCCTATTTCCTCTAACATGGACTGCATGTCATCTGCAATAATCACATTATCCTCAACAATAAGAATTTTAATAGGTTGTTCCAAGGTCGCAAACGGTTTAGAAGGTTACACTCAAAATTACAAAAAATAATAATAACTCAAATAAAACACAAGGGCCGTAAAAAAGGTGCTCAATGCTAATTTTTTAAGTTCTGGGTCTAATTCAGCCGGATTTATAATCGTTGCCACTTTTCGCATATGAACAGCGATGGGCACAAACCCAATTAGACATACATAACGTAAGACCGTTCCATTTGTTGTAAAAATGTACAAAAACAAGCAAATAAATGAAAGAAGCAATAAAAGGTAGTGGTAGTACCTGCCCTTTTGAAACCCCATTTTAACCACTAAGGTATTTTTACCGGCCGTTTTATCGGACTTGTAATCTCTCAAATTATTCAAATTGAGAACACCCACACTAAGAAGCCCAATGGCAATAGCCGGCAGAATAGAACGTATTGAAATGGATTGCACGTATAAAAATTTGGAACCCAGGACACTTACTAGCCCAAAGAAGATAAATACAAAGACATCACCCAATCCATTATAACCATAAGCAGATTTTCCAACGGTATATTTTATGGCGGCCCATATCGCCAAGGCCCCGAGTAAGAGAAAGAACATTGGCAGCAATAAGCGCTCAAAACCAAATGCCGCATTGACCAAAGCAATTACAAGAATTACATCAATGACAACGCTAATGACAATCCCTCGTTTGAGCTGCCTAACGGTTAAAAGACCACTCTGCAAGGCCCTTTTAGGACCAATACGCTCATCCCCATCGGTTCCTTTTACACCATCACCATAGTCATTTGCGAAATTTGATGTTATTTGAAATCCTACTGTTGTGCATAGGGCTAAAACAAAAATGAGAGGGTCTTTGGCACCTTGGTATGCCGCTAAGGCCGTACCTACAAGTATACCGGAAACGGATAAGGGTAGTGTTCTAAGTCTTGCCGCATTGAGCCATGCATTAACTTTGGTCACTAATAAGGATCTTCTATTTGAATTCTTTTTCCATTCTGATAGGAAGCGACGAAGGCGTCTTCAAAACCAATGTCCACCAATTGCTTTCTAAACGATTGTGCCTCCTGTAAGGTTTCAAAATTACCCAACGAATAGGAGTAAAAAGGATTTGTCTTAACGAAAAGCGTGTTGGTCAATGCTTCTGATGCTAGGGTTACATTGTTGTCCACAAAGGACTTTACTTGAACGGAATATATTTTCTCCTTCTGCAAAAACTCCTTGGCCAAATAAAATTCCTTTACCAGGCTTAGTTCCTCATTCTGTTCCTTCAAATTTTCTAATCGGGTTCGTATGGCGTCCACGCTGTCTATGGAAGTAAGAACCAAATCGTTACTGGCTTTCCGATTAAACCCCCCGGAGCTTGATAAACCGGCCGTGAAAGAAGTAAAGGCCAAACCGCCAATCAAAAAAAGGGTGGTGATGCCCGCAAAAATATTACGCTGAATCTTACTCTTCTTTAACTCTTTGTTCTTAAATTTTATTTGATCTAGAAGTCGCTCATTGATAATTTGCGCTTTATCAATGTCCTTGTGCAATTCCAGTAAATCGCTTTCTTCAATAAATGGCATGTGCAGTAATGCGTTTAAGGTATTAGGAACTAAATGTAAGTCAAAAATTGTTAAAAACTTTTAACTAAGGCAAAAATAAAATTAAATGCACACTATCGCAAAAAACAAAATCCTAAATTAATAGTAAAATTCTGCGATTCAAACCATTGTAAAATTTTTCTGCAATTAAAGTAGTCATTCGGCCACTTCCGAGAAGCCGTCCGGCTCCAATTTTATTTTGCGTTCCTTGAATAAAGTACCCAATCCTTTCTTAAAAGTTTTTTTACTCATTTGAAACATATCCCGTATTTCCTCGGGCGCAGATTTATCGTGCAATGGTAAAAAGCCCCCATGGGCTTGCAAGACCTCAAATATTTTATTAGCTGCCGGTTCCAGTACTTTAGCTCCCAAAGGTTGCAGGGAAATATCCAATTTATTGTCCTTACGGATGGTTTTGATACAGCCCGGTATTACATCCCCAATATTGATCGGTTTAAAAACCTCATTAAAATAAACAAGTCCTTTATGACGCTCATTAACAATAACCTCCCAGCCTAAATCTGTCTGCCTGGTTACTACCAAATCTACTTGCTCCCACTCCTTAAGATCAATATTTTCGTTACTCAGGAATTTGTCCAGTTTATTGGACGCGACGAGCCTTCCAGACCGTTCATCCAAATAACAATGAACCACATACCATTGACCTTCCTTCATCTTTACCCGTTGCTCCCTAAAAGGAACCAACAAGTGTTTTTCAAGGCCCCACTCCATAAAGGCGCCAAATTCGTTTACTTCAGCTACCTGAAGTAATCTAAATTCTCCCAACATGATATCCGGTTCAAGTGTCGTAGCCACGGGCCGTTCATCATAATCCAAATAGCAGAATACTTTTATTTTATCGCCAATTTCATAGGATGCGGGGACATATTTATTTGGCAACAATACATCATTACCTTCTTCATCACCCAAAAAAAGTCCTACACTGGTATCCCGTAAAATTTCCAGATTGTTTATACGTCCTAATTCTATCATACCGCAAAATTACATTATAATATCTAGAGTTTTAGCCAAAAAAAAGACCGTTACCCATATAGGTAGCGGTCCTTGTATACATTTCATTTTTGTCTATTTGTAGACCGATGCTTTTTTGAAATGCTTACAAAGCATGTAATACACTACGGCCCTGTGCTTATTCTTGTTCGATGAACCATATTTTTCCATCACACTCTTGATTGCGGTCATCAACTCCGGACTATCCTTAAGACCCAATTTTTTAATTAGGTAGTTGTTTTTAACCGTTTCCAACTCTTTATCATCTCCTCCCGATACCTTTGAAGCGTCAAGATTATAAATTGAGGGCCCAAGACCTATGGTTACCTTTTTCAGTAAATCCATATCTGCACTTTCACCAAACTTATCTTTGATGTCTGCCGCATACTTTTCAATTAATTCGTCTCTTTTACTCATGTTTAGTGTGTTAAAATTAATGGTTTATACCCTCTAAGATATAAAACGAAAATAGTCCATCAAAATTTTATCGTTTATTAATGTTGGTGTGGTAATTTCCAAAAGCTTGGGAGAATCGGAAGGTGTATAAAAACCAACCAATTCATTTTGAAGCGATTCCATTGAAGTTGCAGTAGAATAGTCAAACCCGTGCATTGCACAAAGATGCTCAGCAGATAAGTTATGACGCGTCTCAAAGAACGTTTTAAAATTATCCGAATCCTCCTTACCAGGTAGTATTCTAAAAATACCACCTCCCCCGTTATTGACAAGAATGATCCTAAAGTCTTCCCGTATATACCTGTTCCACAAGGCATTACTATCATAGAAAAATCCGAGGTCACCGGTTATCAAAAGGGTAGGCGTTTCATTAATGAGGGCTGCGCCAATGGCCGTGGATGTACTACCATCAATTCCACTGGTTCCCCTATTGCAAAACACACGCAAAGTAGGGTCTAGCTCAAACAATTGGGCATACCTAACGGTAGAACTGTTTGCCAATTGCAATTGGTATCCAGCAGGAATCTTCTTTAAGACTTGCTCAAAAACCGAGAAGTCGGAAAAAGGTATTTGCCCAAGATACTTCGCTCTTTTAGTAAGGTGTTCTTTTTTGATTCCATTCCAATATTCAAAATAATCGCTTTCCACCAATTCATCCTCATCGTACATTTCATCAAAAAAATAATCTACCGGCACTTTAAAATGGTGTTCCAGGCAAAAAAAGGTATCATTGGCGCGTTCTCCACCTAAATGCCAATGGTGTTTTGGTTTGTAGTTTCTCAAAAAAGCCTTTATTTTTTTGGACACGACCAGCCCACCAAATGTTATTAAGACTTCGGGTTGCAATGCCCTAAATTGCTCGTCCCTATTTTTAGACGTTTCAATGGGAGCAATAATAGAATCAATACTATTGAAAAACTTAGGGTGATAGAGGTTAGATGTGGTCTCCGTAAGCACCAAAACACTTGGGTCATTGGCCAAATTCTCCAGAAACTGTTGTTCAATTCTATTGGGTGCACTCACCCCTACAAGCACCATTTTCCGTTTTGCGGTCCGCCATATAGCCTGTTGAGTGTCCAACGATGTCCGCTGTAATTTCATTGGGTTAATTGGTTCAAAAACAGCCGTAATAGACGATTTTTGGACTGTGTCGTACAAGGGCTCTTCCAAAGGAACGTTAATATGTACCGGTAATTTGGAATGAAATGCCGTTTCGTATGCTTTGTTGAGTTCCTTAATATTAAAATTTTGAATCTCTAGCTGTACCTCTTCTACAGTTTTATCATTAATCCATTCCGGTTGGTATTGAAGTACCTTCTCCGTAGCGTGGCTTACATCCTGTTTTAAATTTGCCGCGTAGCCAATATGGTGCTGAAAGACATTGAGCTGATGTATAGTCTGCCCATCCCCTATTCCTATTTTATAGGGAGGCCTGTCTGCAGAAATGACCATTAAAGGAATCGTACTATAAAAAGCTTCAGCGACCGCCGGATAATAATTTAATAGTGCACTTCCGGATGTACAAACCACCACAACAGGTTTTTGTAGTTGCTGGGCCATCCCTAAGGCAAAAAAAGCGGCACAGCGCTCATCCACAATACTAAAACAATTAAAATAGGGGTTTCCCGTAAAAGCTATGGTCAACGGGGCATTCCTAGAACCTGGGGAAATAACGATATTGGAAATATCCTTTGCCAGGCACTGTTTTACAATGGCTTGAACCGTGGGAATCGATGAGTATTTCATGCACAACAAAAATACGACCAATGCCGGTTATTACCCAAAACTGTGTATGCTATTTATGACGCAATACACTGCGCATGGTACTACTTTTGGAAACCGTTTCCTCCCATTCCCTTTCGGGATCGGAATCCTTTGTAATTCCGCCCCCAACGTAGATTTGGACTTTATCATCAAAAACTTGCATACAGCGCAGGTTTACGAAGAGTTCAGAGGTTTTTAAAAGGCTCCTATAGGCACTATTCTCCTGATTCCGTCTGTTTTTGTTTCTAGATACCGCGTTTTTAAAGTTCATCTCTCCCAGAAAACCGGTATAAAATGTACGCTCATAGGATTCGTTTGCCAGAATAAAATGTTCTGCGGCCTTTAGCGGAATACCGCACACAGCAGGTGTAGGGTGAATGGCCTTTACAACTTTTCCAAATGCATTGGGTGCAAATGTACCGCTCAGTTTTGTTCGTAAGTGCCAAAGATTGCCTGCCTTTATGGTTTCCACCTCTTCTTCGTTAACGGATAAGGCTACGGTTTGTAAGGCCTTAAGTATATAATCGGTTACCACTTGTTGTTCGTGCAACTCTTTTGCAGTCCACTGGGCTTGTTCAAATTCTAGACTGCTCTGTGTACCGGCCAAGGACATGGTAATTAACTGTTGGCCGTTAGTCTTTAATAGAATTTCGGGCGTAGCCCCCACCCAAATCCCAACCTCGGGATGATACCATATATACCGAAAAGCAGTCCTATAGTTCGTTAAGATCCGTTGAAATATTTGAAGCGGTGTATCTGTTTGTGGTACCTCAATTTTTCTTGAAAGCACCACTTTTTCCAAGTCACCCTGGCCAATTTCATTCAGGGCTTTTGAAATCATTGCCTTGTATCGGGATTTTTCGGATGTTTCACCGCTACTGTATTCAAGGATATCGTTCAACTCAAATGCCCCATATTCAATCTTGGCCGTAAAAACTGCTGCAGATTGTATTAAAATAGATTTAGAAATGGTATTGAAAGGTGCAAAAACAAATCCGGTTTCCTTGAAATCAGCTACATAATTGAGCCTATCATCAGCTTGATAAATCGCTTGTAATTGATCAGAATTTGGTTTACTGTATAGGACGAAAGGCAGCCCTTTTTCCAAGTTTTGCAATGCCTTATCTAATAGCTCTTGAAACATTCTAGGATTTAGGTAAGGCAATGGTGGTCAATTTGCATAACGAAATTAGGTCGCCGGCTTCATTTGTGATTTTTATTTCCCATAATTGCGTTGTTCTTCCCTTGTGCAGTAGTATAGCTTTTGCGAACACAAAACCTTCCTTTATACTTTTTATGTGATTGGCAGAAATTTCTATTCCCCGCACATAATACTTGCTGCCATCTAAGAATATATACGATGCCGCGCTGCCTACGCTTTCCGCCAAGGCCACCATAGCTCCACCGTGCAGGACGCCATCTGGTTGGTGTACTTTGGATGTAACGGGCATTCTTGCATATAAAAAATCCTCTCCTACATCAATATATTCGATTTCCAAAGTTTCCATTAAGGTGTTCTTTGAAGTCTCGTTACAGATTTTAAGGATTTTTTCTTTGTATTCGTTCATCTTTTTTTTGTAAAATTAAGCATTACATTACCAACTGAAAAGCTAGAATGCACTGTACCCTCCATGGAAAATAAAATTAAATCAGTAAACTATACCTCCACGAACACCTATGAAACCTTAAATACACTTGGCGGTAACACCAAAACAGTCTGGCTTGTTTTTCACGGTATTGGGTATCTAAGCAAATTTTTTCTAAAACATTTCAATAAGCTCCCCCAGAAAGAGAATTACATTATTGCTCCCCAAGCGCCCTCCAAATATTACTTGAACGGGGCGTATACCCATGTAGGCGCCAGTTGGTTGACCCGGGAAAATACGGAACAGGAAATTAAAAACCTCATCAATTATATTGACGCGGTACTAAGGGCTGAAAAGATTCCAAAAGAGGTCGATTTAGCGGTGCTTGGTTTTTCCCAAGGGGTATCCATTGCCCTTCGCTATGTGGCGCATACCAAACTTTCTTGCGAAAAAATAATCCTTTATGCCGGTGGTATTCCCAAAGAATTAAAGCAGTCAAATTTTGCCCATCTGTCAAAAAATACCCAAATCATATCCATAATTGGAGATAAAGATCCTTACAATAACCCGGAGCGTTTAGCAGCGGAAGAAGTTAAACTTGAAGAACTTTTTGGTTCCACGGTGAAGCAAATTACCTTTGACGGAGGACATGAAGTGAAAAAAGAAGTAATTAACAAACTTATAGAATGAGCAGTATACCTACTTTGGAAAACGAGCGTGTAAAATTAAGTGCATTAAGCTTATCCAATTATGAAGAACTACTCCCTATTGCTTCCCAAAAAAATTTAGTCTCGTACTCGCCTTCGGATATCGAAACTCCGTCTAGCCTAAAGAAATATGTTGAGATTGCACTACAACAATACAAGGAAGGCTCTGGAATACCGTTCATTATTTATGATAAGCAAAGCAATAGCTATGCCGGAAGCACAAGGTATATGAACATCAGCCAACGGAACAAAGTATTACATATTGGTTCTACTTGGATTGGTAAGGAGTACCAAGGCACGGGACTCAACGATCATATGAAAAACCTTATGCTAGCACATGCATTTGGATCTATGGGTTTTGAGAAAGTAGAATTTAGGATTGATGAGCGGAATACTACATCAAGGAAAGCCGTTGAAAAATTGGGATGTAAACTTGAAGGCATTTTGAGGAAAGACGTCTATTTGCTCGATGGTTTTAAGCGCAATACGTGTTGTTATGGGCTTTTAAAAGAAGAATGGAATAAACTAAAAGACACCAAGTTTAAAGGTTATTGAGCTGTTTTGGTTTCTGGCTTATAATAAATGATTTTTCTTGTAATGTAAGTATTATCAGGAGTTATAATCTGCTTTATCCAATTACCCCCTTCCGGTTTATCGTATTGATATAGATATTCTTTCGTTCGGGTTCCGCTTTTGGAACTTATGGTTTCGGAAACAAGCATGCCTTTATCATCATAGTCAAAAGTAGTTCTAACGGTAGGTTCGAACTTACTCTTTTCTGTGTTGTATTCAAATTCCTGCTGTGCCAGTAACATCCCGTCCGGATTAAAAACTTCCTCAAAGGCATATGTTTCTTGGCCCTTAAGGTATTCCTTGGTCAACACTATTTTCTGTTCGGGTTTGTTTTTGGGTTTTAAGGTAGACGTACGAACAGATTTTATAGGCACTCCGTTCAACAAATAGGTTACTGTGTATTCACCCTTATATTTCTTATGCTCCACTTGGGTAATATCCGTACCATCGTTATTGGTCCTGCGAATGCTGGACAAATCTCCAGATTCATCATATTTATAAACATATTCATCCAAAAACTCCTTATCGTAGGAAAATATACGCTCCTGAATCATCAAGTTATCGGTAGAGTCTATTTCGTAAAAATGGGCAATGGAGGTACTTGGGTCAAAAGCATTGTCCCGATAAGACTCCGCTCTTTTTTCTATGAGTTCTCCCTGCTTATATTTATAATGGACCACATCATAATCCGTATCATTGTACCTCGTCACTGATTTGGTTAGAAATCCTTTTCGATTGAAGTCATATTCCTCTTTCCCATAATCTGTACTGACCAAACAAAATTTAACATCATTACTTAGGTCAAAATCCGCCAAGGTAAACACTTGTATTTCCTGGCCCTGCAGCGTAATTGTTAGGACCATTACAATAAGGTTCAGTAAGAGGTTCTTCTTAATCATCATGGGACAAAATTACTTTTTAAAAATTAGGCACAAAAAAATATGTTGCAAAAGTAAAAAGGGACGGTTTTTACCGTCCCTTTTCTATAGTAAGATTACGTTCTATTATTTGACTTCTTCGAAGTCAACGTCTTCCACGTTATCTCCTTCCGAAGCTGCACCGTTTGCGGATGCATCTCCTTCTGGGGCAGCGCCCGGCTGTTGTGCCGCATCTGCTTGTGCTTTGTACATTTCTTCCGAAGCTACTTTCCAGGCTTCGTTGATTTTATCCAAAGCAGGCGTAATTAAAGCGATATCCTTGCTTTCGTAAGCAGTTTTTAATTCTGCCAAAGCCTCTTCGATCGGCTTTTTCTTATCCTCGGATAATTTATCGCCAAACTCCTCCAGTTGCTTTTCGGTCTGGAAAATCATGCCATCGGCCTCATTCAACTTATCCGCAGTTTCTTTAGCCTTCTTATCGGATTCGGCATTCGCCTCGGCCTCGGCCTTCATTTTCTTGATTTCTTCTTCGGTTAGACCTGAAGAAGCCTCAATTCTAATGTCCTGCGTTTTATTGGTCGCCTTATCCGTTGCCGATACTTTAATGATACCATTGGCATCAATATCGAAAGTAACTTCAATCTGTGGTGTTCCCCTTTTTGCGGGTGGAATACCGTCTAGGTGAAAACGCCCTATTGTCTTATTATCCGTGGCCATTGACCTTTCTCCCTGCAAGACGTGAATCTCTACCGAAGGTTGATTATCTGCAGCCGTGGAAAATACTTGTGATTTCTTTGTTGGAATCGTTGTATTGGCCTCGATCAATTTGGTCATTACCCCACCCATGGTCTCGATACCTAATGATAACGGTGTAACATCCAATAACAATACATCCTTTACATCTCCTGTCAATACACCCCCTTGAATGGCAGCTCCTATCGCAACAACCTCATCTGGGTTAACGCCTTTGGATGGTTTCTTTCCAAAAAATTTCTCAACTGCTTCCTGTACGGCTGGAATTCTCGTAGATCCACCAACCAAAATAATTTCGTCGATATCACTTTTAGAAAGTCCTGCAGCTTTCAATGCTTTTTCGCAAGGTTCTATAGTCCTCTTTACCAAATCTGCAATTAACTGCTCAAATTTCGATCTTGTAAGTGTCCGCACCAAGTGCTTAGGTCCGGAAGCGGTTGCCGTTACATAAGGTAAGTTAATTTCTGTCTGGGCAGAGGAAGATAATTCAATCTTCGCCTTTTCTGCAGCCTCACGCAAACGTTGCAAGGCCATTGCATCCTTTCTAAGGTCCATATCCTCTTCAGTCTTGAACTCCGTTGCCAACCAATCAATTATCTTTTGGTCAACATCATCACCACCTAAATGCGTATCCCCGTCCGTAGACAATACTTCAAATACACCGTCGCCAAGCTCTAGAATGGAAACATCATGTGTACCTCCACCAAAGTCAAAGACTACTATTTTCTGGTCTGTGTCTTTTTTGTCCATTCCATAGGCCAAAGATGCAGCGGTAGGCTCGTTAATGATACGCTCAACCGTTAAACCTGCTATCTCTCCAGCTTCTTTGGTAGCTTGTCTTTGGGCATCATTGAAGTAAGCGGGAACCGTAATAACCGCACGGGTTACCTCTTGACCTAAATAGTCTTCTGCGGTTTTCTTCATTTTCTGAAGAATCATGGCAGATAATTCCTGCGGTGAATACATACGGCCATCAACATCAACCCTAGGGGTATCGTTATCACCTTTAACTACTTTATAAGGAACCCTTTCAGCCTCATTTTTAGATTCTGAATACTTATTCCCCATAAACCGCTTTATAGAATAAATGGTTTTATTAGGGTTGGTAACCGCTTGCCTCTTGGCCGGGTCTCCAACTTTAATTTCGCCACCATCGACAAACGCGATAACGGATGGCGTGGTTCTTTTTCCTTCTGCATTTGGAATTACTACTGGCTCATTACCTTCCATTACGGAAACACAGGAGTTGGTAGTACCCAAATCTATTCCAATAATCTTACTCATTTTATATGTTTTAAATTTTAGTGCTTATTTTTTTGAATCGCTTAGTAAATGACAAACAATATGCCAAGCCCAAAAAACTGACAGGATGTCATTTTTAAAGAAAATTAGTAGTTAATTATGCCATAAACAACAGGTGCAGGTCTGCGAAACATTGTACCTTTAGCGAACTAAATCGATGGACATTGGATAGAGAAAGTATTAGTGTATTTGATATGCTCAAAATAGGCATTGGCCCATCAAGTTCCCATACCCTTGGACCCTGGAGAGCGGCTGAGCGTTTTATCGACTATCTTAAATCATTGGAGGAGCTACAAAACGTACAAGAGCTCCATGTTCATTTATATGGTTCCTTGTCCTTGACCGGAAAGGGACATGCGACAGATTTGGCGATCATGTTAGGATTGTCCGGCGCCGATCCAGAATACACGCCTGTAGAAGCTATCCAACCCATCATCGATACCATAAAAAAAAATGGTGTTCTGAAACTAAAGGGTACCCATTCCATAAAATTTAGTTCCGAGGAGCACATCCAATTCCATAAAAAATTTCTGCCTTTTCATGCGAACGGGTTACGGTTCCAGGCCGTTTTGAAATCGGGCAAAAAAAAGGCTAAGACCTATTACTCCATCGGGGGTGGATTTGTTGTTAACGAGGAACGTAAGAATGCAAAGCGTAAAACCGCTATATTCAATTCTTATCCATTCCCTATTGAAAAAGGGACAGAACTACTCGCTTACTGCAAGCAGGAAAAACGGAGTATTTCGGATATTGTACTGCAAAATGAACTCACCTTACGTGATGAAGCGGAAATCGATAAGCAATTACAACGTATTTGGGATACAATGTTAGAGTGCATGTACATTGGATGCCACACCCAAGGGACCTTACCCGGAGGCCTATCCGTAAAGCGTCGTGCATACGATATGCACGAAAAACTGAAAGGGCAACTTCCCTACTCCAATCCCGATGAATGGCTACTGACACTACGCCGGACCGAAGTTAAGTTTAGACAGATATTACAATGGGTAAGTTGTTTTGCCCTCAGTGTTAACGAAGTAAATGCTTCCTTGGGCAGGGTCGTAACGGCACCTACCAACGGTAGCGCCGGAGTAATCCCGGCCGTGTTAATGTATTATATGGTCATAGAAAACCATGCCGGTAATTTTGAACATATAAAACAGTTTCTTTTAGTGGCCGGGGAAATAGGGAGTATCTTTAAAAAAGGAGCTACCATATCTGCAGCAATGGGTGGTTGCCAAGCAGAAATAGGTGTTTCCTCCGCAATGGCCGCTGGTGCCCTTACCCAATTGTTGGGAGGCAGTCCGGAGCAGGTTTTAATGGCCGCCGAAATTGCTATGGAACATCATTTGGGACTTACCTGCGACCCTATTGGCGGTTTGGTGCAAATTCCTTGCATTGAACGGAATTCCATGGGAGCCATTAAAGCGATAAATGCCGCAGAACTTGCCTTAGGCTCCAACCCAATGGATGCTAAAGTTCCCTTGGATAAAGTTGTGCAGACCATGTGGGAAACGGCAAAGGACATGAGCTCCAAATACAAGGAAACCTCAGAGGGCGGATTGGCAGTGGGTGTATTTCTTAGTGATTGTTAAATTTTAAATGTAAAGATGGCTTTTTACTCTAGAAGCTATGGTGCATTTCATTTTAAAAAACAGAATTTACTATCTCACGACTAGCCCCAGAGTGGGATTCCTGAAAATATTTTGGGTTGAAGTAATCCTCCATACATTTAAATCCCGATTATCAGGTAAATCCGCTATTTTTATCTTATGAAAAATCTGATTTCGGAAAGGGTTGCAGATTTTATCAGGCACTTCCCTCCCTTCAATGTTTTAGATCAAGCAGCGCTTAATCAATTAGCGGAGCAAGTACTTATCGTGTATAAGGAAAAGAATAGCATCATTTTTGGAATTGACGAGCCTCCCCATACCCATTTTTATTTAGTACACAAAGGTGCCGTTACGCTTCAAAATCCGAATTCCAATACGATTATCGACTATTGCGATGAGGGAGATGTGTTCGGACTACGACCACTTATCGCCAATGAGAATTATAAACTAGAGGCACGGGCACATGAGGAGTGCATTTTATACGGAATTCCTATTGAAACGTTTAGGCCCATTGCCAGGAGCAATGAGGAGGTCTCCGTATTTCTGATGGAAAGTTTTGCATCCAACACTAGAAACCCCTATTCAAAAACGCAAAAAGGACAGCTCTACGGATTGGAAGGAGAAGCGGATTCCAAAAAGGAAATTAAGATACCGGACCTTCAATTGGTCAGTTACTCAAAAAAATTGATTTCCTGCACACCAAGAACTACCATTCAAAAGGCTGCCGATTTAATGAGCAAAAAGCAGATTGGCTCCGTGCTGGTTTGTGACAAAGGGATAGCCCTTGGAATCATTACGGATAAGGATTTACGAAACAAGGTCATCTCTGGCAAACAGCCCATAACGGCTACCGTGAAATCGATTATGTCCGCTCCCGTAATAACCTACCCTAGAAAGTTGACGATTACCCAGGCCCAAATGGCCATGATGAAAAGCAATATCAGCCATTTGGTAATCACCGAGGATGGAACCACCAATACCAAGGCCATTGGTATTCTAAGCAAGCACGACATAATGGTTTCCTTGGGAGACAACCCTGCCGTTTTGGTAAAAGCAATTAAGCGTGCCAACAGCATAAAAAAAATTAAGGAACTCCGGAAAAGCGTCTTGATGCTTTTAAGTAATTACCTAGAGCAAAACATTCCTTTGGGATTGACCTCTAAGATTATTTCAGAACTTAATGATACCTGCATCAAACAAGTGGTGGAAATTTCGATCGCAAAAATGAAAACCCCACCGCCTGTAAAATTTGCATGGCTTGCATTGGGCAGTCAAGGCAGAAGTGAGCAATTATTGCATACCGACCAGGACAATGCACTGGTTTTTGAGGATGTGCCAGAGGAACAGTTGCCCAAGACCACAACCTATTTTCTAAAACTATCAAAACGAGTTACCAAGGCGTTAAATAAAATTGGTTATGAGTATTGCCCTGCAGATATGATGGCCTCTAATCCTAAGTGGTGCCTAAGCCTACAGGAATGGAAAAATAGACTTTCGTATTGGATCGGTAATCCCGGACCCAACGAAGTATTGATGTCCTCTATCTTTTTTGATTACAGCTTGGCATTCGGGGAAGGAACCTTGTTGGACCAAATGTCTGACCATATTTTTAGAACGGTAGAAAAATATCCAATTTTCTTGGTCCATTTGGCCAATGGTGCCTTACAAAGCCCCTCCCCAACAGGGTTCTTTAGACAATTCTTGGTGGAACAGGATGGTCAACATAAAGACTTTTTTGATCTGAAGAGTAGAGCATTAAGGCCTCTTATAGACGCTGCCCGGGTCTTGATTTTGTCGCACTCCATAAAGGGAATAAGCAATACTTGGGAGCGGTATGAGAAGTTGGCGGAACTGGAGCCCAACAATCAGGAACTGTATTTGGCCTGCTCGTATGCTACCAAGGCATTATTAAAATTTAGGACCAAGCAAGGCTTACTGCATCACGACTCCGGCAGGTTCATTGAACTGGAGCAATTGTCGAAACAAGAAAAAATGAAATTAAAACGCACCTTTAAGGCTATTAAGGAAATACAGGAACTCATTGCTTTGCGTTTTAAAGTGAATACAATTCTGGGCTGATGGGACTCTTTAACAAAAAACCGGAAAATCATCCAAAGTTCTGGAAAGACTATACCGCCCTGTTCAAGGAAAAGCAGACGACAGATTTTAACAACCTCGTTTTTGTAGTCTTGGATACCGAAACCACCGGCTTTAGCTTTGAGGAGGACCGTATACTATCCATTGGCGCTTTGAAGGTAAAGGGCGAAAGCATGTTGGTACGGGAAGTTCTCGATATTTATTTGGAACAGGAAAGGTTCAATAAAGAAAGTGTTCCGGTTCACGGCCTATTGAGGAATGGCCAACGGGAATGTATACGTGAAAGTGAAGCGTTGAAAAAATTCTTGGAGTATTGTGGGAATTCGATTTTGGTTGCCCATCATGCAGGTTTTGATATTGGGATGTTGAACGCGGCCTTACAGCGAAATGGGCTCCCCAAACTAAAGAATACGGTATTGGATACGGGTGTGCTATACCGAAAAACCCTGATTAAATCCTATTTGGTACAGCCCAAAGTCCGATACACGTTAGATGAACTTGCCGAAAAATATTCTATATCTAAAAAAGATAGGCATACAGCGCTTGGTGATGCTTATATTACAGCGGTTGCTTTTCTGAAAATTTTATCCCGCCTGAAGGAAAAGAAAAACTTTTCCCTTAAAAAGTTACTCGGATAATACTCACAGACTTTCCAGATAACTGAGAACATTCCCTTTTATCCGCTCATGAATATGACTGGTATCCGCCTTTACAAAGGTTTCTCCCGTAATATTCTCATAAAGTTCGATATACCGTTCCGAAACAGTTTCAATATAGGCATCTGTCATTTCAGGAACGGTCTGGCCTTCTAATCCCTGAAAATTATTTTCAATGAGCCATTGCCGCACAAATTCCTTGGAAAGTTGCTTTTGGGGTTCATTCCGATCTTGACGCTGCTGGTACCCGTCCTTATAAAAATATCTAGAGGAATCTGGTGTATGAATTTCATCGATCAAAACAATTTTTCCCTCCTTGGATTTTCCAAACTCATATTTAGTATCTACCAGAATTAATCCGCGTTCATCGGCAATTTGGGACCCCCTTTCAAAAAGGGCGTAGGTATACCGTTCAAGCACTTCATAATCTTCATTCGAAACAATCCCGCGGTCTAAAATTGCCTCTTTGGAAATGTCCTCGTCATGATTTCCCATTGCTGCCTTCGTGGCAGGTGTAATTATTGGTTTTGGAAATTTATCGTTCTCCTTCATTCCATCGGGCATTTCCACTCCGCACAGCATGCGTTTTCCGGCTTTGTACTCTCTTGCGGCATGACCCGATAGATACCCGCGAATTACCATTTCCACCTTAAATGGTTCACAAGCCATACCCACCGCAACATTGGGGTCTGGGGTCCCAGTGAGCCAGTTAGGGACGATATCTGCAGTAGACGCCATCATTTTTGTTGCAATTTGGTTCAGTATCTGGCCTTTATAAGGTATCCCTTTGGACATAACCACATCAAAAGCAGACAATCGATCCGTTGCAATCATTACCAGCATATCGTTTTCCAACGTGTAAACGGCCCTTACTTTACCTTTGTAAACGTTTTTCTGCCCAGGAAAATTGAAGTTGGTTTCGTAAATGGTATTGTTAGACATGTAGCGATTTAATTGTGGTGTTCAATGGTCTTATAAGCATCAATTACCTTCTTCACGAGTTTATGGCGAATGACATCCTTATCATCTAGATAAATAGCCTCTATGCCTTCCACATTTTGCAGAATCAATAAGGCTTCTTTAAGTCCGGATATCGTTCGTCTGGGCAAATCAATTTGGCCTGGATCACCGGTAATCAAAAACTTGGCGTTCTTACCCATCCGCGTAAGGAACATTTTCATTTGGGCATGTGTAGTGTTCTGCGCCTCATCAAGAATAACGAACGCATGGTCCAAGGTCCTACCCCGCATAAAGGCCATGGGTGCTATCTGTATGGTTCCGTTCTCAATATAATGTGCCAATTTCTCCGCAGGTATCATATCACGCAATGCATCGTACAAGGGTTGCATGTACGGGTCCAACTTTTCCTTTAAATCTCCGGGCAAAAATCCTAAGTTCTCCCCGGCTTCAACCGCTGGACGGGTCAATATTATTTTTTTTACCTGTTTTTCCTTTAGTGCTTTAACGGCCAGGGCCACACCCGTGTACGTCTTGCCCGTTCCTGCGGGACCCACTGCAAAGACCATATCGTTCTTTTTGGAAGCGTCCACCAAACGCCGTTGATTTGCGGTCTGGGCCTTAATGAGTCTACCGCTTACACCATGCACCAAGGTCTCGCCACTATTCGCAGAGGAATTGTAATCCTCTTTTTCAGAATTCGTTAGAACCCGTTCAATACTGTTTTCATCCAGCTTATTGTATTTTATAAAATGTTGGGTGAGCATATCGAACTTTTTCTCAAACTCTTCCAGAAGCTCTTCATCCCCATACACCTTAATTTTATTGCCCCGAGCAACAATTTTAAGTTTTGGAAAGTACTTCTTCAGTAAATCTATATGCTCATTTTGCTGTCCAAAGAATTCTCTTGGGCTAATTTCGGTAAGTTCTAGAATAATTTCGTTCAAATAGTGGGATTTAGAAAGATTTATAGATAGCGAAGATAAATTTCGCTCGGCTGATTTTTTGTTTAGTTTTGTATACCAAATTTAAACAAAATTTAAGTTTGCCTAATCAAAAACATATCAACATTGCTGCATGGCAATCATTACCCTAACCACAGATTTTGGACTTAAAGATCATTTTGTAGCCGTCTTGAAAGGCTCTATCTATAGTGAGCTACCCGATGCGAAAATTGTTGATATTTCACATGATATTATTCCTTTTAACATCCAGGAATGCGCTTATATTTTGGAGAACTCGTACAAGAGCTTTCCTAAGGGGACCATCCACATTGTTGGCGTCGATTCTGAGGAAACACCAGAAAACAAACACGTTGCGGCGTTAATCAACGGTCACTATTTTATCAGTGCCAATACGGGGGTCATAGGCTTGATCACCTCTGAGATGACTCCTGAAAAGGTAGTAGAAATAAACTTGCCGGAATCAATCGCCAATTCATTCCCTGTCTTAAACGTATTCGTACAGGTGGCCTGTCATATCGCACGCGGTGGAACCTTAGAAATTGTTGGTAAACCCTTTAAAGGGTTACGGGATTTAAGGGAATTTTCGCCGCGTATCGTAGAGGACGGGAAAAAAATTATTGGAAGTGTTATCTACATTGATAATTATGGCAATGTCATCACCAATATTCGTAAAAATCTGTTCGAGGCGTACAGGAACGGGCGTGATTTTGAGCTTTTGGTCAGAAACCATAGGATAAAAAAAATACACAAGGCCTATAACGATTTTATCGATTATTCGTTGGACAAAAACCAACGGAAAGGGGCTGGCGACCTCTTGGCCATTTTTAATTCATCGGATTATATTGAATTGGCAATTTTTAAAAGCAACCTTAATACGGTTGGTGGGGCCTCTACCCTACTGGGCATGGATTATAGGGATACGGTCATGATCGATTTCCAGTAGATTACCTTGGTTAAAGTAAACGCATAGCTTTCATTATTATTTTATGGTACTAGCTCGTTCAAAAGTTAATAACTATCGCCACTGTATTTTATTTTTGCTCTTTAAGCAATAAAACCAACAGTTAAAGTTACGTTTTCCACCAATTACACTGTTAATAAGTTTGTTTCCTTAAAAAGGTCAATTAAAATATCTTTGCGTGCAACGTTAATTGCTATTCGAAGGAGTTAGCACTTAATTTTCTTATCGTATTTTAAGAAGAATACCCATAAAAATAAAAGCATGAAATTTATAGTTTCAAGTACCTATTTGCTTAAACAACTCCAAATTTTAGGAGGCGTAATCAATAACAGTAATACCTTACCCATTTTGGATAATTTCCTGTTTGATTTGCAAAAGAACAAACTCACGGTTTCGGCCTCTGATTTGGAAACAACGATGAGTTCTGTCATTAAGGTAGATTCTGATAATGAGGGTATTATTGCGGTACCTGCCCGATTATTGTTGGAAACCCTTAAAACATTTCCGGAGCAACCCTTAACTTTCGTTGTAGAGGATAATAACACGGTAGAAATAAGTTCTAACCATGGTAAATATGCCTTGGCCTATGCGGATGGGGCAGAATTTCCAAAAGCAGTAGAATTAACCAGTCCCAGTTCAACGACCCTTCTAGGGGATATTTTGGCAACAGCAATCAATAAAACAATTTTTGCCGCCGGTAATGACGATTTACGCCCCGTAATGAGCGGTGTATTTTTTCAATTTTCACCTGAAAATTTAACGTTTGTAGCTACTGATGCCCATAAACTGGTGAAATACCAACGGACGGATGTTACTGCTACGCAAGTGGCGGAGTTTATAATGCCGAAAAAACCATTGACCCTTTTAAAGGGCATATTGGCCGGTAGCGAGTCTGACGTACTTATAGAATACAATGACAGTAACGCCAAGTTTAGCTTTGAGGAAACCGAATTGATTTGTAGGCTTATCGATGGAAAATATCCTAATTATGAAGCTGTTATTCCTAAAGAAAATCCCAATAAGCTAACGATTGCCAGAAACCAATTTTTAAGTTCGGTAAAAAGGGTCTCTATTTTCTCGAATAAAACTACCCATCAAATACGATTAAAAATAGCGGGTGCCGAATTGAATATTTCTGCGGAGGATATTGATTACTCCAACAAAGCCGAAGAACGTTTAACCTGTGCTTACCAAGGCGATGATATGCAAATTGGTTTTAATTCACGGTTTTTGACGGAAATGTTGAATAATTTGAATTCCGAAGAGGTTTCCTTGGAAATGAGCCTGCCGAACCGTGCCGGTATCCTTACTCCTGTCGATGGCTTGGATGAAGGCGAGTATGTAACCATGTTGGTGATGCCGGTTATGCTGAACAATTAAATTTAAACTTCTTTTTAAAGTAAAAAGGGCGACATTCAAAACTGTCGCCCTTTTTTATAAATTTATTGAACTATCCTAAGATATAAACCGAATTGTAGCAAAGTAACTAGGTGACTCGCCATTGCTTGCTTTTACTGCATTGACGGCAGGCATTACAACTGCTAAAATTCCTGTGAAAATCAATAATAAGATACCCAGTCCAAAGAAAAGAATCCCAGGAATCCCAATAATGACATATAGAATCAAAGAGAGCTGAAAGTTGACAACGGATTTTCCATGTTCTTCCATGTCAACTACGGAGTCCCTTGTGGTCAACCAAATGACCAGCGGTACGATTAAACCCCCAAATCCGGTAATAAAATCTAAATATTGGGATAAATGGGTAACGACCAATAGGTTTCGGTCTTCCCGTAATGCGATGTTTTTATTTACTAGTTCCATTTTTTGATTGATTTTAGATGAATAACTATAAATAAGACGCATCAACACCTAATTTGTTACAGTTTTTGGAAAGTTACATCTTGCGTTTTAATTTCTGTAACCGCTCTTGATCCTTCAAAATATCCAATTGAATTTTAGCTATTCTAGTTTCAATTTTTTGAATATCAACAGGAGCTAAAGTGCCTTTTAACTGGCCTTTTTCGAGTTGCTTTTGTAGCTTTTCTACTTTCTTTTCTTGCTTGCCTATAGCCTTTGCCTTTGAGTTAAACTCTTTTTTTAACTTTTCCTTCTTCTTCTTGGCTGCGGCTTCTTTTCTGGCTTTTTTAGCCTCCGCCTCCCCTTCCGCTACTTTCTTACGTACTTCCCTCAGCTCCCTTTTTAGCTCCTCGGCACTATTTTGAATCGTGTCGGTTGGCGTTCCTTGGGAATGTCCGGCAGAAAAAATAAAAATTAGGAATAGCAACACTATATATCGCTTCATATCATAATTAGTTTTAAGGGGATGAATGTAGCGTATTATTAGCTTATCCAAACCGTTCTTGAATTAATTATTACATACCACTTCCGTTTTTAATTGATTAATTTTGTCCCATGATTCCATCAGATACCATAATTGCCCTCGCCACTCCGTCAGGAGCCGGTGCCATAGCGGTTATTCGACTTTCGGGAGCAGATGCCATTACTATCGCTTCAAGACATTTTGAATCGGTCTCGGGTAAAATACTAGCAGAACAAAAAACCCATACCATACATTTAGGTTTGCTTAAAGACGGAAAAGTAACGTTGGACCAAGTGTTGGTATCGGTATTTAAAAATCCGAACTCCTACACCGGGGAAAACGTAATCGAAATATCCTGCCATGGATCGTTATACATCCAGCAAGAGATTATTCAACTCTTTTTGAGGAACGGGTGTCGTATGGCCACACCAGGGGAATTTACAATGAGGGCGTTTCTAAACGGAAAAATGGATTTGAGTCAGGCTGAGGCCGTTGCGGATTTGATTGCCAGTGACAATGCTTCCAATCACCAGGTCGCCATTCAGCAAATGCGCGGAGGCTTTAGCACTAAGATCAAGGAATTACGGCAACAGCTTTTAAATTTCGCCTCACTAATTGAATTGGAGCTTGATTTCGCTGAAGAGGATGTTGAATTTGCCAATCGGGATGAATTTAGAAGCCTGCTGACTGAACTAGAAAACGTTTTAAAAACTTTAATCGATTCATTTTCCCTTGGTAATGTCATTAAAACAGGAGTCCCTGTGGCCATTATTGGGGAACCGAACGTGGGTAAATCAACGCTATTGAATGTTTTGCTAAATGAGGAGCGGGCACTGGTCTCGGATATTGCCGGAACCACAAGGGATACTATTGAAGATGAAATTGTAATTGGTGGAATCAGTTTTCGCTTCATCGACACCGCTGGGATAAGAGAGACCCAAGACGTTATTGAAGGACTTGGCATTCAACGGACCTATGAAAAGACGGATAAGGCGCAGGTCGTTCTTTATTTGTTGAGCGGAGCTTCACTTGCCTCAAACCCGGAAGAAGTCAGTGCTTCTAAAAAAGCTTTAAAAGAAATTACGAAAAGATTCAAGGATAAGTCGATTGTTACTGTAATCAATAAGGTGGATACCTTAAGCAAGGAGGAAATCAAAGAATTTACAGCGCAATTTGAAGATGCTGTTTTCGTATCTGCGAAGGAGCGCAAAGGTGTGGACCAATTGGAGCAACTACTCTTGAGTTATGTAGAGACTGGCAAATTAAAAAATAATGAGACTATTGTTACCAACAGTAGGCATTACGATTCCCTTTTAAAGGCCTTGGCAGAGATTAAAAAAGTACAACAAGGGCTAGATGATGAACTCAGCGGAGACCTACTATCGCTCGATATTAGAAGCGCTTTATTTTACTTTGGGGAAATCACCGGAGAAATCACCACCGATGAACTTTTAGGTAATATATTTGCCAATTTCTGTATCGGAAAATAACTAAAATTAGAAACCATTCATGTTCAGTTTTTTTACCAAGAAACACTTTTTAGTAGATCAGCTCGCTGGCTTTATCGACATCCATAATCATATTTTACCGGGTATAGATGACGGTGCCAAAACTGTAACTGAATCCATAGAATTAATTAAAGGCTTTGGGGAATTTGGCGTGCACAATTTTATTTGTACCCCTCATATTATGGAGAATTACTATCCAAATAATCCTACAACCATCTCCACGTCCCTATCGCTATTGGAGAATAAACTTAAACTACAGGGCCTGGACCTGGTAAAAATTGCTGCCGCTGCCGAGCATATGATCGATTCCGGTTTTGAAAAATTAGTCGAAACGAAAAAGGCAATGCCCTTAGGTGGAAATTATATACTGATTGAAATGTCGTACCTACAACCTTCCATTAATTTTGACGCGGCCTTGGAGATAATTAAGGAAAAAGGCTATTTTCCTATTTTAGCACATCCTGAGCGTTATGTGTATTTTCATAATAAGCCTGGCGCGTACAAAAAGCTTAAGGAAAAAGGACTTCTTTTCCAGACCAATCTATTGTCGTTTGGAGATTATTATGGTAAGGAGGTAAAGAAGGTTGCCTACAAATTATTAAATCAAGGGCAAATAGATTTTCTGGCGTCTGATGTCCACAATCAAAGTCAATTAAAAGCCATTAAGAAAATTACGCTCAACACCAGCGCACTGGACAAAATTGAACCTGTTCTAATAAATACTATTGAAATATTTCTCTAGAATGTGAAATGTTTTTCGTTTTGGTTAACCGTGCATGCCGCTCCATACGAATTAGTTTGGTCTAAAGATTTCTAAAACATTCCAAGAGGAAGCTAAAAAAAATAAGTATTAACCTAAACAAACTTTGAACTTCGAGCCTTTTCTTTTACCTTTCTGTATAGTGGCAAAAAAATTGTCCATTAATTTAAGTGATTGTTCATTTTCATTAAGGTATTACACGTCCTAAAAAAATCTGATTTTGGGATATTTAAATTTTAGTGAATCTAAAATTAAGTTGGCTAATACAGATAAAACAAAATTCATTCAAATTAAAATGTAACCGATTTCTATTTTACTTTAGTAAAACACTATTCGGAATAGGAATTATTTAAAAATATGATTTATGATACGTAAGGCCCTCACCACTGGTTTACTAGTTTCACTGCTTAGTTTATCCTTTATTTCAATACTACTTGCATGTAGTAGCAGTGATAATGGCGTAGAGCAGGTGCCTGAACCCAATCCCATTCCTGAAGTAGTTTTAGATCCTACAAACCCAAATACAACCATTGAAGCCACTGCGCCAGTAGAAGGTAGTTCCACTGTAACCTCCACGATTACTGTACAATTAGCAAATAATGATGGCACACTTGTTACGAGTGGTGGGGCTAATGTTGTACTTACAACGACTGGTACAGCAGTTATTTCCGCCGTGACAGATAATGGTGATGGAACCTATTCCGCAAGTATTTCAAGTGATGTAGAGGAATCAATCACCATTTCTGGAACCGTTAACGGAATTGCAATCACGGATACCCACATTATAAATTTTGAAGGCATTCAACCAAACCCGGTCGAGGAAGTGGGTCAATCAACGGAACCTTTAGGACCATCCATTTTACGGATTAATAGCGGAGGTCCCGAAATTGCGTATGGTGAAATTATTTTTCAAGCCGACCAATATTTCGAAGGTTTAGCAGAAGCCTACTCTAATCCGTCTGTCACAGAAATTACCGGTACAGATATGGATGAAATATACTTGACAGAACGTGTAACTGAAAACAATAACCCCACTAGTCCCTTCTCTTACACTATTCCGTTAAGTAATGGATTCTACACCGTTAAGCTGTATTTTGCTGAAATATATTGGGGTCTGGAAAATCCCGAAATGTTAGAAGGAGGAGTCGGTAGTAGGGTATTTAATATTTCCATGGAAGAAAGGGAAATATTTACCGGTTACGATATTTTTAAGGATACTGGTGCCGCTGCCGCCAGTTCAAGAATGTACGATATAGAGGTTACGGATGGGGTACTAAATATACTGTTCCAAGCAACTGTGGATAGACCCAAGGTTTCCGCTATAGAAATTTTTGGTACTGGGAGTATAGGTTCTTAGGTCTATTCAACTAATTATTTAGTAGAGCTATTTATCTTAAAATCAGCTAAGGATGAAACGGAAGTCTTCAAATAAGGCCCATTAATCTACCGGCGTAAATTTTTAGTACTTATTTTATTTTAGAATTAAACCTGATTTGACCTAGTAAATGAAATAGATTGGTAAAGAAGCCTGTGCTTATTATATGGTACTAGGATGTCATAATCCTTCGTTGGTTCTCGTTATTTTAGGAGCGTATTGTAACTAGTTGACTAATAAGCCATTTAGCTAACGAAGGCTCCTTTGTACACCGTTGAAAGACACCTCACTTTTCCTACGGATAAGCTCCAGGTGAAATTTAGTTCTTGGCGGGAACTCAAGCCTCCATTTTCGTTAACCTATTATGCAAAATCCCTAAACTTGCCGGTAGTCTATAAAAAGTATCACTTGTCTTTAAGCTTATAGGATGGTCTTGGTTCCGTTCTTCGTTGTTAATTTTCTATATGACCATTGAACTAGCGTTAATTTGCTTTTAACAGCTTAACCGTTTGCCCTATTTGCGAGAGATACATCTACAAGCCGTTCGCAACATAGCTTGTTAAAACGTTACGTACCACGATTTGCTGAAAATACCCTAGAGCACAAATACATAATTCCAGACTTCGTATATTCACCTAGAGACACACAGCAAAACATAAGCTATTTAATGCGTTAAGAAATTATTTTATACCACGCCAATAAAAAACCGATCAATTAATTATTGATCGGTTCTGCTTTGTTCTTTTAAGCTTTTAAAATTAATTTTTTTATTTAAATCAATACCCACTATTGGCTTTAGCGTTGAACCAACAGCTTGCTTACGAGTGGTTTAGTTTCCCCTGATATGAATACATATACCGAGTAAAGCCCATTATGCAAATTAGAAGTATTGACACTATAGCTACCGTTATTACTGTTAATGCCCATTAGATTATAATTTTGAACAAGCCTTCCACTTGAATCATAAATATACATCCCTAATACCTCCGAGTTATCTATCAAATCTACCCATACCTCGGTAGAATTTACGGCGGGGTTTGGTGCTATTAGTATACTATTCCCATCAGGATTTTCCAATGGAATATTATCATCTACTTCAATCGTAATAGCTGTAGTATCTTCCAAGCCTCCTTCATCAACTACAGTGAGCGTAACTTCAAATATACCTTGATTTTCAAAGGTATAGGTGGGGTTTTCAAGAGTTGATACCTCACCTGTTCCAAAATCCCATAAATACGATACAATACCTGAGTCATCCATAGAATTACTTCCGGTAAAATTAACAGTCAAAGGTGAAGGGCCTGAATCAACATCAGCAGTAGCAACTGCCACTGGGGCCATGTTCACAACAGTATCCGTTACGTTCCAAACAAAGGAGACCATACTGGATTCCGAAGGACTACCATCGTCCGTCACGGTAACTTCTACCGCGTAAGGACTGTTGGCCGAAGCCCCGGCCGTAATCGTTCCACTGATCAGACCTGTTGCCATATCTATCGACAATCCGTCAGGTAGGTTGGCGGCAGCAAAGGACATTCCATCGCCATCAGGATCCGTGGCACCTATTTGCAATGAAACAATATCGCCTTCTACTCCGTTCTGTTCCCCCGGATTTGTGACCACTGGGGCCAAGTTTACAGCAACGTCCGTTACATTCCAAACAAAGGAGACCATACTGGATTCCGAAGGACTACCATCGTCCGTCACGGTAACTTCTACCGCGTAAGGACTGTTGGCCGAAGCCCCGGCCGTAATCGTTCCACTGATCAAGCCTGTTGCCATATTTATCGACAATCCGTCAGGTAGGTTGGCAGCAGCAAAGGACATTCCATCGCCCTCAGGATCGGTGGCACCTATTTGCAATGAAACAATATCGCCTTCTACTCCGTTCTGTTCCCCGGGATTTGTGACCACTGGGGCCAAGTTTACAGCAACGTCCGTTACATTCCAAACAAAGGATACGGTACTAGATTCCGAAGGACTACCATCGTCGGTTACGGTAACATCTACCGCGTAAGGACTATTGGTCGAAGCTCCGGCTGTAATCGTTCCGCTGATCAGACCTGTTGTCATATCAATCGAAAGTCCGTTAGGTAGGTTGGCGGCAGCAAAGGACATTCCATCGCCATCAGGATCGGTGGCACCTATTTGCAATGAAACAATATCGCCTTCTACTCCGTTCTGTTCCCCGGGATTTGTGACTACTGGGGCCAAGTTCACAACAACATCCGTTACGTTCCAAACAAAGGATACCGTACTGGATACTGAAGGACTACCATCGTCGGTTACGGTAACATCTACCGCGTAAGGACTATTGGCCGAAGCTCCGGCTGTAATCGTTCCGCTGATCAGACCTGTTGTCATATCAATCGAAAGTCCGTTAGGAAGTCCGGTAGCCGAATAGGTCAGCACATCGTCATTTGAGTCCGTGGCAATTATCGGTAAGGAGACCACTTCGCCCTCAACAGCATTCTGAACGCCTGGGTTCGTAACCATTGGGGCTTCATTAGGCGGAGCGGTAACTGTAATCGTCAATGTATTTGAATTGCTAAGCACTCCATCACTAACGGTTAATGCTACCTCGTAAACACCGGCCGTATTGAAAACATGAGTTGGGTCGGCGATGGATTCTGTTGGAGATCCATCGTTAAAGTCCCACAAGTATGCCGTTATTCCAGTATCATCAGTTGAATTACTTCCCGTGAAATTTACTGTCAGCGGAGCTTCACCAGAAGTGACATCGGCCTCTATTACGGCCACTGGAACTTGATTTCCTGCCTCACCAATATTCCAGATAAATTCAAGAACAGTTGATTGGGAAGGCACACAGTTATCGGCAACAGTTATTTCCACATTATAAGGGCTACCATCGGCAGCGCCATTACTCCCGCCGCCTTGTGAAGACTCCGGAGCGGCTAACAACTGCGTGGTAGTATAATTCTGGTCTACTTTGGCTAAGGTGGCGCGATCAATAAGATGGCCATCAGACCGTGAGGCAATTTCCATGGTATACGTACCAGGATTGTCAAATTCTACAAAAACAAAATGCGCGTCATTGTCACTCGTTTTTGTACTCCAGCTCCATGCAATAGTATTCGTATATACTTTTAACCAACCGTTAGAAGAAGCTCCTTCCACGACGGGTGTTTTCCCTAATCCCTTCGGATAAACAATACTACCGCTACCATCTGTGTTTTTGGCACCATAAAAATCATCGGCATCATTAAATCGTAACCAAGCGTCATTATGCTCAGTAGTAGGTACTGATGGCGCAATTATTCCAATTTTATTATACCATTGAAATCTATAAAGACCCGGTGATGTTATTTCAACTTGAGTGGTAATGGTTCCATTTCCAGGGGTATTAAAACTGTCCACAGAATTGAAAAGATAACCAGAACCGGTAAATCCGGTTTCAGAAGTTTGTTCGGACCAATTACTGCCGTAATTCAAATTTTCCATTTCTATAACCACTAGGCCATTACTTTCCTGATAAGCGCCACTACCATTGCCACCGTTGGAAACTGTTCCCGTAATTAACCCTGTATTTTCATCTATAGTCAAACCAGCAGGTAAATTGGAAGCACTATAAGTAACATCTGTACAAGATCCAGTAGCTTCAATTTGAAGGGAAACGCTATCTCCCTCATTATTATTCTGGGTTCCTGGATTTGTTGCCTGCGGAACATCCACTGCGTTAGACAAGCTAATTTCCTTTGATGTATTGTTTCCATAATTAATGGTTAATACAGCACTTCTATTGGCTCCTGTACCACTTAAAAATACCGCTATAGGATGTGTTGTATTTGGATTTAACAATTGATTGGTCAACTCACCCGATACTAGACTAAAATCACTTGCATTAGGACCTGATATACCTATGGAAGTGACGACAACACCTACATTACCATTTTCCACACTTAAATCAATGGATTCTGTATCGCCATCAGCAATCAACAATCCAGCCAATGAATTGAGCTCGCTTGCTACGCTTGGCGTTCCTACTGGTGCGTCTTCGCCGTAAAACTCCATATTCTTTTGATTTCCCCCACCTCGCACTGGAGAACCGGCTATAATAAATATACCGTTTCCAGAAACTATGGCTTGGGTGCCATGTCTAGGTGAATTCAAACCTGGAAGCGCCGTCCACGATTGTGATACTGGATTATATTCTTCCACGGTTGTTAACGAAGGACCTGCGATTTCAGTTTCACCACCGATAACCATTAATTTATCATTAAAATTAACTGCAGAAGATCCACCTCTAGGAGTTGGTAGGTTTTGACCAACGGGTAGCGTGGTCCAACTACCGTTACTAAAATCGTAAACGTCCACTTCCGGGATGGTCGGAGCAAATGTTCCTCCCGGTCCTCCTGAGAGACGACCTCCTGAAACATATAATTTATCGGCAATAACTACAGCTGCAAAATGGTCCCTTTCCCTAGGTGCGTCGGCCAATGTGGTCCACACGCCCGTTGCCGGATCGAACTCATCAAAGTAGGAAACATAACCACCGTTGTGACCCAATGTGTTACCCGCTATAATGTAAAATTTGTTATTGTACATCACCAAACCAGCGGAACCTCGTCTCCTATTTACAGGTATTTCAGGTCCTTGAATCCACTCTTCATTAGCTGGGTCAAATGCCCATACATATTCGGCCGGTGTTTCAGTTGGGAAGGCATTATCCTTAAAAGAACCAATTACCCAAATTAAGCCTTGATATTCGGTTGCTTGAAAGTGATTGAACTCAAAAGGTGCCGAATCGACCAATGAAGTCCATGTATCCGATGCGTAATCGTAAATATCAATGGTTCTGGAATTTTCCCTTCCCCCCATTAAATAAAACTTATCCCCAGCCTGAACAAAAGAATTTTCGTGTCGCGCGGTGTAATTCTCATTTTCGTCCTTATTGGCCCAAGTTGACGCAATAGTCCAGGTAAATACTGTACTTGCCGGAGCGGAATTAGGTTTAACAACTGTCACCACCACTTGGTGCGTTCCATTATTGTTGGCTCCTCCATTTGAAGCGGTAGCTCCGATAGTTCCACTGATTTGACCCGTATTTGGGTTAATTTCGATTCCGTCTGGTTGACCAGAAATATAAAAGGTTAGGTCTTCACTAGGGTCACCACCATTGGCGGAGGCCATAAAATCAACCACATCATCAATGTCGTTGGATTGGTTTGCTATCGCAGAAATTGTCAAATCTGGATTTGAGGGATTCACTTCTAAAATTTCGATTCCACTAACTATAGGGTTTTCAGCAATACCATGAAGAAACAATATATTCAACTCACCATCATTGAGTGTAACCGGAAAAGATAGCATACCGGCTACTAAATGACCAAACTCAGCAATTAAATCTAAATCATCTTTTACCACGACCCCTTCCAATGAAATATCGAAAATTCTATCACCTACTTCATTTGCTGGTTCGAAACTATTTCCTAAATACAGATTAACTAGATACTCTCCATTTTCTAAAGGAAACTTAAATTCCATCTCTGGACCACTAGCTACATCGTAACGCTCCCGCCCAAAAATACTATTAAAGGTCATTTCATCAATATAGGCCGGTATACTAGCGTCTCGTTTATCAAATGGTAGACTTGCATTAATGGAGAAACCTGTATTTACAGAATACATTGGAGAATTATATGGACCGTTCGTATTGTTGAACTTCCAATCTGTAGCACCATCTGTGGCCGTAATTAAATTCCCCCCAACATTTACCCTGTACGAAAACGCATCGAACACGATCCAGTCAAAAGATATGGTAACCGCATCGTTCGTTAACCCATCATTATCATCAACTGTTATGGTTACGTTATAAGGACTGTTAATTTCAGCTCCAATAGCAATGGTACCTCCAATTTGTCCGTTCGTAGGTTCAATAACCAATCCTGAAGGAAGTCCTACTGCTGAATAATTTTTATTTCCATCACCTCCAAAAGCGGAAACCACTAAACTTCCATCAAGTTGCTCTCCTGTCGGGGCTCTTTGTTCATCGATATCGGCTACGTATATTGGAGTATCGGAATCCGACGCATCTAAAATTTCAATACCATTAATCATTGGATTCTCTATTGCCCCATGTAAGAACACTATATCTATTACACCATCGGTTACAGGAACAATATGACTTATAACCGTACCAACTTCATGACCGTAGGTACCGGTTAAATCTATATCATCCAGTGTGGGATATGTTAAACCTTCTATTTGTACATCAAACAATCTTTCCCCCGCTTCGGACGTGCCTTCCCAACCGTTACCCATATATAACCTTACTTCATAGTTACCCGTCTGAGAAACAGGAAATGAATACGTCATATTTGGTGCACCTGGTGCGCTGTCTGCCCTTTCCGTTTTAAAAATATCATTTGGTGTTGTGTTCGGTACACCCGGACCACTATTAGCATCAAAAGTAAAGGTCTGATTACTACCTGCATTTGCTAGATATGCAGAATTACTACCTATAGTATCCGTTTCCCAATCAATATCACCGTCGATTGCAGTAATCTCAGGGCCTCCGGTATTCACACGGTAAAATACAAAAGGAGAGTCAGTAACGTTTACTTCAAAGGTTTGCTCTGCAAAATTTAAATCGTTATCAGTTGCACGAATAGTTATACTACTTACAGCGGAAATACCAGGATATGATAAAGTTAAATCATTACCATTTATTACTGCACTAACCCTGGTATCCGTATTATTCTCTACCGTATAAATTAAGTTGACAGTCCCGTTATCATCATCAAAGAAATTATCTAATTGAATTATCTCATCATTGGAATTAATATATCTATCAATATCTGGAATGTCACTTATTAAATACGGATTACTATCTAATACATTTAGAAAATCCCAGGTTCCTTGTACTTCTACTCCCGTGGCGTTTGAAGAACCTATCAATCCAACTGCTAGATTCGTTGAAGCTTGTTGTAGAGCGGTTAAAATATTTCCTACAGCATTAATTGTACCTACAGTTGTACGACTTGTAGAACCATCGAATGCATACTCACAAATAACTTCACCACTAGCAGGATTTACTTCAAAATACAAGACGGCGCTATCTGGTCTATTACCAACAGGAATAGCTAAATTCAATGGTGTTTGAGGTACATCGTTTATTTCTTGTAAAACAGTAATGCCATCATTGGTTAAAACCATTTTAATATAGTTACTTTGGGAACCATCTCCTATGAAAATACCCAGTTCTCCATTAGGGGCGGCGGTATTTCCATATAGTTGAAGCGGGTCGTCAAAATTAGCCATATTGGCAGCGACGGTAAAAATTGATGTATTCTGATCAACTTGAATACCATATTGAAAGCCTTTTTCTTGATTGTTAATAGTCCCAAAAGCTGTACCAGAAGTCCAGTTAATAGTTACACCTCCAATTGCACCACCCAAAATATCATTAGGGTTTGGATCATTTGGGTCATCGTCTCTATCTAGCCAATTTTGCCAATTTGGATTGGGGTCACCATTGTTCATTAACCCCGTAAATCCTAAACCTCTATATCCACCCAAACTGGTATCGGAAAATAATTCGTTTATTAAGGGAATCGTAAACGCATCACTCCCATTATTCAAAGGGTCGCCTAATTGGAAGGGGTCTAGCGCATCTGGGATATTATCGTTATCATCATCTAAATCGTTTAAATCCGAGATGAATGGTGCGCCCGCAGATTTATCAAAATCTTCTGGCTGAGAGCCTCCATTACACGGATCACTGCCATTATCAACCTCATCTTGGTTGGAATAACCGTCGCTATCATAATCGGCATTTGCATCATAGGCAGGATCACTTGGTTCAATACAGTTTACCAGGTCAGCAGGCTCAAGTACCAAAATTTTTGATACCGTGTTCGCATTTCCGCCACTACCGCTAAAGATTCCAACCCAAATTGTCCCCGGAAAAGGGTCAGAATCACTGTTACAGGTTACTCCCAGTGCATTACCCCCTAAATTGGAGGCAAAAGAAGGGGTCAAGTTTTCAAGGCTACCATTAGCATTGAGTTCAACCCTTCTTAATAAGCTATTATCCGTTCCTGCAAGCAGATCTCCTTGCATAGCTCCACTAAAATTGTTTGCCGTATATTCATCGATACCATTGGTATTGGTACCCCAGATAGTTATAATATCATCTACGGGCCCATCAGGATTGGGTAATCCTGGACCTCTCCAGTCACCTTCAACAATATTCGCTGTTGGAACGGGAGGCCAGTTAGCGGGAAGTGCTATACTCGCATTGGAAGTTGAACCCGGGGTAGAACCATTTGGATCATAAATCAGGGTTCTAAAGACTGCATCGGCATTCGTTGTTGGGCTTGGAGTAGTATAAAGTCCTGCTCCTGAAGGGTTTGCCCTAACCGGATTGGGATGCCCCCCATAGTAGCTTCCAAAGACGTAATTTTGAATATCGGTAGTAATTAGATGCAAGTGGTCCTCATTATTGATTTGTTCGCCGCCAATGGGAGTTGCACTACCAGGTTCACCTGGTACGTAATTGTTGGTAACGTTCCCAGTCATTCCCTCATTTTCAGGGAAACCACCCCAACCTCCATTAGCTCCATTATCGGTTACATAAACTGCGCCGCTTTCAGTAACCACCAGGTCATATGCATTTCGAAACCCAGGGGAAAAAATTTGAACAGGACCACCAGGAACCAACATAGCTTGGTTTAGTCCATCATTACCTCCAAAAGGATCATTAACGTCAATTCCATTATAACCAGGTGTATTGGGATCCGTAATGCCGTTGGTATTTGCGCGTGTAGGATCGTCCAATGTAGGAATATCATATATATAACTACGTCCTTCATCATTAAGAATAGGTAAAGACTCCAGCTGATTTAAGTTTATGGAAAGAATAGCACCAGAAAGTGCATATTCCGTAGCATAATTAAAGTTAATTGATGGGCTTCCAGCATTTGTGTTTCCACCCTGTGCCACAATTAAATAATCTACACCACCCACAGTTACAAATTCTAAACCGTTGGTAGCATGATTTTCCTCTGATCGAGGCAGTCCGCGAACAATATCTACTATATCCCAAGTAGTACCATTCCATGTGAACCTTGTTATAATACCAGAATTAGTATCAAGACCCGTATCTCCAGCTCCACCACCAACACCTCCACCAATTCTAAAATCACTAGAGGTAACATATATTATTGGATTTGCGGCTGTTCCCGCTAAGGTAATTCCAGTAGTTTCCCTTAATGTTGACGGATCTTCGGTACCATCATCATTATGATTTTGTATTCCGTCGATACCTGAAATTACTTCTGTATTAACAACTTTAAAATCACCTTCACCTACTCTATCAATAGTAAGTGCTTTGATGGTGCCGGCATACTCTGCAAAATATAATCGTCCATCCGGTCCGAACATTAACGAGGTGGTAACCAAAGCACTACCATTCCCATCAAAATCCAATTCACTCTGCGAGAAATTAACCTGCGCATTCAATTGAATATATCCAAAGGCGAAAAAAGAAAAAAGAGAAATTAGAAAGGACTTAAAGTACTTGTGTTTCATATTCTTAAAGATAATTTGCAACCAGTTTAATTTGGTTACTCTAGTATAACGAGCAAATATAAAACAATAAAAATCTCAATAGAAAATACTTAATTCCTTTTCGTTTAAACCCGAATGTTCATCGACAAAATACCGACAAGAAATTTTTAATAGAAAGACAAAGGCAGACTAAGTTGACCATTAAACTTGTTTGGTAGAAATTAAGTACTGGGAAACAGCATTTATTTGAACAGCCCTAGACTAATGGAATATATTTAATGGATAGTAGTTTAACCATCCTGCCCAAAAGTTTTCGCGAATCATAGGAAGTTTCACGTATTCTTCGTGCCCTTCCATTGTCTTGGTAAGGAATTGGCCGTAAATTGCGGCATTTAATGAGTTTTTTTGCAAAGAATATGGAAAATTATCAACCCAATAACTAATCTCAAATTTTCCACCATTTTTTACTGGTCTTGCTATAACCATAGCCATATTTTCCTCCGTAGCCAAGATTACCTTCATTTACGTCATTTACAAGGAAGGAAACATTTTTCAGTTTGCCTTCCTTCAATAATTGAATTGGGAATTCAATGGCTTTTTTTTCGGTTATACCGGCACGGGTAACGTAAATAATGTGGTCTGCATGCTCGCTTATTAGCAGCGTGTCACTAACAACCATAAGAGGAGCGGTATCGACAATAACATAGTCATATAGCTGGGATACACCATCAAGTAATTCCTTGACCCTGCTACTCATTAACAATTCCGCTGGATTGGGCGGTATTTTTCCAGAATAGATGACATCAATAGTATTATGGTGCACCAACATAGGGTTGATGATATTTTCGTAATCTAAGGCCTCATCATATAAGTACTCAGTTAATCCAACATCTTTGTTCCTATTCTTACTCTTCAACTTATCAATATCGTCTCCCGTAAAAAAAGAGTAAAACTTTGGGTTTCGTATATCAGCACCAATCAAAAGTACCTTTTTTTGGGTGCTCGCTAAAATCATGGCTAAATTTGTAGAGGTAAAGGTTTTTCCCTCTCCAGGTATACTAGATGTTACATAAATAACATTATTCCGTTTGCCGTCTACTTTTTCTTTGGTTTTTATTAGATAGTCAAGGTTGGTCCTAATTATACGCAATGCCTCAGCTAAAATAGAGCGGTCATCTTTTATAATTAATTTACTCATTTTCTTATCCAACCTAGGAAGCTCACCCAATACGGGAATATCACTTACCAAGGATTCCAAGGTATGTTTATTATAGATTTTGGTATCCAAAAGGTCCTTTGTGTAAATGACTCCAAAGGGTAAAAGGATACCCAACATTAAGGCCGCTAGATAGGTAATTGCTCTTTTAGGCTTTACAGGTGTTGGACTAACAACAAAGGCTTTATCTATAATATTTGATTTCGGTGAGGCGGAAGCAAAGGCAATCTGCGATTCTTCCCTTTTCTGCAATAAATATAAGTAAAGACTTTCCGTCGTTTCTTGCTTACGGGTAATATTCCGTAATTCTCTTTGATTTTCAGGAGCGGAATAGATTGTGCCTTGAATTCTACCCAGTTGATTCTGCAAAGTGCTTACATTCATCCCTACATTACGCTCCAAGGAATTTAAACTGGATTGCATTGTGCTTTTAAGGCCATCCAATTGCTCGTCAAGATTTACAATAACCGGATTTTGTTCATCGGCACTTTTTAACAAGCGTTTCCGTTCGGCAATCAAGTTATTATATTGCAAAGTCGCTTGGCTTAATGCACCACTACCTACATCAACAACAGGCATTTCATTGTAGCCAGTTTCACCACTTACATAGTCTTTAAGACCACTAACCATTTCTAATTGAACCCTTGCGTTTTCTAAGTTTTGTCGACTACCGGCACTCACTTGTACCGCAGCCCCTACTTCTAGACCAGAACCTGTCATTCCTTTCTCGGTCAGTAATTCCTGAGCGTCTTGGTCTACGGAAGTAAGCGTACCTGAAATCAATTGAATTCGATTATTGATAAATTCTGAGGTTGTATCGGCAACGCGTTTCTTTTCCTCTACGGCATTTCTATTGTATACCTCAATTAATTTATCGATAATATCCTTAGCCTTTTTAGGAAGGGCACTTGTCATGGAAACATTGAGAATATTAGAAAATTCAGCTGATTGCGAAATTTGAACAGCGGGCATTAAACCACGTGCAACAGATTCTATGGGTCGTACGGAAACTTTTAAGGTACTGCCAACCAAACTTTTCGCTTCCTTTACTTTGGGAGTAATAATAATATCCCCAATAGCGGTCTCTATACCACTTCCATAGGCATAGACCTTGGCAGGAACATCTTCCGTTTCGGTAAAACCAAAGGTAGTAGCGGAGGTAAATTCAATAAAAAAATCGTAGGTGGCTGTATCAATTATGGAATCGGATGCAATAAAATTAATATTTACGGGTGGGTTACCATAGACTTCTGAATTTATGACGTTTCCTATGGACAGCATTTGAACATTGAGGTCCAGTTCCTTCACCACTTCCATAAAATTTGATCGGGATGCCAAGATTTCAATTTCGTCCTCTACTTGTTTAGAAGACCCTCCAAGAATATTTAAATCTTGAAATACATTCATACCGTCACTAGCATTTTTTTCCTGTACAATTTGGATCTGCGATCGTACTGCATATTCTGGAATGGTATAACGTAAGTTAATGTATGCTAACACAAGGGCAATAAAACCACAGAGTAAAAACCATTTCCATTGTTTGGTGTAGGTAGCAATTGTATTCTTTATCTCCTCTTTTTTTTCGGAAAAACTCATAATGGGAAATTGGGTAGAATAATTAAACTAAAATTAGCTTCTTGTAATCAAGATAACAGTTGTAGTAATCAATAGCGAAGCTATGGAAACGACTAGGCCGGCTCTGTTATCTAGGGTAGATTGGCTTACTGCAGACTGGTTGGGCTCTACGTAGACGATGTCGTTTTGGGTAAGGTAGTAGGCATCTGAACTTAGCACATCCTTACTGGTGAGATCTATTCTTGTGTATACCTTAGTTCCATTAAAATCCCTTACCAAAAGTACATTGTCGCGCTTTCCTTTGATGTTTATGTCCCCGGCCAAACCAATAGCCTCTAAAACGGTGATTTGCTCCCCATTGACTTGATAGGTCCCAGGTCTGTTCACTTGACCCAAAACGGTTACCCTAAAATTACGTAATCGAATATTTATGATAGGATCTTTTAGGTAAGGTTTCAATTTCTCTTTGAGCAATTCCTTGGTCTGTTGTGGGTTTAATCCCAAAACCTTAACTGCCCCTAATACCGGAAAATCAATTTCACCATTTTTATCCACGATATAATCCAATTGTTGTGGTTGTCCAAAGTTACCTTCTGATCTAACACCTATTATCAAATTAAAAGGTGCACTTGGCGCAGGGTCAAGCGTTGATACATTGATTCCAATAACATCATTGACCTTAAAGGCATTATTCTGGGTATTATCACTAACAATCGTTTCATAGTTCCCGGCATCCTGAAAATAAACAATGTCTTTTTTGGAGGCGCAACTCGTTACCAGAAGCATGGCAACACTTAGCAAAAGGCAAAATTTCAAATTTAAAATTCTTTTTATCATAATCGAAGGCTATCAAAGTTTGGAGTATACAAATTAGGGTTGGACTATTTTTAAGGTGACTTCATTTTGGTCATCACCATTGGTAACTGACTTATCCAATTTACAAAAGTCGGAATTTTTAGAGACATATTCAGGGACAATTTCCTTCATAAGTTTAACTGTATTGCCATTAAAAAATAAATTAGTGATACAGAGTTCGTCAATCTTTGATCGCGTTTTTGCATAATCCAAATCCCTTACTTTACTTATCTTTATTTTTTGATGATAGGTGGGCATTGTATTCTCTCCATTCGCTAAAAGCTCCTCGTATAATTTTTCTCCAGGTCGTAATCCGGTAATCTTTATATCGATATCTTGGGGATATCTTAGGCCCGATAATTTAATCATATTCTTGGCCAGGTCAAATATTTTTACAGATTCGCCCATATCAAAAATAAAGATTTCCCCACCTTCTCCCATAGAGCCAGCCTCCAAAACCAACTGGGATGCTTCGGGTATGGTCATGAAAAATCGCGTAATATCCTTGTGGGTCAAGGTCAGTGGGCCTCCCTTTTCGATTTGTTTTCTAAACAAAGGGATAACAGATCCATTGGAACCTAAAACATTGCCAAAGCGAGTCGTAATAAACTTGGTTTGCTGTTCCTGCTGCATGCAACTTATATACATTTCCGCTATACGTTTGGTAGCACCCATTACATTGGTAGGGTTTACTGCCTTATCCGTAGAAACGAAGACAAATTTTTCCACGCCATGAATCAAGGACAAATCCGCTATGGTTTTAGTCCCCCCGATATTGATTTTTATGGCTTCATAGGCATTGTATTCCATTAAGGGTACATGTTTATAAGCCGCGGCATGAAAAACCATGTTGGGACGGTATTCCGTAAAAATCTGATTCATCCTATTTTTGTCGCGCACATCTCCCACAACGGGTATAAAGTTGTGAAAACCACTTTGTTTTAGTTCTTGCTGAAGGTCATATAATGCAGATTCCGCAGCGTCAATTATGATTAAGGATTCATAGGAATAATTGCAAATCTGACGAACAATCTCGCTACCTATTGAACCGGCACCTCCTGTTACAATAATCGTTTTGTTCATCACCTCCATGGCAATGTTATTATTCTTTATTTTGATGGGTGCGCGATCTAATAGGTCCTCAATTTGCACCTGCTTTATTTGGGAAACCTGTAATTCTCCATTGATCCAATTTTCAATAGGTGGAACGATTTTAACCACAATGGGGTAATCAACTAAACCTTCAACCGTTTTACGTAATTTTCTAGAATCGATATTCTGAATCGAAAAGATTATTTCTTTAATCTTATGCTTTTCAATAAACGATTCTGTGAGGTGTTTTCTTGCAAAGACAGGAACCCCATTAATTAGTTTTCCTATTTTTTTTGCGTCGCGATCAATATAGCCCACTACCCTATAATTACTTTGCGTGCTATTGGTAATTGCACTATGGGTAAGCACGCCAGATTCACCGGCCCCATATATTAAAATATTCTTGTACGATCCTTTCGCACTATTCATTTGATTATAAATGGACTTGAAAGCGAATCTTGAAGCCGATAATCCTATGAATGAAATTAAGCTATTGATGATGATGATAGATAGCGGTATGGTAAAGGACTCCAACAAGAGAAATTGTCTATTTGCCAGAATAAGGAAAATGATGAAAATACTGGAAAGGCATATCGCATTAAATATATTGTAGACATCACGTACCCCCGTATGTCTAACGACTCCTTTGTAAGAGCCAACCAGTAAAAAGGCGATACACGAGACCAATAGTACAAGCGGCAATTGTATAGCCAAGTTTTCGAACTTAAAATCCAAGGTAAGGTTGAACCGTATTAAATACGATAAAACAAATGCAAATGCAACCGTGCATAAATCAATACACAGAACGAGCCATTTTGAGGCATAACGTTGTGTGTTGTATGTTAAGTATTTTTGCAACATGAAACTAAAGTATATATTTTATTTTATTTATAACCCGGTTCAAATGTTCCTGAGTAAGGTTAGAACCACTAGGTAAACATAATCCCCTATTGAATAAATCCTGAGACGTACCATCCGTGACATTTTGGAATCTTTCAAAAACGGGTTGTAAGTGCAGGGGTTTCCAAAGTGGCCTAGATTCAATATTTTCCTCTAAAAGCTTTAATCGAATTTCTTCCCTCATTTCGTAGGACGGTAGCAGTATGCAACTCAACCATCTATTTGAAAAACAACCGCTTGGCTCTTCCAAAAATTGCACGCCTGATAAGCCGCCCAATTCCTTCAAGTAGACCTCATAGTTTCTTCTACGTGCCAGCACCCGCTCATCCAAAACCATCATTTGACCTCTGCCTACACCGGCCAGCACATTGCTCATGCGGTAATTATACCCTATGTGCGAATGCTGATAATGCGGTGCATCATCCCGGGCTTGGGTAGCTAGAAAAATAGCCTTTTTTGTATGATGTGGATTCTTCGAAACCAAAGCTCCTCCTCCAGAAGTTGTAATGATTTTATTTCCATTAAAAGACAAAATAGCAATGTCTCCAAATGTACCGCAAGCTTGTTCATTATAAGTACTTCCTAGTGCTTCTGCACTATCCTCTAGAATAGGGATCTTATAAAAATCGGCGATGGCCCTAATCTCTGTAACTTTGTACGGCATCCCGTATAAATGTACAGCAACGATAGCCTTTGGTTTTTTGCCGGCTTTGATACTCTGCTTAATGGCCTGTTCCAATAGGGAAGGCGAAAGATTCCAAGTATCATGCTCACTATCCACGAAAAGCGGGGTGGCGCCAAGGTAACAAATTGGATTGGCGGAGGCAGAAAAGGTAAAACTTTGGCAAAGTACAACATCACCTGGACCTACATCAAGCAATTGCAGACCTAGATGTAAGGCCGCGGTTCCAGAACTCAGGGCGGCAACATGCACCCCTTCTCCCAAAAAATGTGAAATATCCTGTTCAAAAGCGTTTACATTAGGCCCTAGCGGCGCTACCCAGTTGGTATCAAATGCTTCCTTCACGAACACTTGTTCCATATTCCCCATATGCGGGGAAGAAAGCCAGATTTTTTCCTGTATGTCTACCACTTTAAAAATATTAATTCAAGACTAAGGTACATATAGTTTACTGTACCGCTAAAAAACGTAGCTATATTTCGTTTAACATAAAATTAAATCGGTTAATTGCCTTAAACGGGTAAGTTCTACCCCAAAAACAAATGTAATAAGAACCCCTTCTGACTGAATTCTAAAGACAACTACAGATTTTGTTTTATACCTTATTGAAGGTACTAAAATCCTTGTGATCCCTTTTATACAATTCCTCTTGCGGCAACGATTTAAAATAGGCATAGGTCTTTGCCATACCCTCCTGCCTGCTCACCTTAGGTTCCCAACCCAGAATCTCCCGAGCTTTTGAAATATCGGGTTGCCGCTGCATAGGGTCATCTTGGGGCAGTGGCTTAAAAACAACCTTTTGATCCGTACCCGTTAATTTAATAATTTCTTCCGCAAAATCCTTTATGGTTATTTCATGCGGGTTTCCAATATTCACCGGCAGGGCATAATCGCTTAACAATAAGCGGTAAATGCCTTCCACTTCATCATCCACATAACAAAATGATCGCGTCTGTTCCCCTGTTCCAAAAACGGTAAGGTCTTCTCCACGTAGCGCCTGCCCTATAAAAGCGGGTATTACCCTACCGTCATTTAGACGCATCCGTGGGCCGTAGGTATTGAATATGCGCACTATACGTGTTTCCACATCATGAAAACGGTGGTAGGCCATGGTAATGGATTCCATAAACCGCTTTGCCTCATCATATACCCCTCGTGGCCCTATGGTATTTACATTACCATAATAGGCTTCCGTCTGTGGATGGACTAAGGGATCCCCATAAATTTCAGAAGTAGAGGCAATTAATATGCGTGCATTCTTTTCCTTGGCCAAACCCAATAAATTATGGGTACCCAATGCACCTACTTTAAGCGTTTGGATCGGTATTTTCAAATAATCGATGGGGCTTGCTGGCGAAGCAAAATGAAGGATATAATCCAAATGCCCCGCAACATGCACAAATTTAGTTACATCATGATGATAGAATTCAAAATGTTCTAAAGGAAAAAGATGTTCAATATTTTTTAAATCTCCCGTAATGAGGTTATCCATGGCTATAACATGGTACCCTTCTTTGATGAAGCGATCACAAAGATGAGATCCTAAAAATCCGGCACCCCCGGTTATTAGAATTTTTTTCAAAATATAATTCGTTTAGTTATCGCTTACGAAGATATTACAATAGAACAGGTAAGCTAAATTTTATCTTCAAAATACTATTAAATCCCAAAAAAAAGGATGAAATAACCCAATCGTAATTATTCGTTAAACCCATTGTCTCGAAGCCTATTAAATGTCAACGGAAAATCATTTTTTTTAAAACCGCTTACAAGGATGCGGGTAAAATTCCACCACGTAACAAAAAGGAAACTTTTTAATTGGATAAGAAATTTCTAGTGAGATGTTGGGCTACGTTTTATGCTATGTGGAAAAAACTTAATTAGTACTAACCGCATGGCCGTATTGCGCTATTTTTTTTAATTAAATACTTGATTATTAATACGAACTGCTGCTTTAACTCTAATGGATCGTGAGTGCTATTGATTTACTGATTTAACTTACCAAATAAAAAATCAAGCAAAATCCTTATTAAATCTAAGTTCTAATCGTTTTACATGAAAACTATTTTAAGCAACCTTTAAACGACTTTAACCAAGAAAATTAAATTATCTTTACAAGTTTTGCACCAAATTAAATCAATAGCTAAGTTCCCACAATGTTGGGTTAACGCTTTGGTTTTAATGTGAACAGTAAGTGTAAAACAAGTAGTAAGCATGAAAAAAATAACACATATTTGCTGCATTGGTGCTGGTTATGTAGGTGGGCCAACCATGTCCGTAATAGCCAGTCAATGCCCAGAAATTAAAGTTACGGTAGTAGACATCAATCAACAACGCATTGATGCTTGGAATGATGCCGACTTGGACAAACTTCCAGTGTACGAGCCGGGCTTGAAAGAAATCGTAGCTGCCAATCGTAACAAAAATCTCTTTTTTTCTACAGAAGTGGACAAGGCCATTGATGAGGCACAAATGGTCTTCATCTCTGTAAATACGCCTACAAAGACTTATGGAAAAGGCAAGGGGCAGGCGGCAGATTTAAAATATGTGGAACTTTGTGCACGAAATATAGCCAAAGTCGCCAAAGACGATAAAATTATTGTAGAAAAATCCACCCTTCCGGTACGTACAGCTAGTGCTATTAAAAGTATCTTGGACAATACGGGAAATCAAGTACATTTTGAAATCCTTTCCAATCCAGAATTTTTGGCGGAAGGTACGGCCATTGATGACTTGTTAAAGGCGGATCGTATCTTGATTGGGGGCGACGATACGCCTTCTGGAAAAGAGGCAAAAAATACCCTAAGTGCTATTTATGAGCATTGGCTGCCCAAAGAGCGTATCTTACAGACCAATGTTTGGTCATCGGAATTGTCCAAATTGGTTGCCAATGCTTTTCTGGCGCAACGGGTTTCTTCCATCAACGCAATTTCAGCGCTCTGCGAGCGTACCGATGCCAATATTGCAGAGGTATCGAAAGCGATAGGGACCGATAGCCGTATAGGTCCAAAATTCTTAAACGCTTCCGTAGGATTTGGGGGGTCTTGCTTTCAAAAAGATATTTTAAACCTAGTTTATATTTCACGAAGCTTTGGCCTACAAGAAGTTGCGGACTATTGGGAACAGGTCATCATCATGAACGACTACCAAAAGAGAAGGTTTGCGGAAAATATCATCTCCTCGTTGTACAATACCGTTTCCGGAAAAAAGATTGCCTTCTACGGATGGGCCTTTAAAAAGGACACCAATGATACCCGCGAATCTGCAGCAATCTATGTCGCGGACGCCTTGCTTGACGAACATGCAGAAATAGTGGTGTATGACCCAAAAGTAAAGGCAGAACAAATATATGCCGATCTGGATTATCTGGGCACGAGGTCACCGGAAGAAAACCGAAGACTCCTTACCGTATCACAGGATCCCATAGGGGCTGGTTTGGATGCCCATGCCATCGCAATCTTAACAGAGTGGGATGAATTTAAAAATTATGATTGGGCAAATATTTATGATCAAATGCTCAAACCTGCCTTTCTTTTTGATGGGCGTAGACTCCTTGAAAAGAAGCAAATGGAGCATCTTGGCTTTAAATACTATAAAATAGGACAGTCATGAAAATTCTGGTAACCGGTGCAGCAGGATTTATTGGTTTTTTTGTGGCGAAATCACTTTTGGAAAAAGGTCATACCATTGTTGGCTTGGACAATATCAACGATTACTATGATGTAAATTTAAAGTATGCCCGTTTAAGGGAATTGGGAATTGTAGAGGACGATGCCAAAAATTTCAACACGCTGGTACAAAGCAATAGTGATTCCCGTTTTTCATTTATCCGTATGGCGCTGGAGGACCGTGAAAGTCTACCGAAGCTATTTAAGGAGCATTCTTTTGACACCGTATGCAATTTAGCCGCGCAAGCCGGTGTTCGCTACAGTTTGGAGAATCCTGAAGCCTATGTAGACAGTAATGTGGTAGGGTTTCTAAATGTTTTGGAGTGCTGTAGAAACAGTACCATAAAACATTTGGTTTACGCCAGTAGTTCAAGCATCTATGGGCTTAATGATAAAGTACCGTTTGATATTACCGATACTGTAGACCACCCGATCAGCTTATACGCTGCAACAAAAAAAAGTAACGAACTAATGGCACACACCTATAGCCATCTCTATGGATTTAAGACCACGGGGCTACGGTTTTTTACGGTATATGGCCCTTGGGGCAGACCAGATATGGCCATGTTTCTATTTACGGATGCCATCGTTAATGATAGACCCATAAAGGTTTTTAATAAGGGTAATCTAGAACGTGATTTTACCTATATCGATGATATTACGGAAGGCGTGGTACGTATATTGGAAACTCCTATAACAAAAGAAATTAAGGCAGCTGATTTATACAAAATATATAATATTGGGAACAATAAATCCGTGAAACTAATGGATTTCATAACGGCAATAGAAGAAAGCCTAGGAACTACGGCAAAAAAGGAAATGCTGCCCATGCAGCCTGGTGATGTGGAAAAAACCTGGGCCAACGTAGATGATTTGATCAGGGATTATAACTATCAGCCCAATACGCCCATAAAAATTGGTGTCCAGCGATTTATTAGTTGGTATAAATCCTATTATGACCTGTCCAAGAAAACGTAACCGAACAGATACTGCACCTTTACTCCATTTTCAATTTTATTTATGGCCCCTAAATGCATGCTAGATGCAACCGTTATTGTTTAGAACATATAATGTTACATATTTGTAATAGTAAAAGAATCGAATGAGTTTATATAATCTTAATGCTACATTTCACATATTGGTTACCGGCGGCGCCGGTTTTATTGGTTCAAATCTATGTGAAGCCTTATTGGAAAATGGAAATCAAGTAACCTGTCTAGATAATTTTGCAACGGGGAATCGCAAAAACATCCATCATTTGGTTGAAAATTCAAATTTCAGTCTAATAGAAGGGGATATTAGAAGTATTGAGGATTGCAAAAAGGCATGTGCGGGTGTCGATTACATATTGCATCAGGCTGCATTGGGTTCTGTTCCACGCTCCATTAACGACCCCATTACAAGTAATGCCGTTAATGTTTCGGGTTTTTTGAATATGCTGGTCGCCGCTAGGGATGCAGGAGTTAAACGGTTTGTCTATGCCGCCAGCTCTTCTACGTATGGAGATTCTACCAATATGCCCAAGGTTGAGGATATCATTGGTAAACCGTTATCCCCCTACGCCATCACCAAATATGTGAACGAACTGTATGCCGACGTCTTTAGCAAAACGTATGGAATGGAAACCATAGGGCTTCGCTACTTTAATGTTTTTGGCAGAAAGCAAGATCCAAATGGGGCCTATGCAGCCGTTATCCCAAAATTTGTGATGCAATTAATGCAACACGAATCGCCAGTCATAAATGGAGATGGAAGTTTTTCCCGTGATTTCACCTATATCGACAATGTCATTCAAATGAATGTGCTTTCGTTGGTGACAGAGAACCAAGCTGCATTGAACACCGTATATAATGTAGCCTTTGGGGAACGAACGAATTTGAATGAACTTACCCTGCTATTAAAAGAGTATTTGAGTAGGTATGATTCCGAAATAGCGAATATCGAGAATAGCTATGGGCCAACAAGGGCTGGGGATGTTCCCCACTCCCTGGCTTCCATTGAAAAGGCAAAAACACTTTTAGGTTACAATCCGCAGTTTAATATTAAGGCAGGTCTGAAAGAAGCGGTAGACTGGTATTGGGAGCATTTGAGGCGTTAAAAATAAAATAACTGGGCACTGACCGTAGCCGAAGTTGCGCATTTGAGGAGTTAGGAGTTAGGAGTTAGGAGTTAAAAATATAAATACTGGTCACTAAGCGCAGCAGAAGGGATCAATAAAGGAATTAGGGGTTATTTCTAGAAAATAAAAAATAAGACATTACAATGAACAACATTAAAATTGCCATTATAGGACTGGGCTATGTAGGTTTACCCCTAGCCCGCTTGTTCGCTACCAAATATCCGGTTATCGGTTTTGACATCAATACGGCACGGATCCAAGAATTGCAAAAGGGACATGACAGTACTTTAGAGGTAGCCGATGACGTACTACAAGATGTTTTACAAGCATCTGCACAAATGGAAACCGGCCTCTTCTGTACCGATGAATTGGAAAACATTGCAGATTGTAACTATTATATTGTAACGGTACCTACCCCCGTAGATCGTACCAATCGCCCTATCTTGACCCCCTTGTACAAAGCCAGTGAAACCGTAGGAACCGTACTTAAAAAAGGAGATACCGTAATTTACGAGTCTACCGTCTATCCCGGGGTTACCGAAGATGAATGTATTCCAGTATTGGAACGAATAAGTGGTCTTTCCTACAATACTGATTTTTATGCGGGCTATTCTCCAGAGCGGATAAATCCGGGCGATAAAGAACATACGGTAGAAAAAATATTGAAAGTGACCAGTGGCTCTACTCCTGAGGTTGGGAAAAAAGTAGATGCCTTGTACGCCTCGGTAATTACCGCAGGAACCCATCTTGCGCCCAGTATTAAAGTTGCGGAAGCGGCTAAAGTCATTGAAAACTCGCAACGGGACATTAACATTGCCTTCGTCAATGAATTGGCCAAGATCTTCAATCTTATGGGCATCGATACACACCAAGTGCTTGAAGCCGCAAGTACCAAATGGAATTTTTTGCCCTTTAAACCTGGTCTGGTGGGGGGCCATTGTATTGGTGTTGACCCTTATTATTTAGCGCAAAAAGCGCAGGAATATGGTTACCATCCAGAGATTATCCTAGCTGGGCGTCGTATGAACGATACCATGGGTAAATATGTAGCCTCAGAAGTCATTAAGCTTATGGTGAATAGGGATATTCGTATTAAGGGAAGTACCATTTTAGTGCTGGGCATCACGTTTAAGGAAAATTGCCCTGATGTACGCAATACCAAGGCTGTGGATGTTATTCACAACTTAAGGAGCTACGGTACGGAAACGACAATCTATGACCCTTGGGCCTCCACAAAAGAAGTAGAACATGAATACGGCTTACAGGTAACCAATTCTTTACCCCAAGAAAAGTTCGATGCTATCGTATTGACTGTAGCCCATACCGAATTTTTAGATTTAGACCTAAAGCGTATGCTTACTGCAGATGGCGTTATTTACGATGTTAAGGGGATGCTCAAGTCGGGTGTTGATGGTAGATTATAATGAATCGATATTAAATATTTTATTACATCACAGAAAAAAGGTAATCAAACATAAACTTGTGAAATATGTCGCGATTAGCAAATACCATTAGGAATGCAAAAGTTGGTTTATTTTTTCATGTTTTGTTTGTTGCCACCCAATTCATTTCCCGAAAAATATTTTTAGATGGCCTAGGGGATGAATTTATGGGCATAGTGTCCACCTTGGGTAGTTTTCTTACTTTCATAAATCTAGCAAATTTGGGTATTGGAACGGCCATTGGATATACTTTATACAAGCCAATACACAACGGTGAACACAGAGAAATTAACCATATTATTAATTTTTTTGGTTACATCTATCAAAAAATAGGAGTTTTTATTTTAGTAGGTAGCATAGTTTTGTCCCTTTTTTTTCCCTTAATATTTAAGGAGGTGGAAATTAGCTTATGGCTGGTTTTTTTGACCTTTTTTGGATTGTTGTCTTCCTCATTACTCGGCTACTTCTTTAACTACCATATCATTCTTTTACAAGCAGACCAGAAAGATTATATCGTTGCAAAATTCTTTCAATCATTCAATATTTCAAAAATCATACTACAAGCTTTGTCTGTATACTATTTACAAAGTTTTGTGCTATGGGTGGCCCTTGAAATAATTGCAGGCATATCATATACAATACTTATTCGTAAAAAAATGGCTAAGGAATATCCTTGGCTTTTATTGCAGAAAAAAGTGACTAAGGATGAGCGTAAATTTGAGAGCTATACATCCTTGGTCAAAAAAATTAAGCAAATAAGTATTCATAAAATAGGCGAATTTTTTGCAAGTGGTCTGGATAATATTTTAATTTTCTTTTTCCTAAGTGCAGAATTGGTGGCTTATTTTGCGAATTACCAAATGGTTTTAGTCAATTTGGGTGTCTTGGTCGAAAAGGTCTTTGCGGGATCAAAAGCAAGTGTCGGAAATCTTGTGGCGGAAAATAATCCTAACCAGATTAATCAGGTTTTCTGGGAAATGATGGTACTGCGTTACTTTATAGGAGGATTTGGTGCTTTGAACATTTTTTATCTTATTAATCCCTTTATAAAGCTTTGGTTGGGAGAAAATTACATGCTATCAGAAAATACAATAATCGTTTTCGCAGCTATTTTTTTCTTGCGCCAAGTAGTTCAACCTACTGAAGTATTTAAGCAAGCTTATGGCCTTTATGACGATGTGTGGGCTCCCATTGTTAAAAGTGTTATAAATATGGTATTATCAATCGTCCTAGTGCAATTCATTGGAATTGTAGGCCTTTTAATCGGGACTTTTTTTAGCGTACTAAGCATTGAAGGGATTTGGCGGCCTTATTATGTTTACAAATGCGGTTTTAAAACTAGCAATCTAGGTTATCTGATTGGTGTAATAAAGCTTTTGTTAACCTTTATTTTATCCCTACTCATTACTAAATTTATTCTATCCCAAATTCTCATAAAACCCTTAAATTTTTACCAATGGTCATTGAACGCTTTAGTTGTCAGTTGCATCAGCGGATTTGGTTTTGGTCTACTACTTTATGTTAGTAACTCTTATTGCAAGGATGTTATAAAACGAATTAAATCATCACTTTTTAAATAATATCATCTATGTTTAGCATACTTACACCTACATATAACAGAGCTAAGGAACTCAACAGGGTATATAACTCACTGATAGACCAAAGCTTCAGGGAATTTGAATGGATCATTTCGGATGACGGTAGTACTGATGAAACTGCAATAATTGTGAAGAAATGGCAAAATGAGGGATTGGATTTTAAGATCACTTATCATGTACTATCACATAATCAAGGAAAATCTTATGCCGTAAATGAAGGATTAGATCTTTGTAACCATCCGTATACAATTATTGCTGACAGCGATGATACCTTCTTTGCCAATACATTGGAAGATTTAAAAACCATTTGGGATAGTATTGAATTAACTGATAATGCTGAAAAAATAGGAGCTGTTTGGACTCTCGTGCAGGACGAAGCAAGTAAACTGGTAGGTGAACTCTATCCCAAGAATTTTTGGCTGGTTAATTTTAAAGAACGAGTTCTAGAGAGGAAGCGGCCAGTTGTGGGAGAAAAATGGCATAGTTGGCGAACGGAAGTCTTACAACATTACAAAATGTATACAAACGAAAATTCTCATATTGGACCAGGAGTTACTTGGAACATAATAAACAAAGATTATGACTTTTTATGTGTGAATATAATACACCGTACATATTGGTATACATCAGATGGTATAATCCACCAGAGCAAGACGAAATTGAAAATAGCTAAAAGAAGCTATTATGGAGTCTTTTTATCCTTACAGAAAACAACTATCTCCGAAACCTTAAAATATCGATATTACAGAAATCAAGCCTTTGAATACGTCAAGGCTTCTTTTATTTACAAGGATAAAAATCTAAAATTTTCAGGATTTAAATTATTTATGCTTTGGGTGATTTTTATTTGGGTATTACCTTTTAAAATTTTTAACAAACTATTCTAATGGTTTTAAAATCTTAATTCTGAAATGATGAAAAAAAGAATGATTCAATTTTTTTTTATTATGCTCATCGCTTTTATTTCTTTGATATACGGTGTTTTAATAGGTAAATACGAATTATTCCCTTATAGTTTGCTAAAAAGTCTACAGGATAAGACGGAATATCAACCAGAGAGTATTCGTGAACATCTAGTATACGATGAAAATGAAATTGATCAGTTTATATCAATAACACCCATGACTATTGATTCTTTGCGAAATAATTTAAGACATATTCTGTTTGGACAGCAAGAATTAAATAAACTAAAACATGATACTATAATCCCCAAAAAGGACAAAACCTTTATGGACATTTCCAATTTGGAAAGAATTGAACAATTTATAATTACCCAAAAAAACCGAATTAAGTCTATTGGCTATATTTTTCATCCTAAAGAGTATAATAATAGATTGATAATATACCATCAAGGTCACGGAGGTAGTTTCCTTCGAGGAAAAAGAACAATAGCCTTTTTTTTGAAAAAAGGTTATACAGTATTTTCATTTTCCATGCCACTTAAAGGATTCAATAACAGTCCTATAATAGAAATTCCCAGATTAGGAAAAATTAAATTATTAAATCATGAAGAATTTAAATATTTAGATCAACCCTTACAATATTTTATAGGTCCAGTTATTACGATGCTAAACTATGCTGAGAGTAAAAACTATAGAGATATTAGTATGGTGGGTGTAAGTGGTGGTGGATGGACTACTACCATTGCCGCTGCTGTAGATGAAAGAATTAATCATAGTTTTCCTGTTGCAGGTAGTTATCCAATGTTTGTTCGATATCAGGATAATTTGAAAAATTATGGAGATTTCGAACAGACTTTTCCAGAACTATATAAGCAAGTTAATTATTTAGACCTTTATGTTCTAGGGGCAACAGGTAATAATCGTTCACAAACCCAAATTCTGAATAAATATGATCCTTGCTGTTATGGAGGTGACAGTTATTTGCAATATGAAGCGATTGTATCTAAACGAGTAAACAAAAACCAGAGTGGTAGCTTTGAAATACTTTCTGACACGACACATACTAAACACGAGATTTCCGAGTGGGCACTTGAACAAATAGATAATCGACTTAATGTGTCAATACAGTAACGAATAAACACTACTAATAAGAACAATAAATTGTTATTTGAAAACGAAGTTTGCCAACCCTTAAATTGGCATATAAACTCCTAATATATCTATAGAGTAATAATCCAAGGTACTCTACTTTCAAGAAACTAAAGTAAACTATGCTTTCGAAACTATAGAAACCAAACTCTCTGATTATTTAAATTAGAAAAACCCTCTAAATCAGGTAAATATCTACCACAATTATTTCTTATCTAAAACTTAAAAACATTATGAGATAATGCTATTCGTCGATTATTTTCTTAATGAAATGTTAAATACAACTTTTTGAGAATCTAAATAACAATTATCGCCGTAAGTCCAAGTTTAAAATAGTATCAGAAATAAGTATGATGTATATAAATGTAAATTATTTACAATCTAATTTATTATTAATTTATTTCATAATAAATGCTAAATTTTGTGCAGTTTATCGAAAAAACAATCCTTTTCAACAGACTGCTGAAGCTATTACTTATTATTGCATACCAAATAAGAAAAACTTTTGAACCTACAAATTTACCTACTTATGACAGTACCCCGCCCCACATTTACTAAATTATTGTTATTTTGTTTAATCTATAATTTGTTCTTATCCTGTTCCAAAGATGCTGATTTGTTATCTGACTATGTTATTGCAGAAGATAACGACATCGAAAGTATCGCCTTATTAGTAGATGACCGCTTCTTTATTGCCCCCGGTCAGAATTCTATTTTAATGGATGTTTTAAACAACGACAATTTTGATCCTGATTCCCAGGTAACGATAGTATCCACTTCGGCACCAAATAATGGAGCAGTCACAATCAATGAAAATAATACCTTAACCTATAGCCCGCAGACCATTACTACAGCTCCAGAGGAAAACTCTACACCGGAAGAAGATACCTTTACCTACGAGGCAGAAGTGACTACATCTGAAAATGAGATTTCAAGACAAGTAGCAACCGTAACTATCTCATCGGCCGAAATGGGAGAGCTCTTAGCCTTTCCTGGTGCTGAAGGTTTTGGGAAATTTACAACTGGTGGTAGGGGCGGTAAGGTTATTCATGTAACGAACCTAAACGATAGTGGAACTGGAAGTTTAAGAGAAGCCTTAGAACAAAAAGGGCCTAGAACTGTAGTTTTTGATGTTGGTGGGGATATTTTTCTGACTAGTATGCAACTTAATATTGGTTCTTCTAATGGTGATTTAACAATTGCAGGAGAAACTGCACCTTTCCCAGGCATTACAATACGAGGTGATAATATTTCAGATTCAAGCTATGGAGGTACAATAAATATTTCCGGCAGCAATATAATTATCCGTTATATATCGGTAAGGGAAAATAATAATAATAGGACTGATAATGATGCTATAAGACTTAGAAATGATAGTGGTATGAATAATATTATACTGGATCACGTCAGTATAAGTCACGGAAGTGATGAAAATTTTTCAGCTAAGGGCGCATCAAATGTTACAATACAAAATTGTATGCTCACCAATTCAGAAACTACTTACAATTTTCTTTTTGGAAGCATCAATTATAATTTTTCATTTTTAGGTAACTATCTAAGTCATACAAGTGATAGAAATATTCTAATCGGATATGGGCGAGAAAACGAAACTTCGGAATGGATAAATAACATAATATATGGACATAGGGAAGGTATGTTTATGACGTTTGGTAATATTTTGGACGTTCTAGGGAATATATATAAAGCTTTTCCCTCCTCGCCCCCCGCTAACTCAAGTATAACTTGGAGTCCAAATAGTTACAACAATCCCGACGCTTCAGCCGCGGACGGTAGTTTTTATGTAGAAAGTAATTATTTATTGAATCCCCAAGATAAACTTCTTTACAATGGTGAAGTAGAGGTTTACGGGAAGAAAAATAGAGTTATAACTAATAGTTTTGTTTCATCCTGGGAAACTAGTCAAACAGGAATAGAAAGCAGGGTATTAGGGGGCCAACTACCTGGAAATAGTTTACATCAAGATGAAATGGATCAGCAGGCAATAATGGAATATGTAAACAATACAGGTAGGGTTAGCTCGCTAATTGTACCTTCTAAAGAAAGGAAGCTAAGGCCAGAGAATTATGATATCGATCAAGATGGTATGGCAGATGCGTGGGAATTAGGTGTTTTTGGAGATTTGTCCAAAAAAGCAGAGCAAGACGAAGACGGCGATGGTTACACCAATTTGGAGACCTTTTTATTTTCTTTGTTACAGTAACTTTTATAATTTTTCCGGTTAATAGAAAAAGACGTTCCTTTGAACGTCTTTTTCTATTAACATTTAAAAATTTAATTCAATTTTGTAAGAAATAATTTTTTGGTCGAAAACAATGAAAGAAAAATTCAAATCCATTTATCGAAGTTCAGAGTTTGGCTTTCATGTGTTGAAGCCCTTTGTTAGGTTATATCAGTTCTTCCTCCTTAAAAAGTTTTTATCACCTAAAGCCTTTTTAAAGCATAAATTCAAAAAGGCTTTTGGATACGAACTGGATTTAGATAATCCGCAAACCCTAAATGAAAAAATCAATTGGTTAAATTTGAACTATTGGCATCCAAAGGCTACTCAATTTGCTGATAAATACGCCGTTAGAGATTATGTAGCAGAAACTATTGGGGAACAATACTTGATTCCTCTATTGTTTACGACACAAAACCCGAAAGACATAATTCCAGAAAACTTACCTAATATTCCTTTTATCATCAAAACTAACCACGATAGTTCTGGAGGAATCGTTATTCGAGATAAACATGCATCCCATAATTGGAATAAAATACAAACCAATTTACGTGCTAACTTATTAGAAAATTTTTATTGGGTTGGTCGTGAACGACAATATAAAAATATTGAACCTAGAATTGTAGTAGAGAAACTTTTGACCGACAAACACGGGAATATTCCTTCAGATTACAAAGTTCATTGTTTTAATGGAAAAGTAAGAATGATAAATGTAGATGTGAATAGAGATTCTGAAAACCAGTATCGCCATTATTACAATAATGAATGGGTGAAAGAACCATTTCAATGGTCATCGAAATTTAAAGACGGTTCAAACAATTCAAAATCTTTAATAAGTAAACCACCAAAGCTTCAGGAAATGATTAGTCTATCAGAAAGATTGGTTGACGGAATACCTTACCTGAGGGTCGATTGGTATATTCTAGATAATCACCTCTATTTTGGAGAATTAACTTTTCATCACATCGGTGGATGCCAACCTTTCAATCCAATACAATGGGATTTGAAATTGGGAGCAGAATTAGACTTATCGAACCAAATCCATTCATGATAATCGAAATTAGTATATTCACAAGGGCTATTTTTATAATTTCTAGAGCTCAATTTTTACACAATCGTTAAATGCTTTTGAAAGCCATTCGTTTTTGTATTTTATTTCTAATCATGCTCAATTTTCCTAGTTGGGTTTTGGTTAATATTAACGACTCCTTATCAAGTTTACTTAGCTATCTTTCATTTGGACTAATACTGCTCTATTTTGTTTTAGCAAAACAATGGTCCTTCAATATTTGGATGTTGATATTGGGATGTCTTTACTTTAGTATCGGAACGTTAGTAGATTCTACATATATTTCCGACAATTCCACTTATTTTATCGAAATAATTAAATTCTTTATTATTGTATTGGGTGGGTGGATAGTAGTAAGAGATACGACAATAAAAGAATTGTATTTCGTTTTGCTATGTGGGGCTTATTCAGTCTTTCTCCAAATATTTGTTTTTTACAATCCACTAAGAGATATAGGTCGCTATAGCGGTTTTTATGTGAATCCAAATGCCTTAGGTTTTATATGTATAATGGGATATGCATTGTCCTATGGCTTGGACAAAAGATTGAAGTTACTAGGACACTTAAGCTTTACAGCAATAGGTTTCTTAACTTTTTCTAGAACCTTTATTGTAATTTGGCTTTTTATGAACCTCGTATCTATTCGTTTATCCCTGAAAAATTTACGCATTTTAGTTGTTGGTTTTGGTCTATTAATTTCTCTAATAACCTATAATTCTTTTCTTCCTACATCTAATCCTAGATTGGAAGCCATGAGTAAAATAATGGAGGGGCAGTCCAATGATACAAGTGAATTACAAGAGGACAGCCGTACATCGACCTGGGCTATTTATTATACTGCATTATTTTCTAAACCCATTTTAGGACATGGTTACGACGCGTTTGCAGGAGGTGCAAAAGTATCTCCTGTGGGACCCCACAATGCATACATCAAAACCTGGGGTGAAGGAGGAATACTCACCTTACTTGTAATGCTTCTTTTATATAGCCTGATGTTAAAAAAATCTTGGTCAATTTTTCTCAAGCTTCCATATCTTTTTTTCATGACAACTGCACTCTGTCTTTTCATGGCCACTAATCACAGTTACTGGACAAACGGATACCTTCTTTTTTTCTCAATGTGGCTACAATATCACATTTTTTCAAAATCACCGCCAACAGACGATTTATTACTACAAAAAAGTTTTTAAATGAAAGATTTAGTGAATTCTTTGAATAATTAGCAAAATGAAAATAGCCTTTTTAATACATAGTTTGGGAGCAGGTGGGGCCGAACGTGCAGTTACCGGCCTTGCAAATTTTTGGGCTGAAGAACACGAAGTATCTATAATTACTTTAGTAAAAACCGTTCCCTTTTATAAATTAAATTCTAAAGTAAGTTTGTTGTACTGCATAGAGAAGCCACTGCAGACAACCAATATATTTAAATCTTCCAAGAATATTTTCCTTCGAATAGTTAGACTAAAAAATATTTTAAAACATCTAAAACCAACAATTGTATTAGGTTTTATGATGAAAACCAACATTTATGCAATTTGGACAACAAAATTACTTAATATTCCCTGTATTGTAAGTGAACGGGCTAATCATAATATTAACAAATTACCAAAGACCCAAGAAATTATCCGAAATTTTAGTTATAAGTATACCCGGAAATTAGTTGTTCAAACATCCGGCAATAAAAGGTATTACGAAAGCAATTTACACTCTAATAAAATAGCGGTGATTCCCAACGGGGTTTCAGAAAATCTACAAATGGAACGCAAGGTTTTTGAAAAGGCCAGAGAGAATATAATCTTAAATGTAGGCGCATTCAGAAAAGGTAAAGCTCAAGATGTTTTAATTAGGGCGTTCGCAAAAATTCCAAATATTGATTTGCGTTTAATTTTTGTTGGAGATGGGGCAAACTTAGCTCATTGTAGAATCCTAGCCAAAGAATTGGGCATTGCGGAGAAGGTCGAATTTTTAGGGGCTAAAAAAAATGTTTCTGATTACTACAAAATGGCACAAATGTTCGTATTTACATCTAAACATGAAGGTTTCCCAAATGCGCTTTTGGAATCTTTATACTTTGGAGTACCAAGCATTTCAACCAATTGCCCGCATGGACCCAGTGATTTGATTGAGGACGGTATAAACGGATTTTTAGTGCCCGTTGGCGACGTGGATGCCTTAGCCTTAAAAATAGAAGAATTGATGCGTTCCACGGAACTTCAGGAAAAATTTAGAAATGCAGCTTTGGAATCTACTAAAAAATACGAAATAGAAGCTATTGCTTTACAGTGGATGGAGCTTGTCAAAGCAGTCGTTAAAAAGTACTAAATGCATAAATCAAAAATAGTCGCGTATTCATACAATCCAAAAGCCCTCGTTGCGTTATGTCTCATATACCAGAAAGAACTAACTCTTAACTGATGTATTTATAACTATGTGCGGAATCTACGGGACTACCCTACCTTATACCAAAGAACAAATACAAAAAAAGTTGGAACGGACCCAATTTCGAGGGCCAGATCAGATGGGGATTTCACAGTATGAGATTGCACAAGGCAACATGACATTTGGCCATAATCGCTTATCCATCATTGATTTGGATGCGCGTTCCAATCAACCCTTTGCATATCAAAACCAAGTGCATTTGGTCTTTAATGGGGAAATCTATAATTTTAAGGAACTACGAACGACTTTAGCTAAAAAGGGATATGGATTTCATACCGCCAGTGATACCGAGGTTATTTGCGCGGCCTATTTGGAATATGGTAAAGACTGTGTGAGCCATTTTAACGGCATGTTCGCATTTGTAATCTATGACATTAAAAAACAACTCCTATTTGGGGCAAAGGACCGCTTGGGACAAAAACCCTTTTACTATTATAATGGTTCGAAAGGGTTTGAATTTTCAAGCCAACTCTCCTCCATACAGCTGTTCAATGAGCACCTTAGTATTAGTCAAAAAGCCATAGAACAGTACTTGGCCTGGAATAACATACCCCACCCTACCTCGATTTTTAACGAGGTCAAAAAACTGGAAGACGGCCACGCCTTTAGCTATGACCTGCAGACCAAAATTTTTGACCAATGGGCATATTGGGATATTGCCTATCCTACGGCCCAGAACTACCAAGGGAACTACGAAACGGCCAAAACCGAATTGGAGGCCCTTTTGACCGATGCGGTGCTACACCGCATGATCGCCGATGTACCCCTTGGGGTATTTTTATCTGGGGGGGTCGATTCATCCTTAATCGCTGCTTTAGCAGCTAAGAATTCTGAACAGAAGGTAAAGACCTTTTCGGTCAAATTCAACGAAAAGGGCTTTGACGAAAGTGCCTATGCCCAACAGGTCGCAGACCATCTACAAACCGACCACCATGTCATTGAATGTGATTATAATGAAGGTATTGGGCTAATCGAAAACTTTAGCCATTATTACGATGAACCCTTTGCCGATGCCTCCGCCATACCCTCCATGCTCTTGGCCAAACACACCAAACCTCACGTAACGGTGGCCCTTACCGGTGACGGTGCAGACGAGGCCTTTTTAGGATATCGGCGCTATTCAAAACTCGAAAAAATTGAACGCACCCTTAATATACCTTTGGCTATGCGCAAATTAGGCTTGCCATTTCTGCAATTGCTTCAAAATAACCGATACCACGCTATAAAAGATCTTTTGCAAGCAAAAAATATAGGTGAGGCTTATTTGGAACTGATGGTTACCGTGAATGCAACATGGTTATCTAAAAAGAAAAATAAAGTAACCGCTCCGGAGTTGAAATATCTAATGAACTTGCAAAAAAGTAGTCTTGAGTGTTTCGGTGACTTTGATTTAAAGACATATTTAAGTTGGGACATTAATACAAAAGTAGACCGCGCAACCATGGCCTACTCCTTAGAAGCTCGTTCTCCTTTTTTAGATTATCGTATAGTAGAACTGGCCCAGACACTTCCTACAGACTTTAAATATCAAACAGGAAATCAAAAACGCATACTTAAAGATATTTTATTCGAGCATGTGCCGGCCTCATATTTTAACCGACCAAAATCAGGCTTTGGCATGCCTTTAGAAACGTGGTTCCGGAAAGACTTAAAAGATTTGGTATTATCCGAACTGTCGTCGCAAAATTTAAAGGAAATTCCTGGAATAGAAAGCCAAATTGTCGAAAAAATGATTCGAGAACACATGAACGGGTATTGGAATCATTCTACTCTTATCTGGAAACTATTAGTTTTAAAACAATGGATGTCAAAGAATAGTAGACTATACCCACTCGTTTAATTTATATTTTTTAAAATTAAACATGGATGAATAAATTCAAATCACTTCAGAATAAAGTAAACCCTAGCTAAAAAAAATTGCTCTGTGGTTCCACATTTTTAGGATAATAAAAAATAAGGTACTCCATTGCAGAAATTATTGAAAGTTGTAAATCCAAAAATAATTTTTTAAACCTATAATTTTTACGTGAAATTCTAGTGACAATGCTAAAGACCAGATTGAGGTTCACCATAAAATAAATATGACTTTATAACTTTTCCGAAGTTGGGAAAGTTAAGAAATGAGTAAATCCTAAGACAAACCAACTAGATTTTAAGATTTCTTTGCATCCTAAAACTATAGGCTTATTAATATAACTTATTCTTTTCCCTTTATAATATGAGAAATTTGAGGAAAATAAAAATTTTAATCGTAGTACCTAATTTATCGGCAGGTGGCGCAGAGAAAGTAATGTCATTTATTGCTCAAAATTTAAATACAAACATATTTGAGCCAATATTACTAATAATTGGATTCAAAAAAGATGACGTTTATGATACCCAAAACGTTAAAACTATTTACCTTAATAAGAACAAAGTAAGAAATTCATTTTTCAGTCTATTACTTGTAGTTAAAAAAGAAAAGCCAAATATTATTTTTAGCTCTCTTTCTCATTTAAATACTACATTAGGCTTACTATCTTATTTATTCCCAAAAATTCATTTTATAGGTAGAGAGACTTACGTTAAGGGAGCTCAGTTTAGTACTCGATTGGCAACAACACGGGGTTTCCTTTTTAGTCTTATAAGTAATATAGGATACAATGGTTTAAAATACATAATTTGCCAATCAGAAGACATGAAAATTGACATGGTGAAAAACCAAGGCGCGCAAGAAAAAAAGATTGTTGTAATTAACAATCCGATTTCAAAAAATTTTTGCACTAAGGACCAAATCCCATCAATAGAAAAGGGGTATAAATTCATTACAGTTGGGCGATTAGCGAAGCATAAAGGTTTTGATAGAATACTTAATACATTAAGTAAAATAGATCATCCTTTCAATTATCTGATTATTGGAGAAGGTCCCGAAAAAAATAACATTATAGAACTTATAGAAACTCTTAATCTAAAGGATAAAGTAGAACATATTTCATTTACTACAAATATTTGTGACTATTTGAGTGCTAGTCATTTTTATCTTCAAGGTTCCCATGTTGAGGGTTTTCCAAATGCATTGATTGAAAGTTTAGCTGTTGGCACCCCAGCTATTGTTTTTGATGCGCCTGGAGGTATTAACGAAATTATGATTGATGGAGAAAACGGTAGTGTCGTAAATTCAGAAAAAGAATTTGAATTAAAATTGAACGAAAATATTCACCAAATCAACAAATTTTCCCCTAAAAAAGTTAGTCGGCATGTAAGAAGAGAATATATAGCCGAAAAAATTATTACTAAATATGAATCCTTTTTTCAATCCTTAGTGAAAAATTGAATAAATACCAAATAGGATTTTCAAAGTTTCTTTTAACTTTAAATACTAAGAGTTTTAATTAATTCAATAATGAATAAAACTATAAATCTTCTTTATCAATTATTGCTTCCAATAATAACCGATAGACAATTAATAAAATTAAAATTTCGTTGGCATATGGGGTATAGGATTGATTTAGCTAATCCTAAAACACTAAATGAAAAGATAAATTGGTTAAAGTTATATGATCGTACCCCTTTGCATACTTTATGTTCAGATAAATTTAGAGTAAGAGAATACATAGCTGAAAAAATAGGAGAAAAATACTTAGTACCCCTGTACTTTTCGACTTTGAAAGCTAGTGAAATTGTACCTCAAAACATACTCCATATACCATGCATAATAAAAACCAACCATGATAGTGGTGGCGGATTTTTTGTAAGGGACAAGAAGAATATAAATTGGGAAAAAATTCAAGAAAATCTTTCGAATAGGCTCAGAACCAATTATTATAAGTATTCAAGGGAATGGCAATATAAAAACATCGAACCTAGAATTATAGTAGAAAAATTATTAGAGGATAAAAATGGGAATATTCCTTATGACTATAAAGTTCATTGTTTCAATGGCAAGGTTAGAATGATCAGTGTGGATATGGGCAGAGGAACGGACCTGCATCATAGAAACTGGTACAATAAAAACTGGGAAAGGGAAAAATTTAAATGGTCCTCTCCTAAAGCAAATGGAAAAAACACCGATCCCAGTAATAGTAATCCTGAAAAACCCCAAACCTTGAAAGAAATGATACAGCTATCTGAACTCTTGGCAAAAGCCTTCGCGTATGTGAGGGTAGATTGGTATGATGTAGACGGCGTTCTATTTTTTGGGGAATTGACTTTTCATCACGATGGAGGTTTCAGGCCTATACTGCCAAGAGAATGGGACAGAATTTTAGGAAATCAATTGAAATTACAAATATAATTAAGAATTTAAGCTATAGCATTATAAGATATATTTACAAAATATTAATCCATAAGTCATATGACATTCAGAACGGAGTTTTATAAAATCTTCTATCTAATTAAAAAATATCGAGCCTATTTTGTTTATTCAAAAAAAGTAACTTTTTTAATAAATAAAAATAAAAGCAAACCAATTGATCTTCACTATAGGAATAATATTAAAAATAAGTTTTCAAATTATGGTTTCAAATCTATTTCCCATAAATGGCATCGCTATTATTCAAGTATTTATGGACAAGAATTAGTTGAGTTTATTCCTGAATCCATATTTTACACTACAATTGAAAATACACTGAATAATGTAATTATGTATCCTGCTTTGGAAGATAAAAATCTGTTAGACTTTTTTTTTCCAAAATCCCTTTTACCAAAGACTATTATTAAGAATATCAATGGTTATTTTTATTTTGAGGATGAACTTGTATCTCTTTCCGATGCTTCAAAGAAATGCTTACAATTGAATGAATTTGTCATAAAACCGACAATAGGTACAGCTGGTGGCACGGGAGTAAAAAAAATAGAAATTTCAAGTCTAGATACGCCCATCGAATACCTCAAAAGATTATTTGATGATTATAAAAAAGATTTTATTATACAAGAAGTGCTTAAACAACATCCGGATTTGGCTAATCTTAACTCAACATCAATAAACACAATTAGGGTAATTTCTTATTTGAGAATTAATGACGTAAAAATATTATCATCAGTTGTTAGAATTGGTAGGTTAGGTTGTTTCACTGATAATATGACCCTAGGTGGTATTGGTTGTGGAATCAATGCAAAAGGTTTATTAAATGATTTTGGATATGATAGTTTTGGTCAAAAATTTTCTACTTCTGACAATGGCACTAGGCTCAAAGGCTTTAAAATACCAATGTTTAAAGAAATATTAGAGAATATACAAGAAAAGCATAAAAAACTCCCATATTTCAAACTTGTTTCTTGGGATTTCACGGTCACTAACGAATCTCTAATTAAAATGATCGAATACAACGTGATAGGGCAAGATATTAATTTGCATCAAATGGCTAATGGGCCTCTATTCGGTGAATACTTTAATGAAATTATGACAATCACAAAAAATCTCAAGGACACAAATAATGTTGTAAAATATGAAAGATAGTACATTGAATTTATCTGAACCTAATTCTTGGCTTAGAAATAGATAATTATTACTAAACAATATTTTTTTTCATTTCGCTAAAACCTTCAAATAAGCTTGATGCGTCTCTTCTAGAATCAAATGAACAAAAGAATTTTAAAAATTTCTATCTTCATCTATTCCATGTCCGGCGGTGGAGCAGAGCGTGTTGTATCTTATTTACTTCCCTTTTTACAAAAAAAAGGCCATACGGTTATCTTAGTACTTATGACAGATGAATTCGCCTATTCAATTCCTAAAAATATTCCAATTCATTATTTGGAAAAATCCCACGGAAAGGAACATGGTCTTTATAAGTTTCTAAAACTACCATGGTTAGCCTGGAAGTATGCCCGTTTTATAAAAAAGCAAGGCGTTACCCATTCCTTTAGCCTATTGACCAGACCTTGCTATATTAATATTATGGCACGTTGGTTTACGAATCATGACTATAAACTAATGGTAAGCGAACGAAATTATCCCAGCTTGCAATATGGGTATGATGATGTACAGAGTAAAATAAACACTTTTTTGGTCAATAAGTTGTACCCTAAGGCAGACTTGATTGTAAGCAACGCCAAAGCCAGTGCAAAGGACCTTGAAGAAAACTTTGGCGTAGATCCTAAAAAGACAAGAGTGATTTATAACCCCATTGACCTTGACAAAATCAATTCCATTAGCCCTATTCGAAATTTTTTCAACGCTGAATTTATTAATTTGGTGAGCCTTGGAAGATTACAAGATGTTAAAAACCAAAAATTACTAATTGATGCCGTAGCTCCTTTTAAAAAGACCCGGCTCTACATTTTTGGCGAAGGAGAATTACGAAACAATCTGGAAACACAAATCAATGCCTTGGGTATAGAGGACAGGGTATTCTTAATGGGTTTTGAATCCAACCCATTCCAATACCTCAAAGCCGCAGATGTATTCGTTTTTGGCTCTAACCATGAAGGCTTCCCTAATGTTTTGTTAGAAGCCATGGCCTGTGGGCTCCCCATTCTAAGCACCAATTGCAAATCTGGCCCCGATGAAATTATGGAATTAAAACTTCCTAAAGTGGACGAGATAATGATTACAGATTATGGGGTGCTGACACCCGTTGGTAATCTTGAGCTTTTTAAAAAGGGACTGGCCCATTGTCTGGAAAACCCTGGCTATTTGGCTTCAAGCAGGGAAAATGCCTTGCGGCGTATCCAAGATTTTAGCAGGGAGCCAATCCTGGCCGCGTATACCCAACATATATTAGGGTAACGGTTGTATGGAAGAAACTCACCTAAATATCACAAAAAAAAAGGTAATCCGTACCGCTGCAGTTCCGGGCTCTTTGTATGGGCTGCTAAAAGGACAATTACGGTTTTTAAACCAACACTATGAGGTTATTGGGCTAGCCTCTCAAGGTCCACTCCTACAAAAAGTAAAAGAACGTGAAGGTATTAGAACCATTGCTGTTGAAATTGACCGCAGCATAAATCCGATAAAAGATCTCGTATCGCTCTACAGGCTTTATAAGGTTTTTAGAAAGGAAAAACCATATATGGTGCATAGCATAACGCCCAAAGCAGGTCTGCTTTCAATGATGGCGGCTTATTTAGCCAAGGTTCCAGTACGGGCGCATACGTTTACTGGCCTAATCTTCCCTACCAAAACGGGCATTATGAAAAGGCTATTGCTTTTCTTTGATAAAGTTATTTGTAGGTTTGCCACCCACATATATCCCGAAGGAAATGGCGTTAAGAATGACCTCATCGAATATAGGGTAACGCAAAAGCCGCTAAACGTAATTGCCAATGGCAATGTAAATGGGAAAGACCTTGAGTATTATGACCGTGCTTTGTTCACCGGTGACAGCTTGGTCAAAAAAAAGGAATCTTTAGGAATTGGGGAAAATGATTTCGTATTTGTTTTTATTGGCAGATTGGTCAATGATAAAGGCATTAATGAATTGGTAGGTGCATTTTGCGATTTGTTAAGTCAACATGAGAATGTTGTATTGCTCCTCGTAGGATCTTATAAGGGTGAAACAGACCTGTTGCCCAATGTTACCTGGCAAAAAATAAATAACGAACCCAGAATTATTTGCGCGGGCCCGCAGGACGATGTTAGACCTTTTTTCTGTATTTCCAACGCCTTGGTATTTCCCAGTTACCGAGAAGGTTTTCCAAATGTCGTTTTGGAGGCCGGGGCTATGGCGCTACCTTGTTTAGTAACCGATATTAATGGGAGCAATGAAATTATAGAACATCAAAAAAATGGATATATCATCCCCTCCAAAGATAAAAAGGCTTTATTTGACGCAATGAAGCTTTTCATGGAACATCCAGAAATGTTGAAAAAAATGGCCGATCAAGCACGACCTATAATTGCGGAAAAGTTTGAACAAAGCATCGTTTGGAAAGCTCTATTAAACGAGTACAAACGAATAGAAAACGAGGTCATGCCAATACACGTAAATTGAAAAGGATTTATTTATGATCTCGAAAATTTGCTCAATGCCCTTCACTTGTGCTTTGGTCTATTATCATTGCATTTAATCCAATCACTTTTACCTAGCTTTTATAATTGTGTATTTTAGCATTTCAATTTGTTCCAAAGTATGTATACCGGGTTTTTTAAGCGAATTTTTGACATTTTATTTGCCACTATCATCCTATTGGTTTTGAGCCCCTTATTCGTAGTGGTTTGGCTACTGCTTCTTGCTGCAAATAACGGTAGCGCTTTCTTTTACCAGTTGCGACCTGGTAAGGATGAGAAGATATTCAAGATTGTTAAATTCAAGTCCATGAACGATAGGAAAGGTGCCGACGGAAAGCTTTTACCTGATCATGAACGCATAACGAAAGTTGGAAATTTTGTAAGGAAAAGTTCTTTGGATGAATTACCGCAATTATGGAACGTACTAAAGGGCGATATGAGCTTAATTGGTCCACGCCCCTTACTTGTTGCTTATTTACCACGGTATTCTAAAGAACAACGCAAACGGCATAAGGTGAGACCCGGTATTACAGGTTGGGCACAAGTTAATGGGAGAAATGCGATTTCTTGGAATAAAAAATTTGAATTTGATATTTGGTATGTGGAAAATCGTTCGTTTATCTTGGATGTTAAGATTATTTTAATGACCCTAAAAAAGGTATTGAAAAGAGCGGATATCTCTGCAGAAAATCATGCCACGATGGAAACCTTTATGGGAAGTGAAACCCAAGGGCCTTAATCATAGTATCTAAAAAGCTTGGGATGTGCTATAGCTTAGAATTTACAAATGACCATTTTAAGAAACAACCCATAAATCAAATATTTGTGGTGTAGGGAACGTTATGTTTCTGACAAAGAAAATTGTATTGATGAAAACAGTAATGATATTAGGAGGTACGAAAGGCGTTGGAAAAGAACTACTGATGTCTTGCTTGGATAAAGGATACAATGTTGCTTTTTGTGGTCGTAAGGCAAGCGAGGGCAATAAAATCATTGAACAATTACATGCTAAGGATCAACTCTATTTTCATCAACTTGACTTAAATAGCACAAAGGAAATTGAAAACTTTTGTTTACAGACCCTGGAGCGTTTTAAGAAAATAGATGCTTTAATAGTTTATGCAGGTATTACACCGGTAGCATCAATTCTAGAGACCGATGAATCTACCTATGACAGTGTTTTCAACGTGAACCTAAAGGCCCCCTATTTCTTGGTGAAACATGTTTTAAAATCAATGGTTTCTCACTTTTCAGGTTCCCTGATTTTCTTTGGTTCTGCACACATGGATTATGGAGAAATAGATAGAGCACCCTATGCATTGACCAAGAATGCACTTTATACCCTATCAAATCATATTGCCCATCATTATGCCAAATATGGAATTAGATCAAATTATTTGGTCATGGGCTGGACGAATACAGAAGGTGAAATTGAATTAAGGACCAAAGCGGGAATGAATGAGGAAGAGTTGAAAACAAAAGCTTCTGCTGTTGTACCCATGGGCAGAATGCTAAATACTTTAGATCCAGTACCAGCGGTAATGTATTTTATTTCAGATCAATCTGCCATGACCACAGGCTCTTTAATACGAATAACCGGTGGAGAATATATTTAGTTTCCAATCAATTTTCCTTGCTTGGAATCCTATTTTTATAAACCGTATCGATAATTGTTTTGCTAATTTATCTAACCTATATTTAACGAATTCGCGTTTCAAAACTAAATATGCCGCTATGAAGCTATTTGGTATAGAGTGATTAAAATATGAATACATTGAATACTATAGAAATAAGTGTAATCGTCCCTATTTATAGAATAGCGCAATATTTACCAAAATGTATCGATAGCCTAATAAATCAGTCTTTTTTAAACTTTGAGCTCATTTTAGTAAATGATGGTAGCCCAGACGAGTGTGCAAAAATTTGCGATGCATATGCGCAATTAGATTCCAGAATTAAAGTAATCCACAAAACAAATGGCGGATTATTAAGTGCAAGAAAAGCTGGATTAAAAGTAGCTACCGGGAAGTATATTTCCTTCGTTGATGGCGATGATTGGGTCGATAAATATTACTTGGATATTCTTTATAAAATGATGGATGAAAATTCCTCGGACCTGGTTGTAACAGGTCATTTTAGGGAATTTGATGGAAAAATAGAGACAATTGTTCCTAAATTAACGGGTGTATTTCATGAAGATGAACTAAAATCCCAATTACTCCCCAATGCTATTTATAATGGCCGCTTCTGTGAACATGGAATATCTACCTATGTCTGGAATAAACTATTTAGGAGAACATTACTTACCAAAATTCTGTTCGATGTACCCAACGAAATAATCATGGGAGAGGATGCGGCGATTACGTATGCCTACCTAACGGTTGCAAAAACAATAACTATAAGTAGCATTCCCTTATACTATTACAGGCAACGCCATGATTCTATTGTAAAATCTATTGAAGACCCAAAAACTGAATATTACAGATTGGGCTTATTAATGAATTTTTTACGCTCCAAACTATTAAATGTCCTCGACGAAACCAACGTAAAAGAACAGATTACCTACTATTTATATTCCCAAATTCTAGTACGTTCTGGAGGCTTGATCTATGATGAAAGGGATTCTATGATTTTTAATCCCTTTTCAAATCTCAAAATCAATTCAAAAGTGGTGGTATATAGTTCAGGTTCCTTTGGGCAACATATCTTATCTACGAACATTAAAAACAACTATTTCAATGTTGTGAATTGGGTAGATATCGATTATCATGAGTTAAAAATTGGAAAGAATAATGTTAAACCGATCAGTGCGATAAACGATTTAGCATATGATCATTTGATAATCGCTACAATAAATCCAACCTATTATAGTGACATCAAGAAAGAATTGAGTCTAGTTGGTGTTGAGGAGCGAAAAATAGTAACCATCAATACCAACATAGAACAGATAAGCAAACTACTCAAACAACTAGGTTTTGACAGTGATTTTAAGTTTCAGAAAAACTAAAATATATGAAACCGACAATTCATGATATTTACACTAATTATTTAAAAAAACAGATAAGGTTTTAGCTATGAAAAAACTTATACTTTTAGGAGGAAATCCTGAAACGGCAGTTTTGGTTAATATTGCAGTTTCAATGGGTATCCATACCATCGTAGTTGATCCTAACCCAGATGCACCTGCAAAAAAAAATGCATCGGAAACGTACGACATAGATGGTTTTGATGTCGACAGGATTGTTCAGCTAGCAAAAGACCTTAAAGTAGATGCCGTTTTAGTAGGAGTCGCAGACATTCTAGTTAAACCTTATGGAGAGATTTGTGAAAAGCTGAATATGCATAGTTATGCTACCAAAGAAGCTATTGAAGCTTTTTGTAGTAAGGATGGATTTAAAAAATATTGTGAGAAATTCAATATACAGGACATTCCGGGGATTTATCTAAACAACACTTCTGGCATTGCGAAACCAGCGCATATTGATTACCCGCTAATGATCAAGCCCGTGGATAGTGGAGGCGGTGTAGGTATGAAAATATGTAGAAATGACAAGGATTTTCAGGAATCTGTAAAAACGGCATTAAAGTTCTCCAAAAAAGGTGTTGTCCTCGTAGAAAAGTATATGGACTGTGATGATATGGCTGCCTACTATACATTTAGGAATGGCATCCCTTATCTTTCTGCCACTTACGATAGAATAACAACCAAAATACAAGGAGACTTTAGTCCCGTAGGTATTGGAGCAATTTATCCTTCCAAAAACACAGCATTATTTGTAGAAAAGATACATCCTCAACTCTGTGAATTTTTTAAAAAATTAAATATTCAAAATGGCGTACTCAATCTACAATTCTTCGTGGAAGATGGGGTTTTCTATGCCTATGACCCAGGATTCAGATTACAGGGGGAAGCGCCACATATTCATTTAGCTCACATCAACGGTTTTGACCATAGAAAAATGCTCATTGATTTTTCTTTCAGTGGCGTTTTTGGAGATGATGATTTCGCTAAAAAAAATGATTACACGTTCAAGGGTAAAAAAGCATGTACGCTTTGGATACTTTTAAAAGAAGGAACGATTGATACTATAGACGGAATTTCTGAAATAAGGGCTGATAAAAATGTCATTTTTGTTTTAGATAGATTTAAAGAGGGAGATGTCGTTTTAAAGGAATGGTTAGGAACTGAGCGGCAAGTGTTTTCTCGTATATACATAGTGGCAGATTCAATTGAAGAATTGAATTCCAAACTATTCGAATTTAAAAGGAAACTAAGGATCACAGATGCTGCTGGAGAAGATATGATATTAACTTGGCCAGAATCAATTAAAGTAGATGACTACCTTTAAGATTAACGTATTGAATTAAAATTACACGAAAAATATGAAGACTAAAACAGCTGTTATCACTGGTGGCTCAAGAAATATAGGCTATGCGATTGCAGAAAAATTTTATGAACTGGGTTATAATGTAGCCATTCTTAGCGTTTCCAAAAATAGCGCAAAAAAAGCTGCTCTAAGTTTAGATGATACCCAATCTAGAGCAATTGGATTTAGATGCGATGTCGCTGATGAATTCTCGGTTGAAAAAACATTGAGTAAAATCAATTCCCATTTTGGTGGGATTGATATTTTAGTAAACAGTGCAGGGATTTTGGATATGTCAAGTATTGAAGAAATGACTATGGATAATTGGGACCAGGTGATGGCTATTAATCTCAAAGGCACATTCATCGCCGTTCAAAAGGCGATTAAATATTTAGAAAAAAGTACAGCGCCAAGAATAATTAATTTATCATCCAATGCCGGTAGAATGGGCGGTTTCGAAAATGGCTTAGCCTATAGTGCATCTAAGGGAGGAATCATTTCATTAACCTATGGCTTGGCGCGAAGGCTCGCTAAAAAAAGAATTACCGTAAATTGCATAGCCCCGGGCACTATAGAATCTGACATGTCTGCGGCTCGTAGCCCTGAGGCTTTAAAAAAATTAAAAGAAAGATTTCCTTTGGAAAGATTTGGAACACCCAAAGAGGTTGCTGCCGCGGCTTGCTACTTTGCAAGCGATGATGCTGGGTTTACTACCGGTTCTGTTCTAGATGTCAACGGAGGATTATTCATGGGATAAAATAAAAATTATGAAATCAAATATATTAGAGTCGTTTAGTTTAGCTGGAAAAACTGCAATTGTTGTTGGCGGCGCTGGAGATCTCGGAAAAGCAATGGTCGAAGCCATATCACAAGCCGGTGCCCATACAGTGGTAATAGACTTTGACGATAGGGTTTTTGATATCTGCGAAAAATTCAATAATGATGGCTTAAACGTTGCCCCTATAAAGGCAGACATAAGCAAAATCGAAGAAATCAAGAAATCCTATGAATCTGCCAAAGGTATTTTGGGTGAAAAAATTGATATCCTTATAAATTCTGCAGGTATACAAAGAAGATATCCAAGCGAGGATTTCCCAGACGAAGAATGGAGCAAGGTAATTGCAGTTAATCTTGATGCCACTTTCTATTATTGCAAGTACATAGGTGGTGACATGATAAAAAATGGGGGTGGAAAAATTATAAACATCGCCTCCTTAATGAGCTTTTTGGGTGGTATCACCATACCCGCATATGCCGCTTCAAAAGGAGGGGTAGGTCAATTAACAAAGGCACTTTCAAATGATTGGGCGGCAAAAGGTATTTGTGTAAATGCAATTGCTCCCGGTTACATGGATACACAACTCAATATTGCCTTGATAAATGACAAAAAAAGAACCGAAGAAGTCTTCAATAGAGTACCTATGAAAAGATGGGGTAATGGTGAAGACTTAAAAGGGCTGACGGTCTTTCTATGTTCTGCTGCAAGTGATTACATTACAGGAACTGTAATACCTGTAGATGGTGGATATTTAGCAAGATAATATGGTAATTGATTGATTTAGATAAACCGTTTCAATTGAAATCAGGGAACACTATTACAATTATGACGTTTTAGCTGAAGGTATTTTATCTGATAAAACCAATCATAAAACAAGTTTATTTGTAGGTATTGCCTTATATGACCAATTTGCATAAGGATTAATCGGCAATGAACTGTTATAAATATTTTTCTAGATACCAAATCCCTTTAAATACGCATACCAGTATAGTATCTATCTTTTACATTTTACTAATGACCTTATAAACAATTTCAGTTAGGCAATGAGATTAAGTATAATTATTCCGCTTTATAATAAGGAAAAATACATTGAACGCTGCTTGGAAAGTATCACTGGTCAAGGATTACCGTTTAAGGATTTCGAAATTATTATTGTCGATGACGGATCCAAGGATTCTGGTGGAGAAATTGTTCAGAATTATACGAACAAAAATGAGCACCTAAACCTTCACTTGCTCAAACAAAAAAATCAAGGGCCAAGTGCTGCACGAAATAAGGGAATAGATAAAGCAATAGGTAATTTTCTCTATTTTTTAGATGCAGATGATCTCCTCGCCAATGATGTATTGGAAAATCTATTAAAACTAGGGGAACAAAAGAACTTGGAAATATTGGAATTCGAAACCAAGGAATTAGAAGAGGCTTCCATAGCGGCGATAACGGAATCATTGAACGAAAAACCTCAAGAAAAATCCATCTTAGTAACAGATGGTTTAACTTTTATAGCTGAAAAGGATTTTAGAAACCAGGCGTGGCGTTACTTAATTAAAAGAAATTTTTTAGTGCACACGGGTATACGTTTTGTTGAAACGATGAGAGCCTATGAAGATTTAGTTTTTACCGCTAACGTAATTTTAAAATCCAAGAGAATTTCAAAGGTGAATTTGGCCGCACATCGATACATCAAAGTTGCGGGTTCCATAGTAACCACTAAAAATCCTAAGAAGAACCTAGAGTTTATTGAAGGTATGGTGAAGGCTGTGGAGGAATTAGACGCATTGATCGACCAGCAAGACCGTTCAAATGAAATGTACACACGCGTAAGAGTTAAATTGAAAGCGAAACAACAGGCAATTGTTTATGCCTTGCTTATACGGGCCTTCAAATATCATTTAGACCCAAAAGAACTGAACTTTATACTAGATAAAATGAAAACGTTAAGGGCCTACCCTATTGAAGCTCGCATAGGAGGAAAAGGAACTGCTAGTCTGTTAAGGAATTTAATCTTTCTTCCTGTTTTTAATAATCAAACGAGCCTATTTATTGGCCTAAAAACAGTAAGGTTCCTTAAGCTTTCCCTAAATTAAACAAAATAATTTCACCACTACTATGCAGTGGGCTCCGTACAGTCTCTAATTCTAGTTTTAATACTAAAATAAAATCCATGATTTGTTTCCTAGTACCTGTAAAAAGTAAAAAACTCTCTTCTGATTGGACAGCATTCAGCAAATTGGTTGACCGAAGCCTCAAGTCTATCAACGGGCAAAAAGACAAGGACTTTCAAATAGTTGTGGCTTGTCATGAGCTGCCCGAAAATAAGTTTGAACACCCTCAAATTCATTATTTACAGGTCAATTTTGATGTACCAAAAATTAGCAATGAGGATTGGGAAAAAGACAGGCAGTTAAAGGAAGGGGATAAAGCCAGAAAGATCCAGAGCGCCCATGAATATGCCATTAAAAACTTTAAAGTGGATTATTTCATGGTTGTGGACTCTGATGATTGCATCCATAATGGTATAAGTAAATATGTGAACGCCAGAATTAAAGACAACACCCCCGGATGGTATGTTGACAAAGGCTATTTCTATACAGAAGGAAGCAAATTAGCATGGATGATCAGAAGTAATTTTAATGTTCGCTGTGGTACTTGCATTATTATAAGGGCAAATTTGTTCAAACAAATAATTATTGAAGAACCCTACCTTTATTATTTTCATGAGAAAATTGAATTGGAAGAAAACCTTAAATTAAAGCCCTATCCAAAAGCTGCTGCGCTATACAGTATGGCCAATGGCGAAAATCACTATATGTCGCAGTCCAAAATGATGAATTTGGTGAACCAAACCAAGTTTTTAACTGTAGGACATATAAAAAGTGTGTATTCAAAACTGTCAAGATATAGACCAAGATACATAGGCAACCGTTTTAAAAAAGCATTTAATTTTTCCTACATTTCCTAAGAGATTAAAAAAATAGGTTTGGTGACCTCGAACTTTTATTATTGGCAGTAAACCCGCCAATAATAAACTTGCTTATGCCTTCAATTACTACTCGATGTATACTTTATTTCTTATAAACTTTATTCGTAATGCGCTAAGGGCATTTGCGTTCAGTAACTAACCCAAAATCCTTTTTCGAGATAACGTTTTGCCAAAAAGAAAAAAATCTTGTGGTGTGTCCTTCAATTGGTTGTAATTAAAAAACTCACTTCACCTGGAGCTTTTTATAAAAATTGAAATCGTTATAGAATACAGCGTCTCAAAAATTCCAAACTCATACTAAGTTACGTTATGTTTTTGTTTAGATTCTATTAGTGCCGTAGTGGCATTCTCTTGTACCGGAATTATTTAAAAGGAATAATATTCGGAAATCAAAAGATTAAGGGAATTTCAACATCGGCACTGCAATAAAATTGATTTACTAAGTTCAATAAGTTTTCCTATCCTATTTCCTTTCAATCTTAAAAATTGTAAGAATTTATTTACATAAATAATAAATTAAACTACAGTACCCCAACTATTTAGCTAGCGATTGTGCATTTCATCGATCTTTTAATTTTTTATTGGTAGTTGAAAGGCTAAAAGAATACTTTCATCGTATTAATTGAGTATTTCGTCGTGATCAACTAGTTCTTATTACTCCCCCAGATAAGCGTTGATACCGCTATTTTAACTTTTAAATTTTTACGAACCCCACTAAACAACAACTGTATTATGAAAATGAAAATTACTTTTTTTTTATGTGTTCAACTGATGTTCTTTCATCAAATTTATGCCCAATGTGATGGTGCGGATTTTGAAGAAAGGAACGGTATTGCAATTTTGGAAATGGAATCAAAGGTATCTGGAAGTTGGCGGAAGGAATCCCCATCCGGTGCTTCAGCTAGTTCAGCTTTGACCTATAGAGGAACAGATTATTTTTCCTCGCCTGGCAATTCTACTATTAGCTATAAGGTAAAAATCAATTCTTCTGGAACTTACAAATTTATTTGGCGCAATAAAATCAGTATTATCGCTACGGATGCACCTCCTACCACAGAACATAATGATACTTGGTTAAAAATAAATGCTTCCAATTTTTATGGCCAACGCGGAAGTAGCAGGGTTTTTCCAGGAGGGTCAGGAAAATCGCCCGTTGCAGAAGGGGCGACATCTGGTGGCTGGTTTAAAGCTTATACAAATACCATAGATTGGAGCTGGAGTACGAAGACCAGTGATAATGATGCCCATGAAATTTATGCAGTCTTTAACAACCCGGGGGTGTATACTATTCAAATATCGGGAAGATCTAAAGGGCACACCATTGATAGAATGGTTCTTTATAAAGAGGGCAGTTACTCAAGTTCACAAGCGGAAAGTTTATCCAGATCGGTCACATCTTGTTCCGGTAGTACACCTACACCACCACCAACAACACCGCCAACGCCTTCTACGAACGTGGCACCAACGGTGGCTATTACCAATCCTACAGCTGGACAAACTATTACAGCCGGAAGTTCCTTAAGTGTTAATTTAGCTGCCAACGATTCCGATGGATCAATTGTTAAGCATGAAGTTTTTGTAAATAATTCGTTGGTGGATACAGACGGTGCTTCCTATACCCCTTATGAACTAATAAGTATACAACCCGGAACTTATACGATTAGAGCGGTCGTCACCGATAACGGGGGAAAAACTGCTTCCACGAGCCGCAATATAACCGTGGGTACCGGTACTTCTCCGAATCCCCCACCAAATCCAAATCCACCTGCTTCCAACCAAGCACCCTCCGTGAGTTTTACAAATTTGGTCAATGGCCAAAGTTTTACTCCACAATCTGATGTTTCCGTAAATCTCTCGGCAGCTGACCCTGATGGAAGTGTGGTAAAATACGAGATTTTTGTAAACAACAGTTTAGTGGATACCGATGGGGCTGAATATACGCCACATGTATTATCCAGTATTCAACCCGGAAATTATTCGATTAGAGCTGTTGTAACCGATGATGATGGAGCGACTACTTCCGCTAGCCTCAATATTTCTGCGACAAACGGTACCGCACCACCACCAAATCCAACGCCTCCTGGAACTAATCTACCACCTTCGGTAAGTTTTACAAACCTTACCAATGGCCAAAGCTTTACTCCAGGTTCTACAATTTCTGTAAATATCGGGGCACTTGATTCTGATGGTAGTATAGTGGAGCACAAGATTTTTGTTAATAATACCTTGGTCGATACTGATGGCGCCTCCTATACGCCACACGTAATTGATAACGTAGCGACTGGGACCTATGAAATTAAGGCGACAGTGACCGACAACGACGGTAGTACAAATTCTGCTATCGTTAAGTTAGTCGTTGGCGCACCAACCCCACCTCCATCCGGTAACGTACCGCCTACCGTACAGATATTGTCACCCACACAAGGACAAACAATTCCTGTGGGAAAAATTGCCCTTGTTGCTTTGACCGCAAATGACAGTGACGGTAGTATTACCAAATATGAAGTATTTGTAAATGATGAGTTAGTTGATACGGATGGGGCTAATTATACTTCACATCCTTTCCAAAGAACAGTTGAAGGTAATTATTCAATTAAGGTAATTGTTACGGATAACGAGGGTGCAACAGGTTCGGCCATGGTAAATATCATAGTAGGTTCCGGAACTGTTATACCTACACCCGCTCCCTCCCCTTCCTCTATTAGCTTTAATTTAATCGATGCGGAGACGAATACTGATCTTGGTGCATTAACTAGCGGAATGAATCTAAGCGGGTCAAGGAGCCAAGGAATCAATATAAGGGCCAATGTATCCGCTATAACAGAAAGCGTTCTTTTTGAGCTTTCGGGTCCCGTAACAGAACAAAGGGTGGAAGGGTTCGCGCCTTTTGCCGCTTTCGGAGATATCGGCAGTAACTATAATGCCGTAAACCTTGCAAATGGATCTTATGTTTTAACTGCCACAGCATTGGTTGGTGGAGGTGGAGGTAGTCAGCTCATAGCCAAAACCAGCATTAATTTTACAGTTGGTTTAACGACCGGTAAAACCGCGGTTGCATTCCCAAATCCTATACTGGCGGATGGAAGGGTATCTTTACGCTTGCCTGAAGGCACTTCAGGTAGGTTTGATTATAGCGTATCTAATGCGCAAGGTGTTATGATTGAGCAGGGTAATTTTAAAACCCAAGAATCAAAAACTGACATTAATTTGGAACTATCCACTGTAGGTAGACAGGTTAAGGGCGTTTATTATTTAACCCTAATTTCTGGAAATTCCAAACAAATCATTCCACTCCTAAAACAGTAGTTTATTGATGACTTTTGTCGTAAGAGCGGCCTACTATAAATAGTAGGTCGCTCTTGTTTTTCAACGTATAGTTTTATTTTGAAGGCCCTTTTTCATTTATCACGTCCCATTCGTGGGAGCTTAAAGATTGCATTATACAAAGCTCTACATCTAAGGATAGAATAGTTATTTTTGTGTTGTGTAGGAGTGTGTTCACTATTGGAATCCAAAAGGGTTCTAGTTGAACTATAGTTTGATTACCGCTCGCGTATTGCAATTTTGAGATCGAAAAATAAGAAGATAAAGAGAGCCATTAAACGAATTGAACATGAGGACCCGTCTACTAATTGTAATGCTATTATGTTTATCATATTCCTGTGGTCCTGATTTAGATGTCTTGAATACTACCGATTTTTCCCTATCGATCAATTTGCTTTTTCCTGAAAATAATACTGAAATTAAAGAAGGTAGAACCGTTTCCGATACCCAAAGTAAATTGGTCTTTAAATGGGCCGATGAAAATGAAAATGGTCCTTATACGGTTCATCTGAGGAATAATGACAATTTTCAAATGGAAGTATTTGAAAGTGATACTACTGAACTTTCTATACTTCTTAACCGGAACGTTGCCTATTCATGGTACGTTACCGGTACGTCAAATACCATAAGTGAAACTTGGAGTTTTTATAACGTTGGTCCCGAACTGGAATCTGCCGTTCCTTCGCCTGCCACTGCCCTATCCCCAAGCTCTGGCGCAGCTATTTCCCAAACCAGTACTACGGTGAATCTTTCTTGGCGCTCTGAAGATTTTAATGATGATATTGTTGGGTATGATGTTTTTTTTGGAGAAGTTGAAGATCCTCCCCTGTATCAATCGGATGTTATTGAAAGTAGATTAAATGGTATTCCGGTTAGTGCTGGAAAGACCTATTATTGGAAAATAATAACAAAAGACAGTATGGGTAACACATCAACATCGGAAATTTTCTTTTTTACAGTTGGATAAAATAGTTTGCCAGTATTCCCAATTTTCCCATTTGCTTAGTTAAATACGTATTGTAGGATTAATATAGCTTTCTAGTCTACCTTAATATTAACAAAAAAGGAGGTAAGCCTTTTAACCTAATGGAGCCTATCTAACAAAGTATTTATTAGACAGGCTCCTCAATAAACTATTGTTTTTCTTATTTAGAAATCTGTAATAATAAACTCAGACCTTCTATTAACAGCATGCTTCTCTTCCGTGCAATAGGTTGTATCATCGCATTCGTTCAACAACTTTCGTTCCCCAAAAGCCTCGGTTTCCAATCTAGCATCGGCCACCCCCTTTGCTAGTAGATATTCTTCCGTCTTATCGACCCGTCGTTTAGAAAGCCAGTCATTATAATTCGAAGTACCCCTAGCATCTGTATGGGACGTAATTTTTAAATTCAAAGAAGGTATTTCCTCCATGATTAGAAACAAAGAGTCTAGGATTGTTTTGGACTTGTTGCCTAATGCGGATGAATTTAAATCGAAATAGACGTAGCCCAAACGCTCAATACGTGACCTAATATCTTTCTTTCTTTTATTTTCAGCGTCCAACTTCGCTTTTTCAGCAGCGGCCAATTCAGCTTCATTTCTTTCCCTTTCGAGTCGCTCCGCCAATAAAGCCTCGTCTCGCAAGCGATTTACTTCATTGATTGAATCTTGCTGGCGCTGTTTTTCTTTTTCGATAGCAGCCAAGAGTTCTAATTTTTCTTCTCCCCTTTTTGATAATCCTTTCTCAATACCAAACTGATAGACAACCCCAGCAGCGTGTTGGATATGGTTTGAAGCGCCATCGCTTTGGCTCATCGCCCATTTACCCGATGAGTTGAAATCTAAGCCCCAACGGTCCGAGAACCAGGTTCTGAACCCAACAACCGCATTATAGGTACCCCTTCCCAAATTATTGGCATCCGTATAACCCGCGCCGATACCGACATAGGGATCAAACCAACCGGTTTGGCCAATTATTTTATTTAAATCATAGGTTATCCTGGCATCCAAACCAAAATAATCAATATCTGAAGGATTCACATTACCATCAATGAGGTTTCCTTCTTGGTACTTATTGTAGGAACCAATAGCCTCGATACCCAATCCATTCTTGAAATAACGCCCTATACTTACCCTTGACGGGAAAGGCACCATATTCCATTCGTCGCCTACATTAAAAAGGCCATCAAAAACATTTCCAGAATCATCCACGGCATTGAAACCAACACCAAAAATCCATGAACTCTGGACAATACTATCCTTCGCCGTTATTTCTAAATCTTCTTGTGCAAGTGTGATGTTCGCCGTTGAAACGAACAATAAAATCATTAGGTATTTAGCAGTTTTCATAAAATGTAAATTTGGGTTTTAAATTGTAAAATTAAAGTAAGCTGGGTGTACCAACAAAAAAGTACTTTGTATGGCAGCAAAATTCGATGGTTAGTTAAACGTGTAGGAATTACCGACAAAAATCTATTGAAATATGATTTTTTGGGTACTTTTAGGAAGTTTATAAATACTAAATGGACTCACTATAGGTTGTTCCTCATTTGCCTCGGTTTTGGAGTCAATTTTACGCACATATAGGTAATCCTCTCCCTTGCGTAGGTCCAAGGTTGAATTAGGCTGACCCTCAGCTCCACCGCACCAAACCAACAACATATGCGCATTGAAATCTATGGATGGAAGCTCCAGACCCGGCTTCCGAGTTCGGTTTACGATACCGTAAAATGACTGTAATTCTTCTTGACTCTTAATTACCAACAATTGTTCTTTTTCAAAACCACTATAGTTTTCCTGAACAATGCGTTCCATTTCCAGATTTTGAGTAGAATCAATGGCAAAAATATCCATGCCTTTGCATGAAATAAGAACCAAAAACACCACTAAGAAAAGGAAGCTAAAGGCTTTATGCATTCTTGAACCGACTTTTGAATGCCCTTTCATAGACTTCCTCATAAAGCGGCAGTACTTTTTGAATATCAAATTTTTGGGCCATCTCCAATGCGTTCAATTTAAAGCGTTCCAGAACCGCATCGTTCTTCAAAATAGTAATGGCCTTAGAGGCCATGTCCGTTATATCACCTACTTCACTCAAAAAGCCACTTACACCGTCTACATTGACCTCGGGAATACCGCCAGCATTACTCGAAATTACAGGGACCTTGTTGATCATAGCTTCCAAAGCAGCGAGTCCAAAGCTTTCAGATTCCGAGGGTAACAGAAAGAGATCCGAAAAACAAAGAATTTTATCGATTTCATTGCTGTTTCCTAAAAAGATAACCTTTTTGGCGATGCCCAATTCTTCACACAACCGTTCTGCACCCTCCTTCTCAGGCCCCTCGCCTACCATAATTAGTTTCGCGGGTACCTCTAACTGTATTTTACTGAATACCTTAATGACATCGGGTATTCGTTTCACTTTTCTAAAATTGCTGATGTGTGTTACGATACGCTCATTTTCATTCGCCATATTGGAGCGTTGGCAGTCGGTAAAGGAATGATTATATTTTCTGGTATCAATAAAATTCGGGATGACCTCAATATCACCTTTAATATCAAAAATTTCCAAGGTCCCCTTTTTTAAACTTTCTGATACAGAGGTAACTACATCTGATTGATTGATGCTAAATGTTACTGCAGGCTTATAAAACGGATGTTTACCCACTAAGGTAATATCCGTTCCGTGCAAGGTTGTAATCATGGGCACATAAATCCCTTCTTCCTCCAACATTTTTTTCGCCATATATCCTGCATAGGCATGGGGAATGGCATAATGTACGTGGAGCAAATCTATATGATGTAGCTTAATTGTATCTACCAATTTGCTGGATAGCGCCAACTCATACGGTTGGTAGTGAAAAAGTGGGTATTCCGGTACATGAACTTCGTGAAAAAATATCCGATTACTCAAAAGCTCTAAACGAACCGGTTGTTTGTAGGTTACGAAATGAACTTCATGTCCTCTATTTGCCAAGGCAATCCCCAACTCTGTGGCCACCACACCACTTCCACCAAAGGTAGGATAACATACTATTGCTATTTTCATTACTACAAAACTACTTTTTAATTTAGAATTGCGTCGTAAATGGCTTGTTGAATTCTTGTCCTTAACGCAGATTTAACTAATAATGTATTGGATGCGGACGGGTAGGTCCTATTCGATAGAAACACGTATACAATCTCTTCCTCAGGGTCTGCCCAGGTGTATGTGCCCGTAAAACCACTATGCCCAAAACTTTTTCTGGAAACACAGCCACAGGTTGGCCCGCTATGGGCCAATTCAGGCTTATCAAAACCTACCCCCCTTCTTACATTTTGATCGCAGAAATAGCAGGTATTAAACCGCTTCACCGTTCTTGAGTCAAAAAACTTGGTCCCCCCATAATAACCATCCTGCAAATACATTTGCATGATCTTGGCAATATCGTTGGCATTGCTGAAAAGGCCCGCATGCCCGCCCACACCACCTTGCATGGCCGCGCCCATATCATGCACGTAGCCCTGTACCGTTCCATATCGATAATAATCATCTTCCTCCGTGGGTACAATCTTTTGTTGTTCGAACCTCCCAAGGGGGTTGTAGGCAGTGTGGTTTGCACCAATTCTGCTGTATAAAAAATTATCCGCAAGAAAATCCAACGATTGGCCGTAAGATTCCTCTATGACCTTCTTCATAACATAATAAGGCACATCGCTATACCGATACCGGTTCGATTTTAAATCCTGTCTTCCAATCCTGTTGTAAATGGAATCCTGATAGGCATCCGCAAGATAAAGTTGGTCGTAAACCTTGGTGGAAAAGCCTAGTGTTGGGGTAGCCCTATAAAATTCAGCTGAAGGCTTTCTGTCCTTATCCAATGTATTTATATAAAACGGAATCCAAGCAGGCAAGCGTCCGTAATGGGAAAGGGCTTTTAGTACGGTAACGTTCTTTATTTCCGTGTTGGAATAATTGGGTACTAAATCTTCAAAGGTGTTGTTTAATTCAATTTTACCCTCTTCCTCCATTTTCATTACCATGGGGAGTGTAGCCAAAATTTTAGTAAGGGAGGCAAGATCATAAACATGGTCATTGGTAATCAGCTCACTTGAACCATAGGTAGGCCTACCAAAGCTTTTTTGATAAACGACTTTTCCTTTTCTTGAGACAAGGATTTGCGCCCCTGGAAACATCAAACTATCCAAACCATCCTTTACCAGACCATCAATAGCCCCTAATCCTTCAGTGCTTAAACCTACGCGCTCCGGAATACTGTAGCCAAGCCTGCTCAACGATTTGATTTCAAGCCCTGTGTTAACGGGAAACTCCTTCGAGACGGAAACCGGTAATTTTCCTGTTGCTCCCAGTGCTCCAAAGAGTACTTCGGCCGTTTTTTCCTGCGCAATCGCACTATTTTGATACGCCATAACAACGGCATCGATACTTTGAAAAGAAGCAACATCGGATAAGGCATAGGGTTTTGCGAATACGCACAAAATTAGGTTAGAGGTTCGTTCCTTCGCTATTTCCTGAAGCCACCCAAGTTCACTTTTAGAAAATGAATACCCCTTCCATGGGCTTTCATTACTTTTATGCAAACCGATAATTACCAAATTAAATGGTTTCAACTTAATTTTTAAATCTTCAATGCTGTTCGCATTGACAACGGTAACATCAGCGTAATTTTTAAGTCCTTTTATAAAAGCTTCATTGGGGGCATCGCCAAACTTAACGTAGGCTATTTTCTTATTTTCAAGGTTTTTGATTGCCAAAAGGTCAAGGTTATTTTTTACAATGGTTATGGCCGCTTCCATTGCTTCCTCATAGACAATATCATTTTCCAAACTGTTCAATTCCTCATATAAATTAGAGAGATCGACAGGAGCATAATTGTTTAGACCTGCCTTATACTTCGCCATTAATATTTTTTTAACGGAGTAAGCCAAGCGCTTTTCCGTCAATTTACCGTTTTCATAGGCTTTGGTCAATTTTTGCTTGGCACTGGCTACATCCTCGGGCATTAACAACATGTCGTTACCCGCCATAAATGCCGCCATTTCAACGGCTCCGTCCTTTCCTTGGGTCGATACCCCTTTCATGTTCAACGCATCGGTGAAAATCAATCCCTCAAATCCCAATTCTTCACGGAGTAATCCGGAAATGATTTGCTCAGAAATTGAAGATGGTAGCCCTTCCTTGATTTCTAAGGCGGGTACCTCTAAATGGGCAACCATAATACTGCTTATCCCAGATGCTATTATTTTTTTAAAAGGATAAAGCTCCAAACTATCCAAACGGGCCCTTGAAAAAGGAATGACCGGGAGGTTGTGATGCGAATCAACTGCCGTATCCCCATGACCGGGAAAATGTTTGCCGTTGGCCAGTACCCCGGCACGTTCCATCCCTTTGCTAAAAGCGATTCCTTTCTGCACCACATTATCCCTGTTTTCACCAAACGAGCGATTTCCAATTATGGGGTTCTTAGGGTTGGTATTAATGTCCAAATCTGGCGCAAAATTGATATGGACCCCTAGCCTTTTGGCATGCTTCCCTATTTGATACCCCACTTTCTCAACGTTGCTGCTATCCTGGATCGCTCCTAAGGTCATATTCCAAGGAAAGGCATAAGTAGAATCCAAGCGCATGGAAAGGCCCCATTCCGCATCCATACCGATCAACAATGGAACTTTGGAAACGGATTGAAATGCATTTGTTAATTTGGCCTGTCTAACCGGTCCTCCCTTTGAAAAAATGACACCGCCCAAATGTTCTTTTGTAATAAGACTCTTAATCTGATCTGTAGCCGCTTGACTCTGGTCTGATGCGATACTTACCATGAACAGTTGCCCCAGTTTTTCATCTAGACTCATCTGTCCGTATTTCGCTTCTACCCATTGCTGCTGGGCAAGGCTATCGCTTGTTTGTAATGGATTTTGCGCCATTGCCACAATTGAGCCTATTAAACTAAAAAAAACAACGAAATAGAAGCGCATAATTTGAAGTGTAATGAGATAACTACGATGCAATGAAATTATTGCATTTCACCGATAAAACCCAATAAATAAAAGGTATTTGAAAGAATGTTCCTATAAAAAACGGGCATGCCAACTTTCAGAAGCAGGAACCTCCCAATGTTCTAAATATTCACCCTTATTCGCTACAAGGTTGTTAAAAACAATGGTATTTTTTGAAATCGCCTTTTGTTTGGCCATAGCCTTAAAATCAACGAGGCTTTTATACGCAACAAATGCACCCTGTTTGTAGGAGACGTTCATTTTATCCAGTAAAAGGATGTCATACTTTTTTTCCAGCCCCTGTATAAAATGTACGGAGGCATCTATAGAACATCCGGTTGCACCTTGGGCACTTTGATCTAAAGCTAAAATTATAAAGCGTTTATATTTTATTTCGTACCCAGCGTTCAAGTCATTTCCATGGGCTGTCCAGCTTTCAAGAAAGGTGTCCAACCCTTGCCGTATCTCCGTTAATTCGTCATCGGACAGAGATCTGCTTGATTGATAGATCCAGACTCTCGCCGATTCGGGTAAGGTGTCAAATTCTACTAGCACTTTAATTTATTTATCGAATTGAAAAAATGATTTATCTAAAGGTCTTCTGCGGATGCGATCAATTCAGCTATATCCATTACAGCAATTGAAGCTTCCTTATCCTTATTCTTTACGCCATCGGTCATCATGGTATTGCAAAAGGGGCAACCGGCCGCAATAATTTCCGGACTTGTTTCCAATGCCTGTTCGGTACGTTCAATATTTACGTCTTTATCCCCTTTTTCCGGTTCCTTGAACATCTGCGCCCCACCTGCTCCACAACAGAGTCCGCGTTGTTTGCAGCTTTTCATCTCCACCAATTCGGCATCTAATTTCCGAATCAAATCCCTAGGTGCTTCGTAAACGCCATTCGCCCTGCCCAAATAGCAGGGGTCATGAAATGTAATCCGTTTTCCCTTGAACATACCACCTTCCATGGTGATGCGACCTTCTGTAAGCAATTGTTTTAAAAACTGGGTATGGTGCACCACCTCATAATCGCCTCCCAAGCCAGGATATTCATTTTTCAGGGTATTAAAACAGTGCGGACAGGCCGTTACAATTTTTTTTACCGCATACGCATTTAGCACCTCAATATTGGTTACCGCCTGCATCTGAAACAAAAATTCATTTCCCGCCCGTTTGGCCGGGTCTCCGGTACAACTCTCCTCCGTACCCAAAACCGCAAAGGAAACCTTGGCTTTATTTAAAATTTTAACGAAGGCCTTCGTTATTTTCTTTGCCCTATCATCAAAACTACCGGCACAACCCACCCAAAATAAAACCTCTGGAGTTGTCCCTGCCGCAAAAAGTTCCGCCATTGTAGGCACTTTTAATTCACTTGCCATAGTATTCTTTAAGATTCTTTACTCCAATTTAAACGGTCCATTTGGTTGAATGGCCAAGGTGCCCCGTTATTCTCTATGTTCCCCATCATATTGTTCAAATCTGTAGGGGCGGCCGATTTTTCCATGACCAAATATTGTCGCATATCCATGATAATGGACAAAGGATCTATACTTACCGGACAGGCCTCAACACATGCATTACAGGAGGTACAGGCCCACAGCTCCTCCCGTGTTATGTAATCGTCCAATAGTTGTTTCCCGTCATCCTTGAACTCCCCGTTGTTCTTATCCATGATGTTCCCTACTTCTTCCAAACGGTCTCGGGTATCCATCATAATTTTACGGGGCGATAATTTTTTACCGGTCTGGTTGGCCGGGCATTCACTGGTACATCTACCACATTCCGTGCAGGTGTACGCATTCAATAACTGTACCCAACTTAAATCGGCAACGTCTGAAGCCCCAAACTTATCCGGTACTGCCGCATCATCTGCAGGCGCTGCAAAAGGGTCGGCACTCGGATCCATCATCATACGTACTTCGTTGGTGACGGATTCTAAATTCTTAAACTGCCCTTGGGGTTTTAAACGCCCATAATAGGTATTTGGAAACGCAAGTAAGATGTGCAGGTGCTTGGAATAATACAAATAATTAAGGAAAGCCAAGATCCCTGCAATGTGCAACCACCATGCAGTACGCTCGACAAGTATAAGGTTTGCGATAGACAAATTTTCGAATAGAGGTGCAATGAGACTACTAATTGGGAAAGAACCGGCTTCAACGTAATTTGCTGCTCCCATTTGCTGCAGTTGATAATCGGCAGCATTCATGGTAAGGAAAAGGACCATAAGCACAACCTCTATATACAAAATAAGATTACCATCTTTCTTTGGCCACCCCTTCATTTCCGGGCTCAAGAATCGCTTTAAACGGATTACGTTTCTACGTAACCAAAATGCAACAACGGCAATGATTACCAGCAGGGCCAAAACCTCAAAGGAAGCGATCAAATAATCATAAATAGGTCCAATAAATGAAAAAAGCCTATGCGTGCCAAAAATTCCATCCAAAACAATTTCAAGAACTTCTATATTGATGATAATAAAGCCGACATAAACGATGATGTGCAAAAAGCCCGCTATTGGCCGTACCACCATTTTTGTCTGCCCTAGGGCAATCTTTGCCATATTTTTCCAACGCTGTGATTTATTGTCGGAAACGGCCACATCTTTACCTAATAGAATATTTCGTTTTAACTTGGAAACATTCCGTACAAAAAATCCTATTCCTGCTACAAGCAGCACTAAGAAAATAATATTGGGGAGGTATTGCATGAATTTAATCTTCTAAATTTTTTGCCGGATCATCTTCCGGTAGGGTGTATTCCTTTTGCTTTTTGCCAAATACCGAAACGTTAACATAGCGCTTTGGGTTAAGCCGTAGGTCTTGTAACAGGAGGTCCAATTCTAGTGTCGCGTTGTTTAAATTGGTGTACAGTTCTTTATCCGTCATCAAAAGTCCCAAAGTACCGTCACCATTTTCTATTTTTTGGGTCACCTTGTCCAAGCTCACCATCGTTGATTCCAAACTTGCCAAGGTACGGCCAAGCCCTGCGGCATTTAAGGAATCTGAGAGTTTGGCAAAATTAGTGGTAAGCACATCAAAATTTTTGAAGGAGTTATCCAATTTATCCCGGTTAGTGTCCAAAACACTGTTCAAGGAAACCGCGCTGCGATTAAGGCTGGCAATTAAATTGCTTAATCCCCCAATAACTTCCTTTAAATCTTTTTTGGTCTTCGTATCCAGTACAGAATTTACGTTCACCAAAACGGAATCGGCATCTGAAATAGCGGATTCAAATTTACGCACCAACGGTGTCAATTTTTGCTGGGCCAAGTCCGTAATTCCCGGTCGCGTTTCTGTTCTTAATGTATCCCCGGATTGTGCCAATCCTGCCTCATCAAAAACAGGTTTGATCTGTAAGCCCTTTCCCCCTATAATTCCGGTATCATATAATTCTACGATACTATTCTTGGAAAACTTAAAATCGTTGCCCACCGTAAACGTCACCAATAAATTTCCCTTATCATCCAAAAATTTTATATCGTTGACCTTACCTACATTAAATCCATTAATAGAAACCGAGGTGCCTGACTGCAATCCACCTACATTGGGGTAAATTGCATAAAACGTTTTGCTATTATCAAAAAGTGGCGTCGACTTTAAAAAGCTGAATCCCATAATAAACAAGAGGATTCCTCCAATGACGATAATTCCCGTTTTTAATTCTCTGGATAGTTTCAAGCGATTCTATTTTTAGTACTTTCAAAATTAGGAATAAAATTTACACTTTAAGGCCTTAATTCAGAAACCTCCGCAATTGCCTCTTTGATAGGGATGCGTTCCCCTAGCCTATAGGCCACAATATATGCTGTAGGATATCCTTTGTCCGCAGCCAAGGACTGCATCATTTTAGCTTCCCTGTAGGATCTCGTTTCCCCGTACATGTACCGGTACAAATCTTTAAAAGGTTCTTGGGATAAGTTTGAAAGTCCATTAAAATTAGCTGCATTAAGAGGTACGTTTTTACTACTCGCCATGAGCTGAATCTTAAAGACGATAGAGGATGCTATTTCCTTTTCACTAATAGCTTCGTTTGGTACCGTTACTACTTCCTTTTTTTCGGTTTCCTTTTTCTGAGCTTCCACGACCGCAGGTGCCGCGACTTTTTCGGGAACTTCCTCTTCTTTAATCTGCTTTTCTGGGATTTTTGTTGCAGGCATTTCGCTTTCTACTTCTGTAGTCGTTGTTTTTGCTACACTTGTTTGTGTCGCTTTTACCGTAGGCTTTACCCCTTCCTTGTAATTTAAAATGGCCTTGGCAATAGCACTGCCCATTTCTGCCTGTCCTTTGCTAGAATTTAGATAGGCCCCTTCATCCTTGTTGGTCAAAAAACCGGTTTCAACCAATACACTTGGCATAAAAGTTTGGTGCAAAACGATAAAACCCGCTTGCTTTACCTTACGGTCCGTTCTTTTAAGTGACTTGGAAAAATTTTCTTGTATCATGGTGGCCAAGGCTACACTTTGGTCTAGAAACTCTTCTTGCATAATGGTGAGACCGATAACGGATTCAGGCGAATTGATATCATAATCCGCATACCTATTTTCATAATTATCCTCCAAGTAGATAACGGAGTTCTCTTTCTTGGCAATTTCAAAATTTTGCTTATTGGCGTGTAATCCCAAAACAAAGGTTCCGGCACCATGGGCGTCAGAATTATGCGAGTCGCAATGCACGGATACAAAAAGGTCCGCATTCGCTTTATTGGCCACTTCACCTCGTACGTACAAATCTATGAACGTATCGTCCTTACGCGTGTAAATTACCTTGATATCCTTGTTTTTGGACAATATTTCGCCCACTTTCAATACTATATTCAAAGCTATTTTTTTTTCCAAATAACCATTGCCCAAATTTCCGGGATCATGACCTCCATGACCGGCATCCAGAACAACGACAAAGGGGTCATCTGAGCTTTTTTCATTGATAGCTCCAGAAAACGACTGAAGCAGTAATGAAATTGTAACAAAAGCTAGTGCACAAACGGATTTTATTTTCATAAGTTTTAGGGATTTCTAAGCCCTTATAATGGTTAAATTTATGGTAACACCCTACTTGGGGAACAAAAAATATATGTAAGTTTGGCATCTTAAACATTGGCTAGGTAGACTGCCAAACCGTTACAAAAATAGGATATATAGCCTTGCAATCAAACAAACAATACTTACTTTTCCTATTCTTGGTTTTTATTGGTACCCTTTTGGTCCATGCACAAGAGGACAAGGTACTATCGTTAAATATCCCCATTCAGAAAGATTCGCTCAGAGCTCCCCTATTTCCCAATACTGTGGTACAGGATTCAATCCTAAGAGATTCCTTGGCCCAGGACTCCCTTAACAACAAGCCACCTTTACTATTGGACAAAATAACCTACAAGGCAAAGGACTACGTAAAATTAAGCCAAAAGGATAATAAAATATACCTCTACAATGAGGCCGAAATATATTACCAGGATACTGAATTGAAGGCAGGCATCATTATCATGGACTATATCAAAAATGAAGTTTATGCCGGTAGGATAAGGGATTCATTGGGCAACTATAGCCAGCTACCCTACTTTAAGCAGGGTTCCAACATCGTTATTCCAGATTCCATTCGTTTTAACTTCGATACCCAAAAGGCATTGATATGGAATTCAAGAACAGAGCAGCAGGCTGCTGCTGGGGCCTTAGGGAGCGATGCCATGAAGGTGTATGCAGAGATCACAAAAAAAGAAAATGACTCCGTCTATTTTTTGAGCGAGGGCAAATTAACCACTTCTAAGGATACCATTAATCCAGACTATTACATACGGGTACGGAAAGCAAAATTTGTTCCCAAGAAGAAAGTAATCGCAGGTTTTAGTAACCTCTATATTGCTGATGTGCCTACACCCATTGCCATGCCCTTTGCTTATTTCCCATTATCCGTTGGACGAACTGCGGGTGTGCTAATGCCCTCTTTCGGTAACGACCCCAATACGGGCTATTTCCTCCAAGATATGGGGTACTATGTTCCCCTTGGTGATTATGCTGACGTTACCCTCTCGGGAGATTTCTACACCAATGGAAGTTACGCCTTTAGGACGGCATCCATCTATACAAAAAGATATAAATATAGGGGAAACATCAATTTACGCTATGAGAATCAGGTACGTAGCCAAAAAGGATTTAGTGATTACAGCTTATCCCGTAATTACAACATTCAATTTTCACACTCACAGGACCCCAAATCCAGCCCAAATTCCAGATTTTCCGCATCCGTTAATTTAGGGAGCAGTGAATATTATCGAAATTCCCTGCAACAAAGAAACCTGCCCAATACCCAAAATAATACCTTATCATCCTCTATCAGCTATTCCAAAACGTTTCCGGCCTACCCGTCCATCAATATGAGCGTAACGGCGACACACTCGCAATTGACCTCCCCAAATGCAACTGCGAATATTACTGATAACATCAATATGACCCTACCTACTTTTCAAGGAAGTATGGAACGTATTTTTCCTTTTGCAAAAAGGGAAGGCATAAAAAAAGGAATTATCCAAAACATCAATTTTCAATACGATGTAAACGCCCAAAATAGGCTAACCACCAACGATGAGGATTTTTTGACGGGAAGAATGTTCGATAATGCCAAGGTTGGCGCACGGCATCGTATTCCCATAAGTACCAACTTTAAGGTCGCTAAATTTTTTAGCGTTAGCGTTGGCGGGAACTATGAGGATGTATGGGCACTGGAAACGTATGAACAACGGTTTGATACGGAAACCGAAACCGTGGTTAGGGATACCATAAACGGTTTTGACAGGTACAATACCTATAATTTTAGTGCAAGCGTAGGAACGACCTTATACGGTACCTTCAATTTTGGGGAAGACAAAAAAATACAGGCCATACGGCATACGTTCCGGCCTTCCATCAGCTATGGCTACGCACCCTCCTTTGACCAGTTTTACGATGAATATTTGGATGGTGACGGGGATGTGGTACAATACAGCAGGTTTCAGGGAACGCTTAACGGAGCCCCCTCCTTGGGGCAATCGAACAGTTTGGGATTCTCTTTGGCCAATACAGTGGAGGCCAAGGTCAGGGACCGGGATTCTACCAAAACGGAACCAAAAAAAGTGCAGTTGTTAAGTAACTTTAATATTTCTTCGGGATATAATTTTGAGTCGGACTCTTTACGCCTAAACCCACTAAATATCAACGGTGGAACTACCATTCTCAACAACAAAATGTCTATCAACTTCGCCGCGGGTCTTGACCCGTATGCCATAGACAATAATGGCCGACGCATCGACACTTGGAATATTGAAAACGGAGGAAGTCTTTTTAGGTTGACCAGGGCAAATGCAAATATTTCCTACGCCATCAGCAGCGATATGTTTGGTAAAAAGGATCGGGATGACGAAGAAGAAGAGGAGGACCCTTTCGACTATGTCGCACAAAGCGGTGGCCGGGATGATGATTTGTTTGGTAGGGCCGATGATTTTAACGCGAACCCCATTCGCGATCAGGACAAGGATGAGGATGTAGAGAACCCCGTTTACGGCACTAAAATACCTTGGAATTTTAGATTGGCCTATTCTGCCAGCTATGCGAATTCTGCACGACAAAATGAATTTAGCAGCCATTCTTTAATGTTTTCCGGAGATATTGAGATTGCTCCTAGATGGAGTGTTGGCGGTTCTTCCGGGTATGATTTTAAGAATAACGGCTTTACCCTTACCCAGCTCCGTTTTCAACGGGATTTAAAGAGTTTTTCCATGCGCTTTAATTGGACGCCTTTTGGGGAATACAAACGGTGGTACTTTTTTATTGGGATAGATGCCTCAATTCTTAAAGACTTGAAATGGGAGAATAGAAGTCAGCCTATTCGAAATTAGTAGGTGTCAATGATGGCTTTTTGGTATCGAGATAGAAAAACAATATATCCATGTAGAACTAAAATTTAGCTTTACCTAAAGTAACTTTCTACCCTAATAAATAGATGACAAGATGAAAACGATAATCAATACTACAAATGCACCGGCCCCTATAGGACCTTACAATCAAGCTATTTTAAGCAATGGAACCCTTTACATATCGGGACAAATACCGATGAACGCATCAACTGGGGAATTGATATCTGGCGATATCCAAAAGGAAACCAAGCAGTCCATGGAAAATTTAAAAGCGATTTTGACCGAAGCAGGCATGACCTTCGAGCATGTGGTCAAAGCCTCCATTTTTCTTAGCGACATGAATCAATTTGGTGAAGTAAACGAAGTATATGGGTCCTACTTTAATGCAGAAACGGCTCCTGCAAGAGAAACCGTTGAGGTGGCAAACCTGCCAAAATTCGTTAATGTGGAAATTTCAATGATCGCGGTTAAGTAAGATCTACATGTTCGCCCTATGAAATTCGACCAAGCCCTCTATAGGCCGCTGGCGGATAACACCAACAATTAAATCGTTTCGTTCCAAGACCGTAGTGAGTTCATCGCGCAAGTAATGGGCAATGCTGCCTACAAAATTGATGGGTACTTTTGTGGCCAATTCAAATTGCATTACATAGTTATTTATGAATTGCTGAAAGCCTTTATCAATAACCCCCTTGGCGTATGGATGCTCTTTATTCTCGATCAAGAATCGGGCAAAAGTGGCCAAATAGGTATTAGGATTGGGTTGTTTGTATAAATTTTCCTTTATCACATCTGCCTCTAAATCGTACTGTTTGGCAAACTTATGGCCAAGATCTGCAGGCATTTTATGGAAATAATAGTCCCGGATCAATTTCCGTCCGAAGAAATTACCGCTTCCATCATCCATAGGAATATAGCCAAGCGACGTTACTTTTTGGAACAATTGGTTTCCATCGTAATAACTACAATTAGAACCTGTTCCCAAAATACAAACGATTCCTTGATGCCCTACTTTAGTGGTTGCAAAAATGGCAGCATAGGTATCTTCTTTTACCTCCGCCTTGGCGTTCGGAAAGAAATCTTTAAAAATATCCTTCAAGAATTTTTTCATACGGTCCGTTCCACAACCCGCACCATAGAAATAAAGATGGGATACCTTATCGCGATTTTTGGAAAGCTCAAAATTATTGGCCAAGCGGTCCTCAATAACATCTTTCGTTAGCACCTCAGGGCTTAAACCCAAGGTTTGCGTTAAAAAAAGCTGTTCCCCACTATCGTCCAAGGCAATCCAATCAGATTTGGTTGCCCCGCTGTCTACTATTAGAATCATAACTGGTATCGTTTAAAAAATAATCCTGAAAATAAGGAAAAATTGCCTCATTTTCAGGATTTATCCACAATAAACCAAATTGTTGGTTACAGTGAATTTACATGTTGTATTAGGTCTACCATCTTATTGGAGAAACCGGCTTCATTATCATACCAGCATATCAACTTAAAGAACTTGGAGTTAAGTTCTATCCCAGCTCCTGCATCAAATACACTGGTATTGGTCTCGCCAATGAAATCTTGGGAAACTACAGCTTCTTCCGTATATCCCAGGACTCCATTAAGCTCCCCTTCAGAAGCATCCTTAAACGCTTTTTTTATTTCTTCATAGGAAGTTTCCTTTTGTAGGCGAACCGTTAAATCTACCACAGAGACATCTGCGGTTGGCACCCTAAAGGCCATTCCCGTCAACTTTCCTTTTAAGGCAGGTATCACCTTCGTTACAGCTACTGCTGCTCCCGTAGAGGCAGGGATTATGTTCAACATCGCACTTCTACCTCCTCTCCAATCTTTTTTGGAAGGACCATCAACGGTCATTTGGGTAGCCGTTGTTGCGTGAACCGTTGTCATTAAGGCTTCTTCAATACCAAATTTATCGTTCAACACCTTAGCCATTGGGGCCAAACAGTTCGTTGTACAGGAGGCATTGGAAACAATAGTATCGGAAGCTTTCACTTCTTTATGGTTCACGCCCATAACGAACATAGGGGCGTCTTTGGAAGGTGCGGAAATTACTACTTTCTTGGCACCACCATCAATGTGATATTGCGCCGTTTCCAATGTGGTAAAGATTCCGGTACATTCAGCAACAGTTGTTGCACCTACCGCATCCCACTTACAATTTTTTGGATCTCTTTCGGCAGTTATGCGAACAGTTTTACCGTTAACAATCAAATTTCCGTCCTTAACATCTACAGTACCCTCGAAAGCGCCGTGCACCGAATCATATTTTAACAGATACGCCAAGTGCTCAACATCCAAAAGATCGTTGATGGCGACTACATCCACATCACCACGTTTTACCGTTGTTCTGAATACCAATCTTCCTATTCTACCGAAACCGTTAATTCCTATTTTTAAATTTGACATGTTCTCTGTTTTTAATGTTTAATATTATGTTGTCATTATTTCAGAAACCCGTATGAGTTCCTTGTCTATTTTCGTATGTCCCTTTATGGCCTTGTTTATTGGGGTCAATGTTAATTTGTTGTCTTGGATACCAACCATAAGATTCGTTTTCCCTTCTAGAAGCGATTCCACGGCCTTTACTCCCATTCTACTGGCAAGCACCCGATCATAACATGATGGCGGGCCACCGCGCTGCATATGCCCCAAAACGGAAACCCGAACGTCATAGATCGGCAAATGCTCCTCTACATATTCCTTAAGTTCAAAAACGTTCTTCCCAGATTTATCGCCTTCGGCAACCACAACGATGCTAGACGATTTTCCAGACTCCTTACTTCTTTTTAAAGACTCCAACAAACGATCAAGCCCTAAGTTCTCCTCAGGGATCAAAATTTCCTCCGCTCCGGCGCCAACTCCTGCATTGAGTGCAATGTGGCCAACGTCCCTACCCATTACTTCCACGAAGAAAAGCCTATTGTGGGAACTTGCCGTATCCCTAATCTTATCTATACAATCCACAACCGTATTCAATGCGGTATCAAAACCCAGCGTAAAGGTGGTACCAAAAATATCATTGTCGATTGTGCCGGGAATTCCAATAACCGGGAAATTATACTCCTTATTAAAAATCATGGCACCGGTAAAACTACCGTCTCCACCAATAACGACAAAAGCATCTATACCGGCTTTCAGTAATTGTTCATGCGCTATCTTTCTACCCTCTGGCGTTCTAAAATCATTACAGCGGGCAGATTTAAGAATGGTACCGCCCTTGTTTATTATATTATTAACGCTCCTAGCGTCCATTGGTTTAAAATCGCCTTCGATCATTCCCTGATAGCCTCTGTAGATTGCCATGCACTCTACTTTCATATAGGCACAGGTACGAACAACTGATCTAATGGCTGCGTTCATTCCGGGAGAATCGCCACCCGAAGTCAGCACTGCTATTTTCTTAATATTTGACGACATCGAAAAATTTAAGCCAACGAAATTACTAAAACTAATCTCAATAAAGAAATCTTGGCGCCTCCCATTTTAAAGCAAATCATAGAAAATATCCAAGTTGTGATATTTTAGAATAAATCTTGCCAAAATTTAGTACATCCTAACACTAAAAACACAATACTTTATTGATTTATTGATTTTGGCTTGTCGTAAAAACGGATAAGGCTATCATTTCCCATAACTGCAGTAGGCGGCTGTTGAAAAGCCTTAGGCTCTACTTTTACAGGCTTTTTTGCCAATATTTTATGGAACAGCTCCCTAAAGTTATTGAAATCAACCTCATAGGTGAGACCTGCCCCCTGCGTAGACCCCTGCTGATCGGACAGATAAGCCTGGATTTCACTTTGCCTGCTAAAAAATTTCGCACTCAATGTGCCTTCATCGTTTAATAACACCTGAATCTCAAAGTCCCCCGCAACCAAAGTTTCGCTCGATGCGCCCACAGGAACCCCAACTTGACCGTTAAAGAGAATCCGATCCGATATTTGCGTGGATACCGTTACGCCAATGCGATCATCCGTTTCAATATCTGCCGATCGGTCCAGAATTCCCTGTTCATAAGAAAGTCCAAGGTTAAACTTATCGTTATTCCCACTTAAAATAGAATTTAGAATACCGGAGGCGCTTTGTACCAAATTACCGGTAATAGCTTGTTGATTGATGCCGCTCTGGGCATTGACAAAGCTGCCTTGAGCCAAAAGAAATATGGCATTCTTTTCTTCCACTGTGGGATCTTGCAATCTATACTCCAACTCTGATTGTACTATGGAATTGGTCCCGGGAAAGTCGATGCCAAAATCAATATCCGGACTTTGAAGCTGTCCGGTCAACCGAATGACCACATCTGTTGGAATACGTCTAGTAAAACCGGGATCATCTAGCAGCGGGGCCGGATTCGCGTTTAAGGAGTATACTGCCTCCATATCCAGCAAGGCTTCCAGCGGTTTTTGGTCCCAATTGATGGTGCCGCCGGGCTCTACCCTAAATTTCTTGTCTATAATACCCCCAAACTTATAATTGAATTCTCCCGTTACCACAACAAAATCCCCATACATTTCAAACTTGCCATTGGTATTTATCTGTATCAATATAATCCCTTCCCCGGTACCCTTTAAAGAGCTTCCGGTCTTTGTATCGGTTACAATCTCTACCTCCGCCTCTGGAGTTACATCTAAGTTAAATTCAAGTTCCAGGCCTTGATAATCCTTTAGTTGCCGTTGCTTTTCTATCGTTTGCCGGTCATCCTTTTCAAGAAAATTAATGAACGAGTAATCCCCTACACTAGCAACATCGCTCAACGGTATTTTAAGGGATGTACCCCTGGCCGTTTCTCCATCTACCGTGATGTTCAATGCTGTGGTTGGCCCATAAATACGCCCGGTACCATTAAGATAACCGGTTCCATAATAGAGCTCACCTTCCTTGAATTCTGTGTTTAAGATTAAAAAACGATCGTTATTGGTATCCACATTTAGGTCCAATACCCAATTGTCAAAATAATGATGCGAAATAGTACCGTCAAGATTTGCCTTGGTTCCCTTGGCTATATCCTGTAAGGCAATATTTTCAAAATCAAAGGTTTGCTCAGATAATAGCACGCGCGAACGAGGGGCAAAACTATAATCAACATTTAAATAAGGAATGGCAATCCCTGCATTATCCAAGGTGAGCAGGCCATTAAAACTGGGGTTGTCAATGTCTCCTTTTATACTTACCCTACCGTCAATATCTCCACGTATATTGTCTATGACCCCTTCTCCTAGGGGGCTAAATGGTTCCAACCCAAAGTTGTTGAAATTAGCAATCAAATCTGCCTTGGGTATTTTTTCCCGATTATCTATTTTGCCTACGACACTGAATTTTTCCAATCCGTTGTTTGAGATTTGGGAATTCACCTGAAACTCCGTCAAATCTTTATTCCCAATGATATTGATGACCAAATCTCCCAAGGGGATATCATTGATACCAAAACCAGCTATATTCAAATTTGAGGAGGGTAGGTATATACCGTCTTTTTGGAGCACGTTCAAGGTTCCATTGACCTCCCCTTGCAATTTAAGACTATCGATGACGGGTGTAATCTTGTTCAATGAGACGATTTTAAACTGCAATTGTAGGTCTTTATAAGTAGAATCTGCCAATTGACCCTTTAAGGTAATTTGTTCCTTCTCCTCATTGTTCATCACTATTTCCTGTATTGAAATACTGTCCAATGCACGGTTCAAAATCACCTTGTTCTTACTGTCTCCCTCTTTGTTCAGAATCCATTTGTTTCCCTTAAAATTGACATCCGAAGTCTTAAGGCCTATAACGGATTTGTTTTCCTTATTGAAGGTATGGTAGAAGTTTAAGTTGTAGGAATCATCAAAATCACTACCTCCCTTGAACTCAGATCTAAAAAATAGCGTATCCTTTAAGGTGGTATTGATGAGATTAAAATCTTTAAAATTATAATACGGGGTATCTAACTCCCCTACGGCAATATAGGTGTTGAACAATGGGTTTTTATTATCAATTCGTATTTCTATATTATCCGCAGCAGTACCAAAAGCGGCAATACTCGGCGATTCAAAATTGAGTTTAAAATCACCTTCGTCCGCAACAATGTTTCCTTTTATAAACGTATTGGGGTCAAAACGCACTTCTGGAAAGAAAACATCTACTATTTTATTATAAATCTTAAAATTGAAGGAAAGGTTTTGCCCTTCAGATATCTCAAAAGGCTTGTAGTTAGTGTAAATACTTCCCAGTGAATTTTGCACTAGTTTTCCCAACTCCTTCACCTTAAA